>NZ_JBQSVB010000001.1:0-934486 GCF_052376015.1 Ewingella sp. AOP8-B2-18
CGGTGTGGGCCGGCGCCCACGGTTTTGAATTTGAAGTTAAGAAAGTTTCCTCAGCTTTCCAAAAGCTGAACCGCCCATGGTTCGGTCAAACCATCAAACTGACATGTGCCGCCACGATCTTCCAGCCACTCGGCATCTTCACCCATGTCTGCTGCTGGCGGCCGATTTTGTCGCTGCCTGCGCGGCGGAACTCGGTACTGGCGACAGCCATATCGTCGCCGAAGGTGGTGATGATGGTATTGACCAAATCACGGTCCAAACCCTGTGAAGGGCGGGAGGCGCGGAACGCGCGAATGGCTTCGATGCCGTATAGATTCTCGCCTGCGCCGAAGCGTACGGTGCGCGGGTCGTGCCAGAACAGCTCGTCGAGCACGTCAATATCATTGCTGATCAACGCCTGCTCATAACGGTAAAACGCGGCGTTCATTTCGGCCAAAATCGCCGGGCGGTCAATATTGTCAGTTTTCATTTTTTCTTCTCTGGTCAAATTATTCAGTTACCGGTGAGGTCAACACCTTCACCACGCCCTGTTGCTCAAGCGCCCACGCGGCGCGCAGACAGAGGTCTTCACGCCACGGTGGGGCAATCAGCTGTAAGCCAATCGGCAGGCCGCTGGCGGTTTGCACTGGTACCGAAACCACTGGCAAACCAAGGAAGGAGATGGGCTGAGTCAACATGCCCATGCTGGCGCGGGTTGGCAGGTCGGTGCCGTTAATATGAATCGTTTCCTGACCAATCAGCGTGGCGCTGCACGGCGTCGAAGGGGCGATCAAGATGTCCCAGTGCTCGAACAGCGGCAGAATTTTCTGCTGGAACTGATGGCGGAAACGCTGGGCCTGAACATACCACGCGGCGGGGATCATCGCCCCGGCTAATAAACGTTCGCGGGATAAGGGTTCGAACTGTTCTGGAATGGCGCGCAGCAGCGGCAAATACTGGTTGCCGCCTTCGGAAGCGGTGATCAGGAATGCCGCCGAGCGCGCCAGTTCGGCCTGCGGCATCTCCACCTCTTCTTGAGCTTCCAGCGCCTTCGCGACTTGCTTCACGGCGGCTTTGGCGTCGTCGTCACACCAAGTTGAGAAATAACCGCCGAGCACCGCCGTGCGAAGGCCCTGGTGCCCGCGGGTCAGGCGGCTGAAGGTTTCGGTGGTGGGTTTGTCGGCCTGAAAAGCATCCTGCGGGTCGGTGCCTTGCATGGCGTCATACACTTGAGACAGGTCAGAGGCGCAGCGGGCCAGTGGGCCGATATGGTCGAGGCTGGCGACAAACGGCTGGCTACCGCTGCGGGAGATGCGGCCGAAAGTGGGTTTCAACCCCAGAATACCGGAGAGAGAAGAGGGCACGCGGATGGAGCCGTTGGTGTCACTGCCGAGGCTGAAATGCACCAAGCCCGCAGCCACGGCTGCGGCGGACCCGCCGGAAGAGCCGCCCGCAATGCGTGAAGTGTCTCGAGGGTTGCGGGTCACGCCGTAGTGGCTGTTCTCGGTGGTGAAGCCGTAGGCGTAGGCATCCATATTCAGCATGCCGGAGAGCAGCGCGCCTTGGCTGGCAAGGCGTGAAACCGTCCACGCATCCTGTTTGGCGACCGGATTATTGCTGTTGAGGCTGGCTCCCGCCAGCGTTACCTGCCCGGTGACGTCGAGCAGGTTTTTCACCGCATAGGGCACGGCGGCCAGCGGTGGTAAAGTGCCGCCGCTGGCACGCAGTTTGTCGACTTTCGCCGCTTCGCTCAGCATGCGATCGCCGGTGACGTGGGTAAAAGCGTTGAGCGTCGGGTCACTCTTCTCAATATTATCCAAGGTGGCGCTGGCGATGTCAGTGGCCGATAGGTCGCCGCTTTGCAGCGCGTGGTGCAGCTGGCTGATGGTCAACTCTTCATAGGTTTTCATGCGCGATAAACCCCGGCAATCTCCAGACGCGGGTCGAGCGGCAGGTCCATCAGCGGCTGCGCCATCTGCGCGATGCGGCTGAACTGTGCCAATAATTCCCGACGACGGGCGTCGTCGAGCTCTAGCGCCAGCACGGACTCCATCTGGCTGATGTAGGCGGCCCAGTCGGCTGGGCGCGATGTTGTTTTGCTCATAGTGTTTCCCCTGTCAAAAATTAGAATCCGGCAGCGCTGCCGTTGCTGCGTGGGTCAAACGCGCCTTCAAACATGCCGTTGGTGTGGCGCACAATCGCCCCCGCGTGCCCGACCGCCTCGCTGTAATCCGCCAGCAGTTCTACTTCGTGGCCGCGCTGGCGCAGACCGGCTAGCGTGGCGTGTTCGAAACGCCCCTCCAGCTTTAATGAGTCCGAGCTTTCGCCCCAGGTGCGGCCCAGCAGCCAGCGCGGGCCGCTGATCGCCTGCTGCAATGACTGGCCTTGCACCACGTGGCGGATAAACACCGCCGCCTGGGTCTGCGGCTGGCCGTCGCCGCCCATTGCGCCGTAAACCATGGTGCGCCCGTCATACAGGCGCGCGGCGGCGGGGTTGAGGGTGTGGAAAGGCTGTTTGCCCGGCGCCAGCGCCAGCAGGTGGTCGGCGTCGAGGCTGAACGAGGCGCCGCGGTTCTGCCACAGCACGCCGCTCTCCGGCAGCACCACGCCGCTACCAAATTCGTGATAAATGCTCTGGATGAAGGAAACCGACAGCCCGCTGCTGTCCATCACGCCCATCCATACCGTGTCGCCCGGCCCTTTGCCTTTGCCCCAGTCGGCGGCGCAGTGCGGGTTAATGCGCGTGGCGAGGGCGTCGAGGTAGTCGGGTGCCAGCAGGCTTTGGGCGTCCTGAGTCATCATTTTTGGGTCGGTGATGTAGCGATCGCGCAGGCCGAAGGCCAGCTTGGTGGCTTCCACCACGCTATGAATGGTCGCGCCTTCATCCATGGTTTCCAGCGGCAGGCGGTCAGTCAGGCCGAGGATCGCCAGCGACACCAAACCCTGCGTCGGCGGCGTCAGGTTGAAGATTTCCCCTTTGCTGTGTTTGAGGCGCAGCGGATTACGACGCTGCGGGCGATAGGCGGCTAAGTCGTCACGGGTCAGCGGCATGCCCAATTTCTGCATGTCGGCGGCAAGGCTGTCTGCCAGTTCGCCGCGATAGAAGCTGTCCAGCCCGTCTTCGCACAGCATGGAAAGCGTCGAGGCCAGCTGCGGCTGGGTAAAGCGCGTACCGGCGCGCGGGATCTCGCCATAGGGCAGGAAGACGTCGGCGAAGGAGCGGATGTCGCGCAGCTCGTGATGCTTGGCGCGCGTGGCGGCCTCCTGCGAGGCGGTCACCGGAATGCCGTCGGCGGCGTAGCGAATGGCATCACCCAGCAGGCGCGACAGCGGCTTTTGCTCGCCCCCCAGCTCGGCAGAAACCTTTAGGGCTTCGTGCCAACCGCCGACGGTGCCCGCCACGGTCAGGGCGGCTTTCGGGCCGCGATGGGGGATGTGCGTCTCACCGGCGTAGAAATCCAGCGTGGCGTGCGTTCCGGCTGCGCCGCTGGCGTCGATAGCAATCGGGTTGCCCTGCGGCGGCACAATCAGCCAAAAACCGTCACCACCCAGCCCGTTCATATGCGGGTAAACCACCGCGATAGTCGCGGCGGCGGCGACCATGGCTTCAATGGCGTTCCCCCCTTCGCGCAGCACCGCGAGCGCACTTTGGCTGGCGAGATGATGAGGCGTGACCGCCATACCGAGCGGCGAACTATTACTGTTGATCATGGGTGGTCCTTGGCTTGTTTTTCTGCTGAATAACAAGCAAGAGATGTTCCACATCGGCAGGAATTCACTACTTTGGTGAATAATTTATGTTGCAAGGATAGATGCCGCGCATGATATGTTCGCCCTGAAACGAGAGTTGCGTAGGAGCAACAATGAAACAAATCGATGAGCGGCTGCGCGAGCACTATCCCGAGCTGACGCCGCAGGAGCAGCGGGTGGCGGACTTTATCTTCGCCAACATTGATGACCTGATGAGCTACAACAGCGCCGAGCTGGCGCGGCTGAGCGATGTGTCGAAAGCCACGGTCAGCCGCTTGTTCAAGCGTCTTGGTTACCCGAGCTACCGCGATATGCGCGACGAAGTGCGCACCCTGCGCCAGAGCGGCATGCCGCTGACCGACAGCCGCGATGCCGTGCAGGGCAACACCCTGTTATCGCGCCACTATAAGCAGGAAATGGCCAATCTGACCCAGTGGATGAATCAGATTGATGACCAGCAATTCACCGCGGTAATTGCTGCGCTGAGCAAGGCGCGGCAGGTGCGTTTACTGGGATTCCGCAACAGTTATCCGGTGGCGCTGCACCTGCGCCAGCAGCTGGTGCAGGTGCGTCAAGGCGTGATGATGATGCCGCAGCCGGGGCAAACGCTGGCGGAAGAGCTGGTGGATTTAACCGAGCAGGACGTGGTGATTTTCGTGGCGTTTCGCCGCAGGCCGCGCGCGGCAAGGGCTATCCTCAGCCAGCTTCAAGCCTTGAATGTGCCGGTATTGCTGATTTGTGAACCTCAGGCGCAGTCCCTGTTACCCATGGCGCGCTGGCATTTGGCGGCTTCCCTCGACAGCGTGTCGGCCTTTGACTCCTACTCGGCGGCGATGAGTTTGGCGAATCTGCTGAGCAATGCTTTGCTGCATGAAATGCTGGCTTCAGGCCGACAAAGAATCCATCAAATCAGCGACCTTTATAGCGACCTCGACGAGCTAGAACAGCGCTAAACCCCGCCTCTTTTTTCTCTGCTTCACCGTTGTGCATCATTTCAGGCGCTTTTTTGGTGCCTGCGCACAACGGCAGTGCAACAACTCACCCACTTCTTTTACCTCATTGCCCCGTAACGAGGCAACTGACTTCGCCAACTCTCCTTTTCTAGCAGGCTTTTTACCGCCTGAGGGGCGGCCGTGGCGCTATTTCACCAGACTCATCGTTTTTGGCACATTAGTTGCAAAACACATTTTATAAGAATCTAACGTTTCACAAATTTAATCACCGGAGATAATCTAATGAAAATGAACAAACGGTTGTTGGCTTGGGTTGGTGCAGCAATGTTGGTTTTCCAGGCGTCGAGCGTGATGGCCGATCAGCTGCAAGATATTCAAAAGCGCGGCGTGCTGCGGGTTGCGGTGCCACAGGACTTCCCGCCGTTTGGTTCAGTGGGCAAAGATTTGCAGCCTGAAGGTTATGACATCGACATGGCGCATTACCTCGCCGACAAGATGAAACTTAAGTTGCAACTGGTTCCGGTGAGCAGCGCCAACCGCGTGCCTTACCTGCAAACGGACAAAGTGGACTTGGTTATCTCAAGTCTGGGTAAGAACGCCGAACGTGAAAAAGTGATCGACTTCAGCAATGCCTACGCGCCGTTCTTCCTCGGCGTATTTGGCGCGAAGGGCGATAACGTCACTGACCTTAATGGTCTGGCGAACAAAACCGTTGGCGTGACACGCGGCGCGGTTGAAGACCTGGCCCTGACCGCCGTGGCACCGAAAGACACCAAAATTCAGCGTTACGAAGATAACAACACCACGCTGTCGGCTTACCTGTCTGGTCAGGTGGAACTTATCGCCACGGGTAACTTAGTGGTGGCGGCGATTGCTCGCCAGAACCCGGAAAAAGCGCCGGTTTCTAAAGTGTTGCTGAAGGATTCGCCGTGCTTCGTTGGCCTGCGTAAAGACGAGCCGGCGCTGAAAGACAAAGTGAACGCGCTGATTGCTCAAGCCGTGGCTGACAAGACCCTCAACGCGCTTTCCGAAAAATGGATGAAAGCGCCGCTGCCTGCGAATCTGGGTTCCTAAGCAGGATAGGGGAGAAATAGCATGACCTATCAGCTGAATTTTCTTGCGCTGTGGCCGTATATGCCGGAGCTGTTGTCCGGCCTTTGGACCACAATCCAGCTGACAGTCATGGCGACGGTTGGCGGTATCGCAATCGGTATCTGCGGGGCCGCCATCCGTTGCGGCAGTAACAAAACGCTGCGCGCGGTGTGGGGCATTTATGTCGAAATCATCCGTAATACGCCGTTCGTGGTGCAGCTGTTCTTCATCGTGTTTGGTCTGCCGGGCATTGGCCTGAAAATGACCGCCGGTGAGGCGGCGCTGCTGGCGATGCTGATTAATCTGGGTGCTTACAGCACGGAGATCATCCGCGCCGGGATTCAGGTGACGCCGAAAGGCCAGTGGGAAGCCGGGCGGGTGCTGGGGTTGACCCGCAGCCAGACCTTTTTGCGGGTGGTGCTACCGCCGTCGCTGAAGCGGATTTATCCGGCGCTGGTCAGTCAGTGCATCATTGTGATGCTCGGCTCGTCGGTGGTGTCGCAGGTGTCGTATGAGGAATTGACCTTCGCGGCCAACTTAATTCAGTCGCGCACCTTCCTGAGTTTTGAGGTGTATTTGGTGACAACGCTGTTCTACCTGCTGTTGTCGGTGGCGATGCGTCAGCTGCTGTTGTTTGCAGGCCGCCGCTTCTTTGGGAGTTACAGCTGATGATGACCTTTACCGATTGGGACATCGTGCGCAACCTGCTGTTGGCGGCGCGCTGGACCATTTTGCTGTCGCTGACGGCGTTTATCGGCGGCACATTAGTGACTTTGCCGCTGTTGTTGATTCGCCTGACCAAGCGCAGCTGGCCGACCCGCGCGGTGCGTTTGTACTCAGAGCTGTTTCAGGGAACGCCGCTGCTGATGCAGCTGTTTTTGGCCTTCTTCGGACTGGGGCTGTTTGGCATTGATGTCAGCCCATGGACCGCCGCCGCGCTGGCGCTGACCCTTTATACCAGCGCCTACTTGGTTGACATCTGGAGTGGCAGTATTGAAGCGTTGCCGAAGGGCCAATGGGAAGCCTGCCGCTGTCTGGGGCTGAGTTTCAGCCAGACCCTGTGGCGAGTCATTGCCCCGCAGGCGCTACGGATTGCGATTGCGCCGACGGTGGGGTTCTCGGTGCAGGTGATTAAAGGTACGGCGCTGGCGTCAATCATCGGTTTTGTCGAGCTGACCAAGGCCGGCACCATGTTGACCAACGTGACTTATCAGCCGTTCAAAGTGTTTGGATTAGTGGCGCTGGGCTACTTCCTGATGTGTTATCCGCTGTCGATGTACAGCCACTATCTTGAAAAATCGCTGCGTGGAGAGAACAAATAATGCCGCTGATCACGATTAACCAAGTGCAAAAATATTACGGTCAGAACCACGTATTGAAAGGCGTGGATCTGGACATCGACGGTGGTGAAGTTATCTCGATTATCGGCCGCAGCGGGTCAGGGAAAAGCACCTTGCTGCGCTGCATTAACGGGCTGGAAGGATATCAGGACGGCAGCATCAAGCTGGGCGGCATGACCATCACCAACCGCGATTCCCAAGCGCGTGAAATCAGCCGCTCGGTGGGCATGGTATTCCAAAACTTCAACCTGTTCCCACACATGACCGCGCTGGAAAACGTCATGCTGGCTCCCCGCCGCGTGCTGGGGAAATCAGCCGCCGAGTGCCGCGAGCTGGCGGCGCAGATGCTGGCGAAAGTGGGGCTGGCGGACCGGATGGACTATTACCCTTCCAACCTGTCTGGCGGCCAGCAGCAGCGCGTGGCCATTGCCCGCGCGCTGGCGATGAACCCGAAAGTGCTGCTGTGTGACGAAATCACCTCGGCGCTGGATCCCGAGCTGGTGGGCGAAGTGCTAAAAGTGCTGGAGCAGCTGGCGAAAGAGGGCATGACGCTGGTGCTGGTGACGCACGAAATGAATTTTGCCCGCGAAGTGGGCGACCGCGTGGTGTTTATGCATCAAGGCACCGTGTGGGAACAGGGCGAAAGCCGGGCGCTGTTTGCCAATCCGCAAACCGCCGAACTTAAACAATTTATCGCGTCAGTGCGCGGCTTAAACGAGGTCGCGGTCTGATGAGAAAAACACAACCCTACTCAACGACTTTAAAGGACTAACCATGTTGGATATTCAGAAATTTGGCCAAATCAATCCGCCAACTCGCCTGCTGATGGGGCCGGGGCCGATCAACGCCGATCCGCGCGTGCTGCGGGCGATGAGCAGCCAGTTAATCGGTCAATACGATCCGGTGATGACCGGCTATATGAACGAGGTGATGGCGCTGTACCGCGCGTTGTATAAAACCGACAATCAGTGGACTTTCCTGATCGACGGCACCTCGCGCGCGGGCATTGAAGCCATTCTGCTGTCGGGCATTCGCCCCGGCGATAAAGTGTTAGTGCCGGTGTTTGGCCGTTTCGGCCATCTGCTGTGTGAAATTGCCCGTCGCTGCCGCGCCGAAGTCCACACTATTGAGGCACCGTGGGGCGAAGTGTTCGACCCGCAGCAGATTGAAGATGCCATCAAGTCAGTGAAACCGCGCTGGTTGCTGACCGTACAGGGCGACACTTCAACCACCATGTTGCAGCCGCTGGAGCAGCTCGGCGAGATCTGCCGCCGCCACGGCGTGCTGTTCTACTCTGACGCCACCGCCTCCTTCGGCGGCAACCCGCTGGAAACCGATGCCTGGGGCTTAGACGCCGTGTCTGCCGGATTGCAAAAATGCCTCGGCGGCCCGTCAGGTAGCGCGCCGGTAACGATCGGCCCGCGCTTTGAAGAGCAGATCCGCCGCCGCAAGTGTGTCGAGGAGGGGATTCGCACCGCCGAGCACGCCGACGGCGATGAAGAGATGATCTACTCCAACTATTTTGATCTCGGCATGATCATGGATTACTGGGGCCCGGAGCGTCTCAACCACCACACCGAAGCGACCAGCATGCTGTTCGCTGCCCGCGAATGCGCCCGCATCATTCTTGAAGAAGGTTTGGATAACAGCATTGCGCGCCACAAGTTGCACGGCGATGCGCTGCTGGCCGGGATTCAGGGCATGGGTCTGGAAGTGTTCGGCGACCTGAACAACCGCATGAATAACGTGCTGGGGGTGGTTATCCCGCAGGGCATTCCGGGCGAGCAGGTGCGCCAGATGATGCTCAACGATTTCTCGATTGAAATCGGCACCTCGTTTGGCCCGCTGGCCGGCAAGATCTGGCGCATCGGCACCATGGGCTATAACGCCCGTAAAGACTGCGTGATGCAGACGCTGGTGGCGCTGGAAGCCGTGCTCAATCGTCTCGGTTTTGCGTCGAAATACGGCGCGGGTTCACAGGCCGCGTGGGACAGCTACGCGGGAGGCCAGTAATGGTTGCAGCTTCTACGCTGCTGGCCGCGCAGCGCGTGATGTCGCGCTGCGATGCCCTGGCAGAAATCACTGAAACGCCGGGTCAGCTGACCCGCGTTTACCTGTCGCCGGAGCATCTGCGGGCTAACCAATTGGTGGCCGAATGGATGCAGGCGGTAGGCATGAGCACCTGGACCGACAGCGTCGGCAATATTTGTGGCCGCTATGAAGGGTTGAACCCTGACGCACCCGCGCTGCTGCTGGGTTCACACCTCGACAGCGTGCGCAATGCCGGTCGCTACGACGGCCCGCTGGGGGTGCTCACCGCCATTGAAACCGTGGCTTATCTGCATCAAAACGCCATTCGTCTGCCGATGGCGGTAGAAGTGGTGGGCTTTGCTGATGAAGAGGGCACTAGATTTGGCATTACGCTGCTCGGCAGCCGTGGGCTGACCGGCACCTGGCCGGAAGGCTGGCTGGAGCGCACCGACGCGCAGGGCGTGTCCGTTGCCAACGCGATGCGCCAGATTGGGCTAGACCCGCAGAATATCTTGGCTGCGCGCCGTGCGCCGCAGGATTTTTGCGCCTATCTCGAGCTGCATATTGAGCAAGGCCCGTGCCTGCAATCGGCGGATTTACCTCTCGGCGTGGTGACGGCGATCAACGGCGCGCGCCGCCTGAACTGCCGTTTTATCGGCTATGCCGGACACGCGGGAACCGTGCCGATGGGTCAGCGTCAGGACGCCCTGACCGCCGCCGCAGAATGGACCTTAGCCATTGAAGCTATCACTTCGGCGAAAGGCGGGGATTTGGTGGCGACCGTTGGGCATATCGAAGCCTTGCCGGGCGCGGTCAATGTGATTCCAGGGCAGGTGAATCTGTCGCTGGACGTGCGCGGCCCGCAGGATGCCCCTCTCAACGCCTTGCTGGCGGAATTGCTGGCGAAAGCCCAAGAAATCGCCGCACGGCGCGGGCTGACCTTCGACGCCGAGCAGTTTTACAGCATCGACGCCACCGCCTGTGACGCCGAGCTACAGCAGCGTTTGGGCCACAGCGTGGCAAATCTGCAAGGCCAGTCGCTATTCCTGCCGAGCGGCGCGGGGCACGACGCCATCGCCATCGCCGAGTGCTGGCCGGTCGCCATGCTGTTCGTACGCTGCAAAGACGGCGTCAGCCATCACCCCGATGAATCCGTCACCGTCGAGGATGTCGCGGTGGCGACTCAGGCTTACATTGATACTTTGCTGAGCTTCGCGGAGTAATCCCTTCCTCAAACCCTCTGCCTAACACCAGAGGGTTTATTCAACTATTCCATCCCACTATCCCATCGAGAAATAGGACTGCTTGAGGCGTACGCTTTTGCTCAGGGTGGCGTGGCTGATGTCGCGTTGTCGATTGTTGTTGCGGATCTCTTGCAGGAAGGCCATTAGCAGTGAACTGGCGCGCTCGCGGCGAGATTGCAGCTCAGGATGGCTCTGAATGCCGACGAAGAAAGGATGATCGCGCAGCTCAACGGCGGCGATACCCCGGCCTTTTTCGCCGGTGGCGCTGACGTCAAGGCCCGCGCCCTGCAGTTCATCCACCAGTTCCGGGTTGAGGCTCCAGCGCTGGTTGTAACGCTGGGTCGATTCACGGCCGAGGATCTGCGCCATGCGACTGCCGGGCTGGCTGTAAATTTGCTGATTGCCCATGCTGCGCGCCGAGTTTTGCGGTACCGGCAGGCAGGTTTGTAAGGCATTGAGGGTGGCTGGCCCGTGCATCACCACGCGTTCGCGGCCGAGCGTTTTCTGGCCGAGAGCCGCCACCATGTGATGCATTCCCTGATTAATTCCCAGCGCGGGCAGACGATTATCCAAAGCCCAAGTGGCGATAGCCAGCAGGCCATTTTGCGGGTTTTCCCCCTGCGCGGGCAGCAGGCCCGGTAACAAAACGCCATCAATATCAAACAGCGTGCTATCGAGCTGGCTGCCCGACAGCGTTGGCGCTACGCCGACCACCTCAATGTTCAATGCCAGTGCATCGGCGGCGTCTCCTAGTGCAGCGAGCAGCGCCGGATAACTCTCCCGGTGCTCGCTCATTTCGCCCACTATTGCGACGCGTAATTTCTGCCCCGCACGCATCACCGGCTGTAATACTGAGCCAAAAGCCCAGCGACCGAAGATGTCCCTTGCCCAGCCGTTGCTGCGCATTTTTCCTGTATCGACATCCTCTAAATGGAACTTTTCCTGCTGTTTAACCACTTGTAATGATTCAACCTCGATGCCGTTTTCGGCGGCTCTTAGCGCCAGCTCGCGGTCCAGCGGTTGAATGGACGGAATAACGATATCTTCACGCAGGGCGCGGGTTATCAGGCTATCGAAGTCCATCTCTGCGCCGGGACTGCGTCCGGTCAGGCGCTCCAGCCACACCAGCCCGCTGGTCACTTGCTGCCCCTGTGCGGTGACGTGTTGGCGCGCATTAGTGAAGCGTTTGGCATCGTGAGTGACGGGCAGGTGACACAGCGGTAACGCGCGCAGTTCAGCAAGTATCGCGGCCATCGCGCCGTACAACGCAGGTTCGGGCGTGGAGTGTGCAATAAAGGTGATAGTCATCAGTAAGCCTCTGTCAGATGTTTTCGCGGATTAAAGGGATGCAAGAAGCGATCCACGTTAGAGAACCCTAAACAGCAGGAAGGGGATGACGCGCGACCAATCGTGGTGAAAATGCGAACCAGTTCGGCAGTAAGAGATCCCGGCCATCTCTGGCCGGAATAGATGTTTACTCGTGACGTAAGAAGGTATCGGCGTCGCGCCACGCCGGGAAGGCTTCGCGGTAGTCTTGCAGCGCCTCCAGCGACAGTTCAGCACTCAGCACAATGGCTGCGCCCGGCTCGGCGCGGGTCAAATCTTCCCCCTGCGGGTTGATGATCACGCTGTCGCCGCTGTAGTGATGGCCGTAATCGTCATCCCCCACGCGGTTACAACCGGCGACGTAAGCCTGATTTTCAATAGCGCGGGCGGTCAACAATGCCGACCAATGGCGGCTGCGCGGCGCTGGCCAGTTAGCCACATACAGCGCCAAATCATAATCTTGCTGATTGCGCGACCAGACCGGGAATCTCAGGTCGTAGCACACCTGCGGCAGAATTCGCCAGCCGCGCCACTCGACGACTTCACGCTTTTTCCCCGCCACATAATAGTTGTGCTCACCGGCCATGCGGAACAGGTGGCGCTTGTCATAGAAGTGAACTCTGCCCTGCGGCTCAACCAGCAGGAAACGGTTTACCGCGCCTTTATCGGTGTTCAGCGCGACGCTGCCGCCAATCATGGCATTCAGGGTTTTCGCCCACTTTTGCAGCCACTCCACCACGCGAACTTCCGGCAGTGCACGGTCGGGAGCCTGCATCGCGAAACCGGTGGTGAACATCTCGGGCAGCACAATCAGGTCGCGGTCGGTTAAAGGCGCCAGCAGGGCGTCGAAGTGGGCGAGGTTGGCTTCGCCGTCCAGCCAGACCAAGGGTTGTTGCAGTAATGAGAGTTTTAAAGTTGACACAGTCGCTCCGCAGCAGCGTCCAGCGTGGTTTCTTGTTTGGCGAAACACAGCCGGATCAGTTTGTGTGGGAAAGGTGCGGCGCAGAACACCGACATCGGGATCGCCGCGACACCAACATGTTCGGTCAGCCAGTGGCAGAATGCAACGTCATCTAAATCAGAGACATCGCTGTAATCGACCAGCAGGAAATAGGTGCCTTGGCTCGGCAGCACTTTCAGGCGACTGTTCGCCAGGCCCTTGGCTAAACGATCGCGCTTGGCCTGATAAAACTCGGGCAGCGCCTGCCAGTGTTGCGGCTCTTGGCGCAGCATGTCGGCCAGCGCCAGCTGCACCGGGGTGGTGATGGAGAAGGTCAAGTATTGATGCACTTTACGCAATTCGGCAGTGATGATCGCGGGGGCAATGCAGTAGCCGACGCGCCAGCCGGTCATGTGGAAGGTTTTGCCGAAGGAGGAGACGGCAATCGCGCGCTGGCGCAACTCAGGGTGGCGCAGCACGCTGGCATGGCCTTCGGGCGCGAAGCAGATGTGCTCGTAGACTTCATCGCTGAGCACGAAGATGTCGTGCTCAGCGATGTGCTGCCAAAGCTGCTCGATATCCTGATGACTTAGCGTCGTTGCCGAAGGGTTATGCGGCGTATTGATAATAACCAGCTTAGTGCGACTGCTAATTTGGTCGGCAAAGGCCGCCCAGTCGATGCTAAATTCCGGCGGCTGGAGCTGAATGCGCTTCATCACCCCGCCCGCCAGTTCAACGGCTGGTGCATAGCTGTCATAGCTTGGGTCGAAGGCAATCACTTCGTCACCTTCGCGGATCAGTGCGGTGATGGCGATATATAAGGCTTCCGTGGCCCCGGCGGTGATGGTGATGTCGCTGGCGGCATCCGGCGCGTAGCCATAAATCTGCGCCGTTTTCTCGGCAATAGCTTCGCGCAGCGCGGCGGTACCGGTCATCGGCGCGTACTGGTTGGCACCCTGACTGACGTGATGCGCAAGGCGCTGTTTGAGGTAGTCCGGGCCGTCAAAATCGGGAAAACCTTGTGACAGATTAATGGCATTGTGCTGCTGGGCGAGGGCACTCATCTGGGTAAAAATGGTCGTGCCCAAGGCCGGAAGTTTACTTTGTGGGATCAGCGCTGCTTTACTCATGGCGTGCCTGCATTAGGGTCTTAAGTTTCCCCGATGATAACACGCTGTTTTCATATGGCAATCAAGACGCTTAGATGGCTAAATGCCAATTTCATCTAGCCCAGCGCTAAACTGTCTATGCCCGTCACGACAGATTTAGATGGAACAGCAGCAGGGTCGCCAAGGCAATGGACGGCCCAAAAGGGAAGTAGGGCGGCTCTGACCCGGTGGGCTGTTTAAGGCGACGTCGGCGCATTACTGACAGAATATGTGCCACGATGCCAAACAGCGCCGAGGCCAGAATCAGCTGCGGCAGGGCCTGCAGGCCACACCACGCGGAGCCCGCAGCGAAGAGTTTGATGTCGCCCCACCCCAAGCCTTCCATCCGACGGGCTTTCTGATATCCCCAACCCAGCGCGCTAAGTACGCCCCAGCTCACTATCACGCCCAGCACGGCATCGGCCAGCGGCAGGGGCAGATAGCCCATTGCCGACGCGGCAAGGCCACTCCACAGCAGCAGAAACACCAGCGGATCGGGCAGCAGCAGATGGTGAAAATCAATCACCGACAGGCAGAGCAAAATGGCGAACATCAGGGCAAACAGGCCCAGTTGCACTTCACTGTAGGCTGGCACGTAGCGGAGTGCTAACAGCAGGAAAGCCAGTCCGGTGAGGGCTTCAATCAGCGGATATTGTACGGATATCGGCATGTGGCAGTGACGGCAGCGGCCGCGCAGCAGTAGCCAACTCAGCACGGGAATATTGTCGCGCTTCGCCACCTTTTCCTTACAGTTCGGGCAGTGCGAGGCGGGCCAGCTTAGGTTTATGGCAGGCGCGGCGGCGTCGTCGCGGTACAGCATCAGCGGCAGTCGGTAGATCACCACATTTAAAAAACTGCCAATGATCAGGCCAATCAGGCACATCAGCGGGGGGTAAAACAGGCGCAAAAATTCGGTCACGGGCGTAGTCCAGACAGGTGGTTAGAAGGAGGTCATTTGGGAGATGGCGTCTGATAGGGCAAACAGTGAGATAAAGACCCAAATCACGCAGCCGCCGAGCACCAGCGTGGCGAGGGATTTCAGCAATCCGGACAATTTATGAATATATTCCTGAATCTTGTCCCGCGAGCGGCTGGAAACTGAGTTAAGCACCTGATTAAAAGAGGGAAGTCCGGCGTACAGGCTGATGTTTAACAGCTCCTCATGCCCAAACAGGCCGCTATCGAGGGCTTCCCCGTAGTTTTGGCCGTGGGACATCTTATACAGCATGCTATCGATATGGTGTCTGAGCCAGCGATTGGAGTTTAACTTGATGATTTCCAAAGCATCGTTAATGGGAATACCGTTTTTCAGCATCAGCGCCATATTGTTAAGAAATACCGATGCGCCAATCTGTTTATAGGTGGAGAAGGGCAGGATTTTATCCAGACAGCGATCGCGGAAGAAGCCCGTCAGGTTGCCCATGGTAAAGCGAATCAGGAAAACGCCAGCGATGACGCCCACGACGATTTTTAGCCATAAGCCTTCAACCAGCGCCTTGCCGAAGTGGTACAACGCCTGCGTCACGCCCGGCCAACTGTTGATGGGCACCACCGCTTCAAAGGCGGGAAACACCTTGACGGCGTAACCCGCGATCACGATAAACGCCAGCACCAGCATGATGATCGGGAAGATCACCGCCGAAATAAGTTTTTTACTCAGTTCGGCGTTGTAGCGAATGACGTTAACCAGCGTCAGAAAGCCGTCGGCGAGGCTGCCACTGCGCTCGGCGGCGTGAATAACGCTGAGCTCATCGCGCGGGATAAGTTCTTCAAAAACCGCGGATATCGAGGTGCTCTCGCGCATTCTGTCGGTAATGTTTTTGAGCTTATGGCTGAAGCCTTTGCCCAGCAATTTTGCCCCTTCTTGCTGGAGTTTGAGCAGCGTGTCATACAGCGGCAGCTCGGCATGGATCATGTCGGCGCAAAATTGGTAAAGATAAAGACGCTGCGATTTAGCTAATTTTCTCAAGCAGAACCTCCATGTCCTCTTCAAGCAGGGTGCCAAACTCCATGGCAAACCAGTTGGCGCAGACGCGTCCTTCCAGCACGGCGGCCAACACTTTCTCTTTGATTTCAAAACCCTCGGTGAGTGAGGTCGAAAGGGCGCGTTTGTTGCGCCACAGGCCATAGACTTTGAGCCACTGCTCTTTGGCGATACATTCCAGCTCGGCGTGAGTTGGCAACATGTATTCCACCACCAGTTGCCTACCCGCCACGCCGGTATGCTTGCAGGCGTCGCAGCCATCGCTATTCCGGGCAAACAGGGCGTAGGCCTTGCCGTAGTCGGTGGCGCGGGTGGATTTTTTGCAGGCGTTACACAAGATAGGGACCAGCTTTTGGCACTGGAGTCCGGCAATAAAGCCGGGCGTCGAGAGCTTATCGCTGGTGATGCCCATGGCGCACAGGCGCTGCAACAGCGAAACAATATTGCCGGCGTGGACCGTGGTGAAGCAGTAGTGACCACTTTCGACGGCTCCGGCCAGCGCGTTGGCGGAGATGCTGTCGCGAATTTCCCCCACCATCAGCACGTCCGGGTCGCGGCGCAGCGCGGATTTGATGGCGACGTGAAAACCGCCGTCTTCGGCATTCAGCACCGAGCTTTGCTTCGCGCCGTAGATTTGATACTCCACCGGATCTTCGACGGTGAGGAAGCAGCCTTTGTCGCCATAGCGATTGATCTGCAACCACTCCATCAGATTCTTTAAGGTGGTCGATTTCCCCGATCCCGTGGTGCCCGAGATGATGTAGGCGCCGTACGGGTTGCGCAGGATTTTTTTCAGGTCGTCCAATTCGGCATGGCTGATCCCCAGCTTATCCAGGCTGGCGACCACGGTTTTTGACACGCCGGAGGGGATGATGCGCAGCACGGCGTGGTAGCAGCCATCCTCTTCGCCAAAAATCGGAAAGTGGGCATAGCGAAAGCGATAACTCTTCTTGTTCAGCATGTAGAGAATGTTGGCGCTCTGCGGAATGTTGCGATTCCAGGTGGTGTCTTTGGTGCTGGCCTCCACGTTGTAGAGCACGAAGACCAGCTCATCGCATTTCTGCGATTTCATCTGCATGTAGAGTGTCAGCACGCCATTGATGCGCAGCTCAATGATCGCCACCACTTCATTGCGGGTGATATGCAAATCGCTGGCGCCGGAGTCCACGGCGTAGAGCAGGATCTGCTCCAGCGTTTTTTGGGTTGAGCTGGTGCCCAGCGCGGCTAACTGGCGATTCTGCGAGGATAGCTCTTCAAGGATTTCGTAATACGCGCCGTCGCTGACCTGCACGATGCCGCTGATGTTCGGCGACTGGGCTTTGCTCAGCCGCCAGAGATCAAATTGGATCAGCGGCAGATACTCCAGCAGCGGGCGCGGGCAAATCAGGTAGTGCTTATCTGCCAAAGAGGCCGTGAGCAGGTGCTCATCATATTCTTTAAACAGCCAGCCGCTGCCGGTGATATCGGGAGACTCAAGTTTCAGGTATTCAAAGCTCACGGCGTGACTTCCTTAATGGTCACTAACCCATCCGGAGCGCCGGGGAACAGCCTGTACGCCTTGCCGTTGGCGTGAAAAACGTCGTCGAGGCGCATCATTTTGACCTGTTTGCCCGTCGACACGGCTACGCGCTGAACCCCGGCGATATTAGAAACCAGCAGGACTTTAGGCTCGCTGGAGAAGGGCATTTGGGCGCTGCTGGCCTGACTGTAGGAGGGCGATGACGATGACTCATCGTCTAGAAAGGGCGCATTTTTAAGCTTATGCAGCTTGCTTCTTAGCTCTTCCAGCGCCAGCTCGTTAGCCAGCTTTCTATGCTCCGTTTCAAAGAAGAAGTTATCTTCCATCATGCTGGCAATGTGATCCTGCTCGGGCGCCTCTGCCGGAATTTCAACATTAGGCTTTGCCAGAGGCGGGAAGATATTTTCGGCCTGCGCACTCAGGGTAGCGGGGAATAGCAACAGCGATGCTATCAATGTCCATTTTTGCATAACAATCCTCCTGATATTTTTGTCCCTTTTTCACTCACGACGACCTCTTTAATAAAGAAGGCATCCGGATAGGCGAGCGTGGTGAAATATTGCATCACATAAATAGACGCCCTCGGAAGTTCTATCTCCCATGTGGCATTTAATATGTTGTACCGCCGGGCAAGGCGCGCGCCGATCTCTTGCTCTAGGGGCGCAACTGAAGACTCCGGCGCGGTAAGGAGGTTTAATTTCTCTTTATTCGCCACGGTGGTGTTGTGGGAGTGAATATAACTCAATAAATTGACGCATTGCGGCAATGTAATAGCGTCGCCAGATTGATATTTTTGCAGCAAAGGATGATTTTCCAGCTTTGATGGCACCCCTTGATAGTCGATTTCGCTCGCAGAGAAGCTGGCCATAAAATAGTGATGCCAAAATTTCTTTAGCTGTAAGCTAAATATCGCATGATCTTTCAATAGATATTGGAAATTACAGCTGGTGCTGTCGCAGGTAATGTTTTCTTCCCGGTAGCCTGCTATTTCCAATGGAACCCGGCTGCGGGCGATCTCGGTCAGCAGCCTGTTGAGGCTACTGATATGCCCGCCGGTAAGACTGTCGAGATAATATTGTTTGACCTGTTGTACCTTCTGCTCAATCTGTTGTTGGGCAATCTGCTCCTGCGCCAGCCGCTCTTTTTTAGGGACATAAAGCAGGAAATAGGCTCCGCTGATCGACAGTAGAATAAAAATCACCAAAACCGTGACGATAATAATCGGCAGCCTGCGAGCGGAGAGGGTGATGTCTTTCCAGATATAGTCTTTATTCAGCATGGTTATTTATCCGGAGAAAAAGAAGTCCAACAGCACCAGGGTTAAACCCAATATGCCAATGCCAGCCAGCAGCAGGGCGCTATAGAAAAAGACGCGCTGTTTGCGCAGCCTTTTCTTGCGTTTTTCACACAATAAAACAACGGTTTCAATATGCTTATCTTGCAAGGGAATAATCTCTAAATGGCAATAAGCAGAGGTCGGCACCAGCCGTATCACCTCATTAAAAAAAGCTTTGCTCATTAACCGGTCCGTCCCGCTCATAATCTGGCCGTTATTAATGATTAATAAATAATAGTGATCCTCCGCGGTGGCGGCGTAATAAATGCCGTCGCCAAACTGCGTGTTGATATAGGTAGCGAAAGGATCATGTTGTAAAACCGGTTTATCCGTATAGCCATAGTGATTTTTATTTTGCTTATCAGCATAGACCACCTGATGATGGCTTTTTTTTGTGGCTTCTATCCATTGGCGATACCCCTTGGCGTTGCTCTCTGAGTTGGAATTCTCCCAGATTAACCCCGTCACGATATTGTTCTTGGTGAGTTGTTCAATAAAGTTATTTTTCATTTGTAGGTATAGGGCGCCTGATGATAATCAATACCCACCACCATCACGACGGTGGCATCTGACTGGTTGCTCTCGCCGCCCGCACCTAACAGCATGGCGCGCTGGCCGTCTGACGTCTCCGTGGCTTCATATTTGCTCACCATTAATAATGTGCCCGCCGTAACGGTGGAAACATTAAAAGTTTCAGTGGTAGTGACTACCGGAAGCTGAATCAAATCAAAGGTATCCAGACCATTTAAAAAGCGTTTGGTAAAACCACTGGAGACTTCTATTCTCCCGTCGGACAGAACTCGTGGGGTAATAATAAAGCTGGTGCCCGTAATGATTTTGTCGGTGGTAATTTCAATGGTTTCGCGGTTAGTCGTTTCATTAATGGTTCTGGTGCGGCCGGAAACATAATTTTGTCTCTTGGTCATATTTAACGGGATCGGCACATTATTGCGAGTGACGAAGGTGCCGCTCTGCAAAACCCGTGAGCCAGAAAGCTCATATAACGCGTCAAGCTGGGCATTAATATTCAGCATGCGCCCGGAGTCGGGCGTGTAGAACTGGCGCGATGCTTTAAGGCTTCCCTCTGCCGATTTCATCATCGCCGTGGAGAGGTTAATTCCCGTGCCACCGTTAACAAAGGCGAGGTTCAACGCTGCACCGGCTTTTTTAATTTTCCGCTTATCCAGCACAAAGACTTTATAGCTCACAATAAATTGTCGGCTATTGTCCGTCTGGTATTTTTTCAATATGGCGCTCAGCGTCTTATATTCAGAAGGTCTGGCGGTAAAGGTTAAAATAGAGGCATCTTTGAAAATGCTATACACGCCGCTGGAAACATACTTCTCCGCCATATCTTTAACGTCTTCCCAGAAGGAGGATTCAAACTTGGTTTCTGACTTGGCAACTAAGCCGCCTTCTGAGCTGACCTCATTACTCGACAGGTCGAGTGACGTTTCGGATTTATTATTTTGCCCATAGAAATCGAGTTTGATGGCATAGGTTTCATACAGCTTGGTGGTCAAAACATTATTGTGATCCAGACTGGCTGCTACATCATAAAGCGATGAGATGTAACGCATAAACTCTTCGAATGTGCCCTTAAAACTGATGCTGTGTGCTTGATCCTCAGGCTCTTGGTTGCTCGTTTTTTCGCTATTGGGCAGTGAATCATTGATGCGATAACTTATTCCCGCCTGGGCGGCGACGGTATCAAGCAAGGTCTGGAGATCGATAGGTTCATAGGATTCAATATTGATATTTTGACTCAATAGCTGCTGTTTTTTGGCGCTATATTCAACACGCTTGCCGAGGAAGGCCATGTTGTATTTTTGATAGGGGCGCGTTTTAGTATCATCTGCCTCGACCACCTGCGGCAGCTTATTGGCTTCGCTATCCAAATCATATTTTTGGTCAAAGTAGTGAGTGCAACCCGGCAACATGGCGGACAAGCAAAGTATCCATAATTTATTCTTCATCACTGTTTCCCTGTGAGATCACTGCCCATCAACGATTAATACTTTATTTTTGCTGTAAAACTTAATCACCAGGCCATAGTTTTCTGAGGCAAACATGTTTCCCAGGTCAGTAAGTATTTCATCATTGTTTTTTCCTGATATCACCGTATCGGTAAATATCATGTAATCACTGTCGCTATTCCACAGCAGTTTGTAGCCGACTTTATTGGCCCAAGTTTTAATTTCCTGACTTAATAGCCGGTTCTCATGCAGCACCAGAATTTGGTTCTGAATCGTCACTTCGGCGTGCAGCAGCGGTTTATTTAATAGCGAGCCAGATAACGTCGCGTTATCGTTTTTTACCGAGTGAGTGTCGCTATGCAGTGACGCGTAAGGCGTTGTGCTAATGAAAAAAATAAGTGCAGATAACGTTTTAAATATCCCTGTCATAATCACATCCTGAAGTTGCACTGATTAATTAGGTTGTCCAAATGGGTTTCTGAAATAACTACGTGAATAATCCACTTCAATAGTGCTACACCATCTGGTGATCACCACAGACACGGAACTTGGGTTACGGTAGCTAAAGGTTTTTTCATAGGCCCGGTTATAAGCCGCCACGGTGGAGGTCACGACCCATATCTTTCCGTAACGGTTAACCTGAATTTCAACTTTACTAAAATCAGAAGATATGGAGCTTGGAGCAATGGAACGAGTTAATGCCGGATTGGAATAATCTCTAAGGTGTGTCGCCACATTCTGTTTCGAGTTATAGGAAACATCGGACGATACGGAAGAAATGGCTGCCGCAATTCGCGGATAAAGCTGGCGATTATTTGGGCCAAGGGGGCAGCGCTGGACGGGCAGGGTGATTCTGCCCCCTTCTTCTAGCAGCGGTCCCATGTAATCTTGGTCATATCTGGCTCCCGCTAAAGGGGGAGCATCGGTATTCATGCTATTACCGAAGGCGGCATAGCTGATCAGCGGAATGGTGGTTAGTTCCGGCTTAGAATGGGTATATCTGCCCGGGCTTTCGAGGATCACGTTTGAAAGCAGGGTGCCCACCGTCTTGGTACCGTCGGGATTTTCTGCTTGCAGAACCAGCAGTTGGTTATCGGAATGGTTATAGCCTTGCCCGTCTGCACTTGAGAGGCAGAGCGTTGATTTTGATTTGGTGCCATCCCAGCAGAGCTTGTCAGCCCCGTTTTTACCTGTGTGCTCGTTTTTCGTGCTAACGGAGAAACGAATACCAAATTGCTGTTGCAGATGGCTTTCGGCACTGGCGATATAGCGACTCATGTCGCCAAAATTCACCGGCTCTCTTTTACTGTCGCTACCCGTCATCAGCAGCGTCCAGGCTGAATTCGCCGAGCTACCCAGAGGGCGAACCAGAATATGGGCGTGTGAATAGCTCAGTCCCGTACTCTCAAAGGCCTGATTAAAAGCCTGAAGGTAGCTATCGAACTTCAGCTTATCCTCTGCTTTTTGGGTCAAAGGCGTGTAGCTGAGAATAAAATCTACCCGATCGATATCCAAACGTGAGGGATCGCCGACAACATCAACGCGGACAATATTTAATACATCATTCTTAAGCTGGCTGGGGTAGGCGCAAGGAAGGTACTCTTTCTCGAAATGGTAGGGCGTATTTAATGATTCAGGCCCGCAGCTATTGCTGGTGAAATAGCTCCTTTGGCTTACAGAACTGTGCCATTCAAAGAATTTGGCGGTTTGCAGGGGATCCGCAAATTTATAATTAGTGACTCTTTTACTGTAAATATCTTTTCTGGCTCCGGTTAATGCTAAGTCATAAAGCGGATTGGTTTTTAAATGATTCCCTTTACCGTTTTCAATAACAGAAATCTTACCTTGCTGAATAAAGTCAATCAGGCCGCGTATCTCACCGGTTATCAGTTTTGCCGTCTGTCGTTGTTTAATTTCTTCAACTTTCTTTTGCTTTAAATCCATTGTAAAAGCCATGCCAAGGCCGATGATTGCCAGCACAATTAACATTTCAAGCAATGTGAAACCGCGAGAGAATTTATACACGATGAGGCCAATGTTATGGTCAGCAAAGAGATCCCTTCTCCCGCAGGAGAAGGGGGCGAGGCTTAGCGACTACCTAGCACAATGGCGTTATTGGCGTTGGCAGAACAAACGCCCAAGGTTGCCGCAGGGGTGATAGTGATGTTGCCGTTAGAATGCAGGCTTCTCAACACGGCAGGGCCCGGTGCGACATCAAGAGAGGCTGGCGCGGCGGCATCAACACCCGGCGCGGCGGACACCACGCCAACGTAGTCCCACTGATTACCGATTTGGGTAATGATGTTACGACACTGGGTTTGATCTAAACCGTTTACAGTCAGGAAGAAGCCTTTCAATCCTGCGGTGGCGACGGTGCTGATTCGGGTACCACCCATATGGAAGTAGTCGCCAGAAATGCCGTTTTTCGCTTCGGATTCAGACAGCTTGCCTAACTGCACTAATGCCGCGATCATCACTTTCGAGTTAGTGGTGTTGAGGATAGTGGTTGGCGTCATGTTAACCCCGGCGGTTGCTGAAGGAACCGGGTAGCTGGTATTTCGATAGGCTTCCTGTGCAGCCAAACGGATGCTGTTGGTGTTACTCACCAATTTAGTGATGGACTGGCTGCTGAAGGCGCGCTGTGCAAGCACCACCACCCCTGCGGCAATCGTCCCGACAATACCCAGAACGATAATGACTTCGAGTAATGACATCCCTCGCTGTTTTCTAAATTTTTTATACGCGTTAGCTTTATTCTTAAGCATATTAATTTGTTCTTTCACGACACATTCCTTATGTATGCTAATGGCGATTTGGAAAGACTGTAATTTTTGGCATTAAATAGATAATAAATAACCCCTGGTGCAGTGATTATTTAATCGCAGATATCTAATGGCAGAGAGATTGTTATGTATGCGCGAGATAAAATGCAATGGTTTTTTTGTCGAGAGTTAATGCTCTTATAATATTTTAATGGTTTTTATTCTGAGGTTTATTATCTGTTGTTTTTATATATTCGATTAATTAATTCTATTTTTTGTTTTTGATTTATAAAATGAAATTAACAGGGGGCGAGTTTATTATGATGGGATATATCGATTAGCTGTTTAGATTAGTCATCTCAGAGGCTTTTTTTTTGTATAGATGCCGGACGTGAACGTCAGTTCAGCGAAGCGCGCCAGTTTCTTGTATAATCTGCCGCTTCGAGGTGCGAAGGGGTGAACCCAGTGGCATTTCCTCGGTTTACTCCATACAGGAATACAGAATTATGATGCATAACGACGTCTTGCGCAGCGTGCGCCACATGCTTGATTTAAGCGAAGGCAGACTGATTGAGATCCTCAAAACGACCGGCGTGCCCGTCAGCCCGGAAGTGATGTCCCGCTATCTGAAAAAAGAGGACGAAGAGGGCTATATGGAAGTGCCTGACGAAGTCATGGCTAACTTCCTCAACGGTTTGATCACCTTCAAACGTGGTAAAGACGACCGTTTCCCGGTGCCAGAAGTAGAAAAACGCGTTACCAACAACATCATGTTGAAGAAGCTGCGCGTGGCTTTTGAACTGAAAACCGAAGATATGCTGAGCGTGTTGGCCGCCGCCGATTTCAAAATGTCCGAAGGCGAACTGAGCGCGTTCTTCCGCAAAGAAGGCCACAAGAACTACCGTCCTTGCGGCGATCAGGTTCTGCGCTACTTCCTGAAAGGTTTGACCGCGCGAGTCCGCCCGTCTAAAGCCTAAAGCCAGCTGGCCGTCTTATCGGCTTTGCCGCAAATAAAAAGCCTGAGTGTGTTATGCACTCAGGCTTTTTTGTGTTGCGGCTCGCCGTATTATGCGGCTTCAGTCTGCCGTGGTTTCACCACTTTCTTCTCTTCCTGCTCTGGCTTTTTTGCCGCCAGCTCGTCGGCTTCGAACTCATCCACGTTGATAGAACGCAGGCGGCTCTCTTCGGCGCGGCTTAGAATTCGGGCTTCATCCGGGGTCAGATGACCAGCATCCAGCCCTTTTTGCGCCAGAATATCCAGACGGGTGAATGACAGCTTTTTACCCATCGCGTCGGACAGACGTTTATGCACCGGCTCGGCGGCCAAAATGTCCATCAGGGCTTGTTCCAACTGACCAATCGGGTTGTGCTCGCTTGGCGTCAGATACTGGCCGCGACCAATGCGGCTGCGGGTAGCTGAGGGTACTTGCAGAATGCGCGCCAGCTCGTGGTCCAGTTGGTCAGAAGGGGCGGCCTGAGCACGGCCCAGCGGGAAGATAACAAAGCGCATCACGCCCGCTACCAGTCCGTTAGGGAAGTTACGCAGCAGCTCTTCAATGGCGATTTCCGCCTGATTCAGGCAGTCCTGCACGCCCCAATGCACCAGCGGCAGGTCTTCCTTATTGCGACCTTCCTCTTCGTAGCGTTTCAGCGTCGCCGTCGCCAGATAGATTTGGCTGAGGATGTCACCCAAACGGGCCGAAATGCGCTCGCGGCGTTTCAGGCTGCCACCCAGCACGCCCATGGAGATATCGGACAGCAGGGCCAGGTTGGCGCTCAGGCGGTTAATCTGCTGATAGTAGCGAGCCGTCGCGTCTTTGGCCGGCGTCTTGCTGGTGCGGCCGTTGGTCAGGCCCAGCCAGAAGCTGCGCACTTTGTTGCTGCCGACGTGGCCGATATGGCCGAACAGCGCGCGGTCGAAATCTTGCAGATCGTTGCTTTCCGCTGCCGCCATTTCACGCAGCACGTATGGATGGCAACGGATAGCGCCTTGGCCGAAGATAATCATGCTGCGAGTCAGGATGTTGGCGCCTTCTACCGTGATGGCAATTGGCGCACCCTGATAAGCACGGGCCACGAAGTTACTTTTGCCGAGCATAATGCCTTTACCGCCGGTGATATCCATGGCGTCCATCACGGCGCGCTGGCCACGGTGGGTACAGTGATATTTAACGATGGCTGACAGCACCGCCGGTTTTTCACCGAGCATAATGCCGTTGGTGATCAGCGTTGCCGCGGCATCCATGACATAGGCGTTACCGGCAATGCGCGCCAGCGGCTCTTCGATACCTTCCATTTTGCCGATAGGCAGTTTGAACTGGCGGCGAATATACGCATAAGCGCCGGTCGCCATCGCCAGTGATTTCAGGCTGCCGGTGGCGTTGGATGGCAGGGTGATACCGCGCCCAACCGACAGGCATTCAACCAGCATGCGCCAGCCCTGACCGGCCATTTTCGGACCACCGATGATGTAATCGATAGGCACGAAAATGTCTTTACCGCGCGTCGGACCATTTTGGAAAGGCACGTTCAGCGGGAAGTGACGGTGGCCGATTTCCACGCCTTG
The DNA here is from genome assembly GCF_052376015.1 of Ewingella sp. AOP8-B2-18. Lineage (NCBI taxonomy): Bacteria > Pseudomonadati > Pseudomonadota > Gammaproteobacteria > Enterobacterales > Yersiniaceae > Ewingella > Ewingella sp. AOP8-B2-18. The sequence continues at coordinate 25,947 of NZ_JBQSVB010000001.1, forward strand.
GGTATCCGTTGGGATCAGCGCACAGGTGATACCCAGCTCAGTGGTATCGCCCAGCAGGTGGTCCGGGTCTTTCAACTTAAAGGCCAGTCCCAGCACGGTAGCGATAGGCGCCAGCGTGATATAGCGTTTGTTCCAGGTCAGGCGCATGCCCAACACTTCTTTGCCTTCCCACTGGCCTTTACACACCACGCCAACGTCGGGAATGGCACCGGCATCAGAGCCTGCTTCCGGGCTAGTTAAGGCGAAGCAAGGGATTTCCAAACCTTGGGCCAGACGTGGCAGATAGTGATCTTTCTGCTCATCGGTGCCGTAATGTTGCAGCAGTTCGCCAGGGCCGAGGGAATTAGGCACGCCGACGGTGATGGCCAAAATGCCGGATACACCCGCCAGCTTTTGCAGCACGCGAGCCTGAGCGTAAGCCGAGAATTCGAGGCCGCCGTACTCTTTCTTGATAATCATCGCGAAGAAGCGGTGCTCTTTCAAATAGGCCCACAGCTCTGGCGGCAGGTCTGCCAGCTCATGGGTTATCTGGAAGTCATCCGCCATGCGGCAGGCTTCTTCCACCGGGCCGTCAATAAAGGCCTGCTCTTCTTCCGTCAGGCGCTGCTGCGGGTAGTCCTGTAACTTTTTCCAGTCAGGCGTGCCGCTGAACAGGTCGCCTTCCCACCAGGTGGTACCGGCTTCAATCGCCTCTTTTTCCGTGCGCGACATGCTTGGCATGACTTTACGGAAGGTGCGCAGAGCCGGCGCGGAGAACAGTGAACGGCGCAGAGCCGGAATGTTGAACGGCAGCAAGATAATCGCCAGCGGCACCAGCAGCCAGAGAGTCCACAGGTGAATTGCGCCCATGGCGGCAGTAAAAGCCAGAATAATCAAGCTACTAAGTTGTAAGTTCACGCGGTGATAGAACAACACACCGATGATAACGAGCAAGGCAACAATACTAAGAACCATCATGATGAATCTCCCCAGTTGTAGGAGGTCTGACCTGTTAGAGTGATATATTGGTTTTAGTTCAGGTCCATTTCTTTATCAATGTATTTACATCTTAATTACAACTTGGCTCACAAACCGATCGCACTAAGGGTCAAAATCACAAACATTCAGATTGATTACCGCTTCTTGGCTTCTCGCTGTTTCGGCAATCCGTTACACTGCGTAGCGGAACGCTTTATTGCTGAAAATGGACATAAAAAGAGGCTGCCATGTACCTAGATATTATCCGTAATGAACTGAACGAAGCTGCTGACACACTGAATAAATTCATCAGTGACTCAGCAAACATTGAGTCAATTCAACGTGCTGCCGTGCTGCTAGCGGATTCTTTTAAAGCGGGTGGGAAGGTGATTTCCTGCGGTAATGGCGGTTCGCACTGCGACGCCATGCACTTCGCTGAAGAACTGACTGGCCGTTACCGTGAAAACCGCCCGGGCTATCCGGCAATTGCCATTTCTGACGTCAGCCACATTTCCTGCGTAGGTAACGACTTTGGTTTCGACCATATTTTCTCTCGTTATGTTGAAGCTGTAGGGCAGAAGGGCGACGTGCTGCTGGGGATCTCCACCTCTGGCAACTCCGCCAACGTGATCAAAGCGATTGAAGCGGCGCGCACGAAAGGCATGAAAGTCATCACCCTGACCGGTAAAAACGGCGGCAAGATGGATGGCTCAGCTGACGTTGAAATTCGCGTACCGCACTTTGGTTTCGCGGATCGCGTACAGGAGATCCACATTAAAGTGATTCACATTTTGATTTTATTAATCGAAAAAGAGATGGCAAAAGCCTAAGGCTTTTGATGTAAAGGAGACTGGCAATGTGCGAATTGCTCGGGATGAGCGCCAACGTTCCTACTGATATCTGTTTTAGTTTCAGTGGGTTGGTGCAACGAGGTGGCGGCACGGGTCCGCATAAAGATGGCTGGGGTATTACTTTCTATGAAGGTAACGGTTGTCGCACCTTTAAAGATCCGCATCCGAGTTTTAATTCGCCCATTGCCCGTCTTGTTCAGGAGTATCCGATCAAATCCTGCGCGGTGATTTCGCACATTCGTCAGGCGAATCGCGGCGAAGTGTCGCTGGAAAATACCCATCCATTTACCCGCGAGCTGTGGGGCCGCAACTGGACCTACGCACACAACGGGCAGCTGCGCGGCTATCGCCAGCTGGACACCGGCACTCTAAGGCCCATCGGCCAGACTGACAGTGAATTCGCTTTCTGCTGGTTACTGCATAAATTGACTGAGCGCTATCCGCGCACGCCGGGCAACTGGCCTGCGGTGTTTCGCTATATTGCGTCGCTGGCTGACCAAATGCGGCAGAAGGGCGTGTTCAATATGCTGTTGTCGGACGGGCGCTTCGTGATGGCTTACTGCTCGACCAATCTGTATTGGATCACGCGCAGAGCGCCGTTTGGCAAGGCAACGTTGTTGGATCAGGATGTGGAAATCGATTTTCAGCAGCAGACGACACCCAATGATGTCGTCACGGTGATCGCTACCCAGCCATTAACGGGTAACGAAACCTGGAACAAGATTGCGCCAGGTGAATTCGCCTTATTTCACTGTGGTGAACGCCAACTGTGATCCCAGCGGCGTGGTTTGCACCGGCTGAGTCAGTACATACTTACCTGAACTGACTACCACGTTTGGCGGCGTATGATACTTCTGGAAGTAGTCATAGCCCGGCTTCAACTCGTTCCAGAAGCTGATGTAAGAAGAGTTTCTGTGCGACGCCATATTGGCATCCGTCATGCGGAACGGGTAAATGCTGATTTGCACGTTACGCTGGCCGTATTGGAAAGCCGCCTGCACATAAGTGAAAATTTCATCCATGTATTGATCGGTCATCGCATAACAGCCGATAGACTTACAGTTACCGTGGATCATTAAATATTTGCCGGAATAGCCCTGAGCCGTGTCGTAGGCATTCGGGAAACCGATGTTAATCGCGCGATAGAATTTGCTGTCAGGCTTTAAATGGTGAATATCGACGCTGTAAAAACCTTCCGGACTTTTGAAATCCCCTTCGCGGCGTTTATTTCCTAAACCGCCCGAGAAATCACAAATACCATAAGTGCCGATCAGGCGATATTCGCCCTGAAGTTCGGCATAAAGCTCAAGTTTGCGTTCCTGTTTAAAGATCTGGATATAAACCGGGGAACCCAAAAGTTTCTGTTTTAACGCTTGATCAACCGGGACAGGCTCACTGGCGGCCGCGGTGCCGAGGGTAAAAAGGGGCAAACTGAGGAGCATCGCAAGTAACAGCGCGATTCTGATCATTCTTATTCCTGCTTAACGATTCCCCTTGATAGTTGCTGTTGCTGCTGACATCGCGGCAATCTCAATTATGTGGGGTTTAGGTCTGATTATTTTGTCTACAGATACGAAGATCTTTAAGACCGCCACTGATATACAATCGGCATTAAACATGCATGATTCGATGCCATATTAATGCTGGTGGCTTTTTTAGCAATCCCACTAGGAATAAATTTACAGTTAAAGTGTGAAAAAATGATTTAGTTTACTTTTTGAGCAGCTTTTTTGTGAATACCCCGACATTTCTGCCGGGGAATATCTTTAGCGAGGAATGTTTTTGAAGTCAGCCGGTGAATTCACTAACACGCCGTCAGCCCCCAACGCTTTGGCCTGTTGATAGTCAGCCTGATTATTAATGCCGATCAGAATAATGTGCGCCTCTCCCTGTGAACGGAAGCAGTCCATCGCCTCTTTATCCCACGCCAGCGTTGCTTTAGAGCGCGCCTCACCCAAGGTGTATTTTTCCACCACTTCCACTTCACGTTTCATTTCCAACGCATACCAGCGGCTTTTGTCATCAGCTTTAATCTGGCACAAGTGCGCCATGGTGATATTAGCCAGCGCGGTGCGAGTGGTATCGCGGCTCTCAAAGCGTGGAATAGAGGCCGGAAGGGCTTCGAGATATTGGTTGTCGGTGGAGTAAATCCGCACTCTGCGCTGGCTATGCGTGTTGTCGAGCACCTTATTTAAGGCTTTGGCCATCTCGGCAGGTTTAGCGTCCGGTGTTTTGATATCAATATAGAAAGTGGTTTTGGGGAAGGCGTTGAGCACAGTTTCCAGACGGGGAATGCCGATGTTTTTGCCGCGATAAGGGTGATTATCGCCGTTGCCAAAGGCCCAACCTGCATCCATTTTCGACAGCTCCATCGCCGTGTACTGCGACACCGGACCACTCTGATTAGTCAGGGATTTTAAATCGGACGGGCGATACAGCACCGCGACGTTATCTTTGGATAGCTGCACGGTGATCCAAATGGCATCCGCGCCATTTTTTAGCGCCAGTTCGATGGCGGCAACCGTGTTCTCTGGAGCATCAGCCGTGCCGCCGCGATGGGCAATGATCTGCGGCGCGCCGCTAATCGTTGCTGTAAAGCCAGTCAGCGGGAACAGAGCGCTGCACAACAGAGTGGTGCATAACAATTTTCGATTAAAGCTGATCATAACTAATTCCTTTTAGAGACAATGGAGCAATTAATATACAGCGTGATTGTGAAAATAATATTAAATCCATGCCTAAAAACGATTATTTCTCTTTATCCAATCTGAAATTGAGATAACTATTATTGGGATAAATAAGCGGTATTTTTAATATTTGTCTACCCTATGGTTTAATCGAGCGGACTTGAATTTCCATCTTGATACTGTATGCTTGTACAGTCATTGGGAGGGGCTATGCGTAAAATTATTCACGTTGATATGGATTGCTTCTTCGCGGCAGTTGAAATGCGCGACGATCCTTCATTGCGTGATATCCCCATTGCCATCGGCGGCAGCCGCGATCGCCGCGGTGTGATCAGCACGGCAAACTATCCGGCGCGCAAGTTTGGCGTCCATAGCGCGATGCCCACCGGCATGGCCCTCAAGCTCTGCCCGCACCTCAAAGTGATCCCCGGCCGGATGGAAGCCTATAAAGAAGCCTCCAACCATATTCGTGAAATCTTCTCCCGCTACACTTCGCTGATTGAACCCCTCTCGCTCGACGAGGCTTACCTCGATGTCTCTGAATCGACCCAGTGCAATGGCTCTGCAACGCTTATCGCCGCTGAGATCCGTCAGGCTATTTCTGATGAAATCAACCTCACGGCGTCGGCCGGGATCGCGCCCATCAAGTTCCTCGCTAAGATCGCCTCCGACTTAAATAAGCCCAACGGCCAGTTCGTGATAACGCCAGATAAAGTTGCCGACTTCTTGCAAGACCTGCCGCTGAGCAAAATCCCCGGCGTGGGCAAAGTGACGGCAAAACGTTTGCAGGAGCACGGCCTGATCACCTGTGGCGACGTGCAGCGTTATGATTTGGCGAAGCTGCTAAAAGGCTTCGGCAAGTTTGGTCGCGTGCTGTGGGAACGCTGTCAGGGCATCGACGAGCGCGAAGTCTCGTCAGAACGCCTGCGTAAATCTGTGGGGGTCGAACGCACGCTGGCCGAAGATATTCACAGTTGGGAAGAGTGCGTGGCACTGATCGACAGACTCTATCCCGAGCTAGAAACCCGGCTCAGCCGCGTTAGCCCTGATCTGCGAATTGCCCGGCAGGGTATAAAGCTGAAGTTTCACGATTTCCAGCAAACCACCCAAGAGCACGTGTGGCCGGTGTTGAATAAAAATGATTTGTTGAAGGTGGCGTATGAAGCTTGGGAACAGCGGCGGGGCGGTCGAGGTGTACGGCTAGTGGGGTTACATGTGACTTTGCAAGATCCGCAGATCGAGAGGCAGTTGCTGCTGCCTTGGGAGTAAGGCTGAAAACGATTTATCTTCTTTGGTTTTGGTTTTGATTCCTCCCCCTTCTCAGGGGGAGGAGCAAAAGAAACTATTACTTACGCTCTGGGATCGCTTTCAGCAGGGCGGTCAGCAGCTTCCAGTACAGGTCAACGCTATCGATCTCAACTTGCTCATCCGGCGAGTGTGGGCCAGTGATGGTTGGGCCGATAGACACCATGTCCATGTCTGGATATGGCTTTTTGAACAGACCACATTCCAGACCGGCATGGATAACCATGATGTTTGGCGTCTTGTCGAACAGCTGCTGGTAGGTTTCGCGTACCAGCGTCATGACCGGAGAGCTTGGCTCTGGTTTCCAGCCAGGATAGCTGCCTTTCGCCAAAGTTTTAGCGCCAGCCAGCTGGCCGAGAGAAGTCAGCATGCTGACTACGTACTCTTTGCCACTGTCGATCAGGGAGCGGATCAGGCAGTTGATCGCCACTTCGCCGTCGGTCATGGTGACAACGCCGACGTTCAGAGAGGTTTCAACTACGCCTTTCACGTCGTCGCTCATGCGGATCACGCCGTTTGGCGTGGCGTTGAGCAATGACAGGAAGTGGTGCTGGTTCTCTTTGTTCAGCGCTTTTGCGTCGCTTTGCGCCGCTTCTACTACGAAAGCAATTTTCTTCTCAACCGCAGCCAGTTCGAATTGAACCGTCGCCAGAAACTCTTGGGCAGCGGCTTTCAGCGCGTCGGCTTTGTCAGCAGCAACGGCAACGATCGCAATGGCTTCGCGTGGGATAGCGTTACGCAGCGTACCGCCAGTGAAGTCAATCAGGCGCAGGCCGTGAGCTTCAGCGTTGTCAGCCAGGAAGCGAGCAAGCAGTTTGCTGGCGTTGCCCAGACCTAAGTGAATGTCAGCGCCGGAGTGGCCGCCTTTCAAGCCTTTGAAGGTCAGTTTCAGCAGGCTGTAGCCCGCAGGAACGGCTTCGCGAGTCAGGGAAAGGGTAGAGGTGAAGTCGATGCCACCGGCGCAACCCATGTAGATTTCGCCTTCGGTTTCTGAGTCAGTGTTGATCAGAATTTCAGACTGTAACCAGTTTGGCTGAAGGCCGAATGCGCCTGCCATGCCGGTTTCTTCGGTCATGGTCAGCAGCACTTCCAGCGGGCCGTGCTCCACGGATTCGTCAGCCAATACTGCCAGCGCAGAGGCTAAACCAATGCCGTTATCAGCACCCAGCGTGGTGCCGCGTGCTTTTACCCAACCGTTATCAATGTACGGCTGGATGGGATCTTTGGTGAAATCGTGAACAGTGTCGTTGTTCTTCTGCGGCACCATGTCGAGGTGAGCCTGCAGGGCGACGGCTTTACGATTTTCCATGCCTTTAGTGGCTGGCTTACGCAATAATATGTTGCCGACTTCATCACGCTCAGCGTGAATACCTTTTTCCTGTGCCCATTCAACGATGTGTTTTGCCAGCGCTTCTTCATGATAAGAAGGGTGTGGAATCGAGCAAACTTTGGCAAAAATATCCCACAGCGGTTGTGGCGAAAGTTGAGACAATTCAGACACTATGAGTCTCCTGTAACAGTCAGCTCAGTCAGAAGGCATTGGCCGGTGAACTGATTGAGGTGCTGTAGGTTTAAGGTTAATTATTCATCCGATCCAGTTGCCATCCTGTGTGGCGGCTGGTCAAACAGAATATCACTTAATCCTAAGCTGTGCGCGTAAGGCAGTGGAAAATCCTTGGCGTTTGCGGGGTTCCGGCCTCATAACCGCTGGTTTTTGTGAGCTGGACTCACTATAATCTCGCGCAACCTTTTTTCTTCCCCCCGAATACATTTTTAGAAGCCGTCATTTCACTGGCTGGGACACCTATATGAGCGAAAAATACGTTGTAACTTGGGACATGCTGCAAATCCACGCCCGCACCATGGCAAAACGCCTGCTGCCGGCAGAACAATGGAAAGGCATCATCGCGGTGAGCCGTGGCGGTTTAGTTCCTGCCGCCCTGTTGGCCCGTGAACTGTGCATTCGTCACGTTGATACCGTGTGCATCTCAAGCTACGACCACGACAATCAGCGCGAAATGAAAGTGCTGAAACGCGCCGAAGGTGACGGTGAAGGCTTCATCGTAGTTGACGACTTAGTAGATACCGGCGGCACCGCCAAAGCTATTCGCGATATGTATCCGAAAGCGCACTTCATCACCATGTTCGCCAAGCCGGCCGGTGCGCCGCTGGTTGATGACTACGTGATTGATATTCCGCAGGACACGTGGATTGAGCAGCCGTGGGATATGGGGATTGCTTTTGTCCCTCCTTTAGTCGGCAAATAAAATCCTCGTCATCCTTCGAGCTGTCTCTGCGTTGGCTGCCTCACCTCACCCCAGTCACTTACTGGAGTAGGCTCCTGAGGATTCGGTTCGTTGCCGTCTGGACACAACTCGAATGATTTAGAGGATTTTGAGCTGGATTGAGAGTATACAATTCCAAAAAACGCCTGACCTTTTGGTTGGGCGTTTTTGTTTTTGGATGGCGTTCATTTCATCGCGCTTGACCTGCGTCCTGAGTTATCGCAACGTGTCCCTGTTATAATTCTCGTCCACGCAGCTGGTTAACGGAGGATTTTGCATCATGGCACCAGCCAACCTTACGGAAAAACTGTTCAAACCCACCTTCAAATATCCTGAAACCTCGACGCTGGTTCGTCGCGTGCACCACGCCGGAGTGAATACCCTGCACTCGGCGCTGGAAGGGGACTCGGCGCCTTGCTGGTATCGCACGATTAACCGTTTGATGTGGTTGTGGCGCGGTGTGGATCCGCTGGAAGTGGAAGAGGTGCTGTCGCGCATTGCCGTTTCTACCGCCAAGCGCAGCGACGAACGTTTACTGGATACCGTGATTGGTTATCGTGGCGGTAACTGGATTTATGAGTGGTCGCAGCAGGGTATGGCGTGGCAACAAAAAGCGCTAGAGGCGCAAGATTTGGCCCTTGCCAGCGAGTATTGGCTCAAAGCCGCCAACCTTTATAGCATTGCGGGCTATCCTCATCTGAAAGGCGACACGCTGGCCGAACAGGCCGAAGTGCTAGCCAACAAGGCTTTCGAGCAGTCTGCTTTAAACTCACCGTATCAATTGAAAGAGATCGACTTCGGCATTGAAGGCGGCAGTGCGATCACCGGTTTCCTGCATCTGCCCAATGAAGGCAAAGCGCCATTCCCAACGGTGTTGGTGTGTGGCGGTTTAGACACCTTACAGAGTGACCATCAGCGGCTGTTTCGCGACTACCTTGCGCCGCGTGGCATTGCCATGTTGACCATCGACATGCCGTCGATTGGCTTCTCCGCCAAGTGGAAACTGACGCAGGACACCAGCTTCCTGCATCAACAAGTATTGAAGAAACTGACCGACGTGGTGTGGATAGACTCGACCAAAGTCAGCCTGCTCGGTTTCCGCTTTGGCGCCAACGTCGCCGTGCGTCTGGCCTATTTAGAGCCGCGACGAGTTCGCGCTGTGGCCACCCTCGGCGCGTTAGTTCATACGCTATTATTTGACGCCAAATGTCAGGACAAAGTGCCCGACATGTATATGGACGTGCTGGCCAGCCGGCTGGGGATGTCCAATGCCAGCGACAGCGCGCTGAAGACTGAACTTAATAGGTATTCTCTGAAAACGCAGGGCCTGCTGGGGCGCAGAACGCCGACGCCAATTATCGCCGGTTATTGGGATCAAGACCCTTTCAGCCCGAAAGATGAATCGCGTTTAATCGTTGATTCTTCGGGGGATGGCAAGCTGTTGAGCATTAAAAGAGAGCCGCTTTATCAGAATTTCGACAAGGCGCTCCACGATATTTGTGATTGGTTATCGGCTCACATGCGTTAAACGAAAAGGTTGCTAATTCTTAAGGGTTTGCTACAAATAAAGCCCCCAAAAAGGAGAATGTGTAATGACGTTACCAAGTGGTCACCCTAAAAGTAGGCTAATGAAACGTTTCGGCACGCTGGGGCCCTATATCAGGGAAGCCAAGTGCGAGAACGATCGCTTTTTCTTCGACTGTTTGGCGGTATGCGTTAACGTAAAACCCGCGCCGGAGAAGCGTGAATTCTGGGGCTGGTGGATTGAGCTTCAGGCTGAAGAAGAGCGTTTTACTTATGTTTATCACTTCGGGTTGTTCGACAAAGAGGGCGACTGGAAGGAGCAAAACATTAAAGATGCTGAAGTGCGTGACAAGCTGGAGACTACGCTGCGTGGCTTCCACAAAAACCTCAACGCCATGATTGTCGAGATGTCGTTGAAGCTCGAACCTGCAGAAGATTTTGGCGACGAACCTTTGAAACTGTCGGCCTAAAGTCCGCGATTTTCCCCTGTCTGAACCCTGCAATTTAGCGTTATGCCCTGCGGCATAACGCTGTTCTCCTTTTCCAAAGACAACAGTACACTTCATCATTTAAACTCTATTCAATTCTTCAAACGCAAACGGCAGAAAGATTATGAGTGGCAGCCAAACATTGGTTGTAAAACTGGGCACTAGCGTGCTCACCGGCGGCTCCCGTCGCCTTAATCGTGCTCACATTGTTGAGCTGGTTCGCCAGTGCGCGCAGCAACACGCGGCAGGGCACAGAATTGTTATCGTGACGTCGGGCGCTATCGCCGCCGGGCGCGAACATCTGGGCTACCCCGAACTCCCCGCCACCATCGCCTCCAAGCAGTTATTGGCGGCGGTGGGGCAGAGCCGTTTGATTCAACTGTGGGAACAGCTGTTTTCCATTTATGGCATTAATGTCGGCCAGATGCTGCTGACTCGCGCCGACATGGAAGACCGCGAGCGCTTCCTCAACGCGCGTGACACCATGAACGCGCTGCTCGATAACCATATCGTGCCGGTCATTAATGAAAACGACGCCGTTGCCACCGCCGAGATTAAAGTCGGTGACAATGACAACCTGTCGGCGCTGGCGGCGATTTTAGCCGGTGCGGACAAACTGCTGTTGCTGACTGACCAGCGCGGCCTGTTCACCGCCGACCCGCGCAACAACCCGCAGGCTGAGTTGATTCGCGAAGTGACCGCCATCGATGACGCCCTGCGCGGCATCGCGGGCGACAGCGTATCAGGCCTCGGCACCGGCGGCATGGCCACCAAACTGCAAGCCGCCGACGTGGCGTGCCGCGCCGGCGTCGACACCATTATTGCCGCCGGTAACCTGCCGGGCGTGATTGCCGACGTCATCAATGGCGTGTCAGTGGGGACTCGCTTCCACGCCATGCAAACCCCGCTGGAGAACCGCAAACGCTGGATCTTCGGCGCGCCGCCTGCGGGTGAAATTACTATTGATGATGGCGCGGTTGCCGCCATGCTGGAGCGCGGCAGCTCGCTGCTGCCGAAGGGCATCCGTGAAGTGAAAGGCGATTTCTCGCGAGGGGAGGTGATCCGCATTCGCAATCTGACTGGTCGCGATTTGGCCCACGGGGTCAGCCGCTACAACAGCGACGCGATGCGCATGATTGCCGGTCACCACTCCCAGCAGATTAGCGAAATCCTCGGTTACGAATATGGCCCGGTCGCCGTACACCGTGACGATATGATTGTCAGTTAAGACTGGTTTTTAAGGATATACCCATGTTAAACGCAATGGGCCAGGCCGCCAAACAGGCCTCTTATACGCTTTCTACACTGAGCACCGCGCAGAAGAACCACGCGCTGCAAGTGATTGCCGATATGCTGGAGGCCAACAGCCAGAGCATTATTCAGGCCAACGAATTAGACATGTCCGCCGCCCGCGCCAGCGGCATGAGCGAAGCCTTGCTCGACCGCCTGCTGCTGACCCCTGCGCGCCTGGCCGCCATCGCCAGCGATGTGCGCGACGTGTGCCGCCTGAGCGACCCGGTCGGCCAGATTATTGACGGCTCGACCCAAGACAGCGGCCTGAAGCTGGAGCGCCGCCGCGTGCCTTTGGGCGTGGTCGGGGTGATTTATGAAGCGCGTCCCAACGTCACCATTGACGTCGCCAGCCTGTGCCTGAAAACCGGCAACGCGGCGATTCTGCGCGGTGGCAAAGAGACGCATCACACCAATCAGGCGACGGTAAAAGTGATTCAGCAGGCGCTGGAGCAGTGTGGTCTGCCTCGCGCGGCGGTGCAGGCGATTGAAAGCCCGGATCGCCAGCTGGTCGCCAAGATGCTGCGTCTGGACAAGTATATCGACATGCTGATCCCGCGCGGCGGCGGGGCGCTGCACAAGCTGTGCCGCGAGCAGTCGACCATTCCGGTGATCACCGGCGGTATCGGCGTGTGCCATACCTTTGTTGATGAGAGTGTGGATTTCGCCAAAGCGCTGACCCTGATTGAAAGCGCCAAAGTTCAGCGCCCAAGTGCCTGTAACAGCCTCGAGACCCTGTTGGTTCATCAGGCCATTGCGGCCCGCTTCCTGCCTGAGCTGAGTGCCAAAATGCATGCCGCAGGCGTCACGCTGCACGCCAGCGAGTCGGCATTGCCTTATCTGCAAAATGGCGCGGCGAAGGTGGTGGCAGTGACGGAAGAAGATTATCAGGACGAGTGGCTGTCGCTGGATTTGAACGTCACGCTGGTGGCGGATATCGACGAGGCTATCGCCCACATCCGTAAATACGGCACCGAGCACTCTGACGCTATTTTGACGCGCTCTATCAGTCAGGCCGACCGTTTCGTCAATGAAGTGGACTCCTCGGCGGTTTACGTCAACGCCAGCACCCGCTTCACTGACGGCGGACAGTTTGGTTTAGGCGCAGAAGTGGCGGTCAGCACGCAAAAACTTCACGCCCGTGGCCCAATGGGCTTAGAAGCGCTGACCACCTACAAGTGGATTGGCTACGGCGATGATTTAGTGCGCCCGTAAAAGCCCAAAAAATAGCCCCGAATCACTGGGGCTATTAACAAAAACTATACAGAAATCATCATTTCCAAGCCTTCCATCACCCGCTGTGACGAGAAAAGCAGCAGTCGATTCTTTGCCTCTTGACTTGCGACTCGGATTTCAATAATTTGTCACCCCGAAGTAACCCGCAGTAAAAATGCCGACTTAGCTCAGTAGGTAGAGCAACTGACTTGTAATCAGTAGGTCACCAGTTCGATTCCGGTAGTCGGCACCATTTCAAAGCAAGCCCCCTCTAGATTTATCCTTATTTATTAATCACCACCGATTTGCGATGAGTAAACGCCAGATAGCTGTAATGCCCGTGATATTCACCCACGCCTGAGTTACCGATGCCGCCGAATGGCAGATACGGTGAGCTTGCCTGCTGCATGACGCCATTCACGATGGCATCGCCCGAAGGGATTTTGGACGTGATTTTACGGCCTTTCTCAATGTCATTGGTAAAGACATAAGCCGCCAGAGGTTTCGGGTGATGCTTATTCACGCCCTCGGCAATCTGCTCAATCTCAGTGAAAGTCATCACTGGCAGAACCGGGCCAAATAGCTCTTCGCGCATCAATGCGTCATCCCAACCCACATTATCCACTACCGTAGCCTGCATGTGGCGCGTTGCGGCATTGGCCTCGCCGCCATAGATGACTTCCCCTTGGGTCTGCTCAAGCATGCCGGTCAATCTTTCAACCTGTTTGCTCGAAACCAGCTTACCGATTGAATCGACGTTAGGGATGGCGGTTTTGATACGCTCAACCAGTTTGGCGAGCAGGGCGTCTTTTACGCTTTCGTGGGCCAACACGTAGTCCGGTGCAACACAGGTTTGGCCGCTGTTGGAGAATCGGCCGAAGGTCAGCATATCCACTGCGCGATCTAAATTGGCATCTTCCAACACGATAAATGGCGATTTCCCGCCCAGTTCGAGGATCACCGGCGTCAGGTTTTTGGCTGCGGCGGTCATGACAATCTTCCCAACCGCAGGGCTGCCGGTGAAGAAGATGAAGTCAAACGGCAGGCTCAGTAGAAATTCATTCTCGTCACGGCCCCCTTGGATAACCGCAATGTACTCTTCATCAAATACAGACTGAATGATCTTCTGGATAACCAGCGCGGTTTCAGGAACGGATTCAGAAGGTTTGATGACGGCGGTATTGCCACCCGCAATCGCCCCCAGCAGTGGGCAAAACACCAGATTGATCGGGTAGTTGAACGGGCCAATGATGTAGCTCACACCAAAGGCTTCGTGCTCAATAAAGGCTTCAGAGAAGGTGGTGCCAGGATAAGAAGGCACGGTTTCAGGCACTGCCCATTCGTCGAGATGCGCTAGGGTGAAATCCAGTTCTGAGATGACCCGGCCTATCTCGGTGCGATCAACCAGATCCTTGGATTTCCCGAGGTCGCTATCCAACGCGGCATACAGGTCTTCAGTGTGACTGACAATAGACTGCTTGAGCTTTTGCAGGCTCTCCTTCCTGAAGGCAACGCTTTTGGTCGCTTCAGTTTTGAAGAAATTCTTCTGCTTAGTAAAAACGGCCTGAATGGTCGAGTTATCAGTTTTTAACATTTCAATTCTCCGGTGTTGGGTACCACTTCATGATCAATCTTAGACAGCGATGGTTCTGGCGGCTCTAAAGCTAAGTGCACATTCCATTTAGTCTACTTGGTGGTCGTGGCACTCTCCTAGGTTCCAATTGTTACCATCCAGCACGGCCGCCCATCCTCAGTGCACCCCCTGCCTTTTTTCCGTGCAGTGCTAGCAATCACCGCTATCCCTCGCTCAATTCCCTCTGTTCACCTCTCTGCTTCACGCCGCGCAAAGCTTGTATTCAAGTCAGTATCCATAAGCCCGCTAGCTATTTCTTACTCTCATTTTGTGAAGTCGATCAAATAGTGGCCTGCTTTATGCATTTCTCACCACATTGGATAGTCATGTGGGTTTGATAAGGCAGCGCGGCGATGAACGAGATCCTGAATTTTGATGCACAAAAGCTGGCGCGGCTGATTCGCCAGCGCGAGCTGTCTGCGGTGGAAGTCACCACGGCGTCGCTTGAACAGATGCAGCAGCTTGAACCCACTCTGCACGCCTTCTGCACCCCAACGCCTGAGCTGGCGATGGCGCAGGCGAAAGCTATCGATCTCAAACTGGCGAAAGGTGAAACCGTCGGGCCACTGGCCGGGGTTCCTCTTGCAGTAAAAGACCTGATTAACACCGCCGGGGTGAAAACCACCTCCGGCTCATTCGTCTATGAACACTTTATTCCCGACGAAGACGACATCGTGGTCGAACGCGTGCGTAACGCCGGGGCGGTTATCCTCGGTAAAACCACCGCGCCGGAGTTTGGCTATAGCGGCGTGGGCCACAACCCGTTGTTCGAATCGCCGCGCAACCCGTGGGATATCAGCAAAACCCCCGGTGGCTCCAGCGCGGGTTCCGGCGTGGCGTTGGCGGCACGCATGTGCCCGCTGGCGCTGGGCAGCGACGGCGGCGGCTCGGTGCGCATTCCGGCAGCCCACTGCGGCGTCTATGGCTTGAAAGCCTCAATGGGGCGAGTGCCGCTCTATCCGGGATGCCGCGACGAACGCTATCCGGGCGTCTCTAGCTGGGAATCCCTCGAGCACATTGGCCCGATGACCCGCAGCGTGGCCGACGCCGCGTTGATGATGTCGGTGATGGCTGGCCCTGACGCCCGTGACCGACACTCGATTCCAGCAGGCGATGTCGACTGGCTGGGCGCAACCCAACGCGACATCAAAGGCCTGCGCGTCGCCGTCAGCGCCGACTGGGGATACGCCGCCGTTGACCCTGAAGTGCGCGACGTTTTTGCTCAGGCGGTCAGCGTGTTTGAACGCGAGCTGGGCTGCGTGGTGGAGTACGCCCATCCCGGCTTCAGCGACCCGCGCCGTGCCTTTATGGCGCTGGTGGCGATGGACACCGACCTAGTCGGCATGCGCCGCCTACTGCCGAAGTTCGGCGACAGGATGTCTCCCCATCTGGTGGACATGTTGAGCCGCAACTGGACGGCGGAGGACTTCACCAACGCCATCACCGAGCGCAAAGCCGTGACCAACCAGATGTGGCGCTTTATGCAGCGTTACGACCTGCTGCTGACACCGACGCTTGCCGTCGCGCCATTTCCTCTACACATGCAGGGGCCGGAAGTGATTGAAGGCCGCATGGTCGCCAACAACGAATGGCTGAGCCTCTGCTTCCCAATGAATTTAACCGGCCAGCCAGCGGCCTCTGTTCCTGCTGGTTTTACCCCGTCTGGATTGCCCGTCGGCTTACAGCTGGTGGGGCGGCATTTGGATGATGCCACTGTTCTTGCCGCCAGTGCGGCGTTTGAGCAAGCGCAGCCGTGGAACCACCTGCAACCCGGTGTTCTGTCGCGCTGATTTTTCATCTTATTGACCAGGAATCGCCACTATGAAAACTAACAACAAAAACGACGCAGCGGGAAAAGGGCTTGAGCAGGAGTTTGAGCACAGCCCGGTTCCGCTCACCCATCGCCACTCAACCCGCTCGGTGTCCGCCGTGTGGTTTGGCTTCCCGATGATCCTCACCAACGCGCTGTTCGGCGGCATCATCACCTGGCATCTCGGCTTTTGGCCCGCGATAGCCGCCATTCTGCTGGGTAACCTGGTGCTGTTTGGCTATGTCGGCGCGCTGAGCCACTTCGCCGGTTCAACCGGGCTGAACTTTGCTCTGCAAGCCAAAAAGACCTTTGGTACCAAGGGTTACGGCTGGGTATCCGGTTTTCTCTCGACGGTGGTGATTGGCTGGTACGCCTTCCAGACGGGTTTAACCGGCACGGTAATTCATGAAACCTTTGGCTGGAATGAGCTGGGCGTCAGCGCCTTCGCCGCCGTGCTCTACATTGGCATCACCTTTCTCGGCGTGCGCGCGCTCTCCCTGCTGGGCATGATTGCCGCGCCGATGTACGTGATCCTCGGGCTGGTGGCGCTGTGGCTTATCTCCGGCACCCATGACTTAACGCAGATTGTGAACTGGCACGGTTCGGCGGCAGTGGCCGGTGGCATGACCATGGGCACGGCAGTGACGATGGTGGTGGCAGGCTTTGCTGACTCCGGCACCATGACCGCTGACTTCACCCGTTGGTCGAAGGACGGCAAGTCGGCGGTGATCGCCGCATTCTCGGCTTTCCCTGTGGCTAACGTGATTTCCTATCTGTTTGGCGTGGTGATTGTCGCGGCGGGCGCGGCTATCGATCCGCTGCAAAACGGCGGCAATTTCCTCTCTCTGTTGATGGGCCACGGCGCGCTGCTGGAAGTGCTGGCCTTCGTCTTCGTGTTCATCAACCTCGGCTCGGTCTGTACGCACTGCCTCTATAACGGCGCGATGGGCTTCAGCCACCTGTTTGGCAGCAAGATGCGCTTATGGACGGTGATTCTGGGCGTGATTGGCGGCGTGCTGGCGCTGGTGGGTGTCTGGCACTACTTCTTAAACTGGCTGAGCCTGCTCGGCGTGGCCGTGCCGCCGTTTGGTGCGGTGATGATTGTTGACCTGATCCTGATGGGTGAAATCAGCCGCCTGCGCACCGAGCAGCGCGTCCGCGCCAGCGCCTTTGTGGCATGGGCCATCGGCACCTGCTGCGCCACCGTCGCACATATTTGGTTCCCGTCAGTGGGCGAGGCCATTGTTGGGCTGGTGGCCGGTGCTGTCTCTTATTACGCAATCACCATGCTGGCAATTAAATCGCCGGTCGTCGCGCTGGAGAAGAAATAAATGGCCGAATTTACTGTTAACGCTGACCCGTACCGCTGGCCGTTCGACGGCTCGCTGTCTGCCGCGAACACGGCGCTTATCGTCATCGATATGCAAACCGATTTTTGCGGCAAGGGCGGTTATGTCGACACCATGGGCTATGACATTGCCTTGACGCGCGCGCCGATTGCGCCGATTGCCTCGGTGCTAGCCGCGATGCGTGCGCAGGGCTTCACCATTATTCACACCCGCGAAGGGCATCGCCCGGATCTCAGCGATTTGCCCGCCAATAAACGCTGGCGCTCGAAGCAGATTGGCGCGGAGATTGGCTTTGCCGGGCCTTGCGGGCGCATCTTGGTGCGCGGCGAGCCGGGCTGGGAAATCATCCCCGAGCTGGCGCCTTTGGCTAATGAAACCATCATCGACAAGCCGGGCAAAGGCTCGTTTTACGCCACCGATCTGGAGCTGGTGCTGCACACGCGTGGCATCAAAAACCTGATCATTACCGGCATCACCACCGATGTTTGCGTGCACACCACGCTGCGCGAAGCCAACGATCGCGGTTTCGAATGCATGGTGCTGTCCGACTGCTGCGCGGCGACGGAGCAAAAGCATCACGAAGCGGCACTCAGCATGATCAAAATGCAGGGCGGGATCTTCGGCGCGGTGGCGGATTCCGCCACGCTGCTGGATGCTCTCGCCACGGCGTAATCTTTTCCTGACAGCTTCGGCCAAGAATTTTAAACCTCAAAGCGTGAGCGCTTCGTTTGAATATTTTCACAATATCGAACAGAGTTGATTGAAGCGCTCACGTGAGTGAGAAAGGCCAATGTTGTCATGGAGAAGAGTCGAATGAACGCAGTAGGCTATGTCAGTAGCGATGCCATTCGCGCCAATTTTTCGCGCGCGATGTCCGACATGTATAAGACGGAAGTTCCGCTCTATGGCACCTTGATGGGGCTGGTGGCCGACACCAATCAGCGGGTGATGGCGCAGTCGCCGGAGATAGCCAGCAGTCTGGCGCAGACCGGCGAGTTGCAGCGTCTGGATATGGAGCGGCATGGCGCGATCCGCGTCGGCACCGCCGAGGAGCTGGCGACCCTGCGGCGGTTGTTCGCCGTGATGGGCATGGAGCCGGTGGGCTATTACGATTTGAGTTCTGCCGGAGTGCCGGTTCATTCCACCGCCTTTCGCGCGGTCCACGAAGCCTCGCTGCAAGTCAGCCCGTTCCGCGTTTTTACTTCTCTACTCCGACTTGAACTTATCGAAGACCCGGCGCTGCGCGACTTTGCCAGCAAAGTGTTGGCGAAACGCAATATTTTCACCCCACGCGCCCTTGAGCTGATTGAGCAGCACGAGCGCGACGGCGGCCTCGGGCCGCAGCATGCCGACGAGTTTGTGCAGCAGGCGCTGGAAACTTTCCGCTGGCACCCTACTGCGACCGTCACGCTGGAGGAGTATCAGCAGCTTAATGGGCAGCATCGCCTGATTGCCGACGTGGTGGCTTTTCGCGGGCCGCACATTAACCACCTGACGCCGCGCACGCTGGATATCGATCACGTTCAGGCCGATATGCCCAAACGCGGCATTCCGCCGAAAGCGGTGATTGAAGGGCCGCCGCGCCGTCAATGCCCCATCTTGCTACGCCAGACCAGCTTCAAAGCGCTGGATGAAAAGATCACTTTCAAGGGGCAGGCGGCAGGGGAGTCTGGCAGCCACTCGGCGCGCTTTGGCGAGATAGAGCAGCGCGGCGTGGCGCTCACCACCAAGGGGCGGGCGCTGTATGACGAGCTGCTCAACCAGGCGCGAGAAGAGCTGGGCGCGTTTCCCAATGAGGCGAATGCGGCGCAATACGTGGCGATTCTGGAGAAGGTGTTTGCCGCCTTCCCCGACAACTACGCCGAGCTGCGCCAGCAGGAGTTGGCTTATTTCCGTTACTTCGTCGAAGAAAAGTCCGAGCAAAGTTTTGACTCGCTGGAGCAGGCGATTCAGGCCGGGGCAGTTTCTTTCGAACCTCTGGTGTATGAAGATTTTCTTCCCGTCAGTGCGGCAGGGATTTTCCAATCAAATCTGGGGGATAGCGCCCGTTCGCATTACGCAACTCATTCGAACAAGCATGAGTTCCACAAAGCGTTAGGGCGCGAAACCATCGACGAACTGAAGCTTTACGCCGACACCCAGCAGCGCTCATTGCAGGAGTGCGCGCGAGTGTTGAGGCTCTGACTGGAATTCCCATTCAGTCATTAGGAAGACAAACCCAACCCAAAAAAAAGCCCGCACTGCTAGCGGGCCAAGTATCCTTGCTTGAGATACGGCTCTTGGGCCGATGGGCTGCATTCTAAAGTGGCTGGGGAAAAAGCAGCTATAACAGAGGATTAAAAAAACTGACGAACAGTTGTGGCAAATATTTCTTCACACTCGCTGGCTTCTTTCCGGAGAAATACGCGCTATCTTGATCTGACTTAGCACGCTTCGCCTTTGCAATATCAACCCCAGATGTAGCCACCATAAGGATCATTATGTCTAAAATTTATCAGGCATTAGAAGACGCTGGCTGGGTTTTGCCGCCAGAGCTGGTTCCGCCTCCGGGCGTGGTTTTCCCGTTCAAAGCCGTGCGGATAGTGAATAACCGCGCCTACGTGTCGGGGCATGGGCCGCAAAATGCCGATGGCTCGCTGTATACCACGCTTGGCAAAGTCGGGCGGGAAGTGAGCGAGGAGCAGGCCTACAGGGCGGCGCAGCTCACCGCGCTATCGATTCTCGGTAGCCTGCACCGCGAACTTGGCTCACTGGACAGAATTGTGGCGTGGAATCGCCTGTTCGGCATGGTCAATGCCGCGCCGAGCTTCAACCGTCTGCCGCCGGTGATAAACGGCTGCTCCGACGTTATCCTGCGCGTCTTCGGCCCAGAGATTGGCGCTCACAGCCGCAGCGCCGTGGGGCTGGCGGAACTGCCGTTTGATATCCCGGTAGAAATCGAGGCGGAAGTCGAAATCCGTTAACCCTCAACTGGCCCGCGAGTTCTCCATTTTTACCACCCGATCCGCCCGGCGAAGCGTTGCCGGGCGATGGGCGATAAGGAGGATAGTGCGCTGGTGGCGCAGGCTCTCAAGCGCCCGCTGGA
The DNA here is from genome assembly GCF_052376015.1 of Ewingella sp. AOP8-B2-18. Lineage (NCBI taxonomy): Bacteria > Pseudomonadati > Pseudomonadota > Gammaproteobacteria > Enterobacterales > Yersiniaceae > Ewingella > Ewingella sp. AOP8-B2-18. The sequence goes on from NZ_JBQSVB010000001.1 coordinate 46,426, forward strand.
AAGCCAGCTCGTTAGGGTTATCCAGGCTGGAAGAGGCTTCGTCGAGAATCAAAATCGGCGCTTCGGTCAGCAGCGCGCGGGCAATGGCAATGCGCTGCCGCTGGCCGCCGGAAAGCTGCTTGCCGCCTTCGCCGCACTGGCTTTTATAGCCCTGCGGCAAGGTGCGAATAAAGGCATCTGCCTGCGCTAATCTCGCGGCTTCCACTACCTGCGCCTGACTGGCCTGCGGGCAACCAAGGCGGATGTTTTCCTCAATCGTTCCGGCGAAAAGATAGACATCCTGCGGCACCCAGCAGACGAGTTGGCGCAGCGTCGCCAGTGGCAGAGTGCGAATGTCGCGATCGCCAATGAAAATCGCGCCGCTGTCTGGGTCCCAAAAACGCAACAGCAGGTGGGTTAAGGTGCTTTTGCCCGCGCCCGACGCGCCGCTCAGCGCGACGATTTCTCCGCTTTTCACTTCAAAACTTAGCTTATCCAGAACGGCCTTTTGATGGCGGTCATAGGCAAAGCTCACCTGCTCGACGCGCAGGGATTTCTCAACCGGGGCCGATGCCTTGCCTTCATCACGGACCTGCGCCGACTGCTGCATAATGGTTAAAATCCGGGCTGCGCCAGCGCGCAACTCCCCCCACTGGCTGGCGGTCTGGGTGACGTCGACGATAGGCAGCAAAGCGCCGACGCTGAGCACCAGCACCACCGGCAGCATCAGCGTTTCAAGCTGGCCCTGCGCCAATAAATGGCCGGCTGATAACACCGTCGCCACCAACGTCGAGGCACTCAGCAGGTCAATTGCCGCCTGCTCCAGACCACTGCGCGAGCCGTATCGGCGCTGGGCTTTGCTGAGATTCTGAGTGTCCCGCACCAGCCGCTGAACCACATTTTCACTTTGGCCGAAGACGGCCAATTCGCGCTGCCCGGCAATAAATTCGACCGTGTCGGCATTAAGCTGCCCGAGCTGGGACATCACTTGCTTTCCCTGATGCGCCGCGAGCCGAGATAGCCATAGTGGCACGCTCGCGATCAGCAGCAGGAAAGGGGAAACGACTAACGCCAGTTGCGGATGAATGCCATACAGCACAGCCAGCGCGGCGAGCGGGACGATGACCGCGCCGACATAATCTGCCAGCGTATGGGCATAAAAACGCTCCATTAGCTCGGCATCGTGAGTCGCAATCGAGGCCAGATCGCCAACGCGCTGCCCCAGCAGCCTGCCCGGCGCGGCGCGTTCTAGCCCGTCAAAAATCCCTATCTGTAGCTTCTCAATCAGGGCGAAAGCCAAATCATGGGACGACCAACTCTGCAGCCAGCGCGCCGCGGCGGTCAACAGCACCAGGCCCAACATCCAGCCAATAATGGGGATTAAGCCGCTGACGGAGGGGGTAACGATGGCGCAGCCAGTGAGCCACGCCGCCAGCGCGATGCTCGCCAGCGTGCCGCTTTGTGCCACTATTCCCGCCAACAGGGTGAGCGCCAATAGGCCCTGTTGGCCTTTCATTAGGCGGACAAGTCCCCACATTTCGGTCTGCTTCGTGCTCATAACATCTCCTCCTGTGCGGCGAGCAGGCGGCCATAGCAGCCGCCGTTGGCGCTGAGTTGCGGATGCTGACCCTGTTCGACCAGTCGCCCCTTGTCGAACACCAGAATCAGATCCGCGTGTTGAATGCTTTCGAGCCGATGGGCAATAGCAATCACCGTGCGCCGCCCGCGAAACTGCGACAAGGCTTGGCGCAGCGCCCGTTCGCTGTCGCTATCAATGCTGGCGGTGGCTTCATCGAGCAGTAAAATCGGCGCATCTTTAAGCAATGCGCGGGCAATGGCTAACCGCTGGCGCTGGCCGCCGGAGAGCTGCGCCCCGCGCTCGCCAACCTGCGTCTGATAACCCTGCGGCAATTGTTCGATGAAATCGGCAATTTGCGCCGCTCGCGCCGCGGTGGCTAACTCCTCGTCGCTGGCATCGGGTTTGGCAATGCGCAGGTTGTCGGCAATCGAGCCGTGAAACAAAAACACCTCTTGCGATACTAAACTGATGCTTTGCCGCAGGGCCTGAAGCTCGAGTTGGCGGATATCCACGCCGCCGAGGCTAATAGCCCCCAGCTGCGGGTCGAAGCTGCGCAGCAGCAGAGCCATCAGGGTGGATTTACCGGCACCCGACGGCCCGACTATCGCCACGAACTGCTGTTCCTCAATGCGAAAAGAGACATCAGTCAGCGCGGGCTGGCCCTGCGGATAAGTAAATGACAGCTTATCGACGCTAAGTGAATAACTGTCGGCGCGCGCCTTAGGCTGGAGAGGATCAGCAACCGGCGGGCGGAGGGACAATAGCTCGGCAATAGGCCCCTGCGCGCCGCTGGCAGCCCATGCGGTATGAAAGGCGTTTTCCAGCTTACCCAGCGGGCGAAACGCCTCGCGGGCGAGAAACAGGGTGAGCAGTAACACCATCGGCGAGAGCTGCTGCCCGGCGACGCGCCAGGCATTGAATGCCAGCACCAGCGCAATGCCGCTAAGGGTGATTAAGCGCGTGATGCCGCCGCGCATTAGCGTGACGTTTAGCGTCGCCATCGACGCGCATCGCAGCTCGGCGGCGTCCTGCGCCAGCTTTGCCCGCCAGCGCGGCGATGCGCCAAAGGCTTTCAGCGTGGCTAGCCCTTGCAGGGCATCCAGCAGCCGGTTGCTAAAGACGCCCATTGCGGCAAAAACGCCGGTTGCCTGAGGCCTCTGCCAGCGCATCCATCCCCAGTCGAGCAGCGGGAAAGCCAGCACAAACAGCGCCAGCAGTAAGCCCGAGGGCCAATCAATCCAGACCATCACGCCAAGCGCCAGCCCGCAGCCGAGCAGGGCGGTCCAGGCGGCAGGCAGGTAGCGGCTGTAGTAGCTTTCTATGGCTTCAACGCCGCCAATCACCGTAGCCTGTAAGTCACCGACCTTATGTACTAAGCCAATTCCCGGCCCGAAGCGCGTTAATTGTTGCAGTAAGCGTCGGCGCAATACCGTTTTGCAGGTTGCCGCCACCCGCTGGGCCGCGATTTCACTTAGCCACAACAGCCCGGCGCGAAGGGCTATCACGCCCACCAACAGCATGAGGGGAGTGGCTATCCTGGCCGAACTTCCTGCCATCATTAACCTGTGTAGCAGCAGAGCCGTCAGCCCGGCCTGAGCGAGATAACAGGCGATCACCGCCACATTGATGGTGATCGCCTGCGCCAGTGGCGGCAGGAGTGAAGCTGTTAATCCCTTAACCGGTGCTCTCATTGGGCCGGGCCGCTCCAGAAAGTGCCTCGCAGCGGGAAGGCCAGAAAGCGCTGATTTATTTCATCCAGCGTCTGAGCAGGATCCAGCTCGGCAAAGGCGCTTGGGTGGAACATTTTTGCCATCTCTTCAACGCCCACAAAGAACAGCGGGTTGTCGAAGAAGAACAGCCAGATCCCCGCCGCGCGCTGATTGCGAATTGCCGACAGGCTGGCGAGGGTCGGCTGCTCAATGATGGCTTGCAGCGAGCGCGCACTCTGCTCCGGCGTGACGTCAGGGCCAACCAGCAGCCCTTTGCGGGTGACGGTGGATCCACCGCCGGCCAGATAAAAGTCCGGCTTTTTCGCCAGCACGTATTCCAGATTCAACTTACCAATGCCGCTGGTCAGCGCTTCTGCACCTAAATTACGCCCGCCCGCCGCCGCGATAAAATCGCTCATATTGCCAGTGCCGGAGGTAAAGCAGCAGTCATCGCCGCCGGGATTCAGATGGAAAAACACCAGCGGGCGCGGCAGGTTGGCCAGCCGTTGGGCGAGGTTATCCATGTGCTGCTGGTAGAGCTGGGCAAAGGCCTCGGCCTCCGGCTGGTGGTCAAGAAGCTTGCCAAGCATCAACATGCTCGGGACGGTGTTGACCAGCGGACGGCGGAAGAAGTCGACGAAAACATAGGGAATATGCGCCGCGTCGAGCTTATTCAGCCCCTCGGGGATGCGGCCATACAGGGTGAAAATCACCAGATCCGGCTTGGCGGCGATGGCCGCTTCCATCGAAAAGGTCCCACTGTTCAGATCACCGATTTCCGGCACCGTTGCTGCCTGTGGAAAACGCTGCTTCAGGGCGTCGAAGGTGGAAGGGGAGTAGCGTTGCAGGTCGGTACCCCACGCGACGATATTCTCCAGCGGGTCCTTTTCCAGCAAGGCCAAGGTGATGATATGGCGGCTTTCCGCCAGCACAATGCGCTTGGCGGGAGCAGGCAGCGTCACGCTGCGATTAAGCATATCCGTCACGGTGATGGGCGCGGCGGCGCTGGTAAAGCTGGCGATAAACAGCAGCGAGGCCGCCAGCGCCATGAGTGATTTCAATCGGGTCATTCTTCTGTTCCTTACCAGCGATAGCTGACGGTTGCGGTGAGCGTGCGGTCAAAGCCTTGACTACAGCTGGTGGTGCCGCAACCTGAGTAATAATCTTTGTTAAACAGGTTGTTAGCGTTAACCGCCAGTTTTACCCCGTGCAGCGAGCGGTCCAGTTCGCCAAGGTCATAGTGCAAGGCGGCATCAAACAGGGTGTAGTCCGGCACGCGAATGCTGTTGTTGGTATCTGCCCAGGTTTTGCCGACGTAGCGCACGCCCGCGCCGAAGCCGAGGCTGGTGAGCGGCCCCTGCTGAATGCTGTAATCAGCCCAAAGAGAAGCCATCTGCTCCGGCATGCCGGTCGGCGTCTTGCCCTGTGCGCCCGCCACCGTGCTTTTGGTGGTTTCCAAATCATTCCAGGTATAGCTGGCGATAACCTTCATGGCCGGAGTGAGATTGGCGGCGGCCGAGGCTTCAATCCCCTTCGACGTCACTTGCCCGGTCTGCACCGTATTCAGGTTGTTGTTAGGGTCAGTGGTGGAGACGTTATTTTGCTCGAGGTTGAACCACGCCAGCGTGAACAGCCCGTCAAAGCTGTCTGGCTGGTATTTCACGCCGGTTTCAATCTGCTTGCCGGTGGTTGGTTTGAAGGTTTCACCATAGAAATTGGTGCCAAGAACCGGCGCAAAAGAGGTGGTGTAACTGACATAGGGCGCGACGCCGCTGTCTGTCAGCCACGTCAGCCCGGCTCGCCACGTGAAGTGGTGGTCATCCTGACTGGTTGAGGTACTTTTCAGCCGATTATCGGTGCTGACCGAGGCCCAATCCTCGCGTGCCGACAGGTCGAGCATCAGGCGCTCGGCCAGCGCCAGCGTGTTGCCCAAATAGACGCCGGTTTCATCGGCTTTTTGATAGGTCGAGGTGAAAGGCGTCGCGGCGGAGAAATTGCCCCCGTAGGTCGGGTGGTAAATGTCCACCGACGGCGCTGCGCCATAATTCAGATAGTAATCCTCCCCGGTGCGGCGATAACCCACGCCGAGTACCGTGGTTCCGGTCACCGAACCCGCGTCCCAGTGCGCTTTCACATTATTGTCCGTGGCCCACACTTTGCCTTTAATACCAAACTCATAGGCTGCGCGGTTCAGCGTGCGCATGTCCGCCGCCAGTCGGGTACCCGACCAGGTTTGGGTCAGCAGGTCGTTAGAGGTGTAGCGGCTGGCGGAGTGGAATGACCAAACGTCGTCGAAGCGGTGATCAAACTCATAGCCGATGTTGGTTTGGTTCATGTGATTGTCTAGCCCGCTGTTGTCGAGATAAACATCGCGCGGCAGCTTGCCGTTCGGGTTACTCAGCAGGGTGCCGTATATCGGCGTGAAGTTGCGCGGCGGGCCAAACTTGTCGCGGCTAAAGGAGGTCAGCAGCGTCAGCGTGGTATCGCGGTCGGGCTGCCAGGTCAGGGAAGGGGCTATGTATCCGGTGTCATCCGGCACGTTTTTAAACTGGGTGTTGCTGTCGCGACCTACGCCGACCAGCCGATAGAGCAGGGTTTTGTCATCATTGACCGGTCCGGAGAAATCAAACTGCCCCTGATATCTGTCGTGATTGCCCACCTGTACGCCCACTTCGTGCAGCGTCTGCTCGGTAGGGTGCTTGCTGATGCCATTCACCACGCCGCCCGGCGAGCCGACGCCGTAGAGAAAACCGGTCGGGCCGCGCAGCACGTCGATACTTTCTAGTCCATAAGGCTGATAGCGCACATAGGATTGCGCGGTGGTGGAGCGCAGCCCGTCGAGCAGCGCGCCGTTCAGCGTGGCGTCGAATCCGCGCAGGCTGAAGTAGTCAAACCTTGAGCTGACGGCGGAGGTCGAGGCGAACACGCCCGGCGTATAGCGCAGCGCCTCGGTGGTGGTTTGAACGTTGCGATCGGTCAGCTCATCGCGGCCAATCACGCTCAGCGACTGCGGGGTTGCCAGCACCGACGCGTTGGTTCGGCTGCCGGTTTTACTCTGTTTCGCCACATAGCCTTCGCCATGCGCCGAACTGCCGTCGGCGGTGACGGTCAGCGTCTCTTCTTCCCCGCTATTTTGTGCCCATCCTGGTATAGAAACGGCCAGCGAGCTTGCGCCAACGCACGCGGCCAAAAGAGTCATTTTATGTTTTTTATGCTTTAACACCGGTTATCTCCAAGGCGAATGAGAATTATTTCAGCGCTGGCTATTCTCACCCTGAGGATTTTTCTGGCAATGGCGAAGGCTTTCGCTGGCGGAACTCTTTCTTTCGATAAATAGCCTTGGGAACCTTGCGTGTAGCGCCTTGGCGCGCGATATCTGGAAGTGCAAGGCAAAGGCTGATAATGTGAGAATAAGAATTATTAGCAACAACTTGCGGCGGCGTCTCCCGCCCTTTTCAACAGGTCGTCAGATGAAAAACAGCAGCGGCGAAGTGGGTCAGTCGGCCAATGAGGCCATTTTTGAGGGTTCGATTGCCTTTAGCAGTGGTTCAATTTGCCCGCAGAACGGGGAATGGGAAACCGAACGTCTCCAGCAGGGGCTGAAAATCATTATTGTCGATCGCGGCGAATTGCTCTGTAAGTTGCCAGGCGCATCAGGCAGCCAGCGCATTAGCGGCCCCTGTCTTTGTGCGGTGTGGAACCAAGGTGAGAGTGAAGGGATGCAGCGCTTTGAGCCGGGGCGGGTGCTGGAGCATACCGCGATTTCGCTTTCGCCGTCGGCTATCGACAGCCGGCTGGCGGTTGAGGTGCAGCAGCAACTTCAGCACGCTTTCCAGCTGGAAACATTCACCGGCCCCAGGCTGATGGTGATGGCGTCCTCGCCGGCCATTAAGGCGCTGCGCGCTCAGGTCGCCAGCTGTCCGCTGCAGGGAATTTCGCGGGCGCTCTATCTGTCTGGCAAAGCGCTGGAGATCATCGCCTATACGCTGGACGCCTTTGCTGCCCCTCCCGCGCTGACGGAAAACGACCTGCTGCGCCTCTCTTCGGCGGATATCGACAAGCTAAATCGCGCCAAACTGCTGTTGAGTGAGCGGATGCTCAATCCGCCGACGCTCGCCGAGTTGGCGCTCACCGTGGGGATGAACACCCGCAAGCTGACGGTCGGTTTTCGCCGCCTGTTTGGGGAAAGCGTGTTTGAATATCTGCAATCGCTGCGCCTGCAAACGGCGTGGCAAATGTTAACGGCGGGGGACGTGAGCGTCTCCACCGCCGCTTATCAAGTGGGTTATAGCCCCGCGCATTTCTCCGTCGCGTTCCGCAAGAAGTTTGGCGTGTCGCCAAAATCGCTGCGGGGCTGAGTTAGTCTTTAACTTACTTTTTATCCAGCGACCAGGTAGCGCTAGAGACATTCACTTTCACCGGCAACAGGCCGATTTCGCTGAACTTGTCGGCCAGAGCTTGCTGCTCTTTGAACACCTCCGGGGTCATGCGCTCGGCGCCAAACGGCATCCGGGCGACGGCTTTGGCCCAGATGGCTTTATCAAGACCGGTGGATGTCGACAAAATATCCGCCGCGCCGTCCGGGTTTTTGTTCGCCCAGTCGCTCAGCTGTTTCAGTTCGTCCACCACTTTTTCGGCGGTTTGCGGATAGGTGTCGGCAAACTTACGGCTGGCGAGATAGAAGGTGTAGTGCGGCACCAAACCTTCGGCATTCTTCACCAAGCGCGCTTTTTCATGAGTTTCCACTTCGGCCAGATACGGGTCCCAAATCACCCATGCATCCACCGCGCCGCGTTGAAATGCCGCCCGGGCATCGCTTGGCGGCAGGTAAACCGGGGTCACGTCTTTATATTTCAAACCGGCATTTTCCAGCGCGCTGACCAGCAGATAGTTGACGTCAGAACCCTTGTTCAGCGCCACGCGCTTGCCTTTCAAATCCGCCACGGTTTTGATTGGCGAGTTCTCCGGCACCACGATGGCTTCGGTTTGCGGGTTGGCCGGTGAGTGCGCCAGATAGACTAAATCCGCTTTGGCGGCCTGAGCGAACGTCGGCGGCGCGTCGCCGGTGGCGGCTAAGTCGATGCTGCCGACGTTCAGCCCTTCGAGCATCTGCGGGCCAGCCGGGAATTCCACCCAGCGCACGGTGATCCCCTGTTTGCTGAAGTCGCTGTCGAGGGTGCCACGGTACTTGAGCAGGGCGAAAATATTGGCTTTCTGATAGCCAATATTGACGGTTTTCGGGGCGTCTTCGGCCCATGCCGCGTTGAAAGAGCCGAGCAGAATGGCGGCACTCAGGCCGCTGAGCAGTAATTTTTTCATGAGGTTTCTCTGGTAACCGGATTATGTCAGCGAACATAGCAAAGGCTGAAAAAAGTGCTTAATGAGAATAAAACCTAAGCTTTGCGAATTTTTTGCTTACCGCCGCGCTACTGGTTCCACACCGCGTCGCGCACTTTAATGGCGCGAGGCAGCAGCCCCAGCGCGTAGAAACGGTCGGCGATGGCCTGCTGGTCGCGAATGATCCCCAAGTCCATGCGCTGGGTCTGGTGGCTGCGCCGCGCCAGCGCGTGCAGCAGCGAGCTGGTTTCCAGCCCCAGCTCGTCGGAGAGCAGGGCGGCGGCCTCTTCGCGGTTGGCGTCGATATAGCGCCCGGTCTGCTCCAGCGCGCGCATCAGGGTGTGCAGCAGGTCCGCCGAGCGAGCCGCAAACTCGCGGTGTGCCAGATAAAACTGGTGATTGTTGACCCGCCCACTGCCGTTGGCGATCACCCGCAGCTTGCCGCCGTGCTCGGCGTCGCTCAGCAGCGGATCCCACATCATCCAGGCGTCCACGGCGTGATGGTCGCTCGGCGTCAGCGGATATTTCGGCGGCGCGTAGACCACCCGCACGTCGTCAAGCGTCAGCCCCGCCTCATCCAAAATCTGCACTAACAGATAATGCACATTGGAGCCTTTATTCACCGCGATGCGCTTACCGCGTAAATCTTCAATAGAAACAATCGGGCTGTCCTGCGCGACGAGCAGCGCCACGCTCTGCGGCGCGGCGGGTTCCCACGCCACGTAGGTCAGCATGCTGCCGTTGGCTTGGGCGAATACCGGCGGCACTTCGCCGGTGGTGCCGAAATCGATCTCGCGGTTGTTCAGCGCGTGCAGCAGCTGCGGGCCAGCGGGGAACTCACTCCACAACACGCTGATATCGCGGTCGGCGAACTGCGCTTCCAGCGACTGGCGGGCTTTTAAAATGCCGAGATTGCCAAACTTCTGATAACCAATGCGCACTTCGCGCTCGTGCTGCGGGCGCTCGGTCACGCCGCGCGGGCCGAGGCCGGTGACGCTGCGCCGGGCCTTAATCAACCCGAGATGCCCGAGGTGGGTGCGCAGGGTATTGCGGCTGACGCCAAGCAGGGCGGCGGTTTGCAGCTGATTGCTGTTACTCAGCTCAAAGGCGTTGCGCACCAGCGCGTCAATTACCCGTTGGTACAGCGGGTTGTCGCTGTTCTGCTCCTGCTGGCGGGTAAGCTGCTGGCGCATAAACTCATCCAGCCCGTCTTGCCCCATCGGCAGGTGGTCGATACCCACCGGGCCGAGCCTTAACTGGCGCGGGGTGATCAGCGGATCTCTACTCAGCAGGACCGCGTTGTGCAGGGTGTTTTCCAGCTCGCGGACATTGCCAGGCCACGGGTATTCCATCAGTTGGTCGAGGGTGTCGTCGGCCAGCCGCAGCTGTGGTCGCCCCAGACGGCGGGCGTAGAGGGTCAGAAAGTGCTCTGCCAGCAGCGGGATATCTTCCCGGCGCTGGCGCAGCGGCGGCAGGGTGACAGCCGCCACGTTGAGGCGGTAATAGAGATCTTCGCGAAAGCGCCGCTCGCGAATGGCGTGGGTTAAGTCGACGTGGGTGGCGGCAATCACCCGCACATTCACTTTGACCGGGCTGCGCGAGCCGACCCGCGTCACCTCGCGCTCCTGCAACACGCGCAGCAGTTTGACCTGCAGCGGCAGGCTCAGCTCGCCAATTTCATCCAGCAGCAGCGTGCCGCCCTCGGCCGCCTCGAACCAGCCCTGATGGCGCTCCGTCGCGCCGGTAAACGCCCCTTTCTCATGCCCGAACAGTTCTGACTCCGCCAGACTTTCGGTCAATGCCCCGCAGTTAACCGCCAAAAAAGGCTCATTACGCCGCAGGCTGTGATGATGCAGATAGCGCGCCACCACCTCTTTCCCGGTGCCGGTTTCCCCGACGATCAGCACCGTGGCGTCAGTGGGCGCAAGGCGGTCAAGCACGCTTTGAAAAGCTATCGATGCGGGATCGACAAGGGTTGGGCCGTGGCTTTGCATCTGAATCACTCCTGCGGGGTAGGGGAAGAAAACCATACCGCTGTCCAAGGGCGTCGGCGAGGGGGTAAAACCGCCAGTTGTTGCAAATGCATCAGTTTGCGTTCAACGCCTGCTGCATTTGCAGCAAAACTTCAAACAGTGAAAATATTTAACTTACTGATAATAAATAGGAAATTAAATTGTCACGATTGGCACACTTCCTGCTCATGGGGTTATAACCAAACAGTAACTTTCTATCAAATAAATTTAGATATCGTTATATAGGAAAGAGATAATGAGCGACGCAACGCAGGACAACATCAACGTATTCTGGTTTTTGCCCACTCACGGTGATGGCCGCTACCTTGGCACCACCGAAGGCGGGCGCGCAGTCGACTTGCCGTATTTACAGCAGGTTGCCATTGCTGCCGACAATCTGGGCTACTACGGCGTGTTGATCCCAACCGGCAAAAGCTGCGAAGACTCATGGCTGGTGGCCTCGGCGCTGGCCCCTATCACCAAGCGTTTACGCTATCTGGTGGCGGTTCGCCCGGGCCTCCAGCCGCCAAGCCTCGCCGCGCGCATGGCCGCCACGCTGGATCGCCTCTCCGATGGCCGTCTGCTGATTAACGTCGTCACCGGCGGCGACCCGGTAGAAAACAAAGGCGACGGCATTTTCCTCAGCCACGCCGAGCGTTATCAGGTCACTCGCGAATTTCTTGACGTCTATTCCCGCCTGCTGAAAGGCGAAAAAGTTGATTTCAACGGCGAGCATATTCGCGTCGAAGGTGCCGAAGTGCTGTTCCCGCCGGTGCAGGAAAATGGCCCGCCGCTCTACTTTGGTGGCTCTTCCGAAGAAGCCATCGACGTGGCGGCCAACCAGATTGATACTTACCTGACGTGGGGCGAGCCGGTAGAGCAGGTGGCGGAAAAACTGGCCGTGGTGCGCCAGCGCGCCGAAGCGCAGGGCCGCAAACTGACCTTCGGCATTCGCCTGCACGTGATTGTGCGTGAAACCGAAGAAGAGGCGTGGGCCGCGGCTGACCGCCTGATCTCCCATCTTGATGACGACACCATTGCCGCCGCGCAGAAGATTTTCGCCCGCATGGACTCCACCGGGCAGGCTCGCATGAGCGCGCTGCACGGCGGTTCTCGCGATGGCTTAGTGATTGGCCCGAACCTGTGGGCCGGCGTTGGTTTGGTGCGCGGCGGCGCAGGCACTGCGCTGGTCGGCAACCCGCAACAGGTGGCCGAGCGTATCCGCGAATATCAGGCGCTGGGCATCGAAAACTTTATCCTTTCAGGCTATCCGCATCTGGAAGAAGCCCACCAGTTCGCCGATTTAGTCATGCCTTTGCTGCCGCTGGCCTCCAACGCGGAGAAGCGCCAGCGCACGGTAAACACTGGCCCGTTTGGCGAAACCATCGGCGGCGACCGTCGCCCGGTTAAGCATTCCAGCGCCAGTTAAGAGGAGCAAGATCATGGCTGAACGTCACATTGTGATTGTGGGCGGCGGGTTTACCGGCACCGCGTTAGCCATTCATCTGGCCCGTCGCGGCGCGGCCGGTTTGCAGGTGACGGTGATTGAGCCGCGGCCCGCGCTGGCTCGCGGCGTGGCCTATGGCACCCAAGACCCGGCGCATCGGATCAACGTTCCCGCCTCGCGGATGCAGCTTTCTGCCGCCGAAGAGGGCGATTTTGACCGCTGGTATCGCGCCTCACAGGCCTTTCCGGCTGACCCCGACGCCCAATGGCAGGATGGAAAAGTCTATCCGCAGCGCGGCCAGTTCGGGGCTTATATCGCCGAGCAGTTCGACAAAGCCGCCGAGCATTCGGCTGTGAAGCTCACTCACGTGCGCGACCACGCGGTGGCCCTGCGCCACGGCGGCGTGGTGACGGCGTCGGGCGCGGTTTATCAGGCTGATGAGGTGGTGCTGGCTATCAGCCATCCGCCACCGGCAGTGCCCAAGCCGATTGCCCACGCGCTGGGCCAGCATCCGGCATTGATTGCCAACCCGTGGCGCGCCGACGCGTTGGCGGCGGTGCAGCCTCAGGACCGGGTGGCAATCATCGGCACCGGTTTGACTATGTCTGACGTGGTGGCCTCGCTTTACCGGCAGGGGCATCGAGGCAGGGTGCTGGCGTTCTCCCGCCGTGGTCAGATGCCGCGGCCCAATCTGAGTGGCGATTTCCCGCTATGGACGCTGGACTATCAGCGCCCGCAGGCCGACACCGCCCGCGGCTGGCTGCACCGCGTTCGTCAGGAAGTGGCGCAGGCGGCGGCCTCCAACCTGCCGTGGCAACTGGTGTTGGATGATATTCGCGGCAACGGCCAGCACATCTGGCAGCGGCTGTCGCTGAAAGAGCAAAAACGTTTTCTGCGCCACCTGCGCTCGTGGTGGGACGTTCATCGCTATCGCATCGCGCCGCAGGTCAGCGCGGTGCTGGCCCAGTCGCAGGCCGACGGGCGCTTACAGGTCTTGGCGGCAAGGCTGCAACAGGTCAGCGCCGAAGGGGAGCAGGTGCGGCTGACCCTGCAACCGCGCGGCGCGGCGGCGCAAAGCCTGCTGGTCGATAAAATCATCGTCACCACCGGCCCGGCCCACGGCGCGCTGCTGGAAAGCGACGCGCTGCTGCAACAGCTGGCGGCCGACGGCCTGATTCAGCCTGACCCGCTGGCGCTGGGCATTCTGGTCAACGGGCGCTCGCAAACGGTGAATCTGCATGGCGAGGCCAATCCGCATCTGCACGTGGTCGGCCCGGCGGCGCGCGGTCGCTTTGGCGAACTGATGGGGCTGCCGCAGGTGGCCGAACACGCCGAGTCGCTGGCGCACCAACTGCTTGAACCGCAATCACTTTCTGCCGACGGGCGATGTCCGGCTTCGCTTAAAACCTGCTGATTTATCGAATTTTCGAACTATCCCTTTAAACATAAAAATGAGGACGCGGGCGGCTCGGCCGGACCACGTCTCCAATGGAGTAACGCTATGTCATCGCAACGTGAAATTCGCCTTAACGCATTTGATATGAACTGTGTCGGCCACCAGTCGCCGGGGCTTTGGGCCCATCCGCGCGACCGTTCATGGCAATACAAGGATCTGGAATATTGGACAGATCTGGCGCGTTTGCTGGAGCGCGGCAAGTTCGACGGCCTGTTTATCGCCGACGTGCTCGGGGTGTATGACGTCTACAACGGCAGCAATGACGCGGCGATTCGCCATGCGACACAGGTACCGGTCAATGACCCGCTGGCCTTGGTGACGCCGATGGCGCTGGTGACTGAGCATCTCGGTTTTGGCCTGACCGCCTCGCTATCGTTTGAGCACCCGTATCCTTTTGCACGCCGCCTTTCGACGCTGGATCACCTGACCAAAGGCCGCGTGGGCTGGAATATCGTCACTTCTTATCTGGAGAGCGGCGCGCGCAACATTGGCTACAAGGCGCAAACCGATCACGACGCGCGTTATGACTACGCCGACGAATACCTGCAGGTGGTGTACAAACTGCTGGAAGGCAGCTGGGAAGAGGGCGCGATTCTGCGCGACCGCGAGCGCCGTATTTTCAGCGACCCGAGCAAAATCCACCCAATTAACCACGAGGGCACCTTCTTCCAGGTGCCGGGCATTCACCTGTGCGAACCTTCGCCGCAGCGCACGCCGGTGCTGTATCAGGCCGGGGCGTCGAGCCGGGGTAAAGACTTTGCCGCCGGACACGCCGAGTGCGTCTTTGTCGCCGCGCCGTCCAAAGTGCTGCTGAAAAAGCTGGTGGCAGATATCCGCCAGCGCGCCGCCGCGCTGGGCCGCGACCCTTACAGCATCAAGATCTTCAACCTGCAAACGGTGATCGTCGGCGAAACCGACAAAGCCGCGCAGGCCAAATGGAATGAATACAAAAGCTGGGTGAGCTATGAAGGCGCGCTGACGCTGATCTCCGGCTGGACCGGCATCGACTTCAGCCAGTACCAGCCGGATCAGGTGCTCAAGCACATCCACACCAACGCCATTCAATCGGCGGTGGAAACCTTCTCTACCGCCGACCCCGATCGCCAGTGGACGGTGCAGGCGCTGGCCGACTGGGTGGGTATCGGCGGCTTTGGCCCGCTGCTGGTCGGCAGCCCGGAAACCGTGGCCGACGAGCTGCAAAGCTGGGTGGAAGAGACCGACGTCGATGGCTTCAATCTGGCCTACGCCGTGACTCACGAAAGCTTTACTGACGTGGTAGAACTGCTGATCCCCGAGCTGCAAAAGCGCGGCGTCTACAAGAAGGATTACCAGCCAGGCACCCTGCGCGAAAAACTGTTCGGCGCAGGCCCGCGCCTGGCGGCTCCGCATCCGGGCGCCAGCTACCGTCGCACCTCTAACAGCGAAATCCCGGTCGGGGGCGAGGTGGCGTCATGATTGAAATCGACAATCTGCATAAACAGTACGGCGCGCCGGGTGGCAAGGTGGTCGAGGTGCTGAAAGGCATTTCGCTCACCGTGCCCGACGCCTCAATCACCGCCGTGGTTGGCCCGAGCGGCGCGGGGAAATCCACGCTGGCGAAGTGCATTAGCCTGCTGGAAAAGCCGACCTCCGGCAGCATTCGCGTCAATGGCGAAGATCTGTCGCGGCTCTCCGGGGAAACCCTGCGCCGCGAGCGTCGCGCCATTGGCACGGTGTTTCAGTCGTCGGCGCTGCTGCAACGCAAAACCGCGTGGGAAAACATCGCGCTGCCGCTGGAGTGGCTGGGCGTGGTGCCGGGCGACATCATGCGCCACGTCGGCCAACTGCTGGACAGCGTCGGCCTGAGCGAAAAGGCGCACTACTACCCGTCGCAGCTCTCCGGCGGCCAGCGCCAGCGCGTCGGCATTGCCCGCGCCTTGGCGCTCAAGCCCTCGGTGCTGCTGGCGGATGAGGCCACTTCGGGGCTGGATCCTGACGCCACTACCTCGATTCTGACCCTGCTCAAGCAACTGCGCGATCAGTTTGGTTTGTCGATCATTTTAATCACTCACGAGATGGACGTGGTGCGCCGCGCCGCCGACGCCGTGGCGGAAATTCGCGACGGCCAGCTGCTTCAACAAGGTTCACTGCGTGAACTGCTGGCGACGCCGGGTTCACGCATCGGCCAGCAGCTGTTTCCGTTGCAGCCGCTGGCGGCCAATGGCGACCTGCAATTGCAGCTGACCTACGGCGACCGGGCGATTGCCACCGACTGGATCAGTCAGGTCAGCCAGCAGCATCAGATTCAGGTGGACGTGCTGGCGGCCCACGTCGAGCAAGTGGGGGAGAGACTGGCGGGAAGAATGCGGGTTGGCGTGCGCTTCAACCAGCGTCCGGTTGGCTTGCAGGTGCTGATTCAGCAGCTTTACCAGCTGGGAATTAATGCCGAACTGATTGAAAGCCAAAGCGAATTCAAGGAGGCGGTATGAAGCCCGCGGTGGATGTAATGAGTCAGGACACGCCGTGGAGCCAGCTGCATACGCTGATGCTTCCGGCCTATTTGGAAACCTGGCTGATGGTCGGCATCGTGATGCTGTTTGTGGTCACCCTCGGCGGGCTGTTAGGTATTGTGCTGTTTAACACTTCGCGTCGCGGGCTGTTTCCGCGTCCGGGGATCAACCGCACCCTGAGCTGGATAGTCAATATGGGGCGATCGCTGCCGTTTCTGGTGCTGATGGCGGCGATCATTCCGTTCACCTTCTGGCTGACCGGCACCACCATCGGCATCCCGGCGGCGGTGATCCCCATGGTCGTGGCCGGGACGCCGTTTTTCGCCCGCCTGCTGGAAAACGCCCTGCGCGAACTGCCGTCTGAAGTCACGGCGGTCGGGCTGGTGTCCGGCGGCTCAACCTGGCAAATCATCGTTTACGCCCAGCTAAGCGAAGCCTTGCCCGCCATCGTCGCGGCCATCGTGCTCAATGTGATTTCAATGATTGAGTACTCGGCTATCGCGGGCACCATCGGCGCGGGCGGTATTGGCTATCTGGCGGTGGTGTACGGCTATCAGCGTTTCGACAACCACATCATGATCGCCACCATCGTGGTGCTGATCGCTACCATTCAACTGGTTCAATTTATTGGTGATCGTTTGGTCACCGCGTTGCAACACTCCAAGGGATCATACGCATCATGACACAGCACAATTTTGAAATTAAAAAGAAGAAAAGCTGGCCGTGGCCAGTGGCCGCCATCGCAGTGGTGGTGATTGCCGGATTGGGTTGGCACTTCGCGTCGCAGAAGAGCGGGGCCGTGACCTTTGGCACTACGCTGAAAGTGCATTTCGAACCGGCGATGGCCGGGGAAGAGCACATTATTCAGTACGTGGGTGAGCACATCGCGCCGGATTACGGCATCAAGCTGGAGGCCGTCGGCTTGCAGGACCCGGTGCAGTCTGACCGCGCGGTGGCGGAAGGGCAGTACGCCGCGACGGTGTATCAGCACCAGTGGTGGCTCAAGCAGGTGGTGGATGCTAACAAGTTCCAGCTGACCTCGGCTCTGCCGATTTTCCAGTGGGCCTTTGGCATCTACTCCGATCGCTACCGCTCGGTGTCTGACCTGCCAAACGGCGCGCTGATCGTGGTGCCGGACGACGGCGCCAACCAGGGGCAGGCGCTGTGGTTGCTGCAACGCATTGGCCTGATTGGGCTGGATCCGGCGGTCGAGCCGCGCACCGCCAAGCTGAAAGACATCAAGCAGAACCCGCACAACTTCAAGTTCAAAGAGCTGGACCTGCTGACCATGCCGCGCGTGCTGAACTCGGTGGACGCCGCCATTGGCTATGTCTCGGAATTCGACGCCGGTAAGGTGCCGCGCGACAAAGGCATTCTGTTCCCGCCCGCGCCGAAAACCTTCGCCTCACAGTTGGTTATCGGCACGCCTTATTTGAATGACGAGAATATCGTGAAGCTGAAAAAAGCCTTTGCCGACCCAAGGTTGCAACAGTGGTTGAAAGAGACCACTGACCCACTGGTGAAGGATGTGTTAGTGCCCGTTTCAGCCGAATAAATTCTGGATTTTACCTTTGCTCTCACCGGATTAGCCCTAGGTTAATTCGGCTTTTGTGTTTGTTGAAATTAACATTTAACTTATTGAATTTGTTAATTTTAATAGCCATTTTTGTTGTTTGTTTTCCGCCTTTATTCCCTCTATAAATCCTCGTATCACCTGCCAATAAAAAACAAGAGGGTATGATGAGCACGATAAATCTTGACGGCGACGTAACGTCTCCGCTGTCGCATTCAACACCCGTTCGTTCCGTCAGCGACGTGGCGAATTTGATCAATAGCAGTACCAGTAAAAACAGCTACGCGCGCTGGATTGTGTTTTTGGCGCTCGGCGGCGTGTTCCTTGATGCTTATGACCTGACCACCTTGTCCTATGGCATTGACGACGTGGTGAAAGACTTCGGCCTGACGCCCACGCTCACCGGCCTGGTAACCTCTTCCATCATGATTGGCACCATCGTTGGCAACCTGCTGGGCGGCTGGCTGACCGACAAATATGGCCGCTACTCGGTGTTTATGGCCGACATGCTGTTCTTCGTGGTGTCGGCGATTGCCGCCGGATTGGCGCCCAACGTCTGGGTGCTGATTGGCGCGCGCTTCCTGATGGGCGTTGGAGTTGGGATAGACCTGCCGGTGGCGATGGCCTATCTGGCGGAGTTTTCCAAATTCACCGGCAAGGGCAATAAAGCCGCGCGCTTAGCCGCCTGGTGCCCGATGTGGTACGCCGCCTCATCGGCCTGTTTCTTCATTATCTTCGCGCTCTACTTCCTGCTGCCAAAAGAGCATATCGACTGGCTGTGGCGCGCCTCGCTGCTATTTGGCGCGGTTCCGGCGCTGCTGATCATCGCCGTGCGCAGCAAGTTTATGAATGAGTCTCCGCTGTGGGCCGCCAACCAAGGCGACCTGACCGGCGCGGTGCGCATTCTGCGTGACTCTTACGGCATTCTGGCCCACGAGGCCAAACCGGAGCAGCCGGAAGTCGAGAGGAAAGCGCCGCCAAAAGTCAGTTTCCGCGTGTTGTTCCAGAAGCCATACCGCGAACGCACTATCGTCACCGGCGTGATGAACGTCTGTATCTCCTTTGAATACACCGCCATCGCCTTCTTCCTGCCGTCGATTCTGGCGCAGTTCCTCGGCGCGGGCGTGTTCGAAACCATCTCGGCCTCCCTCGGCCTGAACGCGCTGTTTGCCTTTACCGGCGGCCTGCTGGGTATGCGTCTGGCGTGGAAATACCCGTCGCGCCACGTGGCCATCGCCGGTTTTGCTTTGCAGTTTGTCGCGCTGGTGGCGCTGGCCTTGATTGGTCACCCGCAGGCGGCGCTCGGCGTGGTCTTCGCCATCGCCATGCTCGGCCTGTGGCTGTTTGCCGAAGGCTTTGGGCCGGGCGCGCAGTTGATGATCTACCCAGCACTCTCTTACCCAACCCACATTCGCGCCACCGGCGTCGGCTTTGGCCGCTCGCTGTCTGGCATTGGCAGCGCGGCGGCGCTGTTTATCCTGCCGATCCTGCAAGCCCGTTTCGGCACCAACATGTTCTGGATAGTTTCCCTGAGCGCCATCATTCCTATCGTCTTCCTGTTGGTTATTCGCTTTGAGCCAACCCGTCAGGATATTGATTCACAACCAGAAATTGGAGAACACCATGTCTGAATCCACCACCCCTGAATACCTCGCACTGGCGGAGCGTTTCCGCCCGGTTTTCGCCCGCATCGCCGAAGGGGTTGTTGAGCGCGAAAACAGCCGCACGCTGCCGCTGGAGCCGCTGCGCTGGCTGAAAGAGGCCGGTTTCGGCACCGTGCGCATTCCGGTGGCGGATGGCGGTTTAGGTGCCACCTTGCCCCAGCTGTTCCTGCTGCTTACCGAGCTGGCCGAGGCGGATTCCAACCTGCCGCAGGCGCTGCGGGCGCACTTCGCGTTTATCGAAGACCGGCTGAACCAGCCCGACAGCGAGGAGCGTCGCGGCTGGTTCCGTCGCTTTGTCGACGGCGAGCTGGTGGGCAGCGGCTGGACGGAAATCGGCAACCTGAAACTGGGCGAAGTGCTGACCAAAGTCACCCCCGAGGAGAACGGCTGGACGCTCAACGGCGAGAAGTTCTACAGCACCGGCACGCTGTACGCCGACTGGATTGACGTCTACGCCCAGCGTTCCGACAACGGCCGCGACGTGATTGCACTGGTCAACACCCACCAGGACGGCGTCGAGCGCGACGACGACTGGGACGGTTTCGGCCAACGCCTGACCGGCAGCGGCAGCACCCGCTTCAAGCAGGCCAGGGTGGAAGCGCCGCACGTCTACGACTTCAGCGACCGTTTCACCTACCAAACGGCGTACTACCAGCAAATCTTGTTGGTGACGCTGGCGGGCATCGCCCGAGCCATTACCCGTGACGCGGCGCAGGCCGTCGCCAGCCGCAAGCGCATTTATAGCCACGGCAACGCCAAGCAGGTGCGCCACGACGCGCAGGTGTTGCAGGTGGTGGGGCAGCTTTCTAGCTGGGCTTGGGCGGTCGACGCAGCGGTACAGCAGGCCAGCTATTCGCTGCAAAAAGCCTTTGAGCTGCACACCAGCGGCGACCAAGCCTTGAGCAAGCAGGCCAATATCATTGCCGAGGTGGAGTCCGCCAAGGCGCAGGTGATCGCCACCGAATTAGTGCCGCGCGCGGCGACCGAGCTGTTTAACGCGCTGGGGGCTTCCGACACGCGCATCAGCAAGTCGCTGGACCGCCACTGGCGCAACGCGCGCACCATTTCGTCGCACAACCCGGTGATCTACAAAACGCGCAATGTCGGGGATTGGGAAGTTAACCGCGCCGAACCGACGTTTATCTGGCAGATCGGCAACGGCGAGTGATCAGCACTTTTTCTAGCAATGTCGGCGGGCCAATACCTGCCGACTTTTAAAACAACAACACCAATCAGGGTTAATCAAGATGATGGCAAAACAAAAAACCAATAAAAAATCGTGGCTGCAACACGGGTTGAAAACCTCTGCGGCGCTGGTCGCCAGCGCCATGCTGCTGCTGACGCTCCCGGCCCATGCCGATGATCAAGAGGTGCCGTCGCTGAAAGGCAAGCGTATCGGCATCACCGTGGCGGGCACCGACCACTACTGGGACTTAAAGGCTTATCAGGGGCAGGTGGATGAAGTCAAACGCCTCGGCGGTATTCCGATTGCGCTGGACGGCGGCCGCAAAGAAGCCCAGCAAATCTCACAAATTCAGACGCTAATCGCCCAAAAGCCGGACGCCATTATCGAAACGCTGGGCACGGCTTCCGTGCTTGAGCCGTGGCTGAAGAAGATCCGAGCCGCCGGGATCCCGCTGTTTACCGTGGACACCGCCAGTCCGTCGAGCATCAACGTCACCACCTCGGATAACTTCTACATCGGCGAACAGCTGGCGCTGAAGCTGGTGAACGACCTGCGCGGCGAAGGCAACATTTTGGTGTTCAACGGCTTCTACGGCGTGCCGGTGGTGGCGATGCGCTATGACCAGCTGAAAGCCGTGCTGAAATGGTATCCGAAAATCAAAATCATCGAGCCTGAGCTGCGCGACGTGATCCCGAACACCGTGCAGGATGCCTATGCGCAAATCAGCCAGCTGCTGAACAAATACCCGAAAGGCTCGGTGCAGGCGATTTGGGCCGCGTGGGACGTGCCGCAGATTGGCGCGACGCAGGCGGTAGACGCCGCAGGGCGCTCTGAAATCAAAACTTACGCCGTGGACGGCAGCCCGGATGTGGTTTCGCTGGTGAAAGATCCGAAATCCAGCGCCGCCGCCGTGGTGGCGCAGCAGCCTTACCTGATTGGTAAAACGGCGGTGCAGAACGCCGCGCGTTATCTGGCGGGTGACACCTCACTGCCGCCAGCCACCTACGTGCCTGCGCTGGTGGTGACCAAAGAAAACGCCGCCGAGGCGCAGAAAACCTTGGGCCAGACCGATGCAAAATGAGTCGCCACTGCTGGCGCTTAATCACATCAGCAAGGCGTTTGACGGCGTACCGGCACTGCGTGACGTCTCCCTCGAGCTGCGCTCGGGGGAGATCCACGGCCTGATTGGTCACAACGGTGCGGGCAAGTCGACGCTGATTAAGATCTTGGGAGGCCTGCACCGCGCCGACCACGGGCAGATCTCGCTCGCCGGGCAGGCGGTGGGGATAGATTCCCCCCGCGTGGCGCAGGCGCACGGCATTGAAATTGTTCATCAGGAGCGGCTGCTCGCGCCAACCTTAACCGTCGCCGAAGCCCTGCTGCTGGGGGAAGAGACGGCGTTGCGCGGCTTGCCGCTGGTCAACCGTCGTCGCCTGCGGCGCATCGCCCGCGATGCCATCAAGCAGCACTTCGGCCTGCACATTAACCCCGACAGCCTGATTAGCGACCTCAGCGTGGCGGAGCAGCAGGTGGTGCAGATCACCCGTGCGCTGCGCCACTCGCCGCGCATTCTGGTGTTCGATGAGCCAACCGCCGCGCTGGCCCGCCATGAGGTGGCGTCGCTGTTCCGCGCTATCAAAGCCCTGCGCCAGCGCGGGTTGGCCATTCTCTACGTCTCGCACTATCTCGACGAAATCAGCGAACTGTGCCAGCGCGTGACCGTGCTGCGCGACGGGCAGGACGTGGCGCGTCACGATGTCAGCCAAGTGACCACCCAGCGGCTGATCACCGACATGCTGGGCGACGAGCAAAAATCGCTGGTCGAGCGGCAGGCGCATCGCCGCGACGAGGTGCTGCTCAAGGTGACGAATTTGGCGGCGGCGGGGCGTTTTTCGGCGGTGAGCTTTGCGGCGCATCGTGGAGAAATTCTCGGCGTCACCGGCCTGCTAGGCTCCGGCGGCAAGGCGCTGGTGCGCTCGCTGTTCGGACTGGAGAGCGGAATTAGCGGCAGGATCGAGCTGGCGGGAGACGCTTTTTTACCCCGTTCGCCACGCGACGCGGTTAAACGCGGCATTGCCTTTGTGCCGGAAGACCGCCGCGCCAACGGCATCGCCCCGGAACTCAGCGTGCGGGAGAACATCGCCCTGACCAGCCTGAGTTCGCTGGTCAAAGGGCTGTTTGTTGACCGCGCCCGTGAGCAAAAGCTGGTGGCGGCCAATATTGCCGATTTAGGCATTCGCACGCCGGGGCCAGAGGCGCCGCTGCGTTCGCTGTCGGGGGGCAATCAGCAAAAGGTGGTGCTGGCGAAGTGGCTGAACACTGACGCGCATGTCTACTTGCTGGATGAGCCGACGGTGGGGGTGGATATCGGCGCGAAAGCGGAAATCTATCAGGCGCTGCAACGGCTGGCGGCCAAAGGGGCGCTGGTGGTGATTTTCTCCACCGACCTGCTGGAGCTGCAATCGCTGTGCGACCGGGTGCTGGTGATGGCGCGCGGCAGGCTGGTGAAATCCTTGCAAGGGGCCGACACCGACCACCATGAAATTCTCGCCTGGGCCTCTGGCGCGGTGCAGAAAGACGCAGTTTTGGCCTCTGAAGGAGAGGTGACATGAGTGAATTAACGTCGCGCGAGACAGTGGCCGAAGCCGCGCCGCTCGCGCCGAAATCTGAGCGCCGCGCCCACTGGCTACAGGGCGGCGCGCTGCTGATTATCATCGCCGTGCTGGCGGTGTTTGTGTTTTTGTCGCCGATATTTCTCACGGCGGGCAATCTGGGCAACGTGCTGCAACAGACGGTGGTCACCGGCACGCTGGCCTTCGGGCTGACGCTGGTACTGAGCGGTGGCGGTAGCCACTCGCTGACCGGCGGCATTGACCTGTCGGTGGCGGCCAATATGGGGCTGAGCGGCGCGGTGTTCGCCACCCAACTGAGTCACGGCGCGCCCATCACTTCCGCCATCCTGTTGGCCCTGCTCAGCGGCGGTGCGCTGGGGCTACTTAATGCGCTGGCGGTGGTCTGGCTGCGCATCCTGCCGCTGCTGGCTACCCTGACCACCATGAACATTGCCATCGGGCTGGAAATGGTGCTTACCGAGAACGCCACGGTGCCGGTCAGCGGCCCGCTGTTTGACACTTTGATTGGCGCGGGCCCGCTAACGCTGCCGTGGCTGGCGTGGATTTTCGCCGGAGTGGCGCTGGTATTTATCGTGCTGGCGCACTTCACCTCAATTGGCCTGCGGCTACAGGCGGTGGGCAGCCACCCGATTGCCGCGCGGGCGCAGGGGCTGTCGGTGTCGCGCTACGTGGCGGCGAGTTACGTGCTTTGCGGGCTGGCGGCGGGGATTGCTTCTCTGGCTTCCGTAACTTTACTCAGCGGCAGTTCGCCGGGGGCCAATGACAGTTTATTGATGGTGATCGCCTCGGCGCTGCTCGGCGTGGTGTTCTCGCGGCGCTTGGTGCCAACCGTCGGCGGGACGCTGGTGAGCGCGCTGTTTCTTAGCCTGATTGCCAACGGTTTTCAGTTAATCAACATTTCAAGCTACTGGATAAACGGGGTCGAGGGTTTGCTGATCCTGCTGGTAGTGTCGCTGACCGCCGTGCTGCGCCAGCGCCAGCAAAGGAGAAAAGTCCGTGTCTGAGCTATCTGCAAACGTCGCCCATTCCGGCACCGCCAAAGGGCGCGGCAACCTGCTGCGCACCTTATTGATTCTGACATTTACCGCGCTGCTGCTGTTTTTCAGCCTGTTCGCGCCGGGCTTTTTCACTCTGAGCAATATTGAGAGCGTGTTGCTCAATAATGTCGCGCCGCTGGCGATTGCCGCGCTGGCGATGACGCTGGTCACCTCGATGGGCTCGGTGGATTTGTCGATTGGCACTTCCATTGACTTCGCCTGTCTGGTGCTGGTGACGCTGGTGCTGCATCAGGTGGCGCTGCCAATTGCGCTGTTCGCCGCGCTGCTGGCGGCCCTCGGCGTCGGGCTGTTTAACGCCTTTTTGGTGGCGATTCTGGGCGTCGAGCCTTTCCTCGCCACCCTCGGCACGCTGTTTATCGGCCAGAGCGTACAGCAGTTATCTTCCAACGGCGGCCAGCCTATCTATTTGTTGAGTCAGGTGTTGCCGGAGGGCTTCTCGGCTATCAGCCACGGTGCGCTGCTCGGCGTCCCACTGCCGCTGTGGTACGTGCTGGTGCTGGCATTGGCGCTGCATTTATTGCTGCATCGCACCCGACACGGTCGGGCGTTGACCTTTATCGGCACGCAGGCCAGCGTCGCGCGCTACTCGGGGATTGGCGTCGGCCGCCTGACCGCCGTGGCCTTTGTGCTTGGCGCGGTGATTGCCGGCGTGGTCGGACTGATGCTGGCTTCTAACGTTAAAGCCTGGGTGCCATTGTCGGGGAATGCCTACCTGCTGAATGCCATCGGCGCGGCGTTTATCGGTACCACGTTCTCCAGCTCGCGCCGCGCCAACGTGCCGGGCACGCTGCTCGGGGTGATCCTGCTGAGCTTTGTCGCCAAC
Source organism: Ewingella sp. AOP8-B2-18 (assembly GCF_052376015.1). Classification (NCBI taxonomy): domain Bacteria; kingdom Pseudomonadati; phylum Pseudomonadota; class Gammaproteobacteria; order Enterobacterales; family Yersiniaceae; genus Ewingella; species Ewingella sp. AOP8-B2-18. The sequence goes on from NZ_JBQSVB010000001.1 coordinate 71,371, forward strand.
GGGCTGCTGCTGATCGGCTGGAATTTCTACTGGCAGCAGGTGGCTTCCGGCGTGCTGATTTTCGTGGTGCTGGCGGCGGGCGCGCTCAGTGCTCGCCAGAAACATTGAGGAGCATGGCATGAGCAATCAAAGCGGCCAGCGGCCCTTTATTTTGTTTGGTTTTATGATGAATGTGGTGGGACATATTTCCGCCGGGCTGTGGCGGCACCCTGAGGATCAGGCGCATCGTTATACCGATATTCATTACTGGGTGGAAATCGCCAAACTGCTGGACGACGCGGGCTTTGACGCGTTGTTTATCGCCGACGCCCTCGGGCAGCTGGACGTTTACCAGCAGCAGCCGAACGCTGCTCTGCGCCATGCCGCGCAGATGCCAGTTAATGACCCGATGCTGCTGGTATCAGCCATGGGGGCGGCTACTCGTCACTTGGGTTTCGGCATCACGGTCTCCACCACCTATGAGCAGCCTTACCTACTGGCGCGGAAATTCACCACCCTCGACCATCTGACCAAGGGGCGGGTGGCGTGGAATGTGGTGACGTCTATGCTGGATTCCGCCGCGCGCAATCTGGGGCTGAATCAGCAACTCCCTCATGATGAAAGGTATGACCGCGCTCAGGAGTTTCTCGACGTGGCGCGCAAGCTGTGGGAGTCGTCGTGGGAGGAGGGCGCGGTGCTGCGCGATAAAACCGCCGGAGTCTATACCGACCCCGCCAAGGTGCACCCGATTCACCATCACGGGCGCTATTATCAGGTGCCGGACGCCCATCTGAGCGAGCCCAGCCCGCAGCGCACGCCGGTGCTGTTTCAGGCCGGGGCCTCTTCGCGCGGCAGCCAATTTGCCGCCGCCAATGCCGAAGTGGTATTTATGGCCGGGCTGACGCCCGAGGCCATTCGCAAAGATATCGCCACCATTCGCACGCTGGCGACAGAGATGGGCCGCGACCCTAACTCGCTGCGGTTTATCGCCGCCGTAACCGTGGTGACGGGCGCGACGGATGAGCAGGCCGAGGCGCGGTATGAGGATTTCCAGCAGTACATCAGCGAAGAGGCGGCGCTGGCGCTGTTTTCCGCCTGGACCGGCGTCGACTGGTCACAGTACGACCTCGACCGCCCGCTGGAATATATTGAAACCGACGCCTGCCGCTCGGCGCTCGCTAGCTTGACGCGCATTGATGCCGGTCGCCAATGGACCCTACGCCAAGCCGCGCGCTACATCGGTATTGGCGGATTACATCCCACTTTGGTCGGCGGCTCAAGCTCCATTGCCGACCAGCTAGAGAGCTTCGCAAGCCAGTCCGGCGTCGACGGTTTCAACCTCGGTTACGCCATCAGCCCCGGCAGTTTCGAAGATTTCGTGCAGTTCGTCATGCCAGAATTAACCACCCGAGGTCGGGTGAAACCCCGTCCTGCAACGCCGGAGACATTGCGGAGGAGGTTGTTTGGGGGATTGGTTTAATCATTCCGCGTATCCTGCCCGCCAAAGATGTTTTCCTGGCTGCTAGAGGAGCGGCCGTCGCTGTAGCGAATGTCTTGGCCGCCGAAGATATTGGCTTGGCTGGTGGAGCTGCTGCCGTCGCTGTTCTGGGTGTCTTGTCCGCCAAATATATTCGACTGGCTGCTGGACGTGGTGCCATCGCTAAAGCGCGTATCTTGGCCGCCGAAGATGTTGGCTTGGCTGCTGGAGCTGCGCCCGTCGCTGTAACGAGTATCTAATCCGCCAAAGATATTTTTCTGGCTGGTGGAGGTGGTGCCGTTGTCATAGGTGCAGTCGTAGCCGTCGAAAATGTTCTTCTGGCAGCTGTCGGCGAAGGCGGCGTTGGCCACGCCCATGGTAAATAATGTAGTTAGAAATATTGATTTGAAACGCATAGCTTCCCTCTGCTCAATGAGCCTCAACACACTGATTCAGATGCTATCTCTTTCTTTAAAATCTACGATGTAATGGAATCATCAAAGTATGTAAATCTCGGTATTGAAACACCAAGATGTTCAGAACAATGGAATTTCCGTCGAAAATAATCTGAGAGATTCGTCTTATTCCGAGTGCGCTGGTGAAGGATCTGGCGGAAGGCTTACAGCTGTATGACGTGCGCAGCCTGTCCGCTGATCCAAGCCTGAAGTATACCGATGGTTATCATCAGCCGACCTCTTTCGATGCCATGAGCAGTAGCCAGCTGGCGGGGAAAAAGTCAGTAGTGCGCGAGTACAACCAAAAAGTCAGCAGCAATCCGGGGCTGTATGGCCGTTTTAAAGATGTCTAAACGCCGTTGATCGCAGCAAATGTGCCGCCACGCCCGTGGCGGCATTGTGCAAACTGCTTAGGCGCGTGGCTGGCGCGAGTAGTGGATCAGTATATGGCTATTGTCATCTCTGTCATTGAGCGAGCAGCCCGTGCCTCCCTGAGTGTTGGCAAAGGCCACCACAGGGCCGGGGCGCATGTCTTTAGGGCCATTTTCGAAGCTATTGACGAAATGCCCGGTGCCCGCCCAAACCAAGGTTTTTGACGCGCCAATCGCACGCTCCTCCCTCTCCGCCGCGGCGTTCCACGCAATATTCAAGGCTAATCGCCTGTTCATGTAGCTGATGGCTTCCATTGGGTTTTTCGGCGCGCCGCCCGCCATATGACGATCAATCCCAGCCACGGCAATCCCGGCGTTGTGCACTTCAGCGAGTGCGCTGGCGATGCTGTCGACCCAAGCCCCGCCCTGTGTTGGTGCCCAGGCATTGTAGATGAAGTTTTTGATGGCGTTTTTACCGCCAGCCAGTGCTTCGCGGAACGCCGCGTTGTCGCTATATTTAACGAATTCTATGGCCAGTAAATCGACCCCGGCCTGTTTCAGCTCTTTAGCCGATCTACCCACTAACTCAGGAATAAAACACTGGCCGTGGACATCACCCAAGTAGGTGACTTTGTTGTCTTTACACAGCGTCGCCAGCATTTTGACTGGGTCATTCACCGGTGGCCTGATTTTGATGAAGGGATGAATGCCACCGCGAACGATCTGCGGCGTGTACTGAATTCGGTTCGATTGACCGATGGAGGAAAACATAGTTCTTGCACCTGTAGGGGAGTGTCTTTGTTAGTGGCGGGTGAGGGATTTAGTTCCTTTTTTCGGCGCGAAGAAAGTGTAACCTGGGGCGAAATTGTTTCATTTTCTGAGTAAACCTGCCGATTTTCATTTATCGCATTCCTGACCCACGGCTTATGGCCGCAGTGTCATTATCTGCAACAAGACTGTGGGAGTTTTTTGCCAGCCAAATATTCAAATAATAATGTTTTATCAGCAGTTTACTTTGAACACTTTTGTCACAAATCGGCAGTAAGCTGGGGAGTGGCGCTGAAGCAGTCGATTGATATACTGCGGCGCAGGCATCCGCGATGCCGACCCTACCCATAATCAAAATTTCTAAGACCTATCACCTGAATCTGGAGAGTACCGTGTCAGACATCCTTGCCAAAATCATCGCCGTGAAGCGTGAAGAAGTCGCCGCTGCCAAAAAAGCGGTTTCCGTGGCGCAGCTTACGGAGCAGGCTGCCCAGCAAAATCACCGTGACTTTGTGGCGGCTCTGCGTAATAAGCGCGACGCGGGCGTGGCGGGGGTGATTGCCGAGGTGAAAAAGGCCAGCCCTTCGAAAGGTTTGATTCGTCCGAATTTCATTCCAAAAGAGATCGCGACTTCTTACGAGAAGGGCGGCGCAGCCTGCCTGTCAGTGCTGACCGATGAGCAGTTCTTCCAAGGCAGCGCGGCTTATCTGGCCGAAGCCCGTGCCGCCTGTGGCCTGCCGGTGCTGCGCAAAGACTTTATGGTTGACCCTTATCAGGTGCTGGAAGCCCGTGCAATGGGCGCTGACTGTATCCTGCTGATTGTCTCCGCGCTGGAAGATGCTCAGATGCAGGAGCTGGAAGCGCAGGCCCACGAGCTGGGGATGTCGGTGCTGGTGGAAGTTCACGACGCCGAAGAGCTGGAGCGTTCGCTGAAGCTGACCACGCCGCTGATTGGCGTGAACAACCGCAATCTGCGCACTTTCGAAACCACCATTGAAACCACCATTAGCCTGCTGACTCAGCTGCCGTCAGATCGCATGGTGGTCACCGAGTCAGGCATTGCGACCCGGGAACACGTGATCCGCCTGCGCGAAGCCAAGGTCAACAGCTTCCTGGTGGGCGAAGCCTTTATGCGTGCCGAAGATCCGGGCGCAGAACTGGCGAGAATGTTCTTCTGATGAAATAAATCATTGGGGAAATTGATTTTACAAGGTTATGGCTCCGCACTGCGCGGAGCCATTTTTTTATGTGGTTTTTAGGCCGCAGGAAATGGTTGGATTGTGTCTTAGCGTATGTCGGCCGGTGAGCAACCGAAACGCTGTTTAAAACGCAGGGAGAAGCGCGAACTGGCGCGATAGCCGCAGGCATCGGCGATCTGCGACAGGCTCCAGCGGGTGGTTTGCAGCAGGGTCATGGCGTGGTGCATGCGGATGTCCTGCAACAGGGTGCGGAAGCTGGTTTGCTCCTCCACCAAGCGCCGACGCAGGGTGGCTTCGCTCATCGCCAGCTGCTGACTGGCACTGGCCGCCGTCCAGGCAAATTCGGGAGCGGCGGACATCAGCGCGGTCAGTTTACTGCTCAGCGGTTCTGAGGATCGCGGCATAAACAGCACGCCGCGCTCGGCCAGCGCAATCAGAATCCCGGTCAGGCGATGCTGCTGCACGGTGGGGCTGGGCAGAGGCTGTTCGCCATGGCCGATGCCGCGCAGGCAGTGCTCTAAGGTGTCGCGCAGTTCATCATCCATTGGCACAGTTTTGAAGCCCGCCAGTGGCGCAAGGCTTGCGACCAGCTCCGAGTGATCGCGGTAAAACGCGGCGATCACGGTGGGAGAAAATCCCAGATAGAGGGAAGAGAAAAAGCCTTTTTCGGCACTGGGGCGCTTACTGACGTGGGTCAGAGTGTGCTGGGCAACCACTACAAGATGCTCAGCGTTATCCAGCTGGAGAAAAGCGTTTTGCTGATGGCGCAGGGTCAATTGCCCTGAACGCACCAGCAGGATCGACGGCTCGAAAAAGCGAAAATCGGCGATTTGGTGTGGGTGCTGCAAGTAGGGCTGAGCCATGGAAAATAGCCGGCTGTGGTCAGCCGGCCACTGAACGGGCAGGGGAGCGCTGCTATTTTCTTGATTTGAAGGCTGCATTCTCTCTCCTGCCTAAAGGCTTAGCGCACGTTCGGGTTCAGGCTGTAAGTGCCGGTCAGGCTGGCGGAGGCCAGAACGTGGCCTTCCAGCGCGGCCAGTGCGTCCGGGCCGTAGAACTTGGTTGGCAGTTCCAAATGTGGAATGTCCAGTGCGTAAAGGGTGAAAACGTAATCATGAACGATTTCATCATTCCACGGCGGGCAAGGGCCGTCGTAACCGTGGTAGTCGCCCCCCATGTTTTCGTCATCGCCGAACCACGCGGTGTAGCCATTAATGCCGTGGCGCATTGCCGACTCGGCAGGCAGCGCCGGTTTACCTTTTGGCGTGACGGCGTCGCTGTGGCTGCCTGCGGCAATGTCTCGCAGGTCGGCAGGAATATCGACTAACACCCAGTGGAACAGGTCGGCGCGCGGCAGGGAGGCGGGCACCACTTTGCCTTCCTGATTCACATTGTCGAGGCTGGTCGGCACGTGCGGATCAACACATACCAGTGCGAATGACTGGGTGTTGGCCGGTACGTCGCTCCAGGCCAGATGCGGGTTCTTATTGCTGGAAAGCGTCAGATGAGTAGCGGCATCCGGTACGGCAAAAGCAAATTGGCCGGGAATAGCGGCACCATTCTCAAAACTTTGGCTGGTCAATTTCATGGGTAAATCCTTTATAAGCCGGGGGCGAGACTTCCCCCGACAGAGCGTGACTGTGAGCCATGAGTATAAAGAGAATGCCGCCGACGTGAGTCACTTAACCCGTCAGATTACTCACCGTTTCACTCAATATGACGGGAAAGGTGATTTTGCCCGGCTTATTCCAGCGATCTACGCCAAAGATAGAACGCCAGCGCCGCCGGAGGCAGGAAGATCAGCAGCATAATGGGTAACTCTTCGCCCACGCCGTAGCCCGCTTGCAGCACGCCGCCCAGCATGTTCGCCAGCGCCACGCCCAGCCACACCACAATAAATGTCCACAGCCCCCAGCCATTCAGGGCGGGAGTGCGGCGCGAAAATAATTTAACCACCAGATAAAACAGTGCCAGCAGCAGGTAGCCACTCAGCAAAAACAGCAGGGTGCGCATCGATAGTTTGACTCATTGTGAATTTGAATAATTCCGTTTGTAACTATATTGCCACTGAATGAAAAATACGGGAATGGGGCGCAACATCTTTCTTTGCTATCAGCGTGATAGAAGGGACGAATTCAAGTTAATCTGATTGCTGCCGTTATCTACTCTTTAGAGAGTGCTCACTTTATTTGGAATGATTATGAAACCTCACAGCCTTTTGGTGATTGCCGCCTGCCTGCTGGCGGGCTGTTCCAGCATTGATAAGCCAGTGGGCGCGTCGGTTTACCGGCCACTCAACGCCAGCGGCATCACCGGCGAAGCCAGTTACACCACGTCAATCCTGCCGCCGCTAGAGCGTAGCCGCCGACAGGACACCTTTAAGAAAATCCACGACTTCTGCGGCGGTAAGTACGATATCACCGGCGAAAGCAATGACGGCCACGACGTGCATCTGGCGTTCTTGTGTACTAATAAGGTCAGTTATCAGTAGGCCTCGGCAGCCTCTTTTTATGCAGTGCGTGATCGTCCTCATACGATTAATCTTAGGTCCATGCTTTTGTTTAAAAGTTTGTAATACTAAGAGCATCTTGAGGTTGAATATGCATTGCAGTGAAAAGGAAAAACCATGTCCGAACAAAACGTTAGCCACAGAGGCCACTGCCGCTGTGGCAAGGTGGAGCTGACCATCACCCACCCGCCAATCATGACCGCCGCCTGCCACTGCACCGGCTGCCAGCGTATGACCTCTAGCGCGTTTTCCATGGGAGCTTTAGTCCCCGCCGACGCCTTTGCCGTCACGCGCGGTGAGCCTGAGATTGGCGGCCTACACGGAGAGTCCAATCACTATCACTGCGGCCATTGCAAAAGTTGGCTGTTCAGCCGACCAACCGGCTTTGAAACCATTGTGATTGTCAAAACGGTGATGTTCGACGACCTGCGAGATTTGCCACCCTTTATGGAAACCTGGACCAGCGAGAAGCTGCCGTGGGCCAGCACGCCTGCTGCGCACAGCTATGAGCAATTCCCGCCGCCAGCCGACTTACCTAAGCTTATCCAGCAGTTTGCCAGCCGTTAATCGGCTGCGCTAAACGCGCCAAACAAAAAGGGCGCAGCCGGAATTGCCGACTGCGCCCTTATTATTGCTGCTAAACACTTACATTACAGCACCGGATCATCCTGATAGCGCGAGGCGAACAGTTTCTTCAACTGAGCCAGCTTCGGCATATCGTTGATGGCGATATAAGGGTTGTCCGGGTTGAGCGTCATGTAGTTCTGGTGGTAATCCTCTGCCGGATAAAAGTGATTTTGGCTTTCGATTTTCGTCACCAGCGGCTTAGAAAACGCATGGCTGGCGTCTAACTGGGCGATGTACGCCTTGGCGACTTTCTCCTGCGATGCACTCAGTGGGAACAGCGCCGAGCGATACTGCGGCCCGCTGTCCGGCCCCTGACGGTTCAACTCGGTAGGGTTGTGCGCCACGGAGAAAAAAACCTGTAGCAGGTCGCCGTAGGAAACCTGCGTCGGGTCGAAGGTCACCTGTACTGACTCGGCATGCTCGGTTTTGCCACTGCTGACGGTTTCATAATCTGCCGTTAACGCCGTGCCGCCGGTGTAACCCGCCACCACGCTGGTTACGCCTTTCACATGCTGGAATACCCCTTCGACACCCCAGAAACAGCCACCGGCGAACAGCGCGGTTTCACTGTGCGAGGTGGTAGCAGGCGCTTCGATTTGCACCGGCGGGGCAATGGCGACGGCTTCTTCCGCGCCGCCAAAGGACCAGGCAATGCTGCACCACATCAGCGCGGTGATGGCGATAAAGACGCCCCAGACACCGGATCGGCGCAGAGAAGAAAATTGTTTATGAGTCGTTTGCATTCGGGTTGCCTCGCAGGTTTTTAACCAAAGGTGAAGGCGTAAGCCGTCACGCCGCTGTCTAAGAATTCGATGGTGAAGGTGTGGTCGCCCTGATTATCCGACTGGCGGATCAGCTGATATAAACGCTGGTCAGTCACCACGCCGTCACCTTCAGGAGAGACATCCGTGCCGTGCATCGCGCCCGGCGCTTTGCCGTCGAGCAACACTTTGAAATGCACCGGCTTGCCGTTTTTCCCCGGACCCAGCACCAAGTGCAAATCACGCGCATGGAACTGGTAGGAGATGCGCCCGGCCGGGCCATTCAGCTGAATGTTCTCGCCGCCGATGGTCCAGCGACCTGCCAGCCCCCACGAGTTCAAATCCAGATGCGTTGGCAGGGTGTAATCCGCCGGGGCGTCGCTCACCGCGCTCTCTGAGACAAAGTTCTCGGCGCGCATATAACCCAAATAGGTCTCTGGAGAGAGTGGGGCGCTGTTCTGATCCGCCGCCTGCTCGACGCCTTGACCCTGCACCTGACTGAGGGTGGTGGTGACGTTTTTGGCTCCCGCTTCACGCAGCAGCTGTTGGATCACCTGCTCGGACTGGGCGTAATCCCCTTCACCGAAGTGGCTGTGGCGAATCTGCCCCTTGGCGTCGATAAAGTAGTGCGCAGGCCAATATTGGTTGTTGAAGGCGCGCCAGATGCTGTAGTTGTTGTCGATAGCAATCGGGTAGTCGATGCCCAGCTTCTGCGCTTCTTTGGTGACATTATTGATGTCGCGCTCGAAGGCGAACTCCGGCGCGTGGACGCCAATCACCACCAGGCCCTGATCGCGATATTTGTCCGCCCAAGCTTTAACGTAGGGCAGGGCGCGCAGGCAATTGATGCAGGAGTAGGTCCAGAAATCGACCAGCACCACCTTGCCGCGCAGAGACTCCGCCGTCAGCGGCGGCGAGTTCAACCACTGCACAGCGCCGTCGAGGGAAGGCATCGGGCCTTGGTTATCCAGCAGCGGTGCGCCGTTTTCAGTGCTGGCCGAGGCGGTTTTCACCGGGCCATTGGCAGCGAATTTATTGATTAAGCTCTGCTCGAAGTCCCCCGTAGAGGCGGTGGAAATGCGCGCCAGCACGCCGGTATCCAGCCCGAGGGAGATTGCCACCACGCCGAGCAGCATTGCGGCACCCAAGCCCCGGCGGATCCACTCGCCTGCGCCCAAAGAGCGTTTCATGGCGCTAAACACTTTGCCACCAATCAGCAGGGCCAGCGTCAATGACGTCACGGCCCCCGCCGCGTAGGCCAGCAGCAGCAAGGTTGAGCCAACGTTAGCCCCTTGCAGCGCCGCCCCGGTCAACACCAAGCCTAAAATCGGTCCCGCGCAGGGTGCCCACAGCAGGCCGGTGGCGATGCCGAGTAAAAATGATGTACCGACCTGCGGCTTCTTACCGACGGTCAAAGCATCGGTCATGCGATTTCCTGCCGACACCAGCGGGTGCATCATGCGTTCGCCAATGCTTGGGAACAGCAGCGTGACGCCAAACACCGCCATCAGCACCAGCGCCAGCCAGCGACCATATTGGTTAGCCTGCACCACCCAGCCGCCGCCCACTGCCGCCAGCGTCGCCACCAGCGTGAATGTCAGCGCCATCCCCGCCAATAAAGGCAGGCCGGTGCGGGCGAAAGATTGGTCTGAACGCGCAAACACGAAAGGCAGCACGGGTAAAATACAGGGGCTGGCGATGGTCAGCACGCCACCGAGGTAGGCAAGGATAAGGATCAGCATGGTGTTTCCTCACAGCAGGATAAGGGCACAAATTTTTATTGTTTTGGACGGTGACAACTTCGCACGCTGTTATCCTGCCAAACCAACAAGGGCCAATGAATGACGGCTGAATGACAAAAATGTCATAAACACCGCTCTGATTTTATTCTGCCTGCAATTGAGGTGTTAAAGGGGGGTGTCACGAAAAGTTTAAGGTTGTCACTGATGTATAAACGGTTGTTTTTGGAGTTGTTTGTGGCGCGAGGAGTGGGGCAGAGAGTGATCGAAGGAGAGGGAGGATTAAACAAAAAACGCATCCCAACATTGTCCAAAAATGGCTAATGTTGGGATGCGTTTACAATAACGCTAGGCTGCGCCCGCGATCAAAACACCGCGTCGTCAGGCGTAATGCCGACCACCAGTTCCAGCGCGTTGCGCAGGATGTCGAGCTGAACAACATCGTTGGTAGTTTCAAGCTGCATGATCAGATGCAGAATAATGTCTTTATTCGTCACTTTGCCGCGTTGGGCCAAGATGGCGCGGATGGCGCCGCCCAGCGCTTCAGTTTCGGAGGAGTACATATCTCCTGATTTAGCAAAGTGTTGGTAAACATGGTGCTGTGTGACTTCGTCGGAAATTGACCCCATGCCTCGCGTGGCGTTGGTGTCTTGGTGCTCAAGCATATCCAAATCGGTGGTGTTAGTGCTTTTTACGTTCATCGGATGGCCCTTCAGCATTAAAAAAGTGTCGCACGTTGTCCGTGCTGTAGATTTCGTAAGTGAACCGCCCCTGCTGGTCTTTCGCACCGTGGCGGATCTCGTTTATGACCTGTTCGCACATCCGTTTCCGTTGAGGGTCATTCTCGCGGCCAGCCATAAATTGCAGCTGGGTGAGAAGACGCTCAATGGAAATGGCGCTCTTAGACTTGAGCAGGGCGACGACGGCTTCGCCCAGAAGCAGGTCCGTCAGTTTTTCATCTTCACTTCTAAACATAGTAATGACCTCTAATGCCTTACCTGGACAAACGCATATCGGTGTCAGGCTCAGAGTTGCTCTCTAGCCCCTCTCCCTAAACGCACGTGCGTTAATGAGGAATGACGGTGCATCAAGAGGAAATACGGTCGTGCCAACATCTCAAAGTGGTTTGTTTCTAGGCGTCGCGCTCAAGTACCAGCTGCAGGCAGGCTAAATAGTGTTTTTCCTGCGCGCCAGACTTTGCGGTTTCAATTCGGTTTAACAGCTTATCGCACAGTGCTTTACGGTTAAGATTTCTGCCAGCCGTTAAAATCTCAACGACGATCTGTCCCATGGTTTCTTCTTCTGAAAACAGCACCTCGGTGGAGAAGTGTGCCGCATCCATTACAGACAGATTTTGCTTCGAATTTGATTGCTGCATATGTTCCCTCACCCTTCAAATATATGGCTAATAGTCACCTGCGTGACGACAAAGCTATACAAGAATCTAAAACCTGTACAGGCTTAGTCGCACTAAATGATCAAGAATCGCGCGAGGGCGGGAAGATTTGTAAGCAAAGTAACTATTGTATCTTTATGAAATTATTCATTTATTTTTGAAGGGTACAGAATAGTCTTAAAGCGGGGAACCGACGTGAGGGGCCTTCTCCTTTTTAGGGAGAAGGCTGAGATACGCTGAAATAGGGAAAGAGAATTACTCTGCCAACCAAACCTCCACCTGATGGTTTACGCCATCATCCCGCACGGGGATCATACCGTCAGATACAGGTTGCCCGTCCATCACCACCTGATAGTCATTTTCGCCGCGTTTCACCGTGATGTGGTACTGGCTGCTGCCCTGTTGATAGGTCAGGCTGACCTGCGGCCAGTCGGCGGGCAGGCGGGTATAGATGGAGATAAACTCGCCGTGGCGCTTAATGCCCAGCAGCGACTCGGTGATTAGGCGATAGGTCCAGCCTGCCGAGCCGGTGTACCAGCTCCAGCCGCCGCGCCCGTTGTGCGGATCGACGGTGTAGATGTCGGCGGTGATGACGTAAGGCTCGACCTTGTAACGGTCTACCCCTTCGGCATTCAGGCTGTGGTTGATCGGGTTGATGAGCGACATCAGCTGCCACGCCCGTTCAATATCGCCCATTTCGGCGAAGGCCATTACGGCCCAGATCGCGCCGTGGGTATACTGCCCGCCGTTCTCCCGCACGCCCGGCAAGTAGCCGCGAATGTAGCCGGGGTTTGGTCCGTCGCCGTTAAACGGCGGGGTGAGCAGGCGAATCAGCCCGGCCTGATCATCCACCAAACGGTTATCCAACTGTTTCATCGCCTGCTGGCTGCGCTCGGGGTCGCCCGCGCCGGAAAGTACCGACCAACTCTGGGCGATGGCGTCAATCTGGCACTCATTGTTGAGATGAGAACCCAAGGTTTCGCCGCTGTCGAAGTAGCCGCGCAGGTACCATTCGCCGTCCCACGCGTTATCGTGCAGGTTCTGTTTCAACGTCGCCGCCTGCTGCTGGCACAGGGTGACGATGTCGGATTTGCCCAAGCGTTCGGCCAGCGCCGCAAAGCGCTGCAACACGTTGTAGAGGAAGAAGCCCAGCCAGACGCTCTCTCCCTGACCTTTGATGCCGACGTTGTTCATGCCGTCATTCCAGTCCCCCGCGCCCATCAGCGGCAGGCCGTTTTTGCCGAAGTTCAGGCCATGTTTGATGGCGCGCACCCCGTGCTCGAACAGTGTCTCGTTGAGGTTGCTGAGGGTCGGCTGCTCGTAGAAAGACTCCTCTTCCGGTGCCAGCAGCCGCGCTTCGATATACCCCACCGGCTGGTCGGCAATCGCCACGTCCCCCGTCACGTCAATGTAGTGGCACATCGCCAGCGGCAGCCACAGATAGTCGTCTGAGCAGCGCGTGCGCACGCCGTTGCCTGACGGCGGATGCCACCAGTGCTGGACATCACCCTCGGCGAACTGGCGGGACGCGCAGAGCAGGATCTGTTCGCGCATCCGCTCCGGCGCGGCGTGGGTCAGAGAGAGGGTGTCCTGCAACTGGTCGCGGAAACCAAAAGCGCCGCCGGACTGGTAGTAGCCGCTGCGCGCCATAATGCGGCAGGCCAGCGTCTGGTAAATCAGCCAGCCGTTGGTCAGCAGGTTGACGGACGGCTCCGGCGTGTGGATCTGAATTTTATCCAGCACCTGATGCCAGTGGTGGTGAATGTTGTCCAGCTCGCGGCGGGCCGCGTTTTCATCAAGGAACTGTCGGATCAGCTGTTCAGCGTCCTGCGCGTTTTGCCCAAGGCCGAGGGTGAAGACGAAGGTGCGCTGGTCGCCGTCAATCAGCGTGGTGGCCGACTGCACTGCGCCACAAGGGTCAAGCCCCGCGCCGGTTTTGCCGGACAGACGCTGAAACTGCATCGCCGCCGGGGCGCGCGGAGAGCCGTTGCGCCCCAAGAATTCGCGCCGGTCGCCACTCACCGAGCAGTGAACGCCGGTGACGGCGAAGAAGGCGGTACGCTCCGAGCCATTGCTGCCGTAGTAGTTGGTCGCTAACACGCCGCAGCCTTTGTCCACCGAGGCGCTGCGCGTCATCACGTGCATGGCGGATTTCGCCCGCAGATCGGCCATGATCCATTCGACATAGCCCGTAGCCGACAGCTTACGCGGACGGCCCGAGCTGTTGCTCAGAGTTAGAATAAACAGTTTCACCGGCGCGTGTTCCGCCACCAGCACGGTTAACTCGCTGTCGATGCCACTCTGGCGATGCTCAAAGCGGCTGTAACCAAAGCCGTGGCGGGTTAAATAGTCGCCGTCGCCGCGAACTGGCAGCGGCATGGGCGACCAAACTTCGCCACTCTCTTCGTCACGCAGGTAGAAAGCCTCGCCGGAGCCGTCGGTCACCGGGTCGTTTTCCCACGGCGTCAGGCGATATTCGTGGGCGTTTTCAAACCAGGTGTAAGCCTGCCCGCTTTCGGAGATCACCGTGCCGAAGTTGGCGTTGGCTATCACGTTGGACCAAGGGGCAGGGGTGTTTTTGCCCTCTGGCAGCAGGATTTGGTACTCGCGGCCATCCGGCGAGAAACCGCCCAGGCCGTTGAAGAAGCTCAGCGAGTGAGTGTCAAACTCGCGCGGCGCGTGCAGGTTCTTCGGCAGAATCGACATCGGCACCAGCAGCGGCTGAATGTTCTGCGGCTGCTGCATTTTTTGGTTGAACTGGTCAAGCAACCCGCCGTGGCGGTCGTCGAACCAAATGCTGGCGACGCTCATCAGCAGGGTGCGGTCTTCCGAGGTCATGTGCTCGCCTTTGCGCACGAAGATGCCGCCCGGCTTGTCCATCAGGCTCGACTCGGCACCGGCCGCAACGCGGCTCATGATCTCATTGTGCAACTCTTGCTGATAGCCGCCCTGATCGTTACTCAGGATCACCAAATCCACGCTCAGCCCTTTTAGACGCCAGTAGTTATGGGCACGAATCAAATGCGTGACCATCAGGATGTTCTCCGCACTGGTGATCGACAGCAGCACGATCGGCAAGTCGCCGGAGAGCGCGTGGCCCCACAGGCCGGACTGCCCGCGACGGTTCCGACCCAGGGTTTGGGCATCGGCGCGCAGTTCGGCGCTTGGGAACAGCACCGCGCTGGCCAGCCGATTGTAGAAGTTGGCGTCATCCTCATTGGCGTTTATCTGGCGCAATGTCACCTGACTGTGCGACCAGGCCAGCTCGAACACGCGGTCGGCGATGTTGTGGTCACGGTATTTCTCCATCATCGCCAGACTAAGGTGGCGCTCAGGGGTGATGCCGTAAACCATATCGATCACCAGCGGCACGCCGGGCTTGAGCACCACCCGCTGGCGGATAGCGACGATAGGATCCAGCACCGGCCCCGCGCTGTTGCCGAGCGGGCCGGGGTTGGCCAGCGCCTGTGGGTCAGCGGAAGTATGCCCACGGCCAATAAAGGCGGCGCGGTCAGTTTCAAACGAGGTTTCGCGGTCGGTCGGGCCATGAATAGCCAGCATGTGGAACAGCCACGGGCAGGCCTCGTTCTCCTCACGCGGGCGGCGGTGGCACAGAATGCCTTCGCGATCGGCCACCAGCTCGGTCTGGATAAACAGGTTGCTAAAGGCCGGGTGGGTGAGGTCATTGGCGGCCGGGGCCAGCACCACTTCCGCGTAAGTCGTTATCTCAATGACGCGCGGCTGGCGGCCTCGGTGAGTCAAGGTCATGCGGCGAAGTTCGACGTCATCTTCCGGCGATACCACGATTTTGGTGTGCATGATCAGCTGGCCTTCGGTGCGCTTAAACTCCACGCTGGCGTCGGTAAACACTGCCTGATAAAGACTGGCCTTTTGCCCCATCGGCTGCCACGCGTTGCTCCACACCTCGCCGGTCTGTGGGTCACTGATATAGCAGAAGGTGCCGCGCTGGCCGCGGGTGGCATCTTCGCGCCAGCGGGTCAGCGCGAGATTGTGCCAGGTGCTGTAGCCGCCGCCCGCCTGCGTCAGCATCAGGTGGTAATGGGTGTTCGACAGCAACTGTACTTCGGGAATAGGGCTGTCCACATTGTTGAATTCGCGAATATCCACATTCACCGCCTGTAGCGAACCCTCCACCGATTCAAACTGGCGGCGCGGGCTGTAGAGATCCACGGCGTCAGGCACGCGCTCTTGCAGCAGCAGGCGCGCCGACTGGAATGAGGTATTGGCGGCGAAGCGATCGACCATCGGCGCGTCGAGCAGCAAATGCGACAGCGCGAGGAAGCCCATACCCTGATGGTGCGCCATATAAGAGCGCACAATCACGTAGCTTTGCCCACGGTTGAGGCGCGACGGGGTGTGGTCCAGCGCCTCGTAGAAGCCATACTGGCCGCGCGCGCCCAGCGCCTCCAGTTCCAGCAGGTTGCCGCAGGCTTTTTGCGGCTCGACTACCAGCGCCATCAGCGTGGCATACGGGGCGATCACCATGTCTTCGCCCAAGCCGCGCTTCAGGCCCAGGCCCGGCACGCCGAACGCGTGATACTGGTAGTTATGGTTGGGGTCGAAGGAGGCGTAGGCCGATTCAGAAATCCCCCACGGCACGCCGTGCTCGTTACCCCAGTCAATCTGGCGTTTCACGGCGGCGCGGCACATCTGCACCAGCAGGGTGTCGGGATAGCCCGGCATCACCAGCTGCGGCATCAGATATTCAAACATCGAGCCGCTCCACGACATCAGCGACGGCTTTTTGTCTATCTGGGTAAACAGCCTGCCGAGGGCAAACCAGCTTTTCAGCGGCAGTTGGTTGGTGGCAATGGTGAAGTAGTTGGTGAGGCGAATCTCCGAAGGAAGCAGGTCGTAATGGCCGCTATCCAGCTTATTAATGTCGCAGTTATAGCCGACACTCAGCAGGCTAGTGGTGGTGTTGTAGAGGAATTTGAAGTCCATCCGCGCATGGTCGGCGAGGCGTTTTTCCAGTTCGCTAATCAGCACCAGCCGCTTGCGCGCCAGGGTGACGGTCAGCGCGATTTTGGCCCGGTTCAGCCCTGGCACCTTGCCTTCCAACTGAGACAGCCAGACCAGCGAAGGCAGCACTTTGCCCCCCGGCTCTTGCTGCATCCAGCCATAAAGCAGCGCCCACTCCTGGCAAAATTCGCTCAGTTGCACCTTGAGTGCACTCAGCCAGCGCACGTCGCCATTGGGTTCTAGCAGCAGCGTCGAGGTCAGAGTCAGCATGGCATTTAGCTCATTGAACACCTGATGCTGCGGCAGTCCGCTGGCGTTAAGCCAGTGCTGGCGCAGTGGCTTGAGGGTTTCCCGTTTGCCGGTCCCCGCGCCGCTTTCCACCAGATAGAGGGTATCTTCGATCCCCGCCAGTACCTGTTTGATGTCAATCGCGGGCAGATGGCGCAAGGCCGCCAGCCCGGTGCTCAGAGTGAGCAAGTGCCCGGCCAGATTGCCGCTATCGACGCTGGAGATATAGCGCGGATTGAGCGGCGCGAGGGTGCGGGTGTCATACCAGTTATAGAGGTGGCCGCGATAGTGCTCGAGCTTGTCCAGCGTATCCAGCGTATTGGTGGTGCGCAGCAGCAGATCGCCCTGCGTGATATAGCCGAAGTCCATCGCCGTCATGTTGGCCAGCAGCGACAGGCCGATATTGGTCGGCGAGGTGCGGTGAGCAATCACCGGCTCCGGCACCTCCTGATAGTTATCCGGCGGCAGCCAGTTCTCGTCTTTATTCACGAATGTGGCGAAGAAGGCCCAGGTTTCGCGGGCGGTCTGGCGCAGGAAGCGGCGCTGTTTCAGGTTGATATCCGCCTGAGGCTTGCCCGGCGTTTTGCTCATCCAGCTCAGCAGGCGCGGCGCGAAGAACCACAGGACGCCCAGCGGCACGGCGAGCGTCATATACAGAGGGTTGAAGTGCAGGGTCAGCAGCACAAACAGCACCCCGGCCAGCGGGTTAACCCACATGGCGCGGTAGAAGTTCTCCGGCGACAGCGAATAGCGGGTTTTACTGGCGTCGAAGCTGGCCCACTCATTGAGATGCTTATGGCTGATCGCCAGCCGCCACAGGGTGACGAGGATAGCCTTCAGGTTGTAATAGCTCTCGTGCGGCAGGGTACTGAGGGTCAGTAACAGGTGCGACAGGCGGGTCAGCGTCGAGGCCAACACGGTTTTGACATGCTGCAACAGCGGGCGTCGCGGACCTTTATTCAGCAGGTCTAACAGCAGCGCCACCGCCGTCGGGAATAGCAGCAGCGTGGCGATAAAGCCCAACCAGTAGGCCGGATTGGGCACTATCGTGATAGTGCAAAACAGCATCACCAGCAGGCTTGGCGCCACCAGACTGCGGCGCAGGTTGTCGAGCAGTTTCCAGCGCGACAGGGTACTTAGCGGGTTGGCGTGGCGCGTGCCATCGGCCCGCCGCACCCGCAGGCGCAGCCAGTTGAGCAACTGCCAGTCGCCGCGGATCCAGCGCGAACGGCGCGCCGCGTCCACCAGATAGTTGGCCGGATATTGCTCATACAGCACCACGTCGCTCAGCATGCCGGAACGGGCGTAGCAGCCTTCCAACAGGTCGTGGCTGAGCACCAGATTTTCCGGGCAGGTGTTGTGGGTGGCCTGAGTGAACATATCGACATCGTAGATGCCCTTGCCGACAAAAGATCCCTCGCCAAACAGGTCCTGATAGATGTCTGACGACATGGAGGAGTAAGGATCATTGCCCGGCTTACTGCTGCTCAGGGCGGCGTAGCGCCCCTGACCGTAACGCGGGATCTCCTCAGCCAGTCGCGGTTGCAGGATGGCGTAGCCCTCGACCACTCGACCAAGTTCAGCGTCAAAAATCGGATGGTTGAGCGGGTGGGCCATGGCGGCAACCAGCTGATGGGCCGTGGCGCGGGGCAGCACGGTATCGCTGTCGAGGGTAATAACGTACTTCACCTTGGAGAGCTGTTGCTGAGTGGCACCAATCACGGTGGAGAAAGCGTTGCTCTGGCCACGCAGCCAGTGGTTAAGGGCGCTCAGCTTGCCGCGTTTGCGCTCATAGCCCATCCATACGCCTTGCGACGGGTTGAACTCACTTTCGCGATGCAGCAGGCTGAACAGTCCGTCGGGTGCCTGCGGATAGCGGCGATTGAGCAGCTCGATTTGCGCCGTGGCGTATTCCAGCAGGCGATCGTCGGCGTCGCGATAACGGGTGTTACTGTCGTGAAAATCGGCGATCAGGGCGAAATAGAGGTGAGCGCGGGTGTTACCGAGATAACAGACTTCGAGGCTGTTGACCAAGGTGTCAATCCCCGCGCGGCTGCCGAGCAGGCAGGGAATGGCTACCAGCGTGCTGAAGCGTTCGGGGATCTCTTTGGAGAAATCCAGCCGTGGCAAAGGGTGCGGCGTGCGGCTGCGGGTGGTGGCTTCGCTCAGTAAACTCATCACAAACTGGCTACAGACAATCACAATCGGAATAGCCAGCAGCCACAGCGGCCAGGTCATGCCTCGATCGTGGGTGTGCAGCAGCAGATCGGCGGTGAGGGCGGTGATTAGCAGGCTCAGGCTGCCCAGCCATGAAAGCAAAGGGGTTTTGTTGAGCTGCTGGCGAAAACGGCTGAGGGCTGAATAGCGGATATCCAGATGCTTCTCGAGCGCGTCGCGGCCTTTATCCACCAGAAAATAGCCGACGTGGCGCATGCGGCTGTCCGGCGGCGCGGCTTGGGTCAGGGCAATCACCTGCCGGGCAACGCCGGCTTCATCATAAATACAGTGGCGCGCCAGCATCTCAATCACGTGGCGATAATTATCGCGGGTGTCGAAGTGCATGGTCGGATAAATGCCCGCCGGGTCCTGGTGCAAGATGCTCTCCACCAGACTCATGCTTTCGGCGAAGTCCGCCCAGTCCATCTCATTCAACTGGCGCAGGCCAATAATGCTGTTACTGACGGAGAGCTGGCTGACGGCTAACTGCTGGTTGAAACGGGCAATCAGCTCAGAGGTGGTCAGGCCGACCTCGGTCAGACGCTGCTCAATCCAGGTCAACGGCAGGGCCAGCATCGAGCCGTGGCCTTGCAGTCGGCGCACTAACTCGGCGACAAAGGCACTGGTGCGCGGCGGGTTGGTGCGCGCCATGTCGGCGATCACGATGATCAAACGCGCCGGGTCGTTTTCGGCGGTGTCCTGCATTTTGTTCACCCAGCGGTCGGCCAGATTGCGCTCTTGCTGGGCCTTCGCCACGTCGATACTCACTCGCCGCAGATTCTCAATCAGCGCCAGACGCAGCATGCCGGGCAGCGCCCACAGCTCGCCCAGTTTCAGCGGCGTGACTTTCTGGTAGGCGGTCATAAAACGCGTCAGGGTGGTGGCATCCCAGTGGCCGTCGCTGTGGGCGATAACCTCGGTAGCGATGTCATAGATGCGCGGGCAGTTGTGCGGCGCAGCCAGCGCGGGCAGGCCTTTACCGAAGTTTTTCGGCAACAGCTGACGCACCAGGCGAATCTGTTCTTCAATCAGATAAAAGTTATCGAGCAGCCACTCGCCGGCCGGGGCGATGCTTTTTTTGTCGCCCGTGCTGAGGATCTGACAGTTACGCGTCAGCATGGTTTCATTGGCATCCAGCCGTTTGAGCAGGTAATAAGGCGCTTTTTTGCTCGACAGCTTATGGGATTGCGCCAGCTTTCGGCCGTAGCGCTCCATCTGATCTACTGAGAATAACTCCGCCTGAATGGCGGAAGTTTCCTGATTTTCTTTCGTACTACCGGCTGAAACCGGCTGATCTTTATGACTTTTAAACCAATCACTGAACGGGATTTTCACGCAAACATTCCTTATGCGTACGCAAAAGGACAGGCTTAGACACGACGATGTGGGTACGCAAATTGAGTGAAGAAATAGCGAGGAAGCTTCACGGATGAACGGTGTAGAAAATAACCGGTTGGTTTAAGCTTAGCAGTGTTCTGCGTGGTGCTGAGTTTATATTACAGAGTTGCGAATGGGCTTGGCTTTGCCTTTGACGATTTTCAGCGCTTTATCCGGGTCGCCCGCCACAAATTCAAAGGTCGGTGAATAGTAAAAAGGCAGCCAGCCGCCGTAGCCGCTTTCCCATTCCCAACGGACCGGGCAAGGCCACAGAATATCTTCATACATAATGTAGTAAGTCCATCGTCCGTGAGGGCGACGTGGTTTGGGTGTTTTCATAAATTGGCCGGGCGGAGTTCCTACAGGACACAGGTTATATTTTGAACCCCTGAGCCCTAGGTTTCAAGCCTTGTCCCGCGCGCGGCGTCAGACGATCGGACGCGTCCCTCGGGCTTAGCCCACCGCATCAGTGCCTGTGAGCTTCAGGGTAAGTCGAACAACGAGATCAGCCAAATTCTCAATCGAAGCCCGAAAACAACCAGTGCGCAGAAGAAAAGCGTGCTGCAAAAACTCAACGTAGGCAGCATTGCCGAACTGATTTCCGTCAGCGCTATTAATAAGCGGGTGAATCCGCTCTGAAGTTAAAAATGCTATCCTTATTGGACTCACTTAACCGCCAGTCTGATAGAGGAGGGCAAAACGATGCAGGGCGTACCGGAGCTTTTCCCCTACGACAAGGACTGCGCGCAGTTTAAGGCCTTGCCACAGCTGCCCGGCGTGGAGCTGTATCACGCGCACATTGATCGCTATGCTTTTGAGCCTCACTCCCACGAGGCTTTTGGCATTGGCGCGATTGAACACGGCGCCGAGCGTTTTCGCTATCGCGGCGCTGACCATCTGGCGTCGGCGGGTTCACTGGTGATGATGAACCCGGATGAGATTCACACCGGCCAGTCGGAAACCGAAGGCGGCTGGCTCTATCGCATGATTTACATCGAGCCGCAGGTGTTTGAAGAGTTGTCTGGCGAACGCGCACGCTGGTTCACCGACGCCGTGCGCCATGACCCGCGTGCTGCGCGCCAGCTGTCGCAACTGCTCTCCGGGTTGTGGGATACTAACGACGCGCTGACCCGCGACGGCCTGATGCTGGCGGTGACTGACCTGCTGCGCCCGCACTCTCACGTCGGGCATCGGCTGTGCTCCGAGCCTGCCCACCGTTTTGACCGAGTAACCGAGTATCTGCGGGAAAACTTCGCCAACAGCATCACCTTGGATGAGCTGGCGTCGCTGGTCAGCCTCAGCCCGTACCACTTCCTGCGTAAATTCAAACAGCAGATGCACGTCACGCCGCACCAGATGCTGATGGCTATTCGCCTCAATGAAGCCAAGCGCATGCTGAGTTTTGGCATCCCTGCCGCGCAGGTGGCCTTCAGCGTTGGCCTGACCGATCAAGCGCACCTGACACGCGCCTTCTCCAACCGCTATGGCTCGACCCCGGTGCGTTATCAAAAGCAGGTCGCGTCCGGTAAATAACCCTCCAATGCGTTAACTCCTCGCTTTACCCTTCTTCGCCAAGTGCGCAATTTCCTACAATACAGCGCCCACGCCTCTCTTTACCCTGACGGCATGTAAATGTTTTCTAGAGGTTAAAAATGTTAAAAGGCGTCCTGTTCGCCCTGGCTTCGGGTTTAATGTGGGGACTGATTTTTGTTGGGCCGATGATTGTGCCGGACTATCCGGCGTCAATGCAGTCGACTGGCCGTTATGTGGCTTTTGGCGCGATTGCGCTGGTGGTGGCGTGGATCAAACGCGACGCGCTGCGCGACCTGTCGCGTGCCGACTGGATTGAAGCGCTAAAGCAGACGGTGATCGGCAACCTTATCTATTACTTCTTCCTCGCCAGCGCCATTCAGCGCACCGGCTCGCCGATTTCCACCATGATTATCGGCACGCTGCCGGTGGTTATCTCGGTTTCGGCCAACCTGTTTTATGGTCAGAAGGAGGGCAAGTTGTCGTGGCGTAAGCTCACGCCGGCTCTGCTGGTGATTGCGTTGGGCCTGGGGTTGGTCAACGTCG
This sequence comes from Ewingella sp. AOP8-B2-18, assembly GCF_052376015.1. Classification (NCBI taxonomy): domain Bacteria; kingdom Pseudomonadati; phylum Pseudomonadota; class Gammaproteobacteria; order Enterobacterales; family Yersiniaceae; genus Ewingella; species Ewingella sp. AOP8-B2-18. The sequence continues at coordinate 93,593 of NZ_JBQSVB010000001.1, forward strand.
CCGAGCTGAAGGGCAATACCGAGCCGTTTGACGCGTGGCGCTACGGCACGGGTATCGCCATGGCCTTAGCCGCGCTGGCCTGCTGGACCTGGTTCCCGCTGCGCAATGCCCGCTGGCTGCGCGAAAACCCGGACAAGTCGCCAATCACCTGGTCGGCGGCGCAGGGCCTCGTGACCCTGCCTCTGGCGACGGTCGCTTTCCTGCTGGTTTGCGCCCAGCTGTCGATCAGCCACTCCGGCATCGCGCTGCCGTTCGGCCCGCGCCCGTGGGTGTTTATCGGCCTGATGATCGCTATTGGCGTGTTCTGCTCATGGGTAGGTGCACTGTGCTGGAACGAAGCCAGCCAGCGTCTGCCGACCGTGCTGCTCGGGCCGCTGATCGTGTTCGAAATTCTGGCCGGTCTGGGCTACGCCTTCCTGCTGCGCCACCAGTGGCCGCCGCTGATGACCTTAGCCGGTATCGCCTGTCTGGTGATTGGGGTGATTGTTGCAATGCGCATCAAACCTGAGCCGGTGCAGCCACTGGCGCAAAAGAATCTGCATACGCCATAATTAAGCGTCGGGCTTCTAAGGCTATAAAGGATGAGATGTCGAATCCCTACCGGATTTGAAATTTTGCGAAAATAGCCACTTTTTCCACATTTCCTCCCTGCTTTTTTCCTCATTCTGCATAAACTGCTGACAGGGCAGTGAATTCAATGACGGGGGAGAGATGGCAGCAGAGAGCAAAGTCAAGATAGCGCGGTTCGCACGGGGGGACACCCCGGCGGTCGTCGCGCTTATTTTACCGATTCAGAATCAAGAGTTCGGCGTGGCGATCACTGCCGAGCAACAGCCCGATTTAAGCGACATTCCCGGCTTTTACCAACAAGGTCACGGAGATTTCTGGGTAGCGAAAGTTGAAGATGAAGTGGTTGGCTGTATCAGTCTGAAGGATATTGGCGAGCAGCAGGCCGCGCTGAGAAAAATGTTTGTAGCCAAGCCGTGGCGCGGCAGCGAGTATGGGGTAGCAGGTCGCTTACTTGAGACTCTGCTGGACCACGCGCGAGCGCAGAAGCTGCAGGATATTTATCTCGGGACTACCGAAAAATTCCTCGCCGCACATCGTTTCTATGAGAAGAAAGGTTTTGTTGAAGTGGATGCGTCAGCACTTCCGGCGACTTTTCCCCGCATGTCCGTGGACGTGAAGTTTTATCATTTTTCAATTTGAGAATTGAGTGATGTTAAGTTGGCGAAGGATTCAGGTTAAAAAGGCCTTTGTGCTGTTGCTCGGGGCCATGATGTTGACGGGGTGCGTGGCCGATAGTCGCTTGTGGGGATTGATCCCTAACTCGTCGGATGTTTGCGCGCACGGCAAAGACAGTATTACCGGAAATTGTCGCGATTAATCGCGTAAAACGTCAGGCTAGCAGTAAAGCGGCCTGACGTTTTTTATGCGTCGCAATAGCTTAGGCTTTGGTGCCCGGCAGCAGGGATTGCGCACATTTGAACACGTCGCCGCGGAATTTCTTCGAGGCATCGTCGAGATCTGGCGTGTTGGCCAGCTCGGCTTTGCCCGCGTCGATAGTCTCATTAACGGCGATGGTGAAGGCATTTTCACTCTCTTGGTTAATGACGCTGCCTGCGACGCCAAACAGAATGCGCATGGCAGAAATCTGAACCAGCAATTCGCGGTTTACGCGCTCAAGTTGGTCAATACGTTTTGACTGAATATCGTCGCTCATGGTGCTCTCCTTCAAAGTAGTGGCGCACACCTTAACAAAATTGCGCGGCCAAAAAAAACCGCCATGGGCTGCCAGACGCCGGTTGCGCGATTAATGCACCATTTTCTGCATTTCGCCGCTGAGCTGAATCAGGTCGGCATTCAGCGGGACAAGTTGCTGCTGAATGGCATTGTATTTGTCGAGCGTGGCCTGTTTATCGAATTGCAGCCGATTGCCAGAAATAGTGACATTTTTGCCCTGCGCCTTGATGAAATCTGCCTTGGCGACCACCAGAGTCAGCACTTTTGGCAATAAGGTGAAGGCCTGCTCGGCCACGGCGCTAGGCTGGACCACCACTTTTTCATAAGCCTGGTCATAGACCTTTTTCAAATCATCCGGCTGCTTCAACGCGGCGTGACGGGTGTCCGCCTGTTTGCGCAGCACCACCAATTTTTCCCGCCAGTTGCTGCTGCTCTCCGCCATTTTTTGCAGCTCATCGCGTTTTTCCAGCAGCTTGTTCACCGTCACGGTTTCATTCAGGCTGGCAAACACCGGCCCCAGCGACGCATTCATCTCTTCACTCATCTGGCGATGAAAATCAGTGATCAGCCCATAGTCATCACTGTATTTGCCGAAATCTTTACGCTCTTCTTCGGTCAATTGCGGCACGGCGACGGTTTGCACCGCCATAATCCGAGTCTGTAAGAAGTCGATAAAGGCTTTGCGCTGGGCGGGCTCTTTATCGCCACAGCCGCTGAGGGCAAGCAGCAGGGCCAGCATAATGAAAGGCAGCAACAGATAACGCAGGGCGATGCCCCGACTTGATGAAAAGGGCAAAGATGACGTGTGCATTGAAATTTTCTTCCTTATTTGAAACATTTCAACCTACAAACATAGACTATAACCTCTGCAACGCGCATTGCGTTGCGCATTCCTGCCTGTGGGCGAGGGTCTTCACCTGCTCTCGGCGGGATAACGTAATGATCAACAGGGAAACTATGATCCGACGTAAAAGTAAGTACTGGCTTTCACTCACGGCCTTGCTGGTTCTGGCGGGATGTAGCACCAAGAAGCAGTCGGAGACGGCAGTAACCCGCCCGGCAGACACCAAAGCGCAGATAGTTCGATTGATGCCGGCTAGCGTGCCTGACCGTCAGGGCTGGGCGACGGATATCACGGCGGCATTTAGCGCGCAGAACATTGCGCCGACTACCGAGAACATCTGCTCGGTGCTGGCGGTGGCGCAGCAAGAGTCAAACTTTAGTGTCGATGCGCCGGTGCCGGGGCTGGGGAAAATTGCCTGGAAAGAGATCGATAGGCGCGCCGACGCGGTGCATGTGCCTAATTTTCTGGTCCACACCGCGCTATTAATAAAGTCGCCAAATGGTAAATCCTACAGCGAGCGATTGGACAAAGTGCGCAGCGAAAAAGAGCTGAGCGCGATTTTCGATGATTTCATCAGCATGGTGCCTATGGGGCAGAAGCTGTTTGGCAATCTCAACCCGGTACACACTGGCGGGCCGATGCAGGTGAGCATTGCCTTTGCCGAAGCCCACGCCAAGGGCTATCCGTATCCTATCGACGGGAGCATTCGCCACGAAGTGTTTAGCCGCCGTGGGGGGATCTATTTCGGCACGCTGCACCTATTGGGCTATCCGGCCAATTACAGCCAGACGCTTTATCGCTTCGCGGACTTCAATGCCGGTTGGTACGCCAGCCGCAACGCCGCATTCCAAAGCGCGGTGAGCCGCACGTCCGGCATCCCACTGGCGCTCGATGGTGATGTCATCAATTACGGCACGGATAAGGCTGGGTCTACCGAGCTTGCCGTGCGGGTACTTGGCAAACGGCTGGGAATGAGTAATTCTGCTATTCGCCGCGCATTAGAAAAGGGTGACTTGCCGGAGTTTGAGCAAACCTCCCTCTATAAGCAGGTTTTCGCCTTAGCGGATAAAACGGCTGGTAAGCGCTTACCTCGCGAAATACTGCCGGGTATTCAGCTAGAAAGCCCGAAAATTACCCGTAAACTCACCACGGCGTGGTTTGCCAAACGGGTCGACGAGCGTCGTCAGAAATGCGTCGCCAGCGCAGGCTAAGGCGTAAATTTTATTCGGCTGGTTTTGTGACAGCGCAGAGCGATAGGTCCATGGGCGCCTGCATAATGATCGTGTTGGTTTGAACCTCAATCCTTAATCGAGAATTTTACATGAAGAATGTCGCCGCCCTGACGATATCCACGCTGTTCCTTTATGGATGTGATACGCAAGCCAGCCTCGAGCCGGTAAACCCAATTTTTGCCAGCTACTCCAATATCTTTGGCTTCGAGCCGATTCGCGGCAAAGTAAAAAGCTTCCTGCAACAGCAGCATGATGAGCAGGGCAAAGTCAGTTCCTTGTTTCAAGGCGCGCTATCGGCAACCGGCTGTTTTAATGAGTTAAAAGTGGTAGCACCCCTGATGGGGCTAGATGTCGATCTGCTCAAAGAGGGTAACTTCCTGGTGAATCGGGGAGATAAGCAGAAGCGTTATGCTTTGAAAGATAACTGCTTACCCGAACGGGATCTCACCGACGACACACGCTATGAAAGCAATGATAAAGGCTATGTCACGGCTGCTATCAAGGAAAAAGATACGAGTAAAAACAGTTATTTTGAGTATGACGCCTCGGGATTCCCTTCGAAAATATCTCAACCGACGCCGACCGGGCCTTTTGTCGCCATCATTAAAGCGACAGAATCCGAAGAGAAAAAACGCAATAACACCATCGAAACCCGAGTTAAAGATGTCCTGCTTGGGGAAGTGATCACCCGCTGTGACTATGATGACCACTTCAACGCAACTCACTGTAAGATAACCAGTAAGTCAGCAGAAAAAGACAAACCTTTGCCGAAGAGACTCGATGATCCCGAGACAACTACGATAGAGTATTACTAAAAAGACGAGGGAGCAGAGGGGCATAAAAAGGCTTTCAACCTGCTTAATTTATTCTCTGTGATTAGCCGTCTGGCAGTATATATCGCTGTAGAATAAAAACCGGCTAACTAAAGTTAATCTGAAATAAAGCTTGCGTCTAAAAGTTATCTATGTGTAAATAGCGTCAACGGTTTGTCGTTAAGACCTATTTATGAAAGACATTTTAGTAAAGCAGTTCCTAGTTCAAGTGATATAGCAAATCTCTTCTCCGACGAATTTTCTTCTCTAGTGCCCCCATAAGTAACTCATAATAAAAACAGACCCTCATTGCCCTATGGCATCTAAAAAATAAAATTCAAGAAGGTATTTCTTATGTCTAATAAAATGACTGGTTTAGTAAAATGGTTTGATGCTGGTAAAGGTTTTGGTTTTATCAGCCCTGCAGACGGTAGCAAAGACGTGTTCGTTCACTTCTCTGCAATCCAGAGCAATGATTTCAAAACCCTGGATGAAGGCCAAAACGTTGAATTTACCATTGAAAATGGTATGAAAGGCCCTTCAGCTGGCAACGTAGTCGTACTGTAACAATCGTCTGTCATAATGGTTTTAACCTGCAATAGCGATGATGGGCCAGACCCGGAGCAGACAGGAAAATAATTAAGACAGCGTTACAACGATTCAAATAAACCTCGATGAAAATCGAGGTTTATTGCTCTCTGGAGCATGTAAAAATTTCCGAATATATTATTCACTGCTCGTTTAATAAAATTATCGTTTACCAACAGAAAAGACGATTTGCGAATTTTCCTAACGATTATCCATTTTTAAAAAATAGGGTTTTGGGAGATTGCCTGAAATAGGCGAAGTCGATTTTTCTGTTGTGAAACAGTTTTGCTCAGACTGCGCAATGTTGGAGTGTTCGATGGACGCTTGCGCCACAATATGACGGCCGGGAAAGTAACCGGCACTCATTTTTAACCTGAATACTTCAGATTGCAGATGCGTTGGGTGGACGAACTTGTCGCCTTCCGTGCAACTCGATTTTTGGGTGAAATCAAAACCGCACTCTGTTGCGGTTTTTTTGTGCCCGAAAATCACCACCGGCTCTGAGATTGGCAAAAAACAGATAAAAAAAAGCCCGCACGAAGCGGGCAAAATAACAGGGTTCTACAGGGGTTTTCTACACAGGGACATCACACAACATCTTGATGGCTCTAAGGTATCAAACGCTCTGTATGGTTTTGTCATCGCTCGGTAAGGTTAGGGCAGGAGTTGTAAAATCCAGCGTTACTCGAACGATTAACGCGATGCGTGATATGAACTAGAGCAATTCCATGAGCATGGCCATCACATAACCTATTGCCATCGAACCGCCAGCCATCGTCAGCCAGAATACTGTTGCTTTCATAACTCCCTCCATGAGACGGGGAAAGTGGCCCCGGTGTCTATCGAGCTTTGGCGCACGGCTCGTGCCAAAGTCCTACTGAACTCGCGAATTTATATTCATTTCGCAAATTCATGATAGCAAACCCATACTAAAAGCGGATGAATAGACGGCGTTTCTTTGACCTGTCCCGTGCTTTTAGCTTTAGGGGGCCGTTTTCGCCTTATTCACAGGAGGCTCAGTTCAGGTAATCAGTATGTGCTGACAACTTGTTGTAAGCGCTTGCTTCAACCGTTGTGCAGTGCGGGCGGCCGCCTTCTTTAGCCTTGCGGCTAAGCTCGGAGGCAACATCTTTAGCGTTGGTCGGCTGTGCTGCCGCGAGATTGAAGCTCAGGGTGCCAAGAAACAGGGAGAAGATAATCAGGGTGATGCGGTTCATGTAAAGCTGTCCGGTTAATGCGAGATCCTTAAAGGTGCAGCCAGCTACTAGTCATAACAGTTGTAGTAATAAGAAACGGGAGCGATTTATGCTCCCGTTCATCATTTTAACTGCATGTAAGAACTGCGCTACACGTGCTGGAGCGCATTATGCCCTTGTTCGGCTTTGTTCGGAAGGCGAATTGTGGCTGAAAGCACCAAAGAGAGCACTAAAAGTACAGCGATGAAGGTGAAGGTCACGATGAAGCCGCCGAACAGGGAGGCGATAAGTGAACCCATGACGCTGCCGATGCCGAAGCCGAGATACAGCAAACCGTAGTTTTTGGTCAGGTTATTCAGCCCGAAGAAGTCACTCACCAGCGATGGATAGACGGTGATAGTACCGCCGAAGCTGAAGGCCACACAGGCTACGGAGATGAAGAACAGCGTCTCATTCATATTGGAAAACAGCAGAATGCTCATGCCGACCAGTGAGATGACCTGCGCCATGGAAATCACCCGGATGCGCGCCATTTTGTCTGACAGCACTCCGAGGATCAGTCGGCCGCTGAGGTTAGCAATGGCAATCACGGTGACGGCGTTGGCGGCGGTGACCGCGTTGAGATGCACCAGACCTTCGCCGATGTCCTTCGCCACGCCGATAACATACAGGCCGCTCATGCAAGAGGTGAGGAACATCATTGCCAGCATCCAGTACTGTGGCATGCGCACGGCTTCTGACAGCGTGAAGTCACGGCTGCTGGTCAGGTTGTCTTCATTACAGTTGATGGTCTGAGGAGCCTGCTTAGGCGCGTCTGTCATCATTAGGCCGCCGATGATAATCATGGTCATCGCCAGCAGACCCCAGATAATAAAGGTGCTTTCCAGAGAATAAATGCTGAGTAAGTGGCCGCAAATAAATTTAAAACCTAAGCTGCCGAGGCCGTAAGCGCCGATGGCACAGGCTGAAATTACCCCTTTACGCTCCGGGAACCACTTCACGCAGTTGGACAGTGTCATCAGATAGCCCGCGCCGTCTGCCAGCCCGACCAATACTCCCGCGCTGAGATACAGCATGATTAAATTGTTGGATTGGGAGGTGAGCGCAAAACCTATCGCCATCACCACGCCTGCCGCCATCGTGACTTTCTTAACCCCGAATCGGTCTTGCAGCTTGCCCGCGACAGAAGAAGCAATCGCCAGGCCCAGGCTCAGTAAGCCGAAGGAGAAGGCCACGCGGCTGATCGGTTCATCCAGCTTTTGGGACAGCTGTCCGTTAAACAAACTCCACGTATATACAGAGCCAAGAGCAAATTGGGTAATGATGGTGCCAAACAGCGTTAGCCAGCGTGTGCGGTTGTCGTTTTGCATTCCAGATTTGTCACTCATAGTGGGTTCTCCCGAGCGAAATAAAGTCAATTAAACTGTTTGTATGATAAATCTTTCGCCGCACAGCGATCGGTTTCGGGCATGAGATGCCTTGGTACAGGAATGAAATGCACAGGGGAGGGTATGAAACACATTTTTTGCTGAAAAATAGCCCATAAATTGCGCTTAAAACGCCTTTCCAGCCCAGTCTGGGCGCGGGTTTTGTTTGATCTGAGTCATGCTTTTAGCTTTTATTTTTTCGCCAGCCTAAGGATGCCCATAACAGAGGGTAGCCGCCGCCGACTCCCGCTACGCCATCAACTCTCCTGACAAGGGTGGGAAATTGAATGAGGCGCACGCCTTTTACACCCCCTCATGAAGTTTTGATTAAACATAGATTAAGTAGTTGGGTTTTTCTTATTAGTCGTCTTCTTATTAAGATGACGGGAATTTTGTGACGTTTAAAAGAATACAGAGAATATATAATTATTTTTTAAATCATTAATCGATTCGAATAGGGAACATAATGCAATGAGAAGAAATATGGCACGTTTGTTAATACTTTTTCCGCTTCTTACCTTAATTGGGTGTACAACGCCGAAAGCAGGAATAAAAGGGAAAGTGGCAAATGCCAGTGAACAATCCTGCATTAACGAATTTAAAGCGCTAAAAAATATTGATCCTGCTTCCTACGAAATCTATCAGAAACAATTCTCCAAGGTAAACCAAGCCTATGAGGTTTACCGAACTAACAGTCTGAATATTAACAAGGATTCTAAAGATATCCTCGGTATGGAGTTGAGTAACAAGATTAAATTGATCTGCGCGCGGGTCAAAGATGCGTCATTTAAGAACATGGAAAAAAGATCACAGGAAATTAACAATCTATGATGAAGCGTACTCTTTGTATCTGCGTTTTTCTTGCTCTTGCTAGTATGAGAGGGGCAGTGGCGGAAGATAATACTAATAACCTCAATCTTCTAAATAAATTACGAGAGGAAAAATTAGTAAAACCGGCTCTTCAGCCAGTATTTAGTTCATCTGGCGTTAGCGAACAGGATTCGTCTGGGGAATTATCCAAGGATATTCCGAAAAAAAAAGATAACTCGCAGAATACTCCGCTAACTGCTCAATGGTATAAGCAGCAGCTTTCTGAACTCAATAATAAAAATAAGAAGCTTCAGTCTGAAATTATTACCATTAGAAAAAAACTTGCGGCGATCAGCGGTGAGCCAGTACCTGAAACGCTCGAGGTGAAAGCCAAAGAGATCGCGCGGCAGCTGAGTGATGCACAGCAGGCATTGCTAAAGGCCAATGAAGATAACGCCCGACTGTCAGCATTGGCCAGACAGGCCGAGCAGGAGAAAGCCAAGCTGGATGCGCAGATTGCCAAACTGACTGCGCAGCAACAGCAAGGAGCATCTCAATCGGCTAAGCAATTGGCAGATGCACAGGCGGCGGGGAAGAAGGCCAGCGATGAAAACGCTCGTCTACAGGCAGCAGTGAAACAGGCCGAGCAAGACAAAGCCAAGCTGGATAAACAGATTTTCGAACTGAAAGCACAGCAACAGCAAGGAGCATCTCAATCGGCTAAGCAATTGGCAGATGCACAGGCGGCGGGGAAGAAGGCCAGCGATGAAAACGCTCGTCTACAGGCAGCAGTGAAACAGGCCGAGCAAGACAAAGCCAAGCTGGATATACAGATTGCCGAACTGACTGCGCAGCAAACCCAAACGGCTGCGCATGCTGCTAAACATTTGGCAGAGGCACAGGCTGCGGCGAAAAAATCTGCAGATGAAAATCTTCGTCTACAGGCTGAAGCCAAACAGTCTGCGCAGGGCAAGGTTAAGCAGGATAATCAGATCGCCGCTCTTACCGCCCAGCAGTCTCAGATAACCAAACAGCTGGTGGAATCTCAGGCCGCAGAGAAGAAAGCCAGTAATGAAAATCTGCGCTTACAGGCGGTAGAGAAACAAGCCGCGCAGGATAAAACCAAGGTTGATGCGCAGATTGCTTCGCTCAACACAGAGAAAACTCAGCTTGCTGCCCAAGTTGCCAAACAACAGGCAGATGCACAGGCTGGCAGTAAAAAATGGGCCGATGAGCAAGCCGCGCTGGCGACTGAGTTGGCCAATGTGAAGAAACAACTGGCAGAGAAATCAGCGGCTAATGTGACCTCTGGCATACCAAGCAGTGAGCAGGTCAAAGAAGCAATTACTGCCGATAGCAAAGCTGGAAGATTGGCGAAACGCGCCTATTCCTTGGGGTATTTCATCGGGCTGGAGTCTGAGCAGGAGTTGAGAAAGATCACCGCTTACACTGCCCCGGTGGATCAAAACATCGTCCTCAAAGGCTTGTTGGATCGTTTTAATCACACCCCGTTGCTGACCGATAAAGAGATCGAAGCTTCTCTGGCGGTAGTCGATAAGGAAATTAATGAGAATGCGGCTGATAAAGGGAACAAAAACAGAGCTATAAATGAGCAGGTTATGGCCAAGGCTGCGAAAATGAAGAACGCCGTGAAAGCGAAAAGTAACTTCATTTATGTGATCACCAAGCCGGGTTCTGCGCTAAAAGTGAAACCGACTGACAGCGTCCGTATCAAAATTATCGAGAAATTAGGTGACGGTACGATCATTGCCAGCGAAAAAAACAACAATGTTATTGCTGCTGCCGTTAAAGATATTCCACTTACCTTGCAGGAGGTGATTGTGAAGATGGGGATTAATGGAGAAGCGACGCTCTATATCCCACCTAATTTAGCGTATGGAGAAAAGGGCATTGCGGGGAAAATCCCACCTAACTCATTGTCCATTATGACAATTAAGGTTCTTGGCATTAAAGAAGATTAATAACCATCCGCAGCAAAATGCTTAAGCAGGCTAAATTACCGGCCTGCTTAAGCTTGGGTGGTTTAATTACCGCCTTAATCCAAATAAGGCTGAGACTTAGGCTTTTTTTCTCAGACCTCTTCCTATAAAAAGCGCAAGTGATAGGATGTGCCGCAACTTTACAGGGTAGGACTATTCTCATGTTCAGGTTGGGTGCTTTCGTTGCAATTTTGCTGGCGTTGACTTCCTTTTCAGCGTCCGCCGTAACGGCCTATAAATGTGTGTTAACGCATAACGTACAAGCCGCGGATGGTACAGAAACTGCCGATGTGATTAATAAAGACGCGCACGTGTTTGACGCTGGCAATACTTTTACCTTCTCCCCAGACGGTACTAAAATGATCACCAGCCCGGAGCTGACGGATATCATTGGTCAGAATAACCAGCCTATGAAGGCCGGGGCGCAAGATAACCTGATGTATATTCACGTTAAAAACAACTTTGTGGTCGCGACAGAAACCGACGGTTATGTGTATGGCGACTGTGTAGAAATCGCAACGAAATAAGCCCTGCTGACTTATCCCTTCTTCTGCGAATCTGGCTTTTGATAGCGGGATTCGCATCTCAATTTGTTTTAACTGTTACTTTTTCCTCTTACATTTTCATAAATAGAAACATTACTGCCAGTTCATTAGCACACTTCTTATAGTCGGGGTATGCCTGAGCCGATAGACTTGCGGCCTTTTCACCATTCCGTTTCCGCCACTGCTTTATAAGCCGATTAGAAAGGGTTTTGCGCGCCTATGGCTCTACTTAATGACGAAATTCGCGACCATACCGCTGAGTCCGTCCTTTTTGTCCGCCGTGCCGTCATCGCCTTTGTGGTCGTGGTGCTGCTCTCTTCCGTACTGGTTTATAACCTGTATCGTTTACAGATTGGGATGCATGATTTTTACCAAACGCGTTCCAACCAAAATGACATCAAAATGCTGCCGATCGCCCCGAGCCGCGGGCTTATCATGGATCGCAATGGTGTGGTTCTGGCGCAGAATATCACCCTGTATCAGATAGAAATTATTCCCGGCAAGGTGGATGATCTTCAGGCCACGCTAAAAGCCTTGACCCCCATCGTGGATCTTACGCAGGACGATCTGGATAACTTCCACGATGCCATGATCCACGGCCGTAAGTTCGCTGAGATCCCGCTGAAGCTGGCGTTGACCGACGTCGAGGTGGCGCGCTTCTCAGTCAATCAATTCAATTTCCCCGGCGTGTCCATCAGCACCTACCAGCAGCGGCAGTACCCTTACGGGGCGGAGCTGGCGCACGTCGTCGGTTATGTGTCGAAAATCAATGACAAAGACGAAAAACGTCTCGAAAAAGAAGGAATTGCCGAAAACTATGCCGCTGACCATGACATAGGTAAGCAGGGCGTGGAAAAGTATTATGAAAATATTCTCCATGGGCATACCGGCTATCAGGAAGTCGAAGTGGATAACCACGGTCACGTAGTGCGCCTGCTGAGGGAAGTGCCTCCCCAGGCTGGGCAAAATATCTATCTGACGCTGGATTTAGGTCTACAGCAATATATTGAGAAAGTGCTGAAAGGCCAGCGCGCCGCGGTCGTCGTGATGGACCCGCGAGACGGCGGCATTAAGGCGATGGTTTCCAGCCCGAGCTATGATCCCAACCCCTTCGTCAACGGCATTTCCAGCAAACAGTACAGCGCGCTGCTGAAGAACCCTGACCTGCCGCTGATTAACCGCGTGACTCAGGGCCTTTACCCGCCGGCGTCCACGGTTAAGCCATTTATGGCCACATCGGCGCTGTTTGCCGGGGTTATCACGCCGCAAACCACCTTCTTCGGCGCGCCAACTTGGACACTGCCCGGCACCGAGCGCCGCTACCGTGACTGGCTGAAAACCGGCCACGGCATGCTGAATGTCACCAAAGCTATTGAGGAGTCGGCGGATACCTTCTTCTATCAGGTGGCCTACGAGATGGGGATTGACCGCATTCACGAGTGGCTGAGTAAATTCGGCTATGGGCAATCGACCGGGATTGATCTCGACGAGCAGTACAACGGCGTGCTGCCAAGTCGCGAGTGGAAGCAGAAAGTCCATAAGAAGGGTTGGTATCAGGGGGATACGGTTTCCGTGGGTATCGGCCAGGGTTACTGGGTCGCGACGCCAATCCAGATGGTGCGAGCTCTAAGTGCCTTGGTGAATAACGGTAAATTGCAAACGCCGCACTTGCTTTACTCAAGCCAGAGTGGGAAAGTGATCACGCCATACGTGCAGCCGCCGACCACGCAGATCGCTGATCCTAAATCCCCTATCTGGGGAATCGTGCGCAACGGCATGTTCGGCATGGCGAACTTCCCTAACGGGACGGGCTACAAACTGTTCCATACCGCGCCTTATCAAATCGCTGCGAAATCAGGGACATCGCAGGTGTTCAGCCTGCGTGAAAACCAAATCTACAATGCCAAAATGACGCCAATCAGACTGCGTGACCACATCTTCTACACGGCCTTCGCGCCATATAAAAATCCCAAAGTCGTGATGGCGCTGATCCTCGAGAACGGCGGGGGAGACGGCGTGGTGGCCGGGCCGACGGCGCGCGCTATTCTCGACCATATCTTCTTGCCGCCGGAAGTGGTGGCGAAATGTGACCCGGCCAAGGTCGATAATCCGGCCAACTGTGAGCAAGATGTGCCTGCGCCCAATGCGCTGGGCTTTAGCGAACATTAATAATGCGCTGAGTGTCGGAAAACAGAGACAAATCCTTAAGAGTAGTGTCTCTAAAAAGAGACATTTAACTAATTGATATTGAATGTCTTTATTTTTGTGATTGTGAAGTGTTGCTTTTTAGCGACACCTTGTTGAATAAATGCACTTTCTTTTAAGGCAGCAGACAACGATTAAAAATAAAAGGAATTATTTTCCCTCTACTAATCAATCATTTATTTTTGAAGTTTAATTTGTGGCACGAAGCATGCATAATAAGCGCAGTTGCTCATTCAATTGATTATGATAGCCTGCGCTAATCCGCAAAATGTGCCCATAATGCCCGAATGACGCCAAAGCAAGGTGCCTATCGTTCACCAGACTGATAATCGTTGCGCAAGCACGTTATCAAACATCGAACGACACGTTGAGTGAGGCACCACCTATTCTGGATGACTGAACACCTTGGCCTTGAAGGGTGTTCAGTCCCCCTCCTAAAAGTGCTCTAACACTCCTTTTAATTTGACTCTTTTCTGGCTGTAAATCAGTTACTCAGTTAGCATTTAGACATCGGTTTACCAATGAGATAAATGCGTTGAAAAGAGGAAGAATATTTCCCGGCTCCCTGCGCCAGCTCGTGTTGATGGCCTTCCTGTTTGTGCTTCTACCCCTGCTGGTATTGGCTTATCAGGCATATCAAAGTCTGGATCACCTCAGTTCTCAAGCCGCTGAAATCAATCGCACCACGCTAACCGATGCGCGTCGCAGTGAAGCGATGTCGAGCGTTGCCTTGGAAATGGAGCGCAGCTATCGGCAATATTGCGTGTTGGATGACCCGACCTTGTCTCGTTTATACGACAGCCAGCGCAAGCGCTACGCGCAGATGCTCGACGCCCATGCCTCCGTGCTGCCCGACGTTCGCTATTACCAATCGCTGCGTAGCTTACTGACCCAACTCGCCCAATTAAAATGCCAAAACAACAGCCCGGATGCCGCCACCTCAGCCCAACTGGAAGACTTCGCCCGTTCGAATGCCGAAATGGTTCAGGCCACGCGTGAAGTGATTTTTACCCGCGGCCAGCAGTTGCAGCGCGCCATCGCCGAGCGTGGCCAGTTCTTTGGCTGGCAGGCGTTGGTGCTGTTCTTGCTTAGCGGGGCGCTGGTCTTGCTGTTTACACGGATGATTATCGGCCCGGTTAAGCGCGTAGAGCGGATGATTAACCGCCTGGGTGAGCGAGGCACGCTGGGCAATGCCGACAAGTTTAAAGGGCCACGAGAAATTCGCTCCCTGGCTCAGCGTATCGTCTGGCTCAGTGAGCGTCTGGCGTGGCTCGAGTCACAGCGCCACGAGTTTTTGCGCCATATTTCTCATGAGTTAAAAACCCCCTTGGCCAGTATGCGCGAAGGCACCGAGCTGTTGCAGGATGAAGTCGCAGGCCCTTTAACGGCCGATCAAAAAGAGGTGGTGGCGATCCTCGATGACAGCAGCCGCCACTTACAAACGCTGATCGAACAGCTGTTGGACTACAACCGCAAACTCGCCGATGCGCCAATGGAGAAGGAGCGCGTGGATTTAGCGGCCATGGTCGACAGTATCGTGGCATCCAACAGCCTTCCCGCCAGAGCCAAGCAAATTAGCACCGAGGTCAATATGGCGGCCCAATTCTGCTGGGCGGAACCGACTTTATTGATGCGCGTGCTGGATAATCTCTATTCCAATGCGGTGCACTATGGCGCTGAATCCGGTACCATTTGGGTCCGCAGTCGGCATTCACAAAACCAAGTGATCATTGACGTTGCCAACACGGGAAATACCATCCCTGAGGCCGAAAAAACGATGATTTTCGAACCTTTTTATCAGGGAAGTCAGCAGCGCAAGGGTGCCGTAAAAGGCAGTGGTTTGGGGCTGAGCATTGCACAGGATTGCATCCGCAGAATGCGCGGAGAATTACGGTTGGTCACTATTGACCATGCCGACGTGTGTTTTCGTATCGAATTGCCATTAACTGCTGAGAAAAATGATTAAAAAACGCCAAATTAAGCAGGACGGCCTGTTAAAAAGCGCCGCATCTTTTTTATTCCGTATTCAGCACGGGTTGAAAACCGCAGTATGCCGCGCCACTTTGGCGGTCATTGTTGCTCCAACCCTCCTCGCAGGCTGTACTTTGCACTCTTCCAGTGACAGCTATTATCGCCCGGTCGAGGATGTGATCCCGACCACCAAAGTGGTGGATTTCCGCCTCGCGCCTTGTGAAACCCTGTGGGCGCTGGATGATAGCGACGCCATAAATAACTCGCTTTTCTGGCTGCGGGCGATGGATTGCGCGGACCGAATGAATGACGCTCAGGCGCGCTATCAGGCTGAGCAAATCAAAGCTAACTCGTGGGATACCGTGTTCAAGCAGAGCATCCTGCGCGCCGGGGCCGATCCGGACCAGCAGCAGCGTCGCGCGCTGTTAGCTCGCGTTAATGAATACCGCGTCCAGATGCCCGGCTCCATTCGAACCTTGGTGCAACTGTGGCGCGAGCGGCAAACCCTGCAAGTGACGCTGGGGGATGAGAAAGCGCGTAACGCGCGGCAGGCCGCCGTGTCCGAAAGCAAAATAGAGCAGCTCACCGAGCAGCAAGTGGCATTGCAACAGAGCTTGACGGATACTCAGCGTAAGTTAAAAAACCTGACGGATATCGAGCGTCAGCTCTCTTCGCGCAAGCAGATGCAGAGTGATTTGCCGGACAACGATTCGGCCTCTGCAACGGTTAAGCCGGAAGAGACTTACCAGCCACCGATTAAAGGGCAGAAGAAACCATGACGTTACGCAAAGCCGCCAGCCTGTTGCTGGTCGATGACGACCCGAGCCTGCTGAAGCTGTTGGGTATGCGCCTGACCAGCGAGGGTTTCCGCGTCACTACCGCCGAAAGCGGAGCCGAGGCGCTACGTCTGCTTAATCGTGAACGTTTTGACTTAGTGATCAGCGACTTGCGCATGGATGAAATGGACGGCATGGCGCTGTTCGCCGAGATCCAACAGCATCAGCCGGGCATGCCGGTGATTATCCTCACCGCCCATGGTTCCATCCCCGACGCGGTTGCCGCCACCCAGCAGGGGGTGTTTAGCTTCCTTACTAAGCCCGTTGATCGCGACGCGCTGTATAAAGCGATTGACGCCGCGCTGTCTCTCTCCTCGCCGAGTGGTGATGAGAGCTGGCGTGAGGCGATTGTCACGCGCAATCCGGTGATGCTGCGGCTGCTGGAGCAGGCCAATATGGTGGCGCAGTCTGACGTCAGCGTGCTGATTAACGGCCAAAGCGGCACGGGGAAAGAGGTGTTGGCACAGGCGATCCACGCCGCCAGCCCGCGAGCCAAGAAGGCTTTCACGGCGATTAACTGTGGCGCGCTGCCCGAGCAGCTTCTGGAGTCTGAACTCTTTGGTCACGCCAAAGGGGCCTTTACCGGCGCGGTCAGTAGCCGGGAAGGACTATTTCAGGCGGCGACGGGGGGGACGCTGTTTTTAGATGAAATCGGTGACATGCCGCTTTCGCTTCAGGTCAAACTGCTGCGCGTGCTGCAAGAGCGCAAAGTGCGCCCGGTGGGCAGTAATCACGACATCGATGTGGATGTGCGAATTATCTCCGCGACCCACCGCAATTTGCCGAAAGCCATGGAGAAGGGCGAGTTTCGCGAAGATTTGTTCTATCGCCTGAATGTCGTTAGCTTAAAATTACCGGCATTAAATGAGCGTGCAGAAGATATTCCCTTGCTGGCGAACCACCTGCTGCGGGTCGCCGCGCAGCGACATAAACCTTTTGTACGCAGCTTCTCAACCGACGCCATGCGACGCCTGATGGCTGCCAGCTGGCCGGGCAATGTTCGCCAGCTGGTTAACGTGATTGAGCAGTGCGTGGCGCTGACCTCCGCGCCAGTGATTGGCGAAGCCTTGGTACAGCAGGCTTTGGAAGGGGAGAACACTGCGCTGCCGACCTTCGTCGAGGCGCGTAATCAGTTTGAACTCAATTACCTGCGCAAGCTGTTGCAGATAACCAAAGGCAATGTGACCAACGCGGCGCGTATCGCCGGGCGCAACCGAACCGAATTCTACAAGCTGCTTTCTCGTCACGAGTTGGAAGCGACCGACTTTAAAGAGTGACCACGACGCTCTTCGACTATGTTACCTTTACCGTCTGCCTGTGCATTGCCGCTGGCAATCAGAATGTGAACCACGCTGCCGCTCAGGAAGGCGGAGAGCAAATGAATGATTATAAGGGTCCGCCATGAAGAAAATTGATGCGATTATTAAGCCGTTTAAACTCGATGATGTCCGTGAAGCCTTGGCCGAAGTGGGTATTACCGGCATGACCGTGACAGAGGTGAAGGGTTTTGGGCGTCAGAAAGGCCATACCGAACTCTACCGCGGCGCTGAGTATATGGTGGACTTCCTGCCTAAAGTGAAGATTGAGATCGTAGTGGCTGACGATATCGTTGATACCTGTGTCGAAACCATTATGACCACTGCCCAGACCGGCAAAATCGGCGATGGCAAAATCTTCGTGTTCGACGTGGCGCGCGTAGTACGTATTCGTACTGGCGAGCAGGATGAAGAAGCGATCTAATTGCCGTTTTCAGTCTTATGACCAGAAAACGCCAATAAAAAAGGCTGACGCGATGTCAGCCTTTTTTTATGCATCTGTTTTAATTACAGCACTTTATGCGGGCCGAAGCATTCGTAATGAATGTGGTCGACGGCAACCCCGAGCGCCACAAGCTGCTGGGCCGCGAACTGCATAAAGCCCACCGGGCCGCAGAGATAGAATTCGGTCGTCGGGTCGGCGAGCTGGCTTTTCAGCAGGTTAAGGTCCATCAGGCCCTGAGACTGATACTGCTCACCCGGCAAATCTTCCGCCTGCGGCTGGTTATACCACACGTGGCTTTGCAGCTGCGGCAGGCGATTTCCCAAAGATTTCACTTCATCCGCGAAAGCGTGAACCCGGCCATTTTCAGCGGCGTGCAGCCAGTGAATAGGGGCCTGATGTTGTTTGGCGACCAGCACGTTGAGCATCCCGAGCATGGGCGTTTGGCCGACACCGGCGGAAATCAGCGCGACGGGCGTCTGAGGCGTCACCTCGAGGAAGAAATCACCGTGCGGCGCGGCCAGATGCACCACGTCCCCTTCCTGAGCCTGGTTATGCAGGAAATTCGATACCTGACCTTGCTCTTCGCGCTTCACCGCAATGCGATAGGTTTTGCCGTTTGGTGCCTGAGTCAGTGAATACTGGCGAATTTCCTGATTTTCTAACTGCTGGCTGCGAATATAGACCGCCAGATATTGCCCGGCGTTAAAATCTGCCACCGGCTGGCCGTCTACCGGCTCCAGCACAAAACTGGTGATTAAATCACTCTGCGGACGCTTCTCCTTGATGCGGAATTCGCGGGTGCCAGACCAGCCGCCTTTCTTCTCGGCGCTCTCTTTATAAATATCGGCCTCACGCTGAATAAACACCCCGGCCAACACGCCGTAAGCTTTGCCCCAGGCATCCAGCACTTCCTGACCCGGACTGAACATCTCATCCAGCGTCGCCAGCAGGTGAGTGCCGACAATGTTGTACTGCTCGGGTTGGATGGTGAAACTGGTGTGCTTTTGCGCGATGCGCTCAACGGCAGGCAGCAGCGCGGCGAGATTTTCGATGTTAGCGGCATAGGCACAGATGGCGTCAAACAGTGCCTGCCGCTGATCGCCGTTGCGCTGGTTGCTCATATTAAAAACGTCTTTCAGCTCAGGGTTATGCGCGAACATGCGATCATAAAAGTGGGCGGTTAATTTCGGTCCGGTGGCGGCGAGCAGGGGGATGGTGGACTTCACGGTGGCGATAGTTTGGCTGTCTAGCATGGTGTTAGCTCCCTGGGCTTAGGCCCGTATCTCAGCGATAAATTCTTAAACATGTATTTTTAATGCATCTTATAGTGAGGATTTATTGTTGTAAATAGCCATGCCGGAATCATGGGTTTCATAAAGCGTGCGGGCGGGGTCACAAAGCTGAAAAATATGCATGTTATGGTGAAGAAAACTCCCTTGATTACGCTAAGTCCCTAACGGATAAAAGCCTTGCCGTGTCTGAAGCCAATCGATTGCCTAAAAACATTAAACCGACTCTATCCGCAGGCGTCTTAAACATTTACACTGTTGCGCAGAACCCGGAAGGGGCATTTATTTTTTAGTTTGTTGAGTCAGGAGATGCGGATGTTAAAGCGTGAAATGAACATTGCCGATTATGATGCTGAGCTGTGGGCAGCAATGGAGAAGGAAGTTGTTCGTCAGGAAGAACATATCGAGCTGATTGCGTCAGAAAACTACACCAGCCCGCGCGTCATGCAGGCTCAGGGTTCGCAACTGACTAACAAATATGCCGAAGGTTATCCGGGCAAACGTTATTACGGCGGCTGCGAATACGTGGATATCGTTGAGCAACTGGCTATCGACCGCGCAAAAGAGCTGTTTGGCGCAGACTTCGCTAACGTGCAGCCACACTCTGGCTCACAGGCTAACTTCGCGGTTTACACCGCGCTGTTGCAGCCGGGCGACACCATTCTGGGGATGAACCTGGGCCACGGTGGTCACCTGACTCACGGCTCTCCGGTAAACCTGTCTGGTAAGCTTTATAACGTGGTGCCTTACGGCATCAACGAAGGCGGCGATATCGACTATGAAGACGTTAAGCGTCAGGCCGAAATCCACAAGCCAAAAATGATCATTGGCGGCTTCTCTGCATTCTCTGGCGTGGTTGACTGGGCCAAGATGCGTGAAATCGCAGACAGCGTTGGCGCCTACTTCTTCGTCGACATGGCACACGTTGCCGGTCTGATTGCAGCTGGCGTTTACCCGAACCCAGTGCCACACGCACACATCGTCACCACCACTACCCACAAAACGCTGGCGGGTCCTCGCGGTGGTTTGATTCTGGCGAAAGGCGGCAGCGAAGAGTTCTATAAAAAACTCAACTCAGCCGTATTCCCTGGTGGTCAGGGCGGCCCGCTGATGCACGTGATTGCCGGTAAAGCGGTAGCCCTGAAAGAAGCGATGGAGCCTGAGTTCAAAACTTACCAACAGCAAGTGGCTAAAAACGCACAAGCTATGGTGGCCGTGGTGATGGAACGTGGTTACAACGTGGTTTCTGGCGGTACGCACAACCACCTGTTCTTGATGGACTTGGTTGATAAGAACCTGACCGGTAAAGAAGCCGACGCCGCGCTGGGCCGTGCTAACATCACCGTCAACAAAAACTCCGTGCCAAACGATCCGAAGTCTCCTTTCGTGACCTCTGGCGTGCGTATCGGTACTCCGGCTGTTACCCGTCGTGGTTTCAAAGAAGCCGAAGTTCGCGAACTGGCTGGCTGGATCTGTGACGTTCTGGACAATATCAACGACGAAGCCACTATCGAACGCGTTAAGAAAAACGTGCTGGATATCTGCGCACGCTTCCCTGTTTACGCGTAATGTCTGACCGAGTCTGAGTGTGATCACTCAGGACTTGCAGCGTTTTGATCTGAATAAATAAACCCGCCTCGGCGGGTTTTTTGTTAATAGCCAGCCATAACTGTGAGCCGCCTTACATTCCTCTCTTAACACCTTCACTGCTGATTGCTAGCTAGTGTGACCTCTGTCAAAGTATCGGCCATAAAAACCGGAGGAACTATGGTATTGCGTTCAACGTATTGGCTAGGGCTTAGCTATTTCACCTACTTTTTCAGCTACGGTATTTTTCTGCCTTTCTTTGGGGTTTGGCTAAAAGGCGAGGGTATCTCTTCTGAAAATATCGGGTTATTGCTGGGGGCCGGCTTAGTTTCACGTTTCCTCGGTACCTTAATCATTTCTCCTGCCATTAAAGATCCCGCCCATTTAATTACCGGCCTGCGCATTTTGGCACTGCTGACACTGGCCTTCGCGGTGGGCTACTGGTTTGGCAACGGCTGGGCGTGGTTGATGATCAACATCGCCGGGTTTAGCATCTTCTTCGGCCCGTTAGTGCCCCTGACCGATGCCCTTTCTGGCACGCTACAGCGCCAAATCACCATGGATTACGGCAAAGTCCGCGTCTGGGGATCAATAGCCTTTGTGATAGGTTCGGCGCTGACCGGCAAGCTGGTGTCGGTATATGGCCATAATGCGATTCTTTACACGCTGACGGTCGGCATTGCCGCCATGCTGCTGGGGATGCTGTTCCGCCCGAGCGTTAAGCCGGTGGGAGCCAAGCGCGAAAACAACGAGCCGGCCATTTCCTGGAAAGCCTTGCTGAGTGAAACGCCGGTCTGGCGCTTCTTACTCTGCGTCTCCTTGCTGCAAGGTGCCCACGCGGCCTATTACGGTTTCAGCGCGATTTACTGGCAGGACCAAGGCTATTCCGCCTCGGTGGTGGGGTATCTATGGTCGCTGGGCGTGGTGGCGGAAGTGCTGGTGTTCACCTTCAGCAATAAGCTGTTCCGCCGCTGGAGCGCGCGCGATTTGCTGCTGCTCTCCGCCTGCTGTGGCGTGGTGCGCTGGGCATTGATGGGGGCATTCATCGAGCTGCCTTGGCTTATCCTGATTCAAATCCTACACTGCGGCACTTTCACGGTTTGCCATCTGGCGGGGATGCGCTTTATTGCCTCGCGCCCTCGGGATCAGGTTATCCGCCTGCAATCGGTTTATTCGGCGTTAGCCATGGGCGGCGGCGTAGCGGTGATGACCATGATTTCCGGCTTCTTGTTTGAGCATCTGCACGCTGGGCTGTTCTTCGTGATGGCGCTGGTGGCGGCACCGGCCATTTTCCTGCGGCCGAAAGTGACGCCAGTCGCGATCGATTAATGAGCTTCGAGCAGCGAGCGAATGCGTTTTCGCTGCTCTTTTGCCAATGGCAGTTGGGTGTGAATGACCAGCGGGTCGGCGTCGGTGATTCGTGTTGCGTAAGGCGTGACAATCATGGCGACGCCGGCCGGTGCGCCGAGCTGCTGGAAATCCGCCAGCGTCTGATATTGAATATTAAGTGGCAGCAGGGTCGCCTCGCGGATCTGCTGTTCAACCGCCTCTTCCAGCTGCGGGTTATTGTCGGTCAGCAGTAAAATCTGCTTTTCGTGCAGGGCGTTACCTTGCATCAGCCACGCGCCGAAGGTCACGGCGACTAAGCCCACTTCCTCCTCCGAAAGCCGAATCTGGTACTCCAGTTGGAAATCCTCCAGCGCCTCGCGAGTGGTACGCACCAGCCTTGGATACATACGCGTGACTTCATCTTGCAGCAGATTGTCGATACCAATCGCAAAATGGCAGCGTTCAATCGCCGGGCCAAGATGAGCAAAAAGCTGGCGAGCTAGCCCCTCATCGCTGCTGAACTTCATTCCGGCAACTTCTTGGAAATTGGCAATTAATCGCGCCACTTGCTGAGTGAGTTGCTCATCTTCCAACGAGCCGCTACTGCTGTACTGGTGGTTTTTCAGCAATCTCAGCAGCAGGGTGAAGAAGTCGCGTTCACCCTCGGCTAGCTGCCCGCCGCTGATGTGCTGAAGCTGAGTGAACAGGCGACTGGCGGCAGTAAACTCCGGTTTTTCGCGCAGCCACTGGCACTGTAAATCAGTCAGTTTGGCGGGCTCGAAGCTGTTATCCCCTTGAGACAGGTTCTGCCACAGGCAATACTGCAAATAGACGCGCAAAAAAGTCTGGTCGCGCTCACTGAACTCCCGGCTAAGCTGGGCGGCGCACTGGCTTATCAGCCGATTCAGCTCGTGCTCATAAAAATGGCTGTCGGCGAAGCGATAGGGGGCCAGCGCCTGATGTAGCCACGGCGAGAAGTGCTGATTAATAAAGGCCGGAGAGGTGCGCAGGGCGCGGCGCAGGCCGTGAAACAGGCACAGCCGCAGGTCAAGCTGTTCGCCCTGTAACTGGCATTCAGAATCGCCAAACTCCAGAATATTCAATCGATGCAGGCGGTTTATATCTCGGTGGACATCGGCAAGATCCTGCCGAGTGGTGGGGAGGTCAGTGCCATTTATTTGGCTGATCGTCTCCAGTTGCATTGCCGGTAACGGCGCATACAGCATCAACAAAACATGGCAGCGCCGTTGTTGACCGGAGAGCTCAGGCACGGGGGCGGTGTCCAGGCTCATAAGACCTTCTATATACTTACGCGTGAAATTATATGCAAAGCATAGCAAACCACGGGTTGAGCGACGCGGCGAAGCTCACGGTTTTACACCGGCTTACAACTCTGATCACAGTTATTTTTCTCATCCGCTTAATTGCACCAGTAAAAACTGTTACTTTGTAACAATTAGCAGCAGGTATTCACTGACTTTACGGGCCTTAACCATGGAAAAGACCTTTATTCGCGCCAGGAACCGGCGTTCTTCCTGCCTGAAAATGAGCTTATTGGCGTGCAGTCTGTCACTGCCGTTGGCAGCTCAGGCGCATCCGCACAGTTTTATTGATATGCAAACCACGCTGGTGACCAAGGACCAGCAGCTTACCGGCCTGAAAATGGTCTGGACGATGGATGAAATCACCTCGGCGGATCTGCTTTATGACGCGCAGAAGGCCAAGTCAGATTCTACCGTGTGGAAAAAGCTGGCCGCCGAAGTGATGGCGCGGGTGCTGAGCCAGCACTACTTCACTGACTTTTACCGCGACGGCAAACCGATTAAATATCTCGATTTGCCGAGCGAATATCAGCTGTCGCGCAAAGGCGATCAGGCGGTGCTGGAGTTCGTCATGCCTTTGGCGGCCCCGCAGCCGCTGTCCGGCGCGCCGATGATCTTCTCCACTTTCGACCCAAGCTACTTTGTCGATATGACCTATAAAGATAAAAACGCGCTGCACATGCCGCCGGAGCTGGCACAGAGCTGCAGTCTGGCGCTTTTCACTCCGAAACCTGACGCGTCGCTGCAAAGCTACGCGCTGTCGCTGGATAAGGCCGACGCGCCGCCGGAAGACATGGATTTGGGCCAGCAGTTTGCGCAGAAGGTGACCCTGCAATGTCATTGAATTTGATGGAAAACCGCAAGCGCCACTGGGCGTGGGATCTCTGGCCGCTGGCAGTATTCCTGCTGCTATTGGTCGTCGGCGCGGCCGCCCTGTGGCAATACTGGCCGCGCATTCTGCTCAACAGCATTATCTGGCAGAGGCAGTTGCATCAGGAGCTGGCGGGGCTATTGCAGCAGGTGAAAGCCAATCCGCAAAAAGCCGGGCTGACTTTGATGGGCTTCAGCCTGATCTACGGCATTGTCCACGCTATTGGGCCGGGGCACGGCAAAATCGTCATTACCACTTACCTGGCGACTCACCCCTCGCGGCTGAAAAACAGTTTAAAGCTGACCTTCGCCTCCGCCGTGGTGCAGGGCTTAGTGGCGGTTTTACTGGTGACGCTGATGCTCGGCGTGTTGCAGCTCTCCTCGAGGCAGCTGCATCAAAGCAGCTTCTGGCTGGAGCGGGGGAGTTTCATTCTGGTGATGCTGCTGGGCGTTTTGCTTTGCTGGCGGGCGCTTAAGCGTTGCTACTTCACCTTGAAAAGCCTGAAACCGCGACGAGGGTTGACCATTAACAGCCTGCGCCCGCTGGCTGATAACCACGTCCACGATGAGCACTGCGGCTGCGGGCATCAGCATCTGCCGACTGACCAGCAGCTTCAAGCCGGGAGCGACTGGCGCACTCAGGCGACAATTGTGCTGGCTATGGGACTGCGGCCTTGCTCCGGGGCTATCATGGTGCTGCTTTTTTCCAAGGTGATTGGTGTCTATCTGTGGGGCGTGCTGTCCGCGCTGGTGATGGCGCTCGGCACGTCGATTACCGTTTCGCTGATTGGCTTGCTGGTGTTTTACAGCAGGGCGATGGCGGTGAAGCTGAGTGCCAAACGCACACCTGCCGCGTGGCAGACCGTGGCGTGGTCGGCACTGGCCTTGGCGGGAGGCTTAATCTTGCTGTTGGCTGGCGTCCTGCTCTACACCGCGGGCGGTGCTGCGCCAGATGGCGGTATCGGGCCATTTGGCCGTGGCTAACGGCGGAAAATAGGCATAAAAAAACGGACGCCTAGAGCGTCCGTTTTTCATGGCGAGGCGGAAGGAATTAACGCTTCAGGGCTTCGCTCAGTTCTTCACGCATGGTATTCAAAATACCTTTAACAACGCGCGGGTTGCCAGCAACTACGTTGCCTGACAGGTAGTGGTTGTGGCCGCCAACGAAGTCAGTCACCACGCCGCCAGCTTCACGAACCAGCAGTTCGCCACCGGCGAAATCCCAAGGTTTCAGGCCGATTTCGAAGAAACCGTCAACGCGGCCAGCTGCCACGTAAGCCAGGTCCAGCGCAGCAGAACCGGTGCGGCGGAAGTCAGCGCACTCGTTGAACAGCTTGCCCAGCACGTTGATGTAGCTGTTAGCGTGTTGCTTGGATTTGAACGGGAAACCGGTGGCCAGAATGGTGCCATCGAGATCTTTTGCATTGGTGCCGCGCAGGCGATAACCGTTGAGCTGTGCGCCCTGACCGCGAGTGGCGGTGAACAGTTCGTTACGCATTGGGTCGTAAACTACCGCAACTTCAGTGCGGCCTTTGATGCGCACGGCGATAGAAACAGCGAAGTGAGGGAGACGTTTAACGAAGTTGGTAGTGCCATCCAGTGGGTCGATAATCCATTGTACGTCTTTGTCTTCGCCAGCCAGTTCGCCACATTCTTCACCAATAATGGTGTGTTTTGGGTAGGACTTGCGAATAACGTCAATAATCAGATGCTCAGCATCGCGATCAACGTTGGTAACGAAATCGTTAGTGCCTTTCTGAGTGGTTTCGACAGAATCAGGCGTTTCATAATGTTTGGCAATTAAGTTACCGGCCTTGCGCGCAGCGCGCACGGCGATGGTTAGCATCGGATGCATGGATATCTTCCAACTAGGATGTTAAAGAACGGGAATACGGGAAACGGCGCGCAGTATAGCAGGGGTTCTGAAAATTGACTACCGTTGTGTTAAGCTGCTGTGATTTTCCGCTACGCTTAGAGTCTGTATGCTGCACAATATCCGCATCGTTTTAGTAGAAACGTCCCACACGGGCAATATGGGTTCCACTGCTCGTGCCATGAAAACCATGGGCTTATCGAATTTATATCTGGTAAATCCGTTAGTTAAGCCGGATTCCCAAGCCATTTCTTTAGCTGCAGGTGCCAGTGATGTCATTGGTAACGCCACCATCGTCGACACCCTCGACGAAGCACTGGCGGGTTGTAGTCTGGTGGTGGGAACCAGCGCCCGATCGCGAACCCTGCCTTGGCCGATGCTCGAACCGCGCGAGTGCGGCGAGAAAAGTGCCAAAACCGCAGAAACCGCGCCGGTAGCCTTGGTATTTGGCCGCGAGCGCGTCGGGTTGACCAACGAAGAGCTGCAAAAATGTAACTACCACGTCTGCATTCCCGCTAATCCTGAATACAGCTCGCTGAATTTGGCGATGGCGGTTCAAATTATCGCTTATGAAGTGCGCGTCGCTTATCTTGCTCTGCAAGAGGCGGGCAAACCACAGGTCGAATATGAAGAGCCCCCTTATCCTTTGGTGGATGACCTCGAGCGTTTTTACCAACATTTGGAGCAAACCTTGCTACAAACCGGGTTTATTCGCCAGTCGCATCCTGGCCAGGTTATGAGCAAATTGCGCCGATTATTTACCCGTGCGCGTCCTGAATCTCAGGAGCTAAACATCCTTCGTGGCATTTTGACCTCGATCGACAAGCAGCATAAAGACGCGGAATAAGCCTGAAATTAGCAAGGATTACTCATTTTAATCTATATAAATCAATGGATTGATTTTTCCTTACGGGCGGCGAAAAAGACGCGCTACCCGTAAGGAATAATACTTGAGTAAATTACTAGGTTAAATAGTTGACTGAAATACTCGGGAATGGCAGACTCGTTTGCATGTTCTACCCCCAACGTATTTTTTCAACAGGTAACCATGCTATGAGACTGACATCCAAAGGCCGTTATGCCGTAACCGCTATGCTTGATGTAGCACTGCATTCACAGGAAGGTCCGGTTCCTTTAGCCGACATTTCCGAACGCCAGGGCATCTCTCTTTCTTATCTGGAACAGCTGTTTTCGCGTTTGCGTAAAAACGGTCTGGTTGCCAGTGTGCGTGGTCCGGGCGGTGGTTATCTGCTGGGTAAAGACGCCAGTGAAATCGCAGTAGGCGCGGTGATCACGGCTGTTGACGAGTCAGTCGACGCCACCCGTTGTCAGGGTAAAGAAGGCTGCCAGAACGGCGAACGTTGCCTGACCCACACCCTGTGGCGCGACCTGAGCGAACGCATTAGCGGCTTCCTCAACAACATCACGCTGGGTGAATTGGTGAACAACCAAGAGATTCTGGAAGTGGCGGATCGCCAAAATGGTGAAACGCGTCGCCATCCTTCAGGCCGCATCCTGGAAACGATCAATGTGAATTTAAGAGCTTAAGCCCTGCACCAAATGGCTTGAGGTCGAAAATCGCGAAAGGGCTGCCATGGGCAGCCTTTTTTATTCCTGTAGAGAATGTCAGTAGGGCACTATTTTCCTTTTAAGATTCAGTGCAGCCGTTTTAAACTAGCCCTCGTTTTTAACTCTCTCGTTCGCTCTTGAACGTGCAGTACGGAGCATGCCCGCCATGAAATTACCTATTTATCTGGATTATTCAGCCACCACGCCTGTTGACCCGCGGGTAGCCGAGGCCATGATGAAGTGTCTGACTTTTGACGGTACTTTTGGTAATCCAGCATCCCGTTCCCACCGTTTTGGCTGGCAGGCGGAAGAGATTGTCGATGTCGCTCGCAACCAGATTGCCGAACTGATTAATGCCGATCCGCGTGAAGTGGTGTTCACTTCCGGCGCAACCGAGTCCGATAACCTCGCCATTAAAGGCGCGGCGCATGCCTATCGCGACAAGGGTAACCACATTATTACCAGCCAAACCGAACACAAAGCGGTGCTCGATACCTGCTTGCAGCTGGAAAAAGAGGGTTTCGACGTCACCTATCTGGCCCCGAATGCTCAAGGTGTGATCACCCCAGCGGCTATTGAATCCGTACTGCGCGAAGACACAATTTTGGTGTCAATCATGCATGTAAACAATGAGATAGGTGTGATTCAGGATATCGCGGCTATTGGCGAACTCTGCCGCAGTCGTGACATTATTTTCCACGTCGATGCCACCCAAAGCGTCGGCAAGCTGCCGGTAGACCTCAATGAGCTGGCGGTGGATCTTATGTCTTTCTCCGCCCATAAAATCTATGGCCCGAAAGGCATCGGCGGCCTGTATGTTCGCCGCAAACCCAAGGTGCGGATTGAAGCGCAGATCCACGGCGGCGGGCACGAGCGCGGTATGCGTTCCGGGACTCTGCCGGTGCATCAGATTGTTGGCATGGGTGAAGCTTTCCGCATTGCTAAAGAGGAGCTGGCCGATGAGGCGCAGCGCCTGCATGCATTGCGTGACCGTCTGTGGCAAGGTATCCAGCAATTAGAGGGCGTGCAGATTAATGGCTCGCCTGAGCATAGCGCGCCAAACATTCTTAACGTCAGTTTCAGCGGCGTTGAGGGCGAGTCGCTGATTATGGCGTTGAAAGATTTGGCCGTTTCTTCTGGCTCTGCCTGTACTTCGGCAAGCCTCGAACCATCTTATGTTTTACGTGCACTGGGGTTAGGCGAGGATCTGGCTCACAGTTCTCTGCGTTTCTCCCTCGGACGTTACACCACGGCGGAAGAGATAGATTACGCTATCGACCTGATTGTGAAATCAGTCCGTCGTTTACGCGAGCTACCGCCGGTATTCTCGTCTTAAGTGACACGATCACAGCAACAATGTATTAGAGAACATCAGGGCTAAACGCCTGTTATTGAAGATAATACTTTTCATTGAAAAATAAAAAAGCAGGAGTGCAGTTATGAGTTCCGAAGTCACCACCAATGAATCCATGCCGATTTTCTTGTCTTCTCAGCCTGCCGACGCACGCTGGGGCGAAAAAGCGACATTAAGCACGAATGCCGAAGGCATGACTATTCATCTGACCTCCGACAACCCGCTGGTGACCATTGCCCGCGCAGCTCGCCGTATCGACGGTCAGGGTGTGAAAAATGTAGCGCTGGCCGGTGAAGGCTGGGATCTGGAAAACAGCTGGGCGTTCTGGCAGGGCTTCCGCGGGCCAAAAGGCAGCCGCAACGTTGAGTGGGCTGAACTGTCAGCTGAAGACACTCAAACCCTGAATCAACGTCTGAAAATTATCGACTGGGTTCGCGACACCATCAACCTGCCAGCAGAAGAGTTGGGGCCAGAGCAGTTGGCGACTCGCGCGGTGGATTTGATGTGCGAATTCGGCAATGGCCATGTTAACTATCGCATTACGAAAGGCGACGACCTGCGCCAGCAAAACTACGCGGGTATCCACACCGTGGGCCGTGCTTCAGACCGCGCTCCGGCATTCCTGGCGCTGGATTACAACCCAAGTGGCAACGCCGATGAGCCGGTGTATGCGTGTCTGGTCGGCAAAGGTATCACCTTTGATACCGGCGGCTACAGCCTGAAACCAAGTGCAGGCATGGACTCGATGAAGTCCGACATGGGCGGTGCAGCGACGCTGACGGGTGCTCTGGCACTGGCTGCGGCTAATGGCCTGAACAAGCGCGTTAAGCTGTACCTGTGCTGCGCGGACAACATGGTCAGCGGCAACGCGATGAAGCTGGGCGATATCATTCGTTATCGCAATGGCAAAACTGTTGAAGTGATGAACACCGACGCCGAAGGCCGTTTGGTGCTGGCTGATGGCCTGATCGACGCTTCTGAACAGAATCCAGAGTTGTTGATTGATGCGGCAACTCTGACCGGTGCCGCCAAAATGGCGCTGGGCAACGATTACCACGCGCTGTTTAGCTTCGACGATGAGCTGGCCGCTGAGCTGCAAAACAGCGCGAAAGAAGAGTTTGAACCCTTCTGGCGTCTGCCTTTGGCTGAGTTCCACCGTTCATACCTGCCATCTAATTTCGCTGAATTGAACAACATGGGCAGCCCGTCACACACAGCCGGTGCCAGCAACGCAGCGGGCTTCCTGTCCCATTTCGTCAAGAACTACAAAAAAGGCTGGTTGCACATCGACTGTTCAGCCACTTACCGTAAAGGCGCCGTAGACCAATGGGCCGCTGGCGCTACCGGCATCGGGGTGCGTACCGTAGCTAACCTGCTGTTGGCTAAAGCAAAATAAATCAATCGGTAAGATAGAAAGACCCTAGCGGGGCACTGAGAAGTGCCCCGTTTTATCGGAGTGAAACAACATGAGTGTCCCGCACGATCACCTGCCAGCGGCAGCCGCGGCCAATAATGGCGAAAATGAACTTGAGCGTCTGCTGCGCCTTTCCGTGACAGAAGCGGCTTATCGCCCGGCGTTTTACCAGACTCTATTAGAAGCTACTGTCTACGTGCTGGGTGACGCGGGTCAGGAAGAAGAGGGCGCGGGAGAAGTCGCGATCCACGCGGGTAGCGAGTTGAACCTGCTGCATTGGGAAAAGCAGGATGGCACCTCCATCATTCCTCTGTTTTCCTCGCTGGAAGTGCTCGAGCGCGCCAGTGCCGGTGAAAGCCCCGACGAGCAGGCTTTTGTTGCACTTCCTGCGCGGGTGTTGTTTGAAATGACCCAGGGCGAAGAGCTGTTCCTCAATCCGAAGTCAGAATACGGCAAAGAATTCACCCCAAGTGAAGTGACGCTGCTGCTGAATACCGGCGGTTTGACCGCACCGGCCGAGTTGGTGTTGGACAAAGAGAGCCAGCTGATGATTGGTCAGCCAGAAGAGTATCCCTCAGCGATGATTGATGCGCTGACCACCCTGTTCAGCCAGAAAAAGCCGGTGCGCCGTGCCTTTCTGGCACTGATTCATGACAAAGCCGTGGATGAGCTGCCAAACCTGCTGGTGGGCGTGGAAGCTGATGGTACTGACGCCGAAGTCGACGCGTTAATCCGCGAAGCGGGCAACGTGGCGAGCGAAACCTCGCCAGACGACCAACCGGTTGATTTCTGTATTGTTTCTGAGAAAGAACGCGGCATTAGCCACTATCTGATCAGCCACACTCAGCCTTTCTATCAGCGTAAGTGGGGCAGTTGGCTGCGTAACATTATTCCGTCTTCCGGCAAGGCGTAATGATCATGAAAGTGGGCTTTAGGTTACAGATGTAGTCTCAGCTCACTTTTTTTTAACGAAATGTTGTGATTCGGGTAGGCAAGCGTAACTTCGCCCCCTATAATCGGCGCCATTTTACGGCAGGTATAACATTAAATTAACCGGCCCTACCTATAAGAGTCAGCCAGAGGTTTTTCATGACTATCGAACGTACTTTTTCCATCATCAAGCCAAACTCAGTAGCTAACAACGACATCGGCGCAATCTACGCGCGTTTCGAACGTGCTGGTTTCACCATCATTGCTTCTAAAATGCTGAAACTGACCAAAGAGCAGGCTGAAGGCTTCTACGCAGAACACAAAGGTCGTCCTTTCTTCGACGGTCTGGTTGAGTTCATGACTTCTGGTCCAATCATGGTTCAGGTTCTGGAAGGTGAAAACGCCGTTCAGCGTAACCGTGACATCATGGGCGCAACTAACCCAGACAACGCACTGGCTGGCACTCTGCGTGCTGACTTCGCTGACAGCTTCACTGCTAACGCCGTTCACGGTTCTGATGCAGTTGAATCTGCACAGCGCGAAATCGCTTACTTCTTCACCGAAAGCGAAATCTGCCCGCGTTAAGATTTTCTGGCCGGGCTTTTTTGCCTCTGTTCACTCATATGTACAATAAATATGTGAGTGAGACGCAGCAAACATAGCAACCTCGCCTTAAAATTTGTACAATGTTGCGCCCCGAATGAGTCAGTCTCTTCGGGGCGCAAGTATTTTAAATACCAAATATTGAAATACACTACATTGCAGGTCGCCACTCAATGACTCTGCACTTCCCTGACGCCATAACGTGTAACAACGAGGCTAATTCGAATTATGTTTGAAACAAACACGCCTGAGCAAAACTTGTCTGATATGACTGCACAACCGACTCCACAGCCAGCCGATGCAGTGAATACTGTCAAGCCTGACGCTGCCAAAATTAACCTTCTTGACCTTAACCGTAAGCAAATGCGCGAGTTCTTCATCAACATGGGCGAAAAACCGTTCCGTGCTGATCAGGTCATGAAGTGGATGTACCACTATTGCAGCGATGATTTCGAGCAAATGACCGATATCAACAAAGCGCTGCGTGAGAAGTTGGCCCGCGTTGCTGAAATTCGCGCGCCGGAAGTAGCTTCTGAACAACGCTCCACCGATGGCACCATCAAATGGGCTATTCAAGTCGGCGGGCAGTTGGTCGAAACCGTTTATATCCCTGATGGCGATCGCGCCACGCTCTGCGTTTCTTCCCAAGTAGGTTGTGCCCTTGAGTGCACTTTCTGCTCCACGGCACAGCAGGGCTTCAACCGTAACCTGCGCGTGTCCGAAATCATCGGGCAAGTCTGGCGAGCGGCGAAAATCATTGGTGCCGCCAAGGTTGCCGGGACCCGCCCAATCACCAACGTGGTGATGATGGGAATGGGGGAGCCGCTGCTTAACCTCAACAACGTGGTTCCGGCAATGGAGATCATGCTGGACGATTTCGGTTTCGGTCTGTCAAAACGTCGCGTTACGCTGTCAACCTCAGGCG
Source organism: Ewingella sp. AOP8-B2-18 (assembly GCF_052376015.1). Taxonomy (NCBI): domain Bacteria; kingdom Pseudomonadati; phylum Pseudomonadota; class Gammaproteobacteria; order Enterobacterales; family Yersiniaceae; genus Ewingella; species Ewingella sp. AOP8-B2-18. The sequence continues at coordinate 126,628 of NZ_JBQSVB010000001.1, forward strand.
TCGTGCCTGCGCTGGACAAGCTGGGCGACATGATTGACGTCGCGCTGGCTATCTCTCTTCACGCGCCGAATGACACCATTCGCGATGAAATCGTACCGATTAACCGCAAATACAACATTGATACTTTCCTCGCCGCCGTTGAGCGTTACATTGGTAAATCCAATGCTAACCAAGGCCGCGTGACCATTGAGTACGTGATGCTTGACCATATTAACGATGGCACCGAGCACGCGCACGAATTGGCTGAACGCCTGAAGAACACCCCGTGCAAGATCAACCTGATCCCATGGAACCCGTTCCCAGGCGCGCCATATGGCCGCAGCTCTAACAGCCGTATCGATCGCTTCTCTAAAGTATTGATGGATTATGGATTTACCGTCATTGTGCGTAAGACCCGTGGTGATGATATCGATGCCGCTTGTGGTCAGTTGGCGGGCGATGTTATCGACCGTACTAAACGCACGCTGAAGAAGAAAATGGCCGGTGACGCTATCGCTATTAAAGCCGTCTAAATTCAGCAGCCTATCTATAATAGGCGAGTAACTAGTTGTGTTTTCTGGAGCCCGGTCAGCCAGTTCGCCGGGCTTAATCTGAACAGCATCTGCTGGAGCCAATAGGCTTCACCAAGATGAAACGTGGTCGGTGGCAGAATAAAGGGATTTAGCATGACGATTAAAACCAGATGGACCAAGGCAATTGCGCTAAGCTTTACAGTCTGCCTGTTGGCGAGCTGTTCCAGCTCTCCCAAGGAGTCTGAACTCGCCGCGCCGGGCAGTGCTTCACAGACCCGTTTGCAGTTGGGCATGGCCTATTTGTCTCAGGGCAATATGGCCAGTGCGAAGCAGAATCTACAGAAAGCAGTGGATAGTGCACCAAACGATTATCGCACCCAGTTAGGCATGGCGCTTTACGAGCAAAAAAACGGCGATAATGGCGCAGCAGAAAGCCGTTATCAGCAGGCATTGAAGCTGGCTCCGCAAAATGGAACTGTGCTTAATAATTACGGTGCGTTTTTGTGTGGTTTAGGGCAGTATGTACCGGCACAACAGCAGTTTAGCGCCGCTGCCAATGTCCCTGATTACGGTCAGGTGGCTGACAGTCTGGAAAACGCAGGCTACTGTTTTCTGAAGGCCAATCAGAATGAGGAAGCACGTGTGTTACTGAGTCGGGCATTGAAAATTGATCCTGATAAAGGTGCGCCTTTGCTCACTGAGGCAACCAAACAGTTTGGTGAAGGGAACCGCGCTCAGGCGCAAGTGTTGCTCGATGTCTACCAACATGTTCTGCCAGTCAGTGCTGAAAGCCTCATGTTACAAATTCGTTTCGCTGCGTTAGCAAGCAACCCGGTTAGCGTTCAACGCTACGGCAAGCAGCTGGCGCGAAGTTTTCCACAATCCCAACAGTACCAGCAGTTCTTAGCTAATGAATACTGAAGCCTCTCAAGAAAATAAAGCCACAATGACGACGGGCGAACGCCTGCGTCAAGCTCGTGAACAGCTGGGACTTAGTCATCAGGCCGTTGCAGAACGCCTATGCCTGAAAGTCTCGACTATTCGCCAAATTGAAGAAGAAACCACGCCGGCCGACCTCGCGCCGACTTTCCTGCGTGGCTATATTCGCTCGTACGCTAAATTAGTTCACGTTCCTGAAGAAGAGCTTTCAAGCATGATTGGCAAACAAGCGCCAATCAAAGTGCCGAAAGTTGCCTCGATGCAAGGGTTCGCACTCGGCAAATCTCGCAAGAAGCGCGATGGCTGGTTGATGGGCTTTACCTGGCTCGTGGTGTTCGTGGTGATTGGTTTGACTGGTGCGTGGTGGTGGCAAAATCATCAAGCCCAGCAGCAAGAAATCGCCACGATGGCTGACCAGTCAACGGCTCAGCTGAATCAGGACAACGGCCAGGGGCAGTCTATTGCTCTGAATACGGGTGATAACCCAAATTCAGCCCCGGTTGAAACCACGCCAACGCAGGGTACAGCACCTGCTGACGCCACGGCGGGCGCGGCTTCTTCACAGCCAGCTAATTCAGTTCCTTTAGATACGTCTACTGCAGCCAATGCACCGGCCAGCAATACTGAGCAAGCGCCTGCTGCCGTATCGCCAAGCCAGCCAGTGGCTCAAAACGGCCTGCCGACGGGAAATGCAGACTCTGCTACCCCAGCGGCCGACGCCGATGCTGTTGCGATGACCTTTAAGTCAGACTGCTGGTTGCAGATTGACGATGCCTCTGGCAAGACTTTGTTCAGCGGCATGAAGAAGGGCGGTGAAACCTTGAGCGTTAAAGGTACTGCGCCTTACAAATTAAAAATCGGGGCACCTGCTGCTGTTGAAATTCAGTATCAAGGTAAGCCGGTTGATTTAAGTCGTTTTATCAAGTCCAGCCGTGTTGCTCGTCTGACTTTGGCTGCCGAATAATCGGCAGCTGTTCAGATTCTTTGCAACTGTGGAGAGTAAGTAATGCATAACCAAGCACCCATCACCCGTCGGAAATCAACCCGGATTTACGTCGGCAAGGTGCCTATCGGTGATGGTGCGCCGATTGCTGTGCAATCAATGACCAACACCCGTACCACCGATGTCGCCGCAACCGTGGCACAGATCAAAGCCCTTGAACGTGTTGGCGTTGATATCGTCCGTGTTTCTGTTCCTACCATGGACGCCGCCGAAGCTTTCAAGCTCATCAAGCAGCAGGTTAATGTCCCGCTGGTCGCTGATATCCATTTTGACTACCGTATTGCGCTGCAAGTTGCCGAGTATGGCGTTGACTGCTTACGTATCAACCCGGGTAATATCGGTAATGAATCTCGCATTCGCTCGGTAGTCGATTGCGCGCGCGATAAAAATATCCCGATTCGTATCGGTGTTAACGGCGGCTCGCTCGAGAAAGACATTCAGGAAAAGTACGGCGAACCTACGCCGGAAGCCCTGCTTGAGTCGGCGATGCGCCACGTTGATATCCTTGACCGCCTGAATTTCGACCAGTTTAAAGTCAGCGTGAAAGCTTCCGACGTGTTCCTCGCCGTGCAGTCTTATCGCTTACTCGCTGCACGCATTGATCAACCTCTGCACCTTGGGATCACCGAGGCGGGTGGCATGCGTAGTGGATCGGTTAAGTCAGCGATCGGCTTGGGTATGCTGCTTTCTGAAGGGATCGGCGACACGCTGCGTATTTCTCTGGCGGCGGATCCGGTGGAAGAAGTTAAAGTTGGCTTCGATATCTTGAAGTCACTGCGCATTCGTTCGCGCGGTATTAACTTTATTGCTTGCCCGACCTGCTCACGTCAGGAGTTTGACGTCATTGGTACCGTGAACGCCTTGGAACAGCGCCTTGAAGATCTGATCACGCCGATGGACGTGTCGATCATTGGCTGCGTGGTTAACGGCCCTGGCGAAGCGCTGGTGTCGACCATTGGTGTGACCGGCGGCCACAACAAGAGCGGTTTCTATGAAGATGGCGTGCGCCAGAAGGATCGTTTCGACAACGAGCAAATGATCGACCAGCTCGAAGCCAAGATCCGCGCCAAAGCAGCCATTATGGATGAAAGTAAACGTATCGTTATCAATCATCTTGAAAAGTAACATCGGTTGCAGGCACCCATCCGCGCCTGCATTATATTGAACCCGACTATCGGGTTCATTTTTTATAAAAACGATAGAGAATTGACGTGGCAAAGAATATCCAGGCCATCCGTGGCATGAACGACTACCTGCCGGAAGATACCGCGCTGTGGCAACGTGTCGAAGGCATCCTTAAGCAGGTGCTGGGTAGTTACGGTTACAGCGAAATCCGTATGCCGATTGTAGAGCAGACCCCGTTATTCAAACGCGCCATCGGTGAAGTTACCGACGTGGTTGAAAAAGAGATGTATACCTTCGAGGACCGCAATGGCGAAAGCCTGACTCTGCGCCCGGAAGGGACTGCTGGCTGCGTGCGCGCCGGTATTGAACATGGTCTGCTGTACAATCAAGAACAACGCCTGTGGTACATCGGCCCGATGTTCCGCTACGAGCGTCCGCAAAAAGGCCGCTATCGTCAATTTTTCCAGATGGGTGTTGAAGTCTTTGGCTTGCAAGGCCCGGACGTTGACGCTGAACTGATCATGATGACTGCACGCTGGTGGCGTGCGCTGGGTATCGCCGATCACGTTGCGCTGGAACTGAACTCTATTGGCTCTCTGGAAGCGCGTGCGAACTACCGTGAAGCACTGGTGGCTTTCCTTGAGCAGCATAAAGAGAAGCTGGACGAAGACTGCAAACGTCGTATGTACACCAACCCAATGCGCGTTTTGGACTCAAAAAATCCAGACGTTCAACTGTTGTTGAATGACGCGCCGGCGCTGGCGGACTATCTTGATGCTGAATCTAAAGAACACTTTGCTGGCTTGTGTGAACTTTTAGAGCAAGCAGGTATCCCATATACGGTTAACCAGCGTCTGGTTCGCGGTTTGGATTACTACAACCGCACCGTGTTCGAATGGGTAACGACCAGCCTCGGCTCACAGGGTACTGTGTGCGGCGGTGGCCGTTATGATGGTTTGGTCGAACAACTGGGTGGGCGTGCAACGCCAGCCGTCGGTTTTGCTATGGGGCTTGAGCGTCTGATCTTATTGATTCAGGCTGTTAACCCAGACTTTAAAGCACCTGCGACAGTAGATGCTTATGTGATTTCTGTCGGCGCTGGAACTCAGGGCGCAGCAATGCAATTAGCAGAGTCACTGCGTGACGAGCTTCCTGCATTAAGAGTGATGACTAACTACGGCGGCGGTAATTTCAAAAAGCAATTTGCCCGCGCTGATAAATGGGGAGCGCGCGTCGCTCTGGTATTAGGTGAAAACGAAGTCGCGGCCCGTCAGGTAGTGGTTAAAGACCTGCAAAGCGGTGAGCAAGAAACGCTGGCGCAAAGCGAACTCGCTGCGCGCTTGGCCTCGATGATAGGTTAAGGAGAAGGACCACGTGGAAGTCTATACCACTGAAAACGAACAAGTTGACGCTGTACGTCGTTTCTTTGCAGAAAACGGTAAAGCGCTGGCGATTGGCGTAGTACTCGGGATCGCCGCTTTAGGTGGTTGGCGTTATTGGCAGTCCCATGAGAGCTCGGCCATGGCTGACTCTTCTGTTGCTTTCCAGCAGGCCAATCAGGCCGTGACGGATAAGAAAGCGCAGGGCGTTGAAGATTTAGAGAAATTCGCGCAGAGCAATAAAAACAACTACGGCGTGTTCGCTTCGCTCCAGCTTGCTGATCATTTCGTGGAAGCGAAAGATTTCGCTAACGCGGAAAAGCAGCTGGTTGCTGCACAATCTCAGGCGAAAGAAGAGAATTTACTCTCTCTGGTCAGCCTGCGTTTGGCTCGCGTTCAATCGCAGCAAAAGAAATTTGATGACGCACTCAAAACGCTCGACGGCGTTAAGGGTGAGGGCTGGATTGCACTGCAACAAGATGTTCGCGGTGACGTTTTGCTGGCGAAAGGCGATGCCAAGGGCGCGCGTGAAGCCTTCAGCAAAGGCCTTGATTCTAAACCTTCTCAGACGCTACAGAACGTGTTGCGTATGAAATTGAACAACTTATCCAGCTAAGGGGAACCCCGATGCAATTGCGTAAAACACTCTTGGTAGGATGGGTTTCCGTTGCCCTGTTGAGTGGCTGTTCTTTGTTTAACAGCGAAGAAGACGTCGTTAAGATGTCCCCGTTGCCGAAAGTTGAAAATCAGTTCACACCAACCAAAGTGTGGAGCACGTCGGTGGGTGATGGCGTAGGCGATTTCTACTCTCATCTGCGTCCGGCCTGGCAGGACAATACTATCTTCGCCGCCGATCGTTTCGGTATTGTGAAATCTCTGGATGCTGACAGCGGCAAAGAAAACTGGAAAGTGGATCTGTCGGAAAAAACCGGCTTCTTCTCCAAAAATCGTCCTGCTCTGCTGTCTGGCGGCGTGACCGCTGCTGGCTCACACATCTACGTGGGCAGCGAAAAAGCGATCGTTTATGCACTGAACAGCGCTGACGGTACTGTGGCATGGCAGACCAAAGTGGCGGGTGAAGCACTCTCTCGCCCAGTGGTCAGCGACGGTCTGGTGATCATCCACACCGGCAACGGTATGCTGCAAGGCTTAAGCGAGACTGACGGGACTATCCAATGGACCGCCAACCTCGATATGCCAACGCTGTCACTGCGCGGTGAGTCAGCCCCTGCAACTGCCTTCGGTGCAGCCATTGTCGGTGGCGACAACGGACGCGTGAGCGCGGTGCTGATGAAAGAAGGCCAGCTGATCTGGCAGCAACGTATTTCTCAGCCAAGCGGCGCGACTGAAATCGATCGTCTGAGCGACGTGGACACCACGCCAGTTATCGTTGACGGCGTAGTTTACGCGCTGGCTTACAACGGCAATCTGGTGGCAATGGATCTGCGTTCTGGCCAAATCATGTGGAAACGTGACGTTGGCTCTATCAATGACTTCATCGTCGACGCCGGTCACATCTATATGGTTGACCAAGATGACCGCGTGATGGCGCTCGACACCCAAGGCGGCGTTAGCCTGTGGCGTCAAAGTGATTTGCTGCACCGTAACCTGACCGCGCCAGTGTTGTATAATGGTTATATTGTGGTTGGTGACTCGGAAGGCTACCTGCACTGGATCAACACCACTGATGGCCGTTTCGTGGCTCAGCAGAAAGTTGACAGCTCCGGCTTCTTGGCTGCGCCAATCGTGGCAAGCGACAAGCTGGTCGTGCAGGCGAAGGGCGGTGAGGTTTACTCCTTCACCCGCTGATCGTCGCAAATAGTCGCTCGTCGCGTCTGGCCCAGTCGGGCTTAAAAACGGCTCCTGAAAAAATCAGGGGCCGTTTCGTATTCTGAAATATGCGCAGGTGAATTTCACAGCCTGCGATGTAATGATTTGATTTATAGCGTTTTATGGCTTTATGCCGTGCTGTAACTCTTTGCGTTTTGCACTTAGTTTATAAAAACAGAGGCTTTAAAATGATACCTGTCGTCGCGCTTGTTGGGCGCCCGAATGTGGGTAAATCCACCTTATTTAACCGTTTAACCAAGACGCGTGACGCGCTGGTTGCGGATTTCCCGGGGCTAACGCGTGACCGCAAGTACGGTCGTGCTGAAATTGAGGGTAATGAGTTCATCATTGTTGATACCGGCGGTATCGACGGCACTGAAGATGGTGTCGAAACTCGCATGGCAGGCCAGTCTCTGTTAGCCATTGAAGAAGCCGACATCGTGCTGTTCATGGTGGATGCGCGTGCAGGCTTGATGCCTGCCGATCAGGGCATCGCCCAGCATCTGCGTAGCCGTGAAAAAGCCACCTTCCTAGTCGCTAACAAAACTGACGGTCTGGACCCAGACACCGCCACCGGCGATTTCTACTCGCTGGGCCTTGGTGATGTGTACGCCATTGCTGCCTCACATGGCCGTGGTGTAACTCAGCTTATCGAACACGTATTAGTGCCGTTCGTCGGCGAGAAGCCTGAAGAAGTTGAGCTGACTGAAGAAGAAGCCAACGCCGCGTACTGGGCGGAGTTGGAAGGCGGTCAGGACGACGATGAGATCCCAGCCGACGTTGAAGATGACTTCGACCCGCAATCTCTGCCAATCAAACTGGCTATTGTCGGCCGTCCGAACGTAGGTAAGTCCACACTGACTAACCGTATTCTCGGCGAAGAGCGCGTGGTGGTGTACGACATGCCGGGCACCACTCGCGACAGTATCTACATCCCGATGACCCGTGATGAGCGTGAATACGTTCTGATCGACACCGCAGGTGTGCGTAAGCGCGGAAAAGTCACTGAAATCGTTGAGAAGTTCTCAGTGATCAAGACCCTGCAAGCGATTGAAGATGCCAACGTGGTGATGCTGGTTATCGACGCCCGCGAAGGCATCTCTGACCAAGACCTCTCGCTGTTAGGCTTCATCCTCAATAGTGGGCGCTCACTGGTTATCGTGGTGAACAAATGGGATGGCATGAGCGAAGATGCCCGCGCTCAGGTGAAGGATCAGTTAGACCTGCGCCTCGGCTTTGTCGATTTCGCCCGTATCCACTTCATTTCTGCTCTGCACGGCAGCGGCGTAGGCAATCTGTTCGAATCCGTCATTGAAGCCTATACCTGTGCTACCACCCGTGTAAGCACTTCCTTACTGACGCGCATCATGCAGATGGCGGCCGACGACCATCAGCCACCGTTGGTGAATGGTCGCCGCGTGAAGCTGAAATATGCGCATGCCGGGGGTTATAACCCGCCTATCGTGGTTATCCACGGTAATCAGGTGAAAGATCTGGCCGATTCGTACAAACGCTATCTGATGAACTACTTCCGTCGTTCACTGAAAGTGATGGGTACGCCAATTCGTATTCAATTTAAAGAAGGCGAAAACCCGTATGAAGGCAAGAAGAACACGCTCTCTCCGCACCAGCAGCGTAAGCGTAAGCGCCTGTTACAGCACCTGAAAAATAAATCTTAATCTGATGAGGTACATGAAAATGTACCTCGTTTTTTTTTGCCTCGACGGCAGGGAAGGAACAGATGTTTTGGGAAACCTGGAGTTTTGCGTTTGGCGTTACGGTTCCTAATTTATTGATATTAATTCTCGGCATGTGGTTGCGTCGTACCGGACTGATGGACGACAACTTCAATGAAAAAGCCAGCCGTCTGGTATTCAATATCGCGCTGCCCTGCCTGCTGTTTTTCAGCGTGGCGCAGGGGCACGACACCTCGGGTTCTAACCTGCCGCTGGCGGTCTATGGCGCAGTCGGTACTATCATTTCATTTCTGCTTTTAGAACTGGTCGCCATCAAGCTGGTTAAAGATCCGCGCGAGCGGGGCATCTTTGTGCAAGGCGGATTTCGCGCCAACACGGGGATTGCCGGGCTGGCCTATGCCTCGCTGGCTTTCGGCAATGACGGTATCGCGCTGGGGTCGATGTATCTGGCAGTCACGGTGATTCTGTTCAACGTGCTTTCAGTTATAACCTTAACCCGCAGTTTGCAGGGCGGCTCCGGCAAGCGCGTCGGGCTACGCCCGATTCTGCGCGGCATTGTCACTAACCCACTGATTATTGGATTGCTGCTCGGGCTGGCCTTCCAGTACAGCCACCTGCCGATGCCTGACACCATTGGCAAAACCGGCGAATTTATTTCAGGCATGGCGCTGCCGTTGGCGATGCTCTGTGCCGGAGCCAGTCTGGATTGGCGAACCATGTTCCGCAGCTCAAACGTGGCGGCCTGGTCCTCGGCGTCGCGGGTGATTTTTGTCCCGGCGTTGATGACTTTAGGCGGCTGGCTGCTCGGCTTTCGCGGCGCGGCGCTCGGGGTGATTTTCCTCTTCTCCTGTACGCCAACGGCGGCGGGCAGCTATGTTATGACGCGCGCGCTAGGCGGAAATGCTACGCTGGCTGCCAACATTATTGCTGTAACCACGCTAGGTTCATTTTTCACCACCGCGCTGGGGCTTTATCTGTTACGAGCCTTGGGCGTGATTTAACGGGAGCGAGAGAAGATGGAAGCACTTTGCCCGGTTTGCACTCAACCTATGAGTTGGGTGAGCAATCACTTTCACTGTGACAGCTGTAACGCCGACTATCAGCAGACGGCGCTCTGCCCGGATTGCCAGCAGCCGCTGCAAACCCTAAAAGCCTGCGGCGCGGTGGATTATTTCTGCCAAAACGGCCACGGCATGATCTCCAAAAAGCGGGTGCTGTTCAGCTACCAGCCCTACAGCGACTAGCCCTCGGGCTGGGCCGATTTCCACAATTCGATTAGCTCAGCGGGTGTCTGGGTCTCCGGAATAATCAGCACCTGACTGCCCGACTGCTGGGCAGTGGCATAAGAGATCTCCAGCCGGTAATAGCGCTGGTCGCCGCGCCCGGCCTGCTCCGGCGGCTCGGCGTAGGGCAGCGACTGATTGATTAATTGGCAGATCTGCTGGCGTTTGTCCTCACTCATCCCCGCCATAGCGACCCGGCGAGGCCCGTTGAGTTTAGGGATAAACGCCACGCCGCCTTCGCGATACATTTCGATGACGGCGCTGCTTTCCAGCGATTCCAGTGGTTTCATTAGATAACCCCAACTTGCCCCCACGCCTCTTTCACCGCCTGTGCTACAGCGGCGTCGAAGCGCTTCTCAGCATGTTCGATTGTTTTCTTGGCGAAAGTTGCAAAATCGGCATCCTGCGGCAGCGATTTATCACACACCGTGTCGTACCAGACGTAGCCCGCGCGCTCCCACGCAAAGCCGCCCAGCGCGGTGGCAGCCAGATAGAAGGCGCGGTTAGGGATGCCGGAGTTGATGTGGACGCCGCCGTTGTCGTCGCGGGTGTTCACATAGCCTTTCATGTCGGCGGGCTGTGGGTCTTTGCCAAGCAGCGGGTCGTTGTAAGCTGTCCCCGGATGCGCCATCGAGCGCAGCCCCTTGCCTTTAATTCCCTTAGCTAACAGGCCTTCGCCGATGATCCAGTCGGCTTTATCCGCCGTCTGTTTTTTGCTGAACTGCTTGACCAGAGAGCCGAACACGTCGGACAGCGATTCATTCAACGCGCCAGACTGGCCGCTATAAACCAGCCCGGCCTCGCTCTCGGTCACGCCGTGCGACAGTTCGTGGCCAATGACGTCGATGGCGATGGTGAAACGGTTAAAAATCTCACCGTCCCCGTCGCCAAATACCATCTGCTGGCCGTTCCAAAAGGCGTTTTGATACTCCTTGTCGTAATGCACCGAGCCAAGCAGCGCCAACCCTTTATTGTCCAAAGAGTTGCGTTGGTACGCCTGCCAGAAGAAATCATAAGTCACGCCAAGATAGTCATAGGCTTCATCAACCGCCACGTCGTCATTGCTCGGCTGCCCCTCTTTTCTCACCGACTTGCCGGGCAGGCGAGTGCCGTTTTCGGCGTCATAAATATCTCGCTCGACATGACCCGCCTTAGCGGTTTTCACGCCTTTGGGTTTGGCGTAAGCCTCGGCCATCAGGGTATTGACGTGAACCAGCGTCAGGCGCGCGCACTTTTTCTGCGGCTCTGAGCCGTGCTCAATAATGCGATTGAGGATATAGGGAGGAATAACGCCGAGGGGGGATCTCTGTTTGGTACCGTGACTCATAACAACTCTCCTTATCGATAAGTGAAGCTTAAGAGTGACAAGTATTCATTGATATTGAGTATAGTCCGGCTGCGCTCCCCGCCAGCGAAAGATGGGATTTATCTGTTCTCTACCGACTCTTGGTTATCATCATAAAGCTGATGATTGTGCGAGGTGACGGCAGGATGAAGCGCGCTGCCTCTGACCTTGCGCACGGAGTTGCGTGTCACCAGCTTGCCCTGTAGCAGCACGCTAGAGCAGGGGGCTTCGGGGCGGAACAGGCGGCGCTGGAGCAGGGCGATTGCTTCCACACCCAGCTCGTCGCGCGGCACGTGCACGGCGGTGAGCGCCACATCGTGAATTTCTGCCAGATTAAAGCCGTCGGTGCTCATCACGCTGATGTCCGTCGGCACCGCAAACCCGCGTTTTACCAAGGCCGCCACGGCACCGGATGCCATAAAATCGCCTCCCGCCAGAATCGCCGTCGGCATGGGCTGGCCGCCGGGCAGGGTATCCAGATAATTCAGCATGGCCTGTTCAGCTTCCTGCGCGCCAAACCCCGAGGTCGTGACCAGATGCTGGCCGTCGTCAAAGGCCAGATTATGCCGCGAGAAGGCCTCTTTGATGCCCGCCAGGCGCAGCTCCATGGTGTGGCGGCGCAGACATTGCAGGGTCAGAATTCGGTGATGCCCCTGACTGAACAGATAATCGGTGGCGAAGTCGCCCATAGTTTGATGATCCGGCGACACGCTGTCGTGGCGCATCAGCCGATCGCGGCAGTTGATCAACACGCAGGGTTTAGCCAAGTCGGTCGCAAGCTGGTGGATATGCGGATCGTCAATGCCAACCAGCAGCGCGGCGTCGGTTTGGGCATCGGTCATTTTGGCGATAAACAGCGCCACGTCGGCGTCGCTCTCTTCCAACGCGCAGTAGCGAACCCGCACGTCGTGCTGGCTGACGGCGGCAACAATCCCCTGAATCACCTTGTAGTAGAAGATATCACTGCGAGCGTCGAAGGCGCGGGCCGGGGCGAAGACCACAATGTTATTCAGCATCAGCCGCCCGGTGGACAGGCCGCTGAGCACGCCCTGCGACGTTGCATAGCTCAACACCTGCTCTCTGGCGCGCGCGCTGGTATTGCTTTTTCCAGCCAACACGCGCGAAACCGTGCTGATCGACAGCCCCGTATGGTCAGCAATTTGCTGGATTTTTAGCTTTCCGTTCAAATTGTGATCTCCTTCAAATTCGAAAATGAAAAAATTTTCATGAAGGATTTTGTGCGTAATCTTAGGCATTTTCAGGGCGAGGCTCGCAAATTTGTCTAGTCCATGAAAATTCTTGCAAAGAATCACGTTCCGCTCACAAATCAGCCTGCATACAGTCGTCTAGGGTACTCAAACAATAACCATCGCTGGCAGCTAGCCTGCTGACCAGGGAGGAGAAATAACAATGACGATTGAGATCAATACCGACGCCGTGACGTCAGGAAGACGCAAAATCAGAGCCTTACGCTGGTGGATGCTGGCCCTATTTCTACTTGGGGTGACGGTCAACTACATCACCCGCAACTCACTGGGTCTGCTGGCGGCTGAACTGAAAACCAGCCTGAATATGACCACCGAACAATACTCTTACATCGTGGCGGCATTTCAGGCGGCCTACACCATTTTCCAACCTCTATGCGGCTGGCTGATTGACGTCATTGGCCTGAAACTCGGCTTTCTGATCTGTGCGTCCGTCTGGGCCGTGGTCTGTATGCTGCACGCCGGAGCCGGGGGTTGGATCCAACTGGCTATTCTGCGCTTCTTTATGGGCAGCGCCGAGGCCGCCGCCACGCCCGCCAACGCCAAAGCCATCTCCGACTGGTTCCCGCGCAAAGAGCGGCCGGTGGCCGCAGGCTGGGCCGGGGTGGGCTTCTCCATTGGCGCCATGCTGGCACCGCCGATTATTCTGGTGGCTCACCTCTCTTTCGGCTGGCGCGGCGCTTTCCTGTTTTGCGGGATTTTGTCGATGCTGTGGGTGCTGCTGTGGTGGAAGTTCTACCACGCGCCGGAAAACCACCCGAACCTGAGCAAAGAAGAGCTGGCGCTGATTCGCCAGGACAATGAGCCTCAGCAGACCCGTTTACCTTTTATCAAATCGCTGAAAATCGTCTGCAAAAACAAGAAATTCTACGGCATTGCCATCCCGGCATTTCTGGCGGAACCCGCGTGGGCGGTGTTTAGCTTCTGGGTGCCGCTCTATCTGGCAAACGAGCGCGGCATGGACCTCAAGCACATTGTGATGTTCGCGTGGCTGCCGTTCTTGGCGGCGGATTTGGGCAGTGTTGCCAGTGGCTATCTCACCACGCTGTATCGCAAATTCTTCGGCTGCACCCGCATTAACTCGATTGTTGCCAGCTCGGTGACCGGGGCTTTCTTGATGCTGTCACTGGCGCTGGTGGCGCTCACCGAAAGCCCGTACGCCGCCATCGCGCTGATCTCCATCGGCGGATTCGGACATCAGGTGATCTCCTGCATGCTGAGCGCGGTGGTGGTGGAGTCATTCGATAAAAGTCAGGTGGCGACGGTTAACGGCATGCGCGGCTCCTCCGCGTGGATCGCCAGCTTCTTGTTTTCATTACTGATAGGTGCGGTAGCCGACAATATCGGCTTCAACCCGCTGTTTATCGCGATGGGATTTTTTGACCTGATTGGGGCGGTTTTCCTGATTGCCCTGATAGCAGAACGCCGCACACCGGCAGATAAAAGGAAAAGTGCATGAAGACGTTAAAGCATTGGGTGCTGGCAGCACAGGACGCCGCGGGCGTGGAGCTGCGGGTGGACGATCAACATCTGTTTTGCCTGCGGATATTGGAGCAGGGCCTATTCCGCGTGCTGATCAAACGCCGTGGCGGGTTGGCGCTGGACCGAACCTGGAGCATTGCGCCAACGGACGATGTGCCTTGGGAGGGGCGCGATCGTCTGAGTAATCATGGATTTAGTCTGCCGGGCTACACGCTGGAGCAGTTTGAGGATCGGCTGGTGATCAGCAGCGAAAAGCTGCGGGTAACGGTTCACCAGCCTTTGTGGCTCGAATGGGAATATCGCCACACCGATGGCAGCTGGCTGCCGCTGGCCAGTGACCGTAAAACCGGGGCCTATATGCTGTCGGTGAAGGGTGACGGTTCGGCCCACTATCAGCGCCGCTATCCCGAAGAGCGCTATTACGGTCTGGGGGAAAAAGCCGGGGATCTCAATCGCGCTGGTCGCCGTTTTGAAATGCGCAATCTGGACGCCATGGGCTATAACGCCGCCAGCACCGATCCGCTCTACAAGCATATTCCCTTTACGTTAACGCGCCGGGGTGACGTCAGTTTTGGCCTGTTCTACGATAATCTCAGCAATGTCTGGCTTGATCTCGGCCAAGAGCTGGATAATTACCATTTGCCCTATCGCCGCTTTAACGCCGAAGCGGGGGATCTCGATTACTATATGTTCCTCGGCCCGACGGCCCTTGACGTCACTAAAACCTTGGTGCGGCTGACTGGCAAAACCACCTTCGGCCCGAAATGGAGCCTCGGCTACAGCGGCTCGACCATGTACTACACCGACGCGTCAGACGCCCAGCAGCAGCTGATGAAGTTCATCAACCTGTGCCGCGAGCAGGATATTGCCTGCGACTCGTTCCAGCTCTCTTCCGGCTACACCTCGATTGGCAATAAGCGTTATGTGTTCAACTGGAATTACGACAAAATCCCTGAGCCGAAAGCCATGTCGCAGGCCTTTCTCGACGCGGGGATCCGCCTGGCCGCCAACATCAAACCCTGTCTATTGCAGGACCACCCGCAATACGCGCTTGTCGCCCAGCAGGGGCTGTTTATTCGCGATTCACAAGAGGATGTCCCTGAGCGCTCGGTATTTTGGGACGACGAAGGCTCCCATCTGGACTTCACCAATCTAGCGACCATTCGCTGGTGGCAGCACGGCGTTACCACGCAACTTCTGAAAAACGGCATTGGCTCAACGTGGAATGATAATAATGAATATGAAGTGTGGGACAGCAACGCGCGCTGCTTTGGCTTCGGAAAATCCATTGCTATCAAGCACATTCGTCCGGTGATGCCGCTGTTAATGATGCGCGCCTCCTTCGAGGCTCAGCAGGTATTTGCGCCCAACCTGCGGCCTTATCTCATCTCCCGCTCAGGCTGCGCCGGGATGCAGCGCTACGTGCAAACATGGAGCGGCGATAACCGCACTTGCTGGCAAACGCTGCGCTACAACACGCGCATGGGGCTGGGCATGAGCCTCTCCGGCTTGTACAACGTGGGTCATGACGTCGGCGGCTTTGCCGGGGATCGCCCGGATGAAGAGCTGTTTGTGCGCTGGGTGCAGAATGGCGTGATGCACCCGCGCTTTACTATTCACTCGTGGAATGATGACGGCACGGTGAATGAGCCATGGATGTTTAGCCAGAGCACGGCGCTGATCCGCGACGCCATCAACCTGCGCTATCGCCTGCTGCCTTACTTCTACACCTTGCTGTGGCAGGCCCATGAGGATGACGAGCCGATGCTGCGCCCGACTTTCCTCGACCACGAGCACGACGCCAACACCTTCGTCGAAACCGACGATTTTATGCTGGGGAAAGACCTGCTGGTGGCAAGCGTAGTGGAGCAGGGCCAGCGCGAGCGCGAGGTGTATCTGCCTGCTAACGAGAGCGGCTGGTGTGATTTTTATAGCGGAAAATGGTTCGCCGGTGGGCAGAGCATCAAGCTGGACGCGCCGCTGGATCGCCTGCCACTGCTGGTGCGCGCCGGTGCTGCACTGCCTATGTCTCAGCGCACGGCTTATGTCGATCAGCAGCAGGACAAGGTGCGCGAGCTGCATATATTCCCAAGCCCGGCGGCGGCCACCTCTTGCGGCATGCTGTTTGAAGATGACGGCGAGAGCCACGGCTGGAAAGAGGGCAATGCGCTGTGGCTAAGCTGGGAGATTGCAACTGACGGCGAGAAAATCAGTATCGACTTTACTCAGCGCGGCGACTTCAAACCGGCGTGGGACAGTTTGGGCATCGTGCTGCCCGCCGGAGAGACGCGCCCGCTGTGGATTAATGGCGTGAAGTCAGACAGTTATAGGTTGTAAGCTTTTAGCGCCTCCCCCGAAAAAAGGGGGAGGCTGGGAAGGGGTATACAGCGACCGTTATTGCTTCGCAGCGGGCCTGCGCGTTTTCTTCGCAAGCGTCACGACTTTCACTTCACTCTCAATCCAACCATCCGCCAGACGGGTTTTCAGCGTGTCGCCCGGCGCGGTCTGCGTGGTTTTCTTCAGCAATTCACCCTTCGGCGTGGTGGTCACGCTATAACCGCGCGCCAGCGTGGCCAAAGGACTGACGGCTTCCAGCTGGGTACAGGCGGTGCCAAAACGCTGGCGGCTGTTGGACAGTTGCAGGGCCAGCGCCTGTTGCAGGCGATATTGCAATTGCTGGACTCGCTGCTGGGCGCGATGAATGCGCGACTGCGGTTGCTGCTGGTTGAGGCGCTGCTGCAGGCGATCGATGCGACGAAGCATCTGGCGCAGCTGGTTTTGCATTGCCTCATCAAGCCGACGGCGCAGTTTGAACAGCGCGGTTTGCTGGCGAGCCAGGCGCAGGTGCGGGTGCTGTTGCTGCAAACGATGGTTCAGGCGGGTAAAACGCTGAGCCAGCTGGGCGAGGTAATAGTCCATCGCCATTTCCAAACGCTGCTGCTGAGATTGAATCTGGCGCAGCAGTTCCAGCTGATTGCGGCTAATTAACTCGGCGGCGGCAGACGGCGTCGGCGCGCGCAGGTCGGCCACAAAGTCGGCGATGGTGACGTCGGTTTCATGGCCGACGGCGCTGACAATCGGAATGGCGCTTTTGAAAATGGCCCGCGCCACGCGCTCATCGTTAAAGCTCCACAAATCTTCCAAAGAGCCACCGCCGCGCCCGACAATCAACACATCCACTTCCTGACGCGAGTTTGCCAGCTCAATGGCACGGACGATTTGCATCGGCGCGTCGACACCCTGCACGGCAGTCGGGTAGATGATGACCGGCAGCGACGGGTCACGGCGTTTCAGCACGTTCAACACGTCATGTAGCGCCGCGCCGCTCGACGAGGTGATCACCCCGACACACTTGGCAGGCGAGGGCAGGGGCTGCTTGAATTGGGCGTCGAACAGCCCTTCGGTAGCCAGCTGCTGCTTGAGCAGGTCAAATTTCTGCTGCAACAGCCCGTCACCGGCTTCTTGCATGCTTTCGGCAATCAGCTGATAGTCGCCGCGCGGTTCATACAACGTTATAGTGGCGCGAACCAACACCTGCTGGCCGTTTTGCGGGCGAAAGGTGGTGCGGCGATTGGTGTTGCGGAACATGGCACAGCGAACCTGCGCCCGGTCGTCTTTCAGGGTGAAATACCAGTGACCGGACGAAGGTTGGGAGAAGTTGGAGATCTCGCCTGAAAGCCAGACCTGGCCCATTTCGTTCTCCAGCAGCTGTCGAACCGTCTGATTCAGGCGGCTTACGGTAAAAATTGGCGGGGAAGAAGGTAGTGGCATGTGATCCAGATCAAATTCAAAAACAGAGACTTAATCGGTCGATACTACATGCCCAAACAAGGTAATCAAGAAGTTTCGTAAATAGTACTAGTCGCAATGGGCCCTCACCTGTATAATCCCGCTGCAATATTTTATCCTTTCCGCATCCACCTTGGTGAGATATTGCCCATGCTACGTATCGCAAAAGAAGCTCTAACGTTCGACGACGTCCTCCTTGTACCAGCTCACTCCACAGTTCTGCCTAATACTGCCGACCTAAGCACTCAACTGACCGCTAAAATCCGTCTCAATATTCCAATGCTGTCTGCAGCAATGGATACCGTGACTGAAGCGAATCTGGCGATTGCTCTGGCGCAAGAGGGCGGTCTGGGATTCATTCACAAGAACATGTCCATTGAACGTCAGGCCGAAGAAGTTCGCCGCGTTAAGAAGCATGAAAGCGGCGTGGTCGCCGACCCGAAAACGGTCACCCCTTCTACCACCCTGCGTCAAGTTAAAGAACTCACCGAAATTAACGGCTTTGCCGGTTATCCTGTCGTGACCGAAGGCAACGAACTGGTAGGTATTATTACCGGCCGTGACGTGCGCTTTGTGACCGACCTGGAACAGCCTGTCACCGCAGTGATGACCCCGAAAGAGCGTCTGGTGACGGTCAAAGAGGGCGAAGCACGCGAAGTTGTGTTGCAGAAAATGCACGAAAAACGCGTTGAGAAAGCGCTGGTTGTTGACGCGCAATTTCACCTGCTGGGTATGATCACTGTTAAAGACTTCCAAAAAGCGGAACGTAAACCTAACGCCTGTAAAGATGAGCAAGGCAGTCTGCGCGTTGGCGCGGCAGTTGGCGCTGGCGAAGGCAACGAAGAGCGTATAGACGCACTGGTTGCGGCGGGCGTTGACGTCCTGCTGATCGACTCCTCACACGGCCACTCCGAAGGCGTTCTGTCCCGTATTCGCGCCACTCGCGCTAAATATCCAGACTTAGAAATCATCGGTGGCAACGTGGCGACCGGCGCTGGCGCACTGGCGCTGGTGGAAGCTGGCGTGAGCGCGGTGAAAGTGGGTATCGGCCCTGGCTCAATCTGTACGACGCGTATCGTGACCGGCGTAGGTGTTCCACAAATCACCGCCGTGTCTGACGCGGTGGCTGCGCTGGAAGGCACCGGTATTCCGGTTATCGCTGACGGCGGGATCCGTTTCTCAGGTGACATCGCTAAAGCTATCGCCGCTGGCGCAAGCTGCGTGATGGTTGGCGGCATGCTGGCAGGTACTGAAGAGTCTCCGGGCGAAATCGAACTGTACCAAGGCCGCTCATTCAAATCTTACCGCGGTATGGGTTCTCTGGGCGCGATGTCCAAAGGCTCTTCTGACCGTTACTTCCAGACTGACAACGCCGCTGACAAACTGGTGCCGGAAGGTATCGAAGGTCGCGTGGCGTATAAAGGCCGTCTGAAAGAGATCGTTCACCAGCAAATGGGTGGTTTGCGCTCATGTATGGGCCTGACCGGTTGTGCTACTATCCACGACCTGCGTACCAAGGCTGAATTTGTTCGCATCAGCGGTGCGGGGATTCAGGAGAGTCATGTTCACGATGTGACTATCACAAAAGAGTCCCCTAATTATAGAATGGGTTCTTAACCCTTAAGACAGCGAGCTACGTGCTCGCTGTCTGCTTTATTGAAGTAAGCTTTTATTGTTGTTGAAAGTTTAACTCGTTGTTTTAACGCTTTTTATTGCTTTCTGGAAAACGCCCCCTCATGAGCGAAAATATTCACAAGCACCGTATCCTGATCCTCGATTTCGGCTCCCAGTACACCCAACTTGTTGCACGCCGCGTGCGTGAACTGGGCGTGTATTGCGAACTCTGGGCTTGGGACGTAACCGAAGCCCAAATCCGCGAATTCAACCCGAACGGTATTATCCTGTCCGGTGGCCCGGAAAGTACCACCGCCACCGACAGCCCGCGCGCACCGGACTACGTGTTCGAAGCTGGCGTACCGGTTCTCGGCGTATGCTACGGCATGCAGACCATGGCAATGCAACTTGGCGGCCATGTTGAAGGTTCCAACGAGCGTGAGTTCGGCTATGCGCAGGTTGAAGTTCAGACCGAAAGCGCGCTGATCCGCGACATTCAGGACGCCCTGAGCGACAGCGCCAAGCCGCTGCTCGACGTATGGATGAGCCACGGCGACAAAGTCACCGCCATCCCATCTGACTTCGTGACCGTTGCCAGCACCGATACCTGCCCGTTTGCCATTATGGCTAACGAGGAAAAACGCTTCTACGGCGTACAGTTCCACCCAGAAGTAACGCACACCCGTCAGGGCCTGCGCATTCTGGAGCGTTTCGTGATGGACATTTGCCAGTGCGAAGCCCTGTGGACCCCGGCTAAAATCATCGAAGACGCCGTTGAACGCCTGCGCGAACAAGTCGGCAACGACCATGTGATCCTCGGCCTGTCCGGCGGCGTGGACTCTTCTGTTACTGCTATGCTGCTGCATCGCGCCATCGGCGACCGTCTGACCTGTGTGTTTGTCGACAACGGCCTGCTGCGTCTGAACGAAGCCGATCAGGTGCTGGAAATGTTCGGCGACCGTTTCGGTCTGAACATCGTTCACGTGGCTGCGGAAGATCGCTTCCTGTCTGCTCTGGCCGGCGTTGATGAGCCAGAGGCTAAGCGTAAAATCATTGGTCGCGTGTTCGTTGAAGTGTTCGACGAAGAAGCCTGCAAACAAGAAGAAGTGAAATGGCTGGCACAGGGCACCATCTACCCTGACGTGATTGAGTCTGCGGCTTCTGCCACCGGCAAAGCGCACGTCATCAAGTCACACCACAACGTGGGTGGCCTGCCGAAAGAGATGAAACTGGGTCTGGTTGAGCCGCTGAAAGAGCTGTTCAAAGACGAAGTGCGCAAAATCGGTCTGGAACTCGGCCTGCCGTACGACATGCTTTTCCGTCACCCGTTCCCGGGTCCAGGTTTAGGCGTTCGCGTATTGGGCGAAGTGAAGAAAGAGTACTGCGACCTGCTGCGTCGCGCCGATGCTATCTTCATCGAAGAGCTGCATAAAGCCGACCTGTACAACAAAGTCAGCCAGGCCTTCACCGTCTTCCTGCCGGTTCGCTCCGTCGGCGTGATGGGCGATGGCCGTAAATATGACTGGGTGGTTTCTCTGCGCGCAGTAGAAACCATCGACTTCATGACTGCTCACTGGGCGCACCTGCCGTATGATTTCCTCGGCCGCTGCTCCAACCGCATCATCAACGAAGTCGACGGCATCTCCCGCGTGGTTTACGACATCTCCGGTAAACCGCCAGCTACGATTGAGTGGGAATAATTTCGCAGTAAGTATTCGCTGGCATTGACTGGCAAAGTAAAGAGTTAAGCCCATGTAAAAGTGGGCTTTTTTATTTCCTTCCTGGAATACGTACCATGATGAATCGGGGATTCAGGTTTTTTGATGACTTCAGACAGGTATTGCTGGAGGCATGCTATTTAACAAAGAACTCTGAGAAATATTGATGTCCCTGAGCATCATGCAACGATGCAAAATTGCAATTACTTTAATGCTCAACAGAGTTTTAGAGGGGAGTTGGCAACCGAGATATGTAAAGTTAGCTAATGTACCCGCCGTCTATTGCCTGCAACTCAAAGGAAAAATTTTGTCAGGACTTCCGATTCACGGTTACGCATTGAGGGCTTCCGCAAAGCAGAGACTTCCCTGAGACTTGAAGGAATGGACCCCAGTGGTACGCCACTCTATGAGTCAATTAAAGTACGTATTATTCCAGGTGAGCTGACGTATGAGCAAGGACGTTCAGAGATTCTTGCTTACTACACAAAAACAGATACCGCCGGCCCTGCGACAGTGGGGGGAAATGCTGGTAGAAGAATTCTTAAAACCGCTGAACATGTCTCATGATGAACTGGCGGAAGCTATGGGTATCTGCAAGCAGTATATTGACGATATTATCTGCGGTTTGCGTCGTCTTACGGATGATGAGGCTAGCGTTCTTGCTGACATATTTGAGACTGATGAGGATTTCTGGCGCAATCTGCAGGTGCTGCAAGATCGCCCAGAGCAACGGCGTAAGTAATCAACGGGAGAAAGTCAGCCCCTCAAGTGTCATGAAATTCGACCACTTGGTTTCACTTTTCCACCAAGGGCCGCATAGGGGGGGGACTGTCTAAGGACATTAAAGTTTGGAACTTTTGTGCTTCCTAAGTGTTTTTCTATCGTGAACACAAGACCCAATTATGACAAAAAAGATCGAAACTTAGACATCAGACGATGTGTATATCCAAAAAATTTGTGACAACAAAGTTCGAAACTAACTTTTGGACAATTAGCTTAGCCCCAACAATTTTTTTAAAAAGTTTGGTTTTGCAAGAACTGGTCTTCTCTTATTCAAGAATGCATTATCCCATTGCTGCAAATAGTCATCTCTGAAGACTTCTCCCCAATGCTGTTTACCATCCAATTCGCGAGTTCTTAAAGCATAATCATAAATATCTATTAAAATAGAAATTGATGAGCTCCATATTTCATTAGGTAATTCAATCCCTTCTCGGGCTGCGAGTTGAGGGTAAAAGTGTTGGAGGCCGATGGCATATTCTGGCTTACAGTATTCAACAAGAAAACCGTTATAGATGCCTGGTGAGTAAATTCTATCGTATCCACCATTCCATAATGTTAAAGAATTCAACCAATTGATTGCCTCTAGGTCTTCCATGTCCTCTAACAAAATACCTGATTGTATGCCCTGTTCTCGGCAATCTAACACTGAAGCCACGTTCTCCATAAGCATGGTATATGCTTCTGTTGGTTTCATTATTTTTAAATCCATCACTTGGACTATCCTTTTAAAATCTAACAGTGCCTTTAATGAAAAGTTATGAGCTTTATTGTCTTTTTTCAAACTTTAATGTCCACCGACATGTATCTTAAGTGATCAGTGCCAGACTTTGACCGTCCTGCACTTGGCGAGCATGCCGCCGCCACAGCTCGGGTAGGTTCCCTTGAGCTTTGGTTGAGCCTCTACGCGCTTTTCATTCACAACCACCAGTCTCACGTTTCGCCCCGTCTTTTGATGTGGAGATAATGCCAGTCTTGCCCTCGAATCCACTCCCTTTATCGTTGGCCATATGCTATGGTACAGCTTAAGCGATAGTTAGTAATAGATAATAAATATTCCATAATAACAAGGTGTTGCATAATCTTGCAGGGCAAACAATATGCATCTTCACTCTCTGGCGTTTAAGAATTTTCGTAGGTTGAAAGATGCGCGTATCGAGTTTGCGAACGACCTGACCATATTTGTTGGAGCTAACAATAGCGGAAAGACATCAGCAACTCACGCAGTAGACCTGTTCTTGTCTGGCTCTAAAGACAAGTTCACTGTCAATGATTTCAGCGCAGATTGCTGGCCGGCCTTTGAAAATTTCCCGGCGGAAGATGCGGTTGAGCAAGCCCACGAATTCCCGGCAATAACTCTTGATGTATGGATAAGCGTTGATCCGGATAATCTCTACCGGGTCGTGGATCTCCTGCCTAGAGCCGCATGGGAAGGTGCACTCGTCGGTGTCCGGATTGAGTTTGCCGTGAAAGACGCGGCTCAAACGCTGGCCAGCTACCGGAAGATGGCGACCGAGGCTGCGAAGTTCACCCAGAATAAGGCTGAGCATGGCTCAGATTACAAACCTTGGCCTCGCAACATGCGCGACTACCTCGCGCGTGAGCTGAAGAATGAATACGGTCTGCGCTATTTCATTCTCGACGAAGCGTCGCTATCCCCCGCTAACGCTGGCGAGACGTATACGCCGAAAGAGATCCTGGGAGACACCGAGCGAACGGGACATTCAATCATCAATTCGCTGATTAAGGTGGACTTCCTGAGTGCTCAACGACACCTGAGCGACGGTAACTCACAAGCTCGAACCGAGGACTTGTCCAAGCGGCTCAGCCGTTTCTACACTCGCAGCCAGAGCAAGCGCGAAGACGACCACAACGCCCTGCGCGCGTTGGCGCTCTCTGAAGAACAACTGACGAAGCATTTTTCGGACGTGTTCAAGGACACGTTCAAATCGCTGCGCAAGCTCGGGTATCCCGGCCTTTCCAACCCAGCACTGGAGATCCGCGCAGCCCTACGGCTGGAGCGACTGATGGGCGATCAACAGGCCAAAGTTCACTACCTACTCGAAGAAGCGACCGGTGGCGTAGAAGCCCTGTCTCTCCCCGATAGCTATAACGGGTTGGGTTTTAAAAACCTCATCTACATGGGCGTCGAACTCCTCGACCTCCACGCTGCGTGGTCGGTCACAGAGGAAGGCGAGGAAGGAAAACGCCAGCCAATCCACCTGATGTTTATTGAGGAGCCGGAGGCGCACATGCACGCGCAGCTCCAGCAGGCATTCGTTCGCAAGCTCACTGAACTCATCCCGCCCAAAGGGGCGGATGGTTACGGCACACAGTTCGTGATCACGACGCATTCTCCGCACATCCTGTACGAGCGGGGCTTCAAACCGATCCGCTATTTCCGCCGTTCGGCCGAAATCGGTTCCAAGCAATGCTCTTCTGTTTTCAACCTCTCAGCCTTCTACGAGAATAACAAGGACGACCGGGATTTCCTTCAGCGATATATGAAGCTGATGCATTGCGACCTTTTCTTCGCTGACGGCGCAATCCTTGTAGAGGGTAACGTCGAGCGCCTCGTACTTCCGTTGATGATTGGTCACGGCGCTCCGAAGCTGAACGCGGCTTATCTCAGCATTCTTGAGGTTGGTGGTGCTTTCGCCTTTCGTTTCCAGAAGCTGATTGAGTTTCTTGGCTTGCCGACTCTTATCGTGACGGACCTCGACAGCGTGTACCCGCCCAAGCCTAAGAAGGCTGCTGACGCCGCTGCCCAAGACGATAACGACGCAGGCGATGACGAGGACGATGATCTCGACGATGAGGCTGAAGGGGGTGAGCCGAAGCCAAGCTCAAAATGTCCTGCAGGAACGGCTGGAGCTGTTACGGCAAACCAGACCCTTCGCCAGTGGCTTCCCGGCAAGATACTGATTGAAGACCTTCTGACCGCAACGCCTGCAAGTAAGCTGCAAGTGCCGCAAAATGGCTCGGGAGCGCATGTGATGGTAACGTATCAGTGCCCTGTAACCGTGAAGTGGGGAGAGGAGACTGCTGAGCTGAAGAGCCGAACCCTCGAAGAGGCCTTCGCCTATGAAAACCTTGAGTGGTGCCAGAAGAAGGAGCACCACGATCTGAAGCTGAGATGGAGCAAGGCGGGAACGATGCCGCTGGCCGACCTTGCTTCGAAAATCCATACTCGCGTTAAAGGCCAGCATTTCAAGAAAACCAACTTCGCCTTGGGCCTGTTGGCTAGCAGCGACGCGACGTGGGTCGTCCCTACTTACATCCAGCAGGGCTTAGACTGGCTGACGCAGCACGTCACAATCGTAGAAGAGGTGTCGGATGGTACGGCTGAAGTCGTCGGTGTCGATGACGCTCCTATTCAACCTCAAGATCTTCAGGTGGATCAATGACCAGCCGTGCGGGAAAGCCGGATACGCCGGCTGATATCGAACTGAGAACCTTGCTAGACGATGATGCTTCTACCGGGTTCGTGATGGTTTCAGGTGCAGGGTCGGGCAAAACGACCTCGATCGTCAAAGCGCTCGATCATCTTCTCAAAACACGAGGCCCCGCTCTACGAGCTCAGTCCAAAAAGATTGCCTGCATTACTTACACAGAAGTCGCGGTCGGCGAGATTTGGGGTGATGTCGGCAACAACCAGTTGTTCCATGTGTCCACAATCCACAGCTTCCTCTGGGCGGCCGTGAAGCCGTTTCAGAGCGACATCGCAGACTGGGTCGGACGTCGGCTCGACAAGAAAATCACCGACACTGAAACTGAGATTGAAGGCTTCACGAACAAGACGCGGGCATCGACGCGAGAACGTAAACCCGCCGACCTAGAGCGGTATCGAGCCCAAAAGCTCACGATCGGTGATGTGAAGCGCTTCACCTACGGTGTCGGGAGCGACTACCCGAATGGCATTCTGGGGCATGGTGACGTTATCAAGCTTTCGACCGAGCTG
Organism: Ewingella sp. AOP8-B2-18; assembly: GCF_052376015.1. Taxonomy (NCBI): domain Bacteria; kingdom Pseudomonadati; phylum Pseudomonadota; class Gammaproteobacteria; order Enterobacterales; family Yersiniaceae; genus Ewingella; species Ewingella sp. AOP8-B2-18. The sequence goes on from NZ_JBQSVB010000001.1 coordinate 152,350, forward strand.
ATCCGGGATCTGCCGGTTATCGCCAAGGTCGTTGGGCAGAAGTATCCCTTCATCTTTGTCGATGAGAGTCAGGACACCGATCCGGATGTTGTTGCGGCATTAAAGGCGATCTCAGCTTTGCTCGGTAATAAGTTTTGCCTCGGGTTCATTGGTGATCCGATGCAAAAAATTTACATGTCCGGGGCCGGCGTCATAGCCCCTCTAGACGGTTGGAAACTTATTGAGAAGCCTGAAAATTTTCGCTGCCCCGTTGCAGTCCTCTATGTGATCAATCAAATCCGCGCGGGCGCTGACGGTCTTGCTCAGACCGGAGGCAAAACGAAAGAGGTCGGAGGTGCACGCGTTCCGGTCCAAGGTTCCGCGAAGCTGCTCGTGGTGTCCAAGGCCGACCGTACCCAGAGTCTTACCGAGGCGCGACAGTGGTTAGCCCATCACAATAACGACCCCCTTTGGCTTAGCGATGAAGCTGACGCTGACGTAAAGGTCTTGGTGATTGCCCATCGAATGGCAGCCAACCGCCTTGGCTTCGGCTCTCTTTACGAAGCCTTCCACGACAAAACGTCTGACGGTTTCAAAGACGGGTTCGATGACGGCACACATTGGTCTGTCGCCCCTTTGTTGAAGCTGCTGGCCCCCTTGATGCTGGCCAATGTCGATGACGATCAATTCGAGGTTATGAGCCTTCTGCGTCGCCATGCGCCTTTTTTGCAGCGCGAGTACATGCAGGCGAACGCCGTGCCCGGCATTTTGAAGGATATGGACACTCGAGTGAAGGCGCTCGCGCAAATCTGCGGAGAGTCTTCAGCAACTCCTGCATTCGCTGCGTTCGAACACCTGCGAGATGGAGGCATGTTTAAGCTGGATGAACGCATCCTAGCGGCAATGGCCGAATACGATGCTGCGGTTCCATCGGCTGAGAGCGGCAACCATGCCGCTTTGGTGAAGCTCCTTCACACGCCGATCCGGCAACTATGGGGCTATCGTCGCTACATTGAGGAACAGTCGCCGTTTGAAACGCATCAGGGGGTAAAGGGGGCGGAGTTCAACCGGGTCCTCGCAATCCTCGATGACGAAGAAGGTCGCCATAACCAGTTCCATTACGGAAAGTATTTCGGAATAACGCCTCTCTCCGACGCGGACGAGCAGAATATCCGGGATGGCAACGAAACGACGATTATGCGCACCCGTCGACTTCTGTATGTCTGCTGTTCCAGAGCTGGCGAGGATCTGGGAGTCGTGTTTTTTGCGGATGATCCTGCGCAGGCTCATGCTGCCATCGTCGCGTCGGGTCTCTTCCCCACTCAGGACGTGATCAATCTTGCCGCGCCCTAATCTGTTACAGGCCTACCGTCCTGCCAGAAGGGCTATCGACGTGTGGTGCTTAGAAGATCTTTCTGTGTCCTCGTTCGGTGAGATGTCGAATATCCGCTACTGGTCTGATGTATCGTTCGACAAATCGCGAGGGCACGCCTGAAATGTCCCAGACCCAGTCATGCTTCCAACGTCCGATTGTAGTCGTGGCTAATTTGTTTTGTTTCATGATAGGAAGCGCCGACGGGTCCTTAGCTCCAGGCATGGTATTAATCATGGTATTGGTGACTAATTTTTTATAAGCCAATGATAAGTAAGGTTATAATATTATTATCAACAATCGAGTGGGAATGATCCCCCAACCGCAGCCAGCCTGACAGAGTTCCAATAAAACGAAAGCCCGCAATCGCGGGCTTTTTTTTTGTACTGAATTCAGCAAGCAGCCATCAACCATCAACAATCAGAGCTTTTCGCCGTTGGTGGCAATCACCTCTTTATACCAGTTAAAGGACTTCTTACGGCTGCGGTTCAGAGTGCCGTTGCCGTCATTGTCTTTATCGACGTAGATCAGGCCGTAGCGTTTTTTCATCTCGCCGGTACCGGCGGAGACCAAATCGATACATCCCCACGGCGTATAACCCATCAGCTCGACGCCGTCCTCGACCACGGCTTTCTTCATTTCGGCAATATGAGCGGACATATAGTCGATGCGGTACTGGTCATTGACCGTGCCGTCGCTCTCTTGCACGTCAATCGCGCCGAAGCCGTTTTCCACGATAAACAGCGGCAGTTGATAGTGATCCCAGAACCAGTTCAGCGAATAGCGCAGGCCGACGGGGTCAATCTGCCAGCCCCAGTCGGACTTCTGGACATAAGGGTTAGAGACCAGACTCTTGGTTTCGTCGTAATCCAGCTGCGGGTTGTCGTCAGTGGCTTTGGTAGCAAACGACATGTAGTAGCTAAAGCCGATATAGTCGACGCAGCCCTGTTTGAGTGCCGCCAGATCGTTCTCGGTGATATCTAGCTCGAAGCCCCGGCGTTCGAAATATTTCAGCAGGTGCTGAGGATATTCGCCGCGCACGTGAACATCGGTGAACCAGTAGCGGCGGTGCATCGCGGTCATCGCCATCATCATATCGCGCGGCGCACAGGTCAGCGGGTAGATAGGGCACATGGCTATCATGCAGCCAACCTGCAAATCAGGGTTAATGGCCTTGGCGGCGCTGACTGCCAGCGCACTGGCGACCAGCTCGTAATGGGCGGCCTGATACATCACCGGCTCGCGATCTTCCCCCGCGACATACTTCAACCCGGAGTTGGTGAAGGGGGCGAAATCTTCGTGATAGTTGGCCTGATTATTGATCTCGTTGAAGGTCATCCAGTACTTCACTTTGTGCTGGTAGCGCGTAAACACTACTTTGGAAAAGCGCACGAAGAAGTCGATCAGCTTGCGATTGCGCCAGCCGCCGTACTCGGCCACCAAGTGATAAGGCATCTCGAAGTGCGACAGGGTGATCACTGGCTCAATGCCGTGTTTCAGGCACTCGTCGAACAGGTTATCGTAAAATTGCAGGCCCGCCTCGTTTGGCTCTAACTCATCCCCCTGTGGGAAGATGCGCGTCCAGGCAATGGAGGTGCGGAAGCATTTAAACCCCAGCTCGGCGAACAGCCCGATATCTTCTTTATAGCGATGATAAAAATCGATGGCTTGGTGGTTAGGGTAATTTTTGCCCGGCAACACGCCATCGGTGATCACGCGCGGGACGCCGTGCGCGCCAGCGGTCATGACGTCAGCCACGCTGACCCCTTTGCCACCTTCTTTCCAACCTCCTTCCAGCTGGTGCGCGGCCACCGCGCCTCCCCACAGAAATCCTTCTTTGAATCCGGACATATTCTTCCTCTCAATTAGAGATCGCTTATCGGCGACCGATACTGTTGATTGAAATGGTAGACCGCGCCGATGAGTCCGGCGTCATTGCCGTGGCTGACAATATCGACATAATCATCAATCCCGAACCAGGCCAGATGTTGACGAAGTAACGCAAGAAATCCGGGGCGCTCAACAATGCCGCCGCCCACCAGAATGATTTGCGGATCAAACAAATTCACCAGGTTGTAGAGGCCGCTGCCGATATCATTCAAAAACTCGGACACCAAGCGCTGGCAGACGACGTCCCCGGCCTCGTAGCAGTCGAAGATCTCCTCTCCGCTCACCTCATTGAGCGGCTTACCAACGTGCCCTGCGTAGTTCTGGCGCAGAGTGCGCAGGGTGCAATTGTCATTCATGGTGTACTGGCGAACATCGCGCGGGCCGGGGCGCTCGGTCAGCATGTAACCGAATTCTCCGGCGCGGAAACGGGCGCCGTGAACCAGCTGGTTATTGCAAAAAATAGCCCCGCCGATGCCCGTGCCGATGGTCAGCACCAAAAAGTTAGCCATCTCGGTGGCCTTGCCTTGCCAACGCTCGGCAAGTAGCGCGCAGTTGGCGTCATTTTCGATGGCGACGGGAAGCTGCGTTTGCTGCTCGAGCCACTCTTTCATGGCGAAATTATCAAAGCGGCGAATGGCTCCGCCCATTTCGATAAAGCCGGTATGAGGATTCACATAACCCGGCGCGCTGATGGCGATCCCTTCACAGTCAGGATGCGCCGCGACCCATTGCACCATCGCCTGTAAAATCTGTTCTCCGTCGCTGTCGTTAATGGGCTGGTTGGCCTTTTCTTGTACTTTTCCATCAGAGGTAAGGACGCCCATTTTTAACGCCGTGCCACCAATATCAAATGCGGCAATCTTCATGTGGTTAATTCCTTCTGAGTTTTTATTTCTGCACAGTGAAAGAATTCAATCTTATTTATTTTTAATTATTCGTTCTGAAAGCGAATAAAAGCTTAATCAATTGAAAGGAGGGTAGGCAAGGTTGTGCCTCATCTTGAATTGCACCTCTTTTGCACTTCTTTAACATTAGGTTATACAAAGAGTTATGTCTTCTTTCAGAGGCTTAAAGATGGGAGGTGCATTTATTATCTGATTTGTGAACCACTTTTTTGAGCGGAACTGTGATCAATATGACGCTAGGGGACCAAACCCAAGCGTCGGATTTGGTCGATTAAATTAAATAACTTTTATTGAGCCATTAAGCTGGCTGGCGGGCCATCTTGCGCGGAAGGAAATACTTCACTTGGAATTCAAACACATTGGTATAGAGGATGGAAAAATCGATGGGCGCATGGTTGGCATCAACAGATTGGGTTTCCATTCTGATAATTGGATCCCGGACGCTGATATTGAGCATTTTGGCCACTTCGAGGGGAGGAAGCACGGGGTGGAGTGATTCATAGCAGCCGTGTATTTTGACGCCACACTCATGCTCGATATAGAAAAACTTGGATTTTTTCATATGGTTAATCGTCAAATCTGGGAAGCGATTAACCGAAAGCCACGTCTCTTCCAGCTGCATCGGAACATTGTCGATGTAACGCAGCCGCTTGGCATAATAAACCGGTTCGCCGATAGCTAAATGCAGACGGCTGGCAATGTCCTCTGAGGCCTGCTGCAATTCAAATCGCAATACCTGGCTAGTCGGTTTTTTCCCTTCGCTTTTGGCAATCTCGGTAAAACTGTCCAGGTGGGTGACCGAGGCTTGAAAATGTTTATTGCGCAGATAGGTGCCCGAGCCGTGCCTACGCTCAATAAGTTCCTCATCTTCAAGAACTTTCAGCGCCTTTCTCATGGTATTTCGCGACACATTATAAAGTTTAGCCAGCTCTATTTCCGCCGGAAAGATATCGCCAATATTGTATGTCGGACTACTAATTCTTTTTTTTAGTAAGTTCACAATATCTTTGTATACCACTTTTGAACCTCCTTAATTCTTTATAAAACAGTAAACTACAAGTTTCCGAGACAAAAAATTAATCACACGTTCATTTATATCGATTTTTTTAAACAACTCCGCGCTTTCTAACTGTGATCGCAATGGCAAACTCTTTCATTGAAATTCATTAAGTTACCTGACGGGTCGACTATCAACATATATTAATTGGGTGACAAATGAAGAATATTTTATTGGTCTGCGCTGCCGGCATGTCCACCAGTATGCTGGTCAAGAGAATGAGAGAACACGCCGCAGCGGGAAACGTTGCCGTAAAGATCGACGCTTTTTCCGTTCCTGAGGCCAAGGAAAAAATAAAAAGAAATGAGGCTGACGTTGTCCTATTAGGACCGCAGGTTCGCTTCCAAAAAAGTGAAATAGAAACTGCTGCTCAAGGGAAAATCCCCGTTGTAGTTATCGATATGAAGCATTATGGGCAGATGGATGGTAAAGCCGTTTTAGAGAGTGCTTTAGCGCTTTTGTCAGACAACTAAACTATTACGCTGTAGATAATTATAAAATAAATTAAATTTCACCGAGGTGTATTTCGGTGATTGCTTATGGACACAATATAGTCAGGCGGCTTTTAAAAATATAATGCCTGATTTTATCAATTGATCAAAGTGCACGTTTAATAATTCATTCTACTATAAAAGGACTCATCATGAGTTTAATGAATGCCTTTGAACGCGGTATGGAGAAGATCCTTGTTCCAATCGCGATTAAATTAAATTCTCAGATACACGTCTCTGCTATTCGCGATGCGTTTATTTTGTCATTCCCCATCGTAATGGCAAGCTCCCTTATCGTGTTAATTAACTTTGCGATTCTCTCGCCGGAAGGCTTTATTGCTTCTATTCTGCATTTGGGGACGATATTCCCGAATTTAGCCGAAGCACAAAATATCTTTGCGCCGGTGATGAATGGCTCGGTGAATATCATGTCCATTATGATCACCTTTCTGGTAGCAAGAAATATCGCGATTAGCTATCAGCAGGATGACCTATTATGTGGTCTGACGGCCATCGGCGCTTTCTTTGTGGTTTATACCCCTTATCATATGGAAGGGGAGCAAGCCTATTTAACCACGCAATATCTGGGTCCACAGGGGCTATTTGTTGCCATTATAGTGGCGATGCTAACCAGCGAGATTTTCTGCCGTCTGGCGCGCAACCCTAAAATTACCATCACCATGCCGGACACGGTTCCGCCAGCCGTGGCGCGCTCCTTTAAAGTCCTTATCCCCATTTTCTTCGTGATGGTGTTTTTCTCGGTGGTTAACTACTGCTTGACGAAAATATCACCCAATGGCCTGAACGAGCTAATTTACAACTTCATTCAAGCCCCGCTGAAAAATATGGGCACCAATATCGTTACGGTTCTAATACTTGGCGTGGTGGCTAACTTCCTGTGGGTGCTGGGAATTCATGGCCCGAACACCGTAGCGGCGGTCCGTGAAACGATTTTCTCCGAAGCCAATCTGGAAAATCTCTCTTTCGCCGCCAACAACGGCACCACTTGGGGCGCACCATATCCCATCACCTGGGGCGGCATTAACGATGCCTTCGCCAACTATGGTGGTTCGGGCATGACGCTGGGTCTGGTGCTGGCGATTTTTATTGCCTCGCGCCGCGCTGATTATCGCGATATGGCAAAAATGGCCTTTGTGCCAGGGTTGTTTAATATCAATGAGCCGATTATTTTTGGCCTGCCCATCGTGCTTAACCCCATTCTTATTATTCCCTTTATTATGGCGCCGTTTGTTAACTCCATTGTTGGCTATTTCTTTGTGAGCTTGGAAATTATCCCGCCAATTGCTTATGCCGTCCCTTGGACAACGCCCGGACCGCTAATTGCATTCTTTGGGACAGGAGGGAACTGGATGGCGCTATTTGTCGGCATGCTCTGCCTGGCGATATCGACGTTAATTTATTTACCGTTCGTCATCGCTGCAAATAAGGTTAACGCCGCGCAGGCAGCACAATAATAGATCAAGGAGAAGCAAGATGTTTGCTGATGAAAGTACCGTTATGGAGTTACTTATCTACGCCGGTCAGGCGCGTTCCGATGCCATGGAGGCGATACGTGCCTCACGCCAAAAATTATGGGACGAGGCTGAACAGCTAATGGCCTCGTCGGAAGCGGCCTGTCGCGAGGCACACAAAATCCAAACAGCGCTTATTGGGCAGGATGAAGGTTGCGGAAAAATAAACGTCAACCTGATTCTGGTTCATGCTCAAGACCATTTAATGACCGCCATGCTGTGTCAGGATTTAGCAAAAGAGATTATTAGTTTACGAAAAGAAGTCTTTGCTTAATTTCACCCGCCTTTAGTCGTAAAGGCTAAAGGCAAAATAATAACTATATTTCTGGGATACTATAATGCATTCAAGTTCATTGAAAGTTAGATTATTGTATTTATCAATCCTTCTTGCTTTATCCTCTACTGATGCCACGGCTGCTAAATTAACCGTTGAACAGCGTCTTGAACTTCTAGAGAATCAATTATCAGAGAATAAATCAGAGCTTAAAAAAACGCAGGCAGAGCTGGCGGTTTATAAAGATAGAGTGACGCTTTTACAAGGTGGCGCTCAAGGGAATAAACCAACAGTAGAATCTCCGACCACACAAACAGCACTTTCACCGGTGGCGGACAATATCAAAAATGAAAATAATGAGATTGGTACCGCGCCAGCGCGAACGCCGGTGAAAGGATCGCAGAGCGTCGCGGTAGTGAATAACGATGGCGGGAAAACCAGCGTTGAAAACGTCACCCTGACTGACATCAGTAAATTCGTTAAAGAGGATATCGGATTCAGCTACGAGGGTTATTTCCGCTCCGGCTGGGCGGCCTCTAATCGCGGATCGGCACAAACTTATGCCGCAGGCTCGCTGGGCCGTTTCGGCAACGAAATGAGCGGCTGGTTCGATTTAACCCTCAACCAGCGCGTCTATAATCAGGACGGAAAAACCGCCAACGCCATCGTCACCTATGATGGCAACGTCGGCGAGCAGTATAACGATGCCTGGTTTGGCGATACCAATAATGAAAATATCCTGCAATTCAGCGATATATTCCTGACCACCCGAGGATTCCTGCCATTTGCCCAAGAGGCTGATTTTTGGGTAGGCAAACATAAATTGCCGGAATACGAAATCCAAATGCTTGACTGGAAATCGTTAACTACCGACGTCGCCGCCGCCGTGGGGATTCAAAACTGGGACTTGGGGCCGGGCCAGTTAGACGCGTCACTGAGCCGTAATGACGTGGATGTTTATTCGCGGGATTTCAACCGCACCACGCAGATGAACACCAACTCAGTGGACTTACGCTATCGCAATATTCCGCTGTGGCAGGATGGCTCGCTGTCACTGATGGCGAAATATGCTTTCGCCAATAAAACTGACGAACAGAAGGACAACGAAGACAGTGGCGACTTCTTTAAGCTGAAAGACACCTGGATGACCACCGCCATCGTGCGCCAAGAGCTGCCTCGCGACGCATTCAACGAGTTCACGCTACAGGTGGCCAATAACTCCTATGCTAGCAGTTTCGCCAACTTCTCTGGGGCCAGCAACTCCATGGCGCAGGGGCGTTACTACTATGGCGACCAAACCAACGGCATTGCATGGCGCCTGATCTCGCAGGGGGAAATGTATCTCGCCGACAGAATCATCATGGCTAACGCGCTGGTCTGGTCGCACGGCAGTGATGTCTATAGCTATGAGAGCGGGGCGCACAGCGACTTCAACAGCTTCCGCGCTGCCGTTCGCCCGGCATGGATTTGGGATACCTGGAACCAAACCGGCGTCGAGTTAAGCTGGTTTACCCAGAAAAACAAAACCGAACAGGGTGAAGACCTGAAAGAGTCTGGCTATAAAACCACGCTCTACCACGCGCTGAAAGTCGGCCCAAGCCTGCTCGGCTCCCGCCCAGAAATCCGTTTCTACGGCACTTATCTCAGCATTTTGGACAACGAACTGTCGCAGTTCAGATTCAATGACAACAGCAAAAACGAGTTCATGGCCGGGGTGCAAGCCGAGGTGTGGTGGTGATGGTTTGGTAAACTGTTTAGCCCGCAAACGCGGGCTTTTTTACGCCTTCCCTCAAGCCAACTTCAATTAAAAAACGCCAGCTTTATCGCGAAGATAGCGAGGAACAGCCCGGCGGTTTTCTCCAGTATGAAGATCATGCTGGGGCGGGCTTTGACCTTTTCGGCCAGTGATGAAGTCAGGGCAATCATAATGGTGCCGTAGATTAGCGTCAGTATGGCGGCGGTGCCCGCCAGCGTGCCGAAAGTTAGCAGGCCCTGGCTGTGAACCGGGTCGATAAACAGCGGCAAGAACATCACGTAAAATAGAATAGGTTTGGGGTTAGTGAGGGTAATAACCATGCCTTGCAGGAAAGGCGTTCTCTTGCGCGTTACCGGCGGTGGTGGGGCGGTGGCGCGCGATTTCATCAGCAGTTGTATACCCAGCCACAAGAGGTAAGCCGCCCCCAGCCATTTGATAGCCTGAAACACATGGGGAGAGGATTCCAGCAGGGCCGCTACGCCTGCGATCGCCAGCCACAGCAGTACCTGATCGCCGAAGATGATGCCAAACAGACAGAGCAACCCGCTGCGCGGCCCGCCTTTACTGGTGCTGGTGATCAGTATCAGATTGCCCGGCCCCGGGATAATTAACATAAAAATGAATGACAGGATGTAAGTCCCGTAGTTGATGATGCCCGGCATGCTCAGATGTCCTTTAAAAACTTATTGCTTAAGGTGATTTCTTATTAGTTTGGTCTCTCGGAGAGGGGAGTGACGGCTTCCCGCTCTGCCTACATCATGAAAATCCCTCCCATGACCGGCAACCGAAAATCGTGATATGTTTGATGCTTCTATGAAGAAATTCGATTTGTCATTGCAACCTGATCCTGAGAACTGACTGACACAATGTCCAAGATAAAGCTCAATCAGCTGGAAATGTTGATTGCTGTAGTGGAAAACAACGGTTTTAGCGCCGCAGCTGCGGTATTAGGCTGCACGCAGTCGCGCATCAGTCACGCCATTGCCGAGCTGGAGCAGCACCTCAAGACTAGACTGTTACACCGTTCCCGCACCGGATGTGTGCCGACTCCGGCCTGTACTCGCATCCTGCAAGATGCGCAAAAAGTGATGCAACTGCTGGCGGGCATTGAGCAAGTCGCCGCAGAGATGCCGCAAATCGCTGGCCGACTGCGCGTCGCCTGCTTTCGCAGCGCGACGGCTTATATCCTGCCACCCTGTCTGGAAGCGTTGGCGAAGTCGTGGCCGGACATTCATCTGGACATTGATGATAGCGCCACCGAGTACCACCACATCGACGAAGCCGTGGCGTCGGGCCGCGCCGATATTGGTGTGACGATAAACGGTCAGTTGCCCGATATGCACAGCGTGCCCTATGTCAGCGACCCTTACGTGCTGATGGTCCCGCGCTCGTTCCGGCTAAAACATCCGTTAAGCTGGCAGCAGCTGGAAACTCTGCCTTTCATCCAGCCCAGCGTGAATACATTGACCACGGTGATTGAACGCTGTCGGGAGATGGGGCTGCGCAATGAGGCCACGCACAAATTGGCCAGCGATAGCGGCATTGTTGGGCTGGTAAATCAGGGGATTGGTTTTTCGGTTATGCCGTGGCTGTCGGTGCTGCCGGTGCCTGAAAATATCCGTATTCTGGAGTTGCCTCAGCCCTTGCGCCGCCACTCTTACATCATAACTCGCGCCGAAAATCGCCACGACCGGCTTATCTCAACCCTGATTAATTTCCTACGAGATAAATCCCTGATCCGCACCACCAGCGTCTGGCGCTCCGGGATGATGGCCTTGGATTATTGATAATGCCCTCGAGCAATGAGGGCCTTTCTCCTCAGGTCGAAGTTCATTACCCGCTAAAACTGTGTTCTCCCGACTAGTCATTTTATGCCTTTGGTGTCTTTTTAGCCGCTCCCCTCATTGTGTAACGCGTTACACCTAATCTAAGATGCCACGACAGTGAAAGGTGAGCGCCGTCAAGTTTTGCAGACTGAAACGCCGTCGTGCCGCCTGCTGAGCATCCTCAACATTTGATGAATCCTATGAACTCAACATCAAAATCAACTGACTCACAGACTGCCATCCACCCTGCGTGGGGCGCGGTATTCGCTATGGCGATGGGCGTTTTCAGCCTGGTCACGGCAGAGTTTTTGCCTGCCAGTTTATTAACCCCGATGGCAATCGGATTGCATATGTCAGAAGGGTTGGCCGGGCAGGCCGTGACCACCACGGCGGCGGTGGCGTTGGTCACCAGCCTGCTGATTTCAGCCGCGACCAAGGGTATTGATCGCAAATACGTGCTGCTGGCTTTCTCATTGCTGCTAGTGGTCGCTAACCTGTTCGTGGCGCTGGCGAATGGCTTTACTGCCGTGTTGATTGGCCGAGTGCTGTTGGGTGTCGCGCTGGGCGGTTTTTGGACCATGGCCGCGGCCACGACAATGCGACTGGTGCCTGAAGATAAAGTGCCAAGGGCGCTGTCGATCATCTTTAGCGGCGTGTCCGTTGCCACTATCGCGGCGGCGCCGATGGGTAGCTACTTCGGCAATCTGTTCGGCTGGCGCAGCGTGTTTTTCGCCGCCAGCGCGCTGGGCGCGGTGACTTTTGTCGCCCAGTTGCTGACCCTGCCTTCACTGCCCGCTAAAGGCAGCGCCGGGTTGAAAACGATTATCGACGTGCTGCGCCGTCCCTCGGTCGGCATTGCTATGGTGGCGACCATTCTGGTCTTCACCGGCCACTTTATTTTCTTCACCTATATGCGGGCTGCTTTGGAGCAGGTGGCGGGAGTGGGCGTGAATACGCTGTCGGCGATTCTGTTGGGCTTTGGGGTAGCGAACTTTATCGGCACGGCGCTGGCTGGCCGAGTGCTTGAGCATCGGCTGCGTTTAATGCTGATTGCCATGCCCGCGCTGATGGCCGTTCTTGCGGCTCTGTTAGCGCTCTTCGGCTCATCTTCGGTGCTGGACTTCGTGCTGGTGGCGCTGTGGGGCATGGCCTTTGGTGGCGTTCCCGTTGCCTGGTCAACCTGGGTAACGCGCGCAGTGCCCGACGAAGCAGAAAGCGCCGGTGGTCTGATTGTGGCGGCGATTCAGTTGGCCATCAGCCTCGGTGCGGCCTTTGGTGGAGCGATGTTTGACCTCAACGGGGCCAACGGCATCTTCTCCTCTTCGGCGGTGATCTTACTGCTCGCCATGCTGCTGATTATGTACAGCGTACCCTCAAAAGCACCGGCACAGGGCGCCAAAGCCCAGAGTTTTCATTGAGTAAACTGCGAGAGGCGTGATCGTTTTTGCACCTGGAGACATGTTATCCTGCGACTGTTTCAAGACCTTTATCTCAAGAGAAGGCAACATGAGCAGGATAAACATACGGCAAGTGGCGAAGGCTGCGGGTGTTTCGACCGCGACTGTATCGCGGGTGATTAATGGCACCGGGCCGGTAAAGCCAGAAACTCGTGAAAAAGTCATGCGCGTCGTTGAGCAGGAAGGCTTTTATCCTAATCGTCTCGGTCAAAAGTTGAGGAATTCCCACAGCGGCATGCTGTTGGTAATGGTTTCAAGTATTGGCAATCCGTTCTGTGCGCTGGTGGTCTGCGGAATCGAGTCCGAGGCCGAGCGGCGCGGATATCACATCATTCTGTGCAATTCAGAATCCAGCCCGCAGCGGGAAGCCGCCTACCTGAAGTTGCTGCACGAGCGCACCGTGGACGGCGTGATCACCATGGATGCCACCACCCAAATTGATGCGCTGAAAGAGCATATTGGCCACCACCCTTGGGTGCAGTGTGGTGAGTACAAGCAGGGCGCTGCGCCTTTTGTTTCTATCGATAGTTATTCCGCTGCCCGTGCCGCCGTCGACCATTTAGTTCAATCCGGCAAAAAGCGTATCGCGATGATCAGCGCCCGCGAAGGCTATAAGTACGCGCAAGAGCGTGAGCAGGGCTATCTCGACAGTCTCGCCGAGGCCGGGCTGTCATGGCATAAAATTGTTCATGCCCGCAATGTAATGAGCTTCACCGACGGGGCATCGGCCTATGAGGCGCTGACGTCAGGCGATGAGCCTTGCGATGCGATTTTTGGGATCTCAGATATCCTGGCCTGTGGCGCATTGAACGCCGCAGTTAAAGCAGGTAAAGCCATTCCCGATCAACTGGCGCTGGTGGGTTTTGACGGCGTGCCCTGTTCTGAAATCACATTGCCAATGCTAACCACTATTCAGCAGCCGATGTTGGAGATGGGGTGTAGAAGCGCGGGATTGTTAATCGATCAGATTGAAGGGAAGGCGTTGACCAGCCACGAAAGCGAGCTTCTTCTCCCTTGGAATCTGGTTCCGAGGGATTCCACCTGATAAAGCCAGTGGTGTTTGTGCCGCCATTCGTGACTGTTTATTCAGGCATTGATGTCAGATCAATGCCTCTTCAGGGAACCGATTTCTAGTTTTCGAGCTGATAGTCGAGGGTGATTTCGGCTTTCAGCAGCTTAGAAACCGGGCAACCGGCTTTGGCTTTCTGAATGATCTCGTCGAACTTCGCCTTATCAATCCCCGGCAGCTTCACTTTGCTTTGCAGCGCGACTTTGCTAATCGCGAATCCGCCGTCCACTTTATCTAACGAGACGTTAGCCTCGGTATCAATGCTCTTGGCAACATGCCCAGCTTCTGTGAGCATCAAAGAGAGCGCCATAGAGAAGCAAGCCGCGTGCGCCGCGCCAATCAGCTCTTCCGGGTTAGTGCCGGGTTTACCTTCAAAGCGAGTGTTGAAGCCATAGGGTTGTTTATCCAGAGCGCCACTCTCCGTGGAGATAGTCCCTTTACCTTCCTTAATGTTACCTTCCCAGTGAGCCTGTCCTTTCTTGTGAATGGTCATGTTAATCCTCCGGTTTGTGAACATTGAGGATAAGTATAGTCATGAACTCGGAGGTTGAAGGGCTGAAGGGGATTAAACAGATTTATCTGTGTGCATTGGGTCATACACCATGCGTGAGAGCATATCGTTAATCCATTGATTAACACTTTTGCCTGAAATCTCCGCGGCAACATTAATGGCTGAATGGACTTCAGGTGGGATGCGTAAACTGATTTTTCCGCTGGCTGGGCGCTGTGGTGACCTGCCTTGTTCAGCGCAATAGCTGAGATAGTCATCGACAGCTTCCTCAAAAGCATTTCGCAAATCAGTCACATTATCGGCATGAAAGCCTATGACGTCCCTAATGCCAGCGATATGCCCGATCAGGCATTGGTCTTCTTCGCTGTATTCAATTTTTGCCGCATAACCCTGATAAATCATGGTACTCATGGAATGACTCCTATTGTTTCAAGAAAGATTCTGGCACTTCTGACTTGATAAACTTTTGCCTCTTTCTCTGGATGGGGACGATGAAATGAGGCAACCACTCGCTGAATTTCAAACCTCACTCGCGATCCTTTCCCTTCTGTAACGAGTGCGCCAAGCGCAACAAATAAATTCTCGATCTTACGCCATTCCAGCGTGCGAGATGTTGGTGTGGAAAAGATGATATTCAATGTCTTTAGATGGTTAGCGTTCAACATGCTGGTGCCCTAAATCCTTTTAGTTGCAATGCGCCATGTTGGCTTAATGATATCATTTTTTGATATCGTCTGCGGCATTTGAGTTGAATTATTAATCAATAACAATATTCAAGGATTAGAGACCAATCTCGGCGCTACATAAAGTCATTGGCTTAATTTTCAAAAAATTACATGCTTATTTGCGAGACATTTTCCAACCATTTTCCGATTTTTTTCCAACACCCGTCCTAAAAACAAAAAAGCAGCCCGCAGGCTGCTTTTTCACTTCCACTCGAACACTTACTTTTGCGGGGCTGGGTTGAACTGCACGGCGTCGGTCGCCAGGCTGTCTACCACGCCTTTCAGGTCGTTCAGGGTCACTTTTTGGCTGTCGTTAGAGACTTGTTTACCCAGGCCTTTACGCACCACTTTCACAACCACTTTACCGGTGCTGGCGTCGATCAGCTCAGCTTCGAAATAGAGTTCGGTATCGCGGGTGCGGTGGCCACTGGCGGTTTCTGCGCCAGCAACAACTAACGCCACTGGGATCACTTCATAGAACTGCAAACCCTCTGCCGCAGTGCTCACCCCGGTGATGGCACCTTTAAAGATTAAGGTGCGAGGACCAGCGTGGTCGGTCAGCGGAAGACGCTGCGCGATAGACGATTTCAGACGGTTATTGGTGTAATCCAGCACGCCATCCAAGGTCTGTTTGTCGATTTGCGCATTTGGCTGAGGCTGCGGGTAGAAGGTGATTGGCTGGTAGAGAACATGTGAATAGTTAGAAGCGTTGAAGGACGGATCAACCCAGCGTAATACCGTTTTTCCGGACGGTGTTTTGGTCTCTTTTAAACCAGAATAATCGCCGAGGAAGCCAGAATATTTATCCGATTTAGTGATCTGACTTGTACACCCTGCAAGCAATACTGCACCGGCAATGAGCGCAGCTTGCAAAATCTTCGTTTTTTTCATTGGAGGAGCCTTAAGTGTGTAAGTGGCGTGTCAAATTATGTATAGCACTAAAAGCAAATTTCACCGTGCGATAATCATCAAAAACGGCGTGAAAGCAGAATAGCAAAATAAAAGTCTGTGCTATCAACAACAACAAGATTTTTTGACGTAGAGGGGTAAAAAATTACGGTTGCCCTGAGACAGCTAAAAAATGCGCATCAAACAAGAAAAATTTGCTGATTTATTTCACGCTATAAAATAAATAAAAAACAACTAACTACTTGTATTTATTGATTTAATTTTTTGTGTAAATCAATATTTAGCACGAAATGAACCACATCAACATATTATCCCTGCATATCGTGTTGTATCATGCCGACGTTTCTTTACATATCGGCTACTTTTATAACAATGATGCGCATAAAAAATAATCCTCTCCGCATTATACAAGCCGGTAGATAACACCGCGTACAACCATTGAATTGTGCACTTTACTCACCCGTTAGGGTGACAGCGCGTTGATGAAGGGCGCAGCCCACGGATGTCCGTTCATCCGTCATCCCGTTGTTTTTTAGGAGAAAATGCAATGTCTGATACCCCTTCGAAGACGCTTCGCGTCAGCGGCGTTTCACGTCGTCGCTTATTGGGTTATATCGGCGTCGGACTGGCCAGCAGCCTGATGATGCCTATTCCGCTAAAAGCTTTTGCCGCCGACGGCGAACCTTCGCCAGTTGATGTCGACAAGTTCTTACGTATTTCCCGCGCGCTGACCGGCAAAAAGCACCTCAACCCGGTGATTGGCCAACGTCTGTATGCGGCGATTTTACAGCGCAAACCTGACATCGCCGCGCAGTTGGACTCACTGCAAACCCTGCCTGCCGGTGCGCCATCGAGCTGGGCTCAGCCACAGCAAGACGCCGCGCGCATTATCCTGCAAGGCTGGTATTTGGGGCAGGTGGGCGAAGGGCAAGACATTGCAGTCGTGACTTATGAAAAAGCGCTGATGTTTGAGGCGGTCTCCGATGTGCTGGTGATCCGCTCTTACTGTACCAATCGTCCTGGCTACTGGGCTGCCAAGCCCGATGTCGCGCTTTAATTAAGGAAAAAAGAACATGGCTGACACATTAAAAGCTGACGTCGTTGTCATTGGCTCAGGCGTTGCCGGTGGTTTAGTGGCAAACGAACTGGCGAAAGCCGGGAAAAACGTCTTAATTTTGGAAGCAGGCCCGCGCCTGTCTCGCTGGGAAATTGTCGAGAATTTCCGCAATCAGGCCGACAAGTCGGACAACATGAAGCCGTATCCGTCTACCGACTACGCGCCGCATCCTGAAGCGAATCCAAGCAATAACTATCTGATTCAGAAGGGTGAACACCCGTACGACGCGCAGTTTATCCGCGTGGTGGGTGGCACAACCTGGCACTGGGCGGCCTCCGCGTGGCGCTTCCTGCCGAACGACTTCAAGATTAAATCTCTCTACGGCGTTGGCCGCGACTGGCCGATGGAGTACGGCGAGTTGGAGAAATGGTACTTCCGCGCCGAGCAAGAGCTGGGCGTGTGGGGGCCGAACAATGAAGAGCTGGGTTCGCCGCGCAGTGCGCCATACCCGATGGAGCCTCTGCCGCTCTCTTACAACGAACAGCGCCTGAAAACCGTGCTCAACAACAACGGTTACTACGTAGTGACCGAGCCTGTGGCGCGTAACAGCCGCCCTTACGATGGCCGCCCGACCTGCTGTGGTAACAACAACTGCATGCCGATTTGCCCGATTGGCGCGATGTACAACGGCATCACCCACGTTGAGAAAGCCGAGAAAAACGGCGCAGTTCTGCGTCCTGAATCCGTGGTGTACAAGCTGGAAGTCAATGACAAGCAGGAGATCACCGCCGCGCTGTTCAAAGACCCGCAGGGCAATGAGCATCGTGCTGAAGCGAAATACTTCGTGTTGGCGGCGAACGGCATCGAAATCCCTAAACTGATGCTGATGTCCACCAATGACAAGAACCCGAACGGCGTGGGTAACAGTTCTGACCAAGTGGGCCGCAACCTGATGGACCACCCAGGCGTCGGCGTTGAGTTTTACGCCAATGAGCCGCTGTGGCCGGGGCGCGGGCCGCAGGAGATGACCTCCATGGTGGGCTTCCGCGACGGTGATTTTCGTAAAGAGTACGCCGCGAAGAAAATCCACCTGTCGAACGTCTCCCGCACCGATCAGGAAGCAGGGCGTCTGCTGAGCCAAAAGGGCGAGCTGATCCTTGGGCCAGACCTCGACAAGCGTATTCGCGATCGTTCTTCGCGCTACGTGCGTTTCGACAGCTTCCACGAGATCCTGCCGCACGCGGAAAACCGCATCATTCCGAGTGCCACTGAGAAAGACAAACTGGGTATTCCGAAGCCGGAGTTCTACTACGCGATGGACGACTATGTGCGTAAAAGTGCTGAGCACACCTACAAAGTCTATGCCGATGCTGCGCGCCTGATGGGCGGCACCGACATCACTTACTTCAAAGACTTCGCCAACAACAACCACATTACCGGCACCACTATCATGGGCCACGACCCGAAAGACTCGGTGGTGGATACCGACTGTCGCACCCATGACCATAAGAACCTGTTTATCGCCAGTAGCGCGGTCATGCCGACCGTCGGCTCGGTAAACTGTACCTTGACCATTGCGGCGCTCTCGCTACGGATTGCAGAAACATTAAAGGCGGAGGTGTAATGATGAAAAAGTTAACCCTTAGCCTGATGGCTGCTGTTGGTCTGTTCAGCTTTGCGGCACAGGCCGAAGAGTCTGGCGTGGACCTGATTAAACGCGGTGAATACCTGACGCAGGCCGCGGACTGCGTGGCCTGTCACACCACCAAAGACGGTAAACCTTTTGCCGGTGGCTTAGCCTTTAAAACCCCTATGGGTACCCTATATTCGCCAAATATCACGGCGGATAAAGAGACGGGCATCGGCACATGGAGCGACGAAGACTTCCTGCGCGCGGTCCACGAAGGTAAGAACAAAGAGGGGCAGCACCTGTATCCGGCCTTCCCGTACACCTCTTACACGCTGTTGAAAGATGACGACGTGAAAGCCATTAAGGCCTACTTGTTCAGCCTGCCGCCGGTGCATCAGCAAAATCGCGAAAACGAGATGCCGTTCCCGTTCAACCAGCGCTGGGGTATGTGGTTCTGGAATCTGGTGAACTTCGACAGCAAGCGTTTTGAGCCAGACACCGCGCAGTCAGCCGAGTGGAATCAGGGTAAATATCTGGTCGAAGGCTTAGGTCACTGCGGCGAGTGCCACACCCCGCGTAACATCACCATGGGGATGAAAGACGGCAAGCCTTACGCCGGAACCGAGGTTGACGGCTGGACCGCGTTCAACATCTCTTCCGACAAAAACGCCGGGATTGGTAGCTGGAGCAAAGGCGACATCGTGCAGTATCTACGTTCTGGTCACGTCAGTGGCAAAGCGCAGGCCGCAGGCCCGATGGCGGAAGTTATCGAGAACAGTACTCGTCATCTGACCGATGCCGACCTGAACGCGATGGCGACTTACATCCAGACGCTGAAGCCGCAGGCGGATTCATCCGTCACCAAGAGCCGTTCTGATTGGGGCCATGAGAGCACCAGCGTAGACAACCTGCGCGGCGTGCCATTCAAAGCCAGTCAGGAAACCGACGGCGCGCGCCTGTTCCTCGGCAACTGCGCAAGCTGCCACAGCTTCGGCGGTCAGGGCAGCCAAGACGGCTATTACCCATCGCTGATGAAAAACAGCGTAGTAGGTGCCCAGACGCCAAACAACTTGGTCAATGTTATCCTGCACGGCGTATCGCGCAAAACTAACGACGGCGACGTGTTTATGCCGGGCTTTGCTGACACCCTGAGTGACAAGCAGATCGCCACGCTGAGCACTTATATGTTTAAAGAGTTTGGTGCTCAGCCAGCGTTAAATGTGAAAGATAAAGATGTGAAGGATTTGCGCGGGGAGTGATCCCCGGTTGATCATCACTGCCCAGTGAAGGGGGGAGTGGGGTAAACGTTGCGGCGTTTAATCCCGCTTTCCCCTTTTTCTATTGCATCTTTAAATTCAAATTCAAATTCAAGGTCGTGGGCGTCGGCCCACACCGACCAAGGGAGGCGTAAACGCGCCTCCCTTGGAACCCTGCGTTTTTTCTGTTGTGAGATCGAGGCTGCGCAGGGTTGGAATGAACGTGTTTCAGCAGCCATTGTGATCGTCGCGAAGTGCCGCCGCTTAGGCGGTTCCCGAATTTCAGGCTTCGAGCCTTTGGTCTCGAACCATTCATTCGGCGTCACTTCTGAACGCGACCTACTGGCATTTACACCGAACCTTCCCATCCCCCTTCACAAACTCGAATTTGCCTGAAACGGCACGGTAGAGAAGCCCCAAAACCGCAGTCAAAAATGGCGCTGAGCAAGAGGTTCAAGACCTGAGGCTTGAATCCCGCAGCGAAGGTACCGCCTAAGCGGCGACATTTTGCGGTGTATAACGGAAGTAGCTGAAACATGTTCGTTTCACGAGCGGAGCGCGCAGTAAAGAGCCGGGGATTCTCAAGGGGCGCGGCGATAGGCGCCCCTTGAGGCCGGTGTGGCGGCAGCGCACGGTTTTGAATTTGAATTTGAATTTAAAGATTTAGCCCGCCCGCCAAGGGCATTATTTCTTCAAGAAATGAAAAAGATAATAATCCCCTTTTGGACTCTCGCCCTCGGCGACAACCTCCCATCCCTTGGCGAGATAAAATCCGACGGAGTTTTTACTCTTGATCAAACACTTCAGTGAGCCTGTGCCGGTGAACAGGGCTTCGCTGGCGTGGAGCAGGGCGCTGCCGACGCCGGTGCCTTTGTGGGCAGGATCAACGAACAGGTTATGCAGGAAATTCTCTTGGGTGAAGATGGACGCAAAACCTAGCAACTTTCCTTGATGTTCGGCGACGATCACAGTTTCTCCAAGGATGGCGCGGTCGAAATCTTCGAGTTGAAAATCATCAGTGTCCATCCAAGTCCACGTATCCTTGCGTGACGCGAGGTACAGGGTGCGTAAAAAAGGGCGATCGGCTTCTTCATAAGGGCGTATCTGCAAGACATCTTCTCCATTGTTACCCGCTTCGACGATTCTAGGTTGATCTTCCAGACGTGCCAACCAATAATGGCTTTCGTTGACTCGGGGTGTCCTTCTTGTGAAAGAAAGGGCTGAGACCTTACCCGTATTACCTGATCTGGATTATGCCAGCGTAGGGAAGTCAGGTATCTCTCCCGATACCGCCTTCTTTAGCGCCGGTTGGGAGAAATATGAACACTCGACCTTCCGTTTTTTCCGGCAACTCTGCTGCCGCTGCCCTCGAAAACCTGCGTCACGCTAAGCCGCTGGTTCACTGTCTGACTAATGATGTTGTGCAATCCTTTACGGCCAATGTGCTGCTGGCGTTGAATGCCTCCCCCGCGATGGTGGTGGACCCAACCGAAGCCGCGCAGTTCAGCGCCATTGCTGATGCGGTGCTGATTAACGTCGGGACGCTGACTCAGCCTCATGCCGACGCCATGCTGGCGGCGGTTAACTCGGCTAATCAAGCTGGGAAGCCTTGGGTGCTGGACCCGGTGGCCGTCGGCGGGCTGGGTCTGCGCACTGAGTTTTGCCGCCAGTTAATCAAACTTCATCCTGCCGCGATTCGTGGAAACGCCTCTGAGATCCGTGCGTTAAGTGGCTTAACCTCTACCGGGCGCGGCGTGGATAGCGGCGACGACTCGCTCTCCGCGCTGCCCGCCGCCGAAGCCTTGGCTCGCGAAACCGGGGCTATCGTGGCGGTGACGGGGGAAGTTGATTATGTCACTGACGGCGCGCGTAGCCTTGCTGTGACAGGCGGCGACGCCCTGATGACCCGCATTGTCGGCACCGGCTGCGCGCTGTCGGCGGTGGTGGCGGCTTTTGTTTCCCTGCCCGGCGATCTGCTGGATAACGTCGCGGCGGCTTGCCGAGTGATGTCCTGTGCGGGGGAAAGGGCGTGCAGCGAAGCTCGAGGGCCGGGCAGCTTTACCCCGGCTTTTCTCGACAACCTGTGGCTGCTGAATGGCGAGATGCTGACGTCGGGGGAAGTAATATGAAACGTATCAATGCATTAACTATTGCCGGGACGGACCCGAGCGGCGGTGCGGGGATTCAGGCTGACCTGAAAACCTTCTCGGCGCTGGCGGCTTACGGCACCAGCGTTATCACCGCGCTGGTGGCGCAAAACACCCGTGGCGTGCAGTCGGTTTACAACATCGACCCGGCTTTTGTGGCGGCGCAGCTGGACTCGGTGCTCAGCGACGTGCGTATTGATACCGCCAAAATCGGCATGCTGGCTAACAGCGATATTGTCGAAGCCGTGGCCGAGCGCCTTCGGCACTATCAGCCGCCGTTTGTGGTGCTGGACACCGTTATGCTGGCTAAAAGCGGCGATCCGCTGCTGTCGGCGGATTCGGTTGAAGCTTTGCGACGCCTGCTGCTGCCGCAGGTAGCGATTATCACGCCAAACCTGCCGGAGGCGGCGGCGCTGCTGGAGTGCGACATGGCGCAGAATGAGCAAGAGATGCGTGAACAGGGCGAGGCGCTGTTGGCGATGGGCTGTGACGCGGTGCTGATGAAGGGCGGGCATTTAACGGATAGCGAAAGCCCGGACTGGCTGTTTATGCGCGGATCCCGCGAGCGCTTTACCGCGCCGCGGGTTGAGACTCGACACACTCATGGCACAGGCTGCACGCTGTCGGCGGCGTTGGCGGCTCTGCGCCCGCGCCACGATAACTGGCCGGACACCGTCCGCGCCGCGAAGGCTTATCTGCAGCAGGCGCTGGTGCAGGCGGATTCGCTGGAGGTGGGGCAAGGTATCGGCCCGGTTCACCATTTTCACCAGTGGTGGTAACCGCGCGAACTCTGCCGTCAGGCTCGGATTTTGTTATGGCATAACTCAGGTTCTACCTGTTTGAACATCGACAGCGCCTGCTGCAAATGCTCGGCGTCGAACGGATTCAACGGGTAGAACTTCTCCTCTTTGCGCGGGCGCAGTGACAGCCGAATCTGGTTGGCGGTCACTCGCTCATACAAGTAGCTGGCGATGTCGTCATTCTCCTCGTCGCGCCAGGAAATCAGCAGCGCCGCGTGCTCGCCGGTGCGGCGGCCGAGAAAACGATTCTTGGTCCACATCCCTTCAAAATCGCCATCCTTTTGCAGTTTCTTACCGCTGAACAGATCGCTGTCAGCCAGATACCACAGGGCCTGCGGAGAGATCTCCCTTTGCACGCTACGCCACATTGGCTGATTGTTTTCCATCTGCCAGCACGCCATGCCGAGGTAGTCATTAAGCTCGCGCCAGTCGTTTTCCAACTGCTGTTTCAAACTTTTGTCGGCCAGCGTGTGGAACTGCTGCAAGCCGGTAGCCTGTGCGCCAAGACGGGTATAGCCGACCACCGACATGGTGCGCGGCCTGCGGCGCAGCGTCATCCACAGCAGGAATTTGGGAATGCGGAACTTGATGGCCTGCACGCTGAGCTTGTAACGCTGGCCGCGTGACATCACCAAGCCGTTAGACGCGCCGCGTTTGTCTTGATAATTGCGTACCAGCACCACGCTGTTTTGCCCCATCCAGCCGGTGACGTAATGCTCTTTGTCGCTGGCTGAAATATCCAAATCACGGGCGATCTGCTCGATTTTCTCCACGTCCAATTGGCCGAGGGAGAGGCTTTGATCCGCGCTGTAATAGCTCTTCTTTAAAACGGAGGAGGTCGGGTGAGTGGCTAACGACATAACCGGGCTTCCAGCAAAATGACATTATTTATAGCGTAGCCTAAGTTGTCGGACATATTTATGTCAGTGCTAGCAAAAACCACAATTTTAATATCCCGCGCCCAAAATAAGGCGCGGGGGAAGGGCGTTACGTCAGACTGCCTTCAATACGCAGTTCGTGTTCATCGGGGATTTCATTGAAGGAGAGCACGTGCAGCCCCGGCGCGAATAAACGGGCATAGCGCGACAGCAGCGGGCGCAGCTGCGGCGGCACCAGCAGCACCGGCTCTTTACCAATGGCTTTCATCTGCTCTTTGACTTTTGGCAGCGTATTTTGGAACTGTGTCAGCAGGTTAGGGTCCAGCGGAATGCTGTCGAGCGGCGTTTTACCCGCCGTTTGCGTCTGATTAAAGGCGGTCATCAGCAGCGTTTCCAGCTCGTGATGCAGGGTGTAAACCGACAGCGCGCTGCCCTGAACCATGCCCGCCGTGATGCTGCGGCGTAGGGCATAACGCACGTCGGCCGCCAGCAGGAAGGCGTCTTTGGTGGTGGCTGCGCTTTCCAGCAGCGTAGTGCCGATCACCACGATATCGCGCAGCGACACCCCTTCTTGCAGCAGCATGCGATAGATGCGCAGCAGCTGGCTGTAATTGAGGGCGCCGTTGAGATCTTCCGCCAGTTTGGGGGACATCGACGCCAGCCGGTTGTGCAGCAGGGTGATGTCGTCATAGTTAAACAGGTCAGGAATATGCTGGCGCAGCACCTTGTTGACGTGAGTTGCCACTACGCTGGCGCAGTCCACCACCTGATAGCCCAGATTAAGCGCGTGCGGCTTCTGGTCCGGCGTTATCCAGGTCACCGGCATGCCGTAGGCCGGGTCATTATCCAGCTGGCCGTCCACCTCGCCATAGGTTTCGCTGGAGGGCAGCGCCATCAGTTTATCGGCGGGCAGCGTGCCGCTGGCCTGCTTGATGCCGTTGACCGTGATGATGTACTGGGTCGGCTTAAGGCGGAAGTTCTCGCGAATTCGCACCTCGGGCAGCAGCACGCCGTAGGTTTCCGACACCACCTGCCGCACCCCGCGTATTCGCTGAGTGAGGGGGCTGCCTTTAGATTTATCAACCAGCGTCACCAGCTTGTAGCCAAGGCTAATTGCCACCGGCTCAATCAGCGGAATGCTTTCCCAGCTAACGGTTTGCTCAATATCTTCGCTGATATTTTTCGAGATTTCCGCCAGTTGCTCGGCTTCATTGACTGCCGCCTTAGGCTGGCGGCTGATGCGCCACGCGGTGTAAGCCAGCATCGCGGTGAAAGAGAGGAAGGGCAGATGCGGCATGCCTGGCACCACCGCCAGCACAAACATCACGCCCGCCGCCGTGTAGAGCGTCATTGGCGAGGCCAGCAACTGACGCTTCATCTCCGTGGCCATATCGCCGCTGTCGTTGACGCGGGTAACAATAATTGCCGCCGCGGTAGAGAGCAGCAGGGACGGGATTTGCGCCACCAGACCATCACCAATGGTCAGTAACACGTACTGCTGGAAGGCGGCGCTGGCGCTCAGGTCATATTTAAAGATACCGATACAGATACCGCCGATCAGGTTGATCATTAAGATCATCATCCCGGCGATGGCGTCCCCACGGACAAACTTCGACGCCCCGTCCATTGCGCCGTAGAAATCCGCCTCGCTGGCGATCTCTTTGCGGCGGGTTCGCGCCTGCTCTTGGTTGATAAGCCCGGCATTCAGGTCGGCGTCGATCGCCATCTGTTTGCCCGGCATGGCGTCGAGGGTGAATCGCGCCGATACCTCGGAAATACGCTCGGCCCCCTTGGTCACCACCACGAAGTTGATGATCATCAAGATCACGAACACTACGAAGCCAACCACGAAGTTACCGCCGATCACCACCTGACCGAAGGATTCAATCACCTTACCGGCGGCGCCAACCCCTTCATGACCAAACAGCAGCACCACGCGGGTAGACGCCACGTTGAGCGACAGGCGCAACAGGGTGGTTATCAGCAAGACGGTGGGGAACAGCGCGAAATCGAGCGGGCGCTTGGTCGATACGCTGACCAGCAGCACCAGCACCGCCAGCACGATGTTGAAGGTGAACAGGACGTCGAGCACCATCGGTGGCAATGGCAAGATGATCATTGCCAAAATACTCAGCAGTACCAAAGGTACGCCGACGCTGCCTCCCCGGAACACTTTAAAGAACCTGCTAGTGAATTTCTGCATCCTGTTTTAACACCTCTTTCGGGATCGTCATGAATCGGTTTAATTGCGGGCGCGAGCTGCTATTGCCCACGCGCCAGGATTTGAGCTGCAATACATAGGTCAGCACGTGCGCAATGGCGCGGTAGAGCTGAGAAGGGATCTGCTGATTAACCTGCGTGGTGTAATAAACCGCGCGGGCCAACTTAGGAAACTCGACGATTTCAATCTGGTTTTCCTTCGCGACCTGACGGATATAAAGCGCGGTTTCATCACTGCCTTTCGCCACCACGTAAGGGGCAGCGGCGCGGGAGTGGTCATACTTCAGCGCCACGGCAAAGTGCGTCGGGTTGGTGATAATCACGTCGGCTCCCGGCACGGTGCGGCGGATCTGCCCCATGGCGACCTGCCGCTGGAGCTGGCGAATGCGGGATTTCACCTCCGGCTTACCTTCGCTGTTCTTGTATTCGTCCTTCTGCTCTTGCTTGGTCATGCGCAGTTTTTTGTTGAACATGTACTTGGTGATCGGCAGATCCACGGCGGCAAAGAAGCCAACCAGCAACACGAAGTTGAACATCACATCGCCATACAGCGAGAGGCTGTGGAACACCGCCTCTTTGAAAAACAGTGACTGCATGGCGAGGTAATCCGGCAGGTAGCTGCTCACCATGTGGTAGAGCAGGGCCAGCATGATGATGCTTTTGAACATCATTTTGAGCGTTTCAACCAGATGCTGGGCGCTAAACAGGCGGCCAATTCCGGTGATAGGGTTCAGTTTGCCGAAGTTCGGCAGCAGCTTTTTCGGCGTGAATATCCAGCCGCCGGGGATCAGCGATACTGCCGACGCAGCCAACGGAATGGGGATCAGCGTGACAACAAATTTCAAAAATATCAGCATATTGTATTTAAGGAACTGGGCGATAATGCCCGGTTCGACAATGTGCTGGGAGTACTGATTGAGTGACACAAAGGCTTCACGCACGAAATCCCGGTAGTGGGGCATGCTGCTGCTCACCACAAAGAACGCCGCAAACAGGCTGCCCGCCAGCGAGATATCTTTTGAGCGAGCAATTTCGCCCTCTTCGCGCGCCTTGCGCTTTTTCTGCGCCGAGGCCTTCTCACTCTTTTCTCCTGCTGAATCATCCGCCATTGGAGACCCTCATGCTGTCGAGCATCGCCAATATTTGGTTGGTGAAATGCAGATAATGGTCCGGCAGGTTGTAGAACAGCGCGGCCAGACAGCCCAGGCCGAACAGCATATTAATAGGGAAGCCGAGCGAGAACAGGTTGAGGGTGGGCGCAATGCGGTTAAGCAGGCCAAACACGCCCTGAACCGTCAGCATAATAAAAGTTGTCGGCAGCGCCAGCAGCATGGCGGAGGAGAAAACCCAGCCCAGCGCCAGCGCCATCACTTTAAAACTTTGCGGGTGCAGCGCGTTGCCAATCGGCCAATAGGTGAAGCCTTTGAACAAGATAGTCACCAGCAGCAGGTGGCCGTCCATCACGAAGAACAGCAGTCCGGCAAAGATATACACGGTTTGTGAAATCACGGTGGTGGACGCGCCGCTGTTGGGGTCATTCATGACGGCCATGCTCATGCCCATATTAAACGACAGGATTTGGCCGGCGGTCTGTAACGCCAGAAACACCAGTTGAAGCGTCATGCCAAACACCAACCCCCAGATAATCTGCTCGAAGGTCAGCAATATGCCGCGCATGGAGAGCAGGCTGACTTCGACAACATTGGGAACCAGCGGGGCCATGATGATCGCCAGCGCCAAAGAAATAATAATGCGAATGCGGACGTTCAGCGCCTTGTTGTCCAGAATGGGGCAAAAATGGACAAACGACATGATGCGCACAAAGGGAAACCAGAGTGAGAACACCAGGGCGGTTAGCGCGTCAATCGGCATCATGATTCCTTAATGCACCAGCACGCTGGCTTGGGTAAAGATGGCGATGCAGAAGTCACTGAGCTGCACCATCATCCATTTCCCACAGATGATCAGTATCAACAGGGTGACAATCAGGCGCGGCAGAAAGCTCAGTGTCTGTTCATTAATTTGGGTGGCGGCCTGGAAAATACTGACGCATAGCCCAACCAGCAGGCTGGGAACGACCAGCACGCAGACCAGCGTGATCACCGTTTTGATGCCACCTGCGACGACATCCGCCGCGGTATCGATGGTTAACATGTTATTTCCTCGTAAGAGGCGGGAGCCTTAGCTCAGGCCAAGCCCTTGAATGCTGTGGGTCAGTGTGCCGACGGTCAGCGACCAGCCGTCTATCAGTACAAAGAGCATCAGTTTGAAGGGCAGCGAAACGATCAGCGGTGACAGCATCATCATCCCCATCGCCATCAGGACGCTGGCGACGATCAGGTCAATCACTAAGAACGGGATGTAAATCATGAAGCCAATCTGGAAGGCGGTTTTCAGCTCGCTCAGCACATAAGCGGGCACCACAATCGATAAGTCTTGCGCCTGCGGATCACCTTTCTCTCCTGCGATATCCATGATTTGCGCCATGGCCTTTTTGTCGGTCTGCGCCAGCATGAATCTCTTGAGTGGCACGGAGGCGGTGCTCAGCGTTTCTTGCAAGGTAATTTGGTCATTCTGATAAGGCACGATGGCGTGGTCATAGATATTCATCCACACCGGGCGCATCACCAATAGGGTCAAGGACAGGGCAATACCAATCAGGATCTTGTTCGGCGGGGTCTGCTGTAGCCCCATGGCCTGGCGCAAAATCGACAGCACGATGATGAACCGGGTGAAGCAGGTCATCATCAACACCATAGTCGGCAACAGGCCGAGCAGGGTCATCAGGATCAGCACCTGAATCTTGACGCTGTACTCTTGGCCGCCACCGGCCTGATTGATAACGTTCAAAAAGGCGATATCTCCACCCTTGGCGAGGACCAGGGGTGAAAACAGGCCGAGTGCGAGGCCGAGGAGGATCAGCCGTGATCTCTTCATAACGCTAATTCATCTATTTCTTTACTGTTAAATTCCAGCACGCGGATGCCGTATTTCTCGTTCAGCACCACCACTTCGGCTTTACCAAACAGAATACCGTTGACCTTAATGTCCAGTGGTTCACCGGCGAGCTTGTCCAGCTCGATCACCGAGTCGTCATCTATGCGCAGCAGCTCAGACAGGGCGATTTCTACCGACGCCACTTCCAGCGTCAGGGTGACGGGAATACGGCTGAGCAGTGAGGTGTGGCGACGGGCCAGCGCGTTCTGGGCGTCGGGCTGTGAGGCCGGCACCGACGGTGCGGCGTTGTCGGTTGAGTCATCGTCCAGGGAGAAGTTGAAATCGTCCATATCCGACGTTTCGATGGCGTCTTTTTTACTCATAAGGCTTTATCCTCGGTGATATTTTCTACGATCTCAGTTAAATACAAACGAGTTCGGTCTTCGACAATCAGCGCGTTGAAGAGCTGCTGTTTACCGACAAACACCGGAAATTTCTGCGCTAAAGAAACGGGCAAAATATCGCCGGGCTTAATGGCGGCGAGCTGCGCCACCATCATCTGTAATTGAGCGACGCGAGCGTTTAGCTCAAGCGGAAGGGTGTCGACCAGCAGCTTTATCGAGCGGGCGGCCTTGTTTTCTTCATGGGCAGTAGGCTGGCTGCGCGACATTTTGCGGCGTATTTCCGCCAGCAGCAGGTCAGCATGATGATGGTCGAGGTAAATATGAAACTGGCCTGACGGATAGCCGTTGAGGCTGAAACTCACTTTATATGACCACTGGCTGTTTACCGCCGACAGGTCGGGTTTCAACTCCAACTGGGTGCCCATCATGCCGGGATGAATAATGAGTCGCACGATATCCAGCGCCAGTTTCGATTTCAGGCGCTCTTCAGTGCGGCTGAGCGGGAAAAGGGCGGACTTTTCGCCATCTTGTGGTTCTTCGCCAATGTCTTCCGGGCGAGCCAAACCGTAATAATCATTTAATATGCAGGATAATAAGTCACGGTCAACATCAAAGCCGATCATGCCAAATTGCGAAATAATAATTTCCGCATGTTTTTCTTCTTTATCCATAGCAAAGTTAAAGGCACCGAGCGTGGCATTAACGCGGAACTTTCTGAGGAAATAAGTGTTCAGCTTGGCATCGGTAACATCAAAATGAAGCAGGAAAGCTTTTGGCAAACGATGATAAGGTCTGCCGAGCTTATTCCCTTCCAGTTTAAATATGTTTGGTGTCTGGCTGTATTTAACAACCTTTACCTTGCTACGTGGATTTCTCGCACTCATGGACTGGTCACTTACCCTGTTAGCGATGATGGATAATCAGTGGCGTCATTTATATTGAAAGTAATTTTCAATGCCTATTAAAGAAGCTTGCCGTTGAGGTCGCTTTGTTTCTGTATGCACCCAGACGTTGCTCTTTATTTTTGAATGGCTTCATTAAACATTGAGTGGGTGAATAAAACAATGCGAGTTGCCTTATTAAAAAGTTATTAAAAAATTATTAAATAAGGCGTTAAACCCGGAGTTGCTGCTGGATTTAATGGTATGTTGTTGTTTTAATTGGTTTAAGATCTAAATAATGTCTTATTAATAAATTTCTCATTAAATGTGTGTAATCATTTGCGCAGATTGATTGACGGGCACAATGTTTAACGTCAATAAGTGTTTCCTAAGTCAATCTGATTTCCTGATTTCCACATCGCAAAAGTGAGAAAATCCGATGACAAATAATGACGCCAATTTCGTAATAAACACGCCAGCCAGTGCTAATGTATTTTCTCTAGCCGAGCGCGTTGCCAGTTTTAATGTCCCGGTACTTATCTGCGGGGAAACAGGAACAGGTAAAGAGTGCGTGGCGAAATATATTCATCAGAATGCCTTTAATGAAGACCAGCATCCTTATATTGGGGTTAACTGTGCGGCTATTCCCGAAGCTATGCTGGAATCTACATTGTTTGGTTATGAGAAAGGCGCATTTACCGGCGCAATAAATAGCGTCGCAGGTAAGTTTGAAATGGCTAACGGCGGCACGCTGTTACTCGATGAAATCGGTGATATGCCGCTTTTATTACAAGCCAAGCTATTGCGTGTTTTACAAGAGCACGAGGTGGAACGCCTTGGCAGTAATAAACGCATCAAACTTAATTTCCGCCTGATTGCCTGCACCAATAAGAATTTACAGGAAGAAGTGGCCGCTGGTCGCTTTCGTGAAGACCTCTATTACCGCCTTTCCGTTGTGCCTATTAACATCCCACCGCTGCGTGAGCGCCGCGAAGACATCATGCCGTTGGCCTGGTCATTCATTACGAAATACTCCCGCGCTATCCGCGCCAACCTGACACTTTCCGAAGCGGCGAAAACGGCGCTACTTAACTACCTCTGGCCGGGCAACGTGCGCGAGCTGGAGAACGTAATTCAGCGCGGCATGATCATGAGCACCAGCGAGGTGATCACCACGCAGAATCTCGGTTTTGACGAGATGGAATTCGCCCGCCAGCGCGCTAACAGCATGCTGATTGAGCACCCCGGCGTGGACTGCGACGCCGAAGCTACGCTGCTGCGCACCGGCAAGCGTGCTCAGCATCTGCATATTGCTGACCTGATGAAGAAGTATCAGGGCAATAAATCGCAAATCGCCGCCTCGCTCGGCATTACCACTCGCGCACTGCGCTACCGTCTGGCCGCCATGCGTGAGTCCGGTATCGATACTGACGTCTATTTCTAATTTTCCGCCGGGCAGACCGGCCAAAGGTTTTCCGATGGAACAGATTAAATGGGCGGGTTTTGCACCTGTCCAACGGCAAATGATGCAAGAGATGCAGCGCATGAGCGGCGCGGCGAACACCTCCGCTGCGGATAGCATGGCGATAGCCCATAACGGCGAATCGTCGGATTTATCATTCAAACGGGTAATGTCGCAGGCATTGGGCACGGTTAACAACATTCAGCAAGAGGCTTCCGATAAGCAGACTGCGATGAACATGGGCACCAGTGATGATCTGGTGGGGACCATGCTCGCCAGCCAAAAAGCCAGCATCTCCTTCTCCGCACTGGTTCAGGTACGCAACAAAGTGGCCTCGGGCGTTGAAGAAATCATGGGCCTTTCCATCTAATCCGCCATAAGAGAGTTCAGCGTGTTTGAACGTTTAAAAGGCCGGATCCCGGCATTGAAGGGCACTCCCGGTGATAAAAAAAGTTTGCTGGTTCTGGCGCTGGTCGCGGTGCTTGCCACTGGCGGTATCGTCGCCTGGATGTGGATCGGTGGGCAAGATTACACCGCGCTGTTTGGCTCTCAGGAGAAGATCCCGGTAGCTAAAGCGCTGGAAGTGCTCGACGCAGAAAAAATCAGCTATCGCATTAGCCCCTCCGATGGCCGCATTTTGGTGCCCTCTTCCGATGTCTCCCGCGCGCGAATGACACTGTCGGCCAAAGGCGTGCAGTCGATTCAACCCGCCGGCTATGAGCTGATGGACAAAGACGAGCTGCTTGGTAGCAGCCAATTTGTTCAAAACGTTCGTTACAAACGCAGTCTGGAAGGGGAGTTGGAGCAAACCATCATGTCCCTCGACGGCGTGGAAGAAGCGCGGGTGCAGCTGGCTATCAACGAATCCAGCTCTTTTGTGGTCAATGCCGGGCCAGAAAATAGTGCCTCGATTATGGTCAAACTGCGCGCCGGAACCCAGCTTGCTGACGACCAAATTAACGCCATTGTGCATTTGGTGGCGACCAGCGTGCCGTCGCTAAAACCGGAGCATGTCAGTCTGGTCGATCAGGCGGGGAATCTGCTTTCCGACAGCGTGAGCGGCGTGGCAGCCACGGGCGGCAAGAAGCGTAACTCGATGCTCTCGACCCTGCAGGATCAGACGCATCAGGCCTTAGCCAACGTGCTGACGCCGCTGGTGGGCGAGAAAAATTACCGCATCAGCATCATGCCTGAGCTGGATATGAGTGACATCGAAGAGACGCGTGAGAATTACCAAGGCGATCCTAAGGTCACTAATGAGCATGTGCAGAGTGATGACACGCTGGACAGCGTGGCGATGGGTATTCCCGGCTCACTGAGCAACCGCCCACCGGCAGCCGCCGCGGCAAATACGCCAGCCGCGCCAGTCGACAAAAAAGACCAAAGCGCACGCAATAGCCACATGGATACCACCAAGGTCTATCACTACAACACGGTGATCAGCCACGTTAAGCATCCAGGTTTTGAAATCAAACGTCTCAGCGTCGCGGTGGTGCTTAACCAGAGCGCGGTGAAAGAGTGGAAAGATGACCAAAAAGCCCAATTGCAGGAGGTGTTGAAAAACGCCGCCGGAATTGATGCGCAGCGCGGTGACGTGCTCTCCCTCAGCATGATGCAGTTTATTGCTCCCGCCAAAGTCACGCCGCCGGCTCCGCTGAAATGGTGGCAAAACCCCGACTTGATGTCATGGGTGGAGCTGATTGGCAGCGGCCTGTTGGTGCTGTTAGCTCTGTTGCTGGTGGGTAAACCTCTCGCCAAGCGTCTGGCGACGGTCAACAGCAAACCTGTGGCGGTGGCGGTGCCAGACGATAGCCTCGACCAGCAGGTGCTTCAGGTGGATGCCAGCGGCGCCAGCGAAGAGCGCAAAGGTCTCGACCTGCCTTCCTTCCCCGGAGAGGACAACCTTCCGGC
Source organism: Ewingella sp. AOP8-B2-18 (assembly GCF_052376015.1). Lineage (NCBI taxonomy): Bacteria > Pseudomonadati > Pseudomonadota > Gammaproteobacteria > Enterobacterales > Yersiniaceae > Ewingella > Ewingella sp. AOP8-B2-18. The sequence goes on from NZ_JBQSVB010000001.1 coordinate 185,686, forward strand.
CATGAGTTCGGGCCTGGAAACCAAGATTGAATTCCTGCAAAAACTGGCCATCAGCGATACCGATCGCGTGGTGGATGTCTTCAAACAATGGATAGGCAGCAATGAGCGAAACCAGCCCAAATAACAAAAACAGCACGCCGAAAAACTACCTCGAGCAGGCCGCGATTCTGCTGCTGTGCATTGGTGAAGAAGCCGCCGCCACCGTGATGCAGAAACTGAGCCGCGAAGAGGTAGTGCGCCTGAGCGAAAACATGGCGCGACTCTCGGGGGTGCGTCTGGTGCAGGCCCGGCAGGTGATCAACAACTTCTTTAATGATTACCGCGAGCAGAGCGGGATCAACGGCGGGTCGCGCATGCTGCTGCAAAACATCCTCAACAAAGCCTTGGGCGGTGAGATAGCCAGCAGCGTGATCAACGGTATCTACGGCGATGAGATCCGCTATCGCATGGCGCGATTGCAATGGGTCGACCCTCGGCAGATTGCGGTGCTTATCTCCGAAGAGCATCTGCAGTTGCAGTCGGTGTTTCTGGCCTTCCTGCCCCCGGACATTGCTTCCACCGTGATGTCCTTTATGTCAGACGGCCAGCAGGACGAAATTCTCTATCGCATCGCCAAGCTCGATGACGTCAATCGCGACGTGGTTGACGAGCTGGAAAGGCTGATTGAACGCGGCCTTTCGGTGCTCTCCGAGCACGGCTCGAAGGTCAAAGGTATCAAGCAGGCGGCGGATATCGTCAACCGCTATCAGGGCAATCAGCAGCAGATTTTGGATCAGCTTCGCGCCCGCGATGAGACGGTACTCGAAGCCTTGCAGGACGAAATGTATGACTTCTTTATCATCAGCCGCCAGAGCGAAGAGGTTCGCGTCAAATTGCTTGATGCCGTGCCGCTTGACGACTGGGCGGTGGCGCTGAAAGGCACCGAGCCAGCGTTGCGCAAAGCTATCTTTGGCGTGATGCCGAAACGTCAGGCGCAGCAGCTTGAGGCTGCGTCGGGTCGCCTGGGACCTGTGCCGATGAGTCGCATCGAACAGGTGCGCAAAGAGATCATGGGCGTGGCGCGTGAATTAGCCGATGCCGGTGAAATTCAGCTGCAACTGTTCTCTGAGCAGATGGCGGATTGATGATGAATAAAAATCAGGAGCCGCTGACGACACTAAAAGGCCGCTATCGGCTGCACCAGTTCCCGCCGCTGCGCAGCCGGGGTTTGCGCGGCGCCCAGTCGCCAAACAAAGACTATCAGCAACAGTTGATGGACGGTTTTAAAGAGGGCTTGGATAAAGGCTTCGCGCAGGGCATGGAGCAGGGACGGGTGGAAGGTCTGGAAGAGGGGCGCGCTCAGGGCCATGACCAGGGGTATCGCGACGGTTTTGCCGAAGGTTCGCTGACCGGGCAAGCCGAGGGGCGCCGCCAGTTTAGTCAAGCTAGCTCTCCTCTGGATGCCATTGCCCACGAGGCCAATGACTATCTGGCGCACTACCAAATTCGCCAGCGCGAAGAGTTATTGCAACTGGTGGAGAAAGTCACCCGTCAGGTGATTCGCTGCGAACTGGCGCTGCAACCCAGCCAGCTGCTGGCGTTAGTCGAAGAGGCGCTGGGGGGCATGGCGACACCGCCCACGTCCCTCAGCGTGTTCCTTAATCCTACGGAGTTCCAGCGAATTAAAGACGTCTCGCCCGAGAAAGTGGAGGAGTGGGGCTTGCAACCTATGGCCGAGCTGGAGATGGGCGAATGCCGCGTCGTGACAGAATTATCGGAAGTCGATGTTGGCTGTGAACATCGTCTCGATCAGTGTATTTCGGTACTTAAAGAGAGTTTATTACCGGCGGCGAAAGATGAGTGAACTGACTTCGCTGGATGAAGCGCTGCGCTCAATTGAGTCCATTAGTCTGGCTCGCGTTGCCGGGCGGCTGATCCGCGCCAACGGCATTTTGCTCGAGTGCGTCGGCTGCCAGCTGGCGACGGGCCAGCTGTGCCGAATCGAAGCCGGCGATCACCAGCTAATTGATGCACAAGTTGTGGGTTTCAATAGGGAAGTGACCTACCTAATGCCCTTTAAACCTTTAATCGGCCTGACGGCCGGTGCCCGTGTGTTCCCGGAGAATAAGCCGCGCGAAATCGTGATCGGCGAAGGTTGGCTTGGGCGGGTGGTAAATGGGCTGGGAGAGCCCATCGACGGGTTGGGGAAACTGAGCGGCACTCAGGTGCTCGATATCCAGCCGCGCTCTATTAATCCCCTGACTCGCCAGTCGGTGAGCCAGCCGTTGGATGTCGGCGTCAAAGCCATCAATGGCCTGCTGACCATCGGCAAGGGCCAGCGCGTAGGGCTGATGGCGGGGAGCGGAGTCGGCAAAAGCGTGCTGCTCGGCATGATCACCCGCGAAACCGCCGCCGAAGTGGTAGTCGTGGGGCTGATTGGCGAACGCGGGCGCGAAGTGAAAGAGTTTATCGAACACTCCCTTGGCCCGGCCGGGCTGAAGAAATCCATTGTGGTGGCGGCCCCGGCAGACGAATCCCCCTTAATGCGTTTAAAGGCCACCGAGTTGTGCCACGCCATCGCGGCGTGGTATCGCGATCAGGGCAAAGACGTGCTGCTACTGGTGGATTCACTGACCCGTTACGCCATGGCTCAGCGCGAAATTGCGCTGTCACTGGGCGAACCTCCGGCCACTAAAGGCTATCCGCCTTCGGCCTTCGGCATCATTCCTAAATTAGTCGAAAGCGCGGGCAATAGCAGTAGCTCTGGCTCGATGACGGCGATTTATACCGTGCTGGCCGAAGGGGATGACCAGCAGGACCCGATAGTGGACTGCGCCCGTGCGGTGCTCGACGGCCACATTGTGCTGACCCGCAAGCTGGCGGAAGCCGGGCACTATCCGGCGATCGATATTTGCGCCTCCATCAGCCGCTGTATGACACAGGTGACTCAGCCCGAGCATCAGCGGGCCGCGCGTTTTTTAAAGCAAAACTACGCCAGCTATATGGAAATCAAGCCCTTGATTCCGTTAGGGGGTTACGTGCTGGGTGCCGATCCCAACGCCGATCGCGCGGTGAAAATGTTCCCCTACATTGAAGGTTTTTTACGTCAGGAAGTGACCGAGCCCGCGCCTCTGGCTTTAACCATCAGCCGCCTGACTGAGATGAACCCGCCGGCTTAAAGCTGGCATTAAGGATGACATCGGATGAAAGAGATCATTGATACCCTCCAGCGTCTGCGCCAGATCCGTCAACAGGGCGTGGACCAGCTGACCAGCCGTCTGGCGACTCAGAAACAGCTCTGCCAACGCTACGAAACCAATATCAAAACCTTGAATCTTCTGACGCAGAAAATCAGCCTCAATCCCCAGCTCACCAGCCCCGAGGCGCTGAAAAACAAGGTGAGTTATAAGAAAAATATTCGCCGCGTTATCGACTGGCAAACCCAAGAGCAGGCTATGGCGGCGATCAAAGCCAAAAGCCTGCAACGGGAGCTGGTCGCTGAGGCATGTAAAGAGAAAACCCTGTCGCTGGTGATGGAGGAAAAGCAGAACCTCTGGCAGCAGGAACAGGATACCCGCCAGCAGAAAGAATTAGATGGCATCGCGACCCAGTGCTGGCTTCGCCAGCGACAGTCCAAATAGGAAGGACCATGAAAACCATTATTACCTTCGGCACTTTTGATGTGTTTCACGTCGGCCATTTAAGCATTATCACTCGCGCACGCGAGTTGGGTGACAAGCTGATCGTCGGTGTGTCTTCCGACATTATGAACATCAGTAAAAAAGGGCGGATGCCGGTTTACTCGCAACAGGAACGCATGGCGATCATCGGCGGTCTCAAGGCGGTAGACGGCGTGTTCCTCGAACAATCGCTGGCGCTTAAAGCCGAATACATCAGCAAATATGGCGCGAATGTTCTAGTGATGGGTGATGACTGGAAGGGGCATTTTGACTCTTTTTCCACGCTGTGTGAGGTGGTTTACCTGCCACGCACACCTTCAATTTCAACCACATCGATTATTGAGGTGGTTAAGTCGATGTGAATCTTCCTCGAGGGCGATCCGCCCCTCGTTATCATAAGAGTCTGAGTATGCAAAATTTTATTTCCCCTGAGCAGATTTCTGAAGCCGTTCATTCTCTTGAGTCGCTGTCGTGCCAAGTGCCAAAAAAACGCCGGGTGCTGTTTTTTGGTCGCGAAAGTTTTAGTGATAATAGTAAATATCTCTATTTGTATATGTTGGAGAACTGTCCGCATATTGAGGTGATCTGGTGCTCGGCGGAGAGGGGGGTGATTGATCTTTTGCAGCAAAACAAGTTGCCTTGCCATTATTTGGGAGAGGATTTTAACCAGAGTGCTGACCTGCTGCTGCACGCCGCGGTGGCGGTGTTTTGCGTCAATCCTTCACAGAGTTTACTGCGCAACTTGCCGCTGTTTGCCTGTCTGCACGGCGCGAAGCAGATCCAGCTTTGGCACGGCATTTCAGTTAAGCGGTTGCTGATGCAGTTGATTCCTCATTTGGGCGTGGCCGACGTCTCGCTGCGTATTCCCTTTTACTGTGCCACCCGCGCTAACGCGGTACTCAGCACTTCGCCAAAACTCGATGGTTTCTGGCAGCAGGTATTTGGCAATAAACAGATGCTGCGTGCCGGCTTCCCGCGCAATGAAGTCTTGCTGCGTAAAGCCCGCAGCCACGAGTTGATCGGCGCGGAGCTTAAAGGCGTGCTGGCCCAGGCGATTAATCGCAAGCGCCCGAAAGTGCTGATTGTCCCGACCTGGCAGCGTGGCAAAGCCACTCTGCTTTCGTCCCCTGAATTCTTGATAAAAATACTCAGTTGGGCCGTGGCGAAGGACGTTGATTTATGGCTGAAACCGCACCCGCTGTATGTCTATCAAAATATCAATGATCAGCGGAAAATCCCCCATTTACATACGCTTCCGGCCGGGGTGGATATCTATCCGCATATGAAGAGATTTGATCTGTTGATCACGGATTACTCTTCGATCATGTTCGATTTCATGCTGACGGGAAAACCGGTAATGACGTTGGATCTTCAGCCTGGTGAGCATCAAAACTTCGAGCCAGATTACTCGTTATTGCCCGGCCAGCATGATTTCAGTTATCCCTTCACGCTGGAAACATTAGAAACCACCCTCAACACCGCGCTGCAAAAGGATCATAAACAAGCCGCCCGGCAGGCATTGCTGGAGGATATTTTCCCAACGCCTGTTCATGAAGCCTGTGCCACGTTGGCGGCGGGGATTGAAAGGGAGATGGCGTCAGTGAAGTGAAATAGGCCCGCCCTGAGGGCGGGTTTTGTCATTACGCGGCGAGGATGTGCTGGATAGCGAGAAACATCGGTACTGCGCCGAATGTGTTAGCCGGTTCATTGAGCGCAACGAAGCCGAGGCGGATATAAAAATTAACCGCTTCGGGTGCGGCATCTAGATACACCCCCTTTATCGGTAAAGCTTGATGGATGACCTTCACCTGCTCAAAGAAGGCCAGCAACAGATCTTGCCCATAGCCTTTGTTTTGCTCTTTGGCGGCGACACCCAACATAATCAGGCGAACTACGCCAATATCATTGGGGTGTGAACCGGCAATAACTCCCGTCACTTTACTTTTTTGCAGCGAGTAGGCGGAAAAAGTGCAAACGCCCAACAGCTCGCCGGTTTCAGCGTCAATCAGCGCCTTGGCCGCGCAGTTCCCTTCCTTGACGCTCTTCTTTAGCGAATTACGCACATAGGCGTTAATGACTGCGTTGCCGCAATCAAAAAGCTTATTGCCCGGATAGATAATATCCGCCTGATACCCACAAACTATGGCACTACTGGTTTCATTTTGCGCTTTGGCCATTGCTATTTTTTCTCCGCATCAAGGCTTGTAAGGCCAATGTTGGTGCTGCTGGTTCAGAAAGAAGCTGATTCACTTCTTGCCAACTTTGTGCGGAAAGTTGTCGACTTCTTTGGTTGTCGAGTACGGTTTCTGCGCGTTCCATGGCGGCATTTAAGATAAATGCGCTCAAATCCAAACCCGCCGCTGCTGCGGCTTCCCTGAGAAGATCTTTAATATCCGCGCTCGTTTTCAACTCAACCCGAGCATTTTTAACGCTACGAACTTCATTGGAGAGAGTAGCTGCTTTAGGCATAACGACCTCATTATCCCGCCCTTAACGGCGGGCAAATTAACATTCAATACGGCTAATGGCCGTATGCTTATAATTTAAGCGCGGCTGAACCTGATGTCAACGTGTACGGCTGACAGCCGTATGATTAAATCAACCAAACATCTTCTCCCGCAGGCTGCGCAGGAAATGGTTTTCTGCCAGCGCGGCGCCGACGGGTTCACTCATCAGGGTTTGCAGGCTGTGGGCGATGCGCTCTCCGGCCTGGCCGTCTTGAAAACTATCGCAGTAGTGGTGGCGAATGCGTTCAAGCCCCGTGTCGTGTTGGTGCCAATCAAAGTGGGGATCAAGGGCACGGCGCAGATCGCTGATGTCATCAGCGACCGGCAGCAACTGTTGGATCTGCTGCTCGGCGCTTTGCGAGTTTGACAGGGAATGTGGCTCTTGCAGCTTTTGAACCTGTGCCGGAGATCGCAGCAGCACAGTTTTTTTCCCAGCCTGAACGGCGTCGAAAATAAAACCGCTATTGTCGCTCAGCACATAATCCGCCCGATGAAGCAGGGGGAGGTTTAAATTGGCGTCACTGACGCATTTGCGGAACAGGGATTTTGCCTGCTTCAGCGCGGCGGCTTCCTCCTGTTTGCTACAGGTGCCGTGATGCAACTTCACTACCAGATTGAATTCTCTCTGTAAGCGGCTTAACGCTTCCGACCAGTGGGGAAGGGAACTCAGCGGACCAAAGGTTGGCGCATAGAGCAGGGTAGGTTTTTTGCCGTCGAGTTTAAGGAAGTTGAGGACCGAGGTGTCCACCCTGCCTTGATACCAGTCGTCGAAGCGCGGATTGCCGACGGTTTCACAGGTATTCAACAGGTTCAGGCGGCTGCGGGTGTGTTCGCCGTAACAGTAAATCCGGTCATAAAACACGTTCCACCAGGCATGTCCCCAGTTGTCTTTTGCCAGTCCGTAAATCATTCGCGCGTTGCGCAGGCCAAGTCCGGCAATCAGCGGCGTATGGTAAGGGCTGACCACGCAGCCATACTGTAGGCCGGATTTTCGCACCACAGAAACCAGACTGACGTTGACATCGGGCCGGGCCAGATTATCCAGAAACTGGGTCATCTCTTTGACGAAGGCGGGCTGAATGCTGTCGGCAATCATCAAATGACAGGGCTGGCCGCGAGCGACCAGTGCGTCGATCACCTTCTCATAAACCGAATAGTGGAAGGCCGTTTCCATATAGAAAGCGACAGTGTTCGCCAGCGGATCCTCACCCTGTGGCACATTGACGTGAAAATCGGGCTGGCTGGCGGGACGCATAATTTTGCTGAAATAGTGCGACACGCTGTCGGTTTCCTGACGGGCAATATCGCTATAGCCCGGCGCCTGCCAGGCAAAGCCCGGTGACAGCGCCAGCCATTTGCACTGCGCCATTTCGCCGTTCCAATAGTGGTCGAAAGTAAATCGTTCCACGTCGCCGGTGCGCGTCAGCCCCTCAAGGCTTTCGCTCAACAGGCGTTGAAAATCAGCAAAATAGGGCTGATTGACGGCGTACATGCAGGCTTCTTGCGCCTGATTGACCTTCCATACGCCTGGCAGACTGCCGAGCGGCGCGGCGGTGCGAATATGGCTGCCAAACAGCACCACTTCCCACGGCAGGCGCTGCATAGCGCCCATCAGACGATTAACGGCGTCCACGGTCAGCGCCTGTTTCACGCAGCGCACGTCGTCTTCCATCAGGACATAATTCTTCCAGCCATGCTGCTGGGCTAAAGTCAGCGCGGCGAGGTGCGACAGGCTCCGACCGCGCTGCCCGCAGGCATCGGGCGTGGCGTTGATACGGCGAATCTTCTCTGGGGGCACCTGCAGCGCGGCCAGCTCTTGCTGCATCGCCTGCCAGCGATCCGGGCGGCTATCAAGATTGATCACTAAAACCTGATCGATAGCTTGCCACTGCACCGGTTTACTGGCCGTGGCGTTGTGCAGGCTGAGAAAATGGTTGCGCAGCATTGGGTCGCTGACGATATCTTCCAGCTTGGCCGACACGGCTTCACTGCTCGGCAGAATAAAGTTTTTATCGAAGGTGTTATTACTGTGCGACACGCAGAGGATGGTTTTCTCTTCACTAAGTTGCAGCACCGGCACGCTGAAATTATTGAGGAAAGATGTCTCTTCTCCCATTTCGACTTCATCGTCATAACGATGGTTTTTCAGGTAGTTACGGTGATAACAGAAGGTGCCGTTCAGCAGATGCTTCTTGCCAAAGCTGTGAGATTTAAAAATGCGATTGAGATGGCTGTACCAGATATTAATGCGGTCCGAGCCGGAAATTAGCGCGCCGCACTGCTGCATGGCGGCGACGGTCCAAGAGATTTTATCCGGCGGATAATAGTCATCATCATCCATACACAGAATGTACTCACCCTGAGCTAATTCATTGAGCATATTACGTTTTTTGCCCAGCTTCAGGCGCTCTGGATGATGGATATAACGCACATTCGCCGAAGGATCGCGCGCCAGCAGGCTGTCGATCAGCGGCTGCTGGCTGATGGCGGAATCATCGAGAATAATCAGTTCGCGGCGATCGGCCGGGTGATCCTGATATTGAAACATATACAGCAAGTAAGGCAGAAACGCGCTGCGCTCCCACGTCGGGCAAATCACGCTAACAAAAGGAATCGGGCGCTTTACCCGCAGACCGGCAGTGGACTTCTCCATAATAACAACCTGCATCTATCAAATGTCGAACAGCTTTGGGGATCAATAAACCAGAAGGGCGAATGCGGCTAAGTCAGCTTCGACCGACGGACTGCGCAATGCCTGAATTTGTTGGCTGGTGATCGGGTTGCTCTGTCGCCACTGGTGATACAGGCTGAAAATGTCTACCACCAGTTGGTCATCTAACTCACTGCCGTCCAACATCCACAGACACAGCAGGCTACGCAGCAGGAAGTAATCGGCGACGAGATCAAAGTAAACCTCGGCCAGCGGCAGGGTTTCATGCTGCGGGAAGGTGTCGTGATACAGACGGTAAAGCAGGTAGTTGTTGAGCATCCAGCGGCGCTGATTGAAGAAAGGACGACCACGCTGGCGCCAGATGTCATGAATTTGTTCCAACAGGCGGCTTTCGCCAGCTTCACCCAGGTTTCCCATCAGCGCCAGTTGCAGCATAAAGGTCGCTTTGCGCGGCGACTCCGGCAACTTCTCCCACGGGATCTCCAGGCTGTTCAGTTCACGTAGAAAGTCGAGCTGCACGCTGAGGATGATCGGCAACTCTTCATATTGCTCTTGCAGGCGACGATCGCTGGCCAACTGAGCCAGCTCCTCCGGCAGACGGGAGATTTCCGCGCAATCTTTAGCCTCTTTGCCACTGCGTTTGCTGGCATAAGAGATCATCACGCCAATGCTGTAGAGCTTCTGCGCGCTGTCGAGCTCCGGCAGTGTGCCAAGGTTCAGTGCGGCTTGGTTTAGCGTCTGGATCCACGGGGAGAGGGCGGTGTGTTCATCATTGGCGGGATGCTGAGACTCTTCCAGCCATAGGGCGTCCGGCTGGCAGAGAATTGACTCGCAACAGGCGCGTTCGCCTAATAGCAGTGTTTGGCGGATCTCATGCTGCCAGTGAATCGACATCACATCACACAGCCCTTGCGGATGCTGCTCGATAAAATGGCGGACATAGTTGGGGCGGTAGCGACTTAACTGGGTCATACAAAATCCTTTAATCAGGCATAGATGCAGCGATGCGCACATCGTTGAGGTTGCGCAGAGATTGCAATCGCTGTGCCAGAGTGGTTTAAGCTTTATATTTCAATGTGTTGTGAGTGGATGTGAGGAGGAGAGCGGAAGTGTGATTTCCGCTATTTTCCGCTTTAACTCTTCCGGGCTGGGCCGGAATTAGCGCGCCGTTTGGGCATCGTGATACAAAAAGTCGTCGGGAGTGCCGAGCAGTTTTTGCAGGATATTTTGCTGCATATTGAGCAGCACGCCGTTGCGCGCATTACGTTTTTTGCACACCCGAACTTGGCTTTCAAGGCGTTGCCACCACTGCGTTACTCGCGATTTCTCAGTAGCCGGCAGTTTGCTAATCAGATAGAGAATGGCTTTGTTGTTGGCCGGCAAGCCCAGCTCTTCGAGCAGGGTGCGGCGCTCACTGGCGTTGAAACTGATCAACCGGTGCAGTGACAGAATTTGACCATTGATGTCGTTTAGCTCTTGGCTGTTACGACGGATCATGCTGCTTGATTGCAATTCAAGCAGCGTACACAGCAGCTCGTAGTGGCGATTATCCTCGCGGATACCCAACAGGATGCGTTTGATTTGTGTCGCTTTGCTCATGACTTATCCTCGGAAGAAAGAGAGCATAGACCCGGCGATAGCGTCGCTGTCGAGGTTAAATTCGCCGGATTGCACGCTCGCCTGTAAGGCCGAAATTTGCTCGGCATCCGGCGCGCCGTCGGGTGTGACGGCCAGTTGGCTACGGGCGGCATCCATTTCGTCCTGCTGATCATCATGGCTCAGTGGCGCAACGGCGCTTTTATTCGGCGTCGTCGTTGGGCGTCGGCTGGTTAACGTGGCGGCCTGTGGCGCGGCAACATTAGGGTTAATTTTCATATCTGCCTCGTAAATGCTGGGACAAAAGTGCTGTTACCTGAGTAAAGCGGCACGAGGGCAGGGGATCTTTAAGTCTATTTCACCCTTGCTTTACAAATTAGCCACCGTCGCATTGATCGCGACTGAGCCGTCGGCCTGAATTTTGCCTTTTACCACCTGATTGCTGCTCTCATTGCGCACGCTAATCACCTCGTCCTGATGGCCATTTTTCATCGCTAATCCCTTAGTCCGCGCATCAATCCCCTCAATGCTAATGTCGATGATCACTTCGTCTCCGCGCTTCACCAGCAGAGGCATCTCAAGCTGTTGCGGCGTGACAGGCTTGGAGGCGCGCAGCTGCGAGCGAGTCTGTTTGCCAATCACCTGTGACAGATCGGTCATGAATTTCCCATTGCCGCTGCTGACGTTGTAGCGGCGCAAGGTCAGATTCGACTCGGTTAAGGTTTCGCCACGAGGAATATCCCCCTTGGTCATCACCACTGGCAGGGTGATGTCGGGGCGAACATTGACCGTCACCGCCCAGCTGTCGCCACAGGCTACCTGATAGTGCTGATGATTGAGCTGGAACCCGGCATTATCCGGCGCGCTGACTTTCAAAGGCTGTGTGCAGAGGGGATAGGCGCTGACGGTTGGCGGAACGAACAGCGACAGTTTTATTTTCTCATCCTTCCAGCCCTGCTTATCCGCGTAGTCATGCAGCACTTTAATGGCGTGTTGAGTGACATCGCGGGTGATTTGCTGCTGCGCGCTGGTGGCAACAGGCGGTGCGGCAAGGCTGGCTTGAGCCGACGCTGCGAGTCCCAAAGCCGCGATGGCAGCACAGTGAATCGGGAAGGAAATTTGCCGACGTAAACGGAAAGAAAAGCGGAAACGCGGGTTCCGGTTTGGCTGAGGATTTTTCATAAATTCACCTTGAATCAATAAGTTAAAAAACTGGCACGCGACTTGCTCTACAAGCGCTACACGAGATTTTTTAATACCGTTTCAAGGTGAGGAAGATGGGAATTAATTTTCAGCAAGCACTGGGTCAAAGTCCACTGGCTGCAGAGTTACGTCTTGAGAGGACGGAGATACTTTCTGCAAATATGGCGAATGTCGATACGCCAAATTTCAAGGCCAAAGATATGGATTTTGCGCAGGAGATGCAACGTGCAAATGATAATTCTATGCCTCCTTGTGCTCCTCATCTGGAATTTCGTGTGCCTTATCAACCTTCTGAAGATGGAAATACCGTCGAACTGAATATTGAGCAGGCGGCGTTCTCCCAGAACACCATGAGTTTTCAGACCAGCCTGTCGTTTCTCAACATGAGTTTTCGCGGGCTTGAATCCGCCATTGAAGGGAAATAACTGATGTCATTTGCCGATATTTATAAGGTTTCAGGTTCGGGCATGACTGCCCAGACCCTGCGTCTCAATACCGTCGCCAGCAATTTGGCTAACGCTGAATCCCCGGCGGCCAGCGCCGACAGTGTCTATCAGGCACGCAGCCCGGTGTTTGCCGCTATCTACAATAACAGCGAGCACGAAGAGGGCGATCACCTCGCCAGTGCCAGCGTGCAGGTCGCGGATATCGTCAAGTCCGGCGGTTTTGTTCGCCGCTACGAGCCGAACCATCCGCTGGCCGATGCCGACGGGAATGTCTATTACCCCGACGTGAACGTGGTGGAGCAGATGGCCGACATGATGTCCGCGTCGCGCAACTTCGAAACCAACGTTGACGTGATGAACAATGTGAAAAGTATGCAGCAAAGCGTGCTCAAGCTGGGAGACGCCTGATGATCCAGGACACGTCAGCCAGCATGCAAAATGCTGCCATGTTGCTGGCTGCCAGCCAGCAAAGCGCGGTTAAAAAGCCAGTGGCGAAAGCCAAAACGGTCGGCGCGCAAGCCCCAGCGGCCAGCAATAATGTCGGAGCCAGTAGCAATGTCGGGGCCAGTAATAACGTCGGCAGCTCCGGCGGCGTGGGCGATGACAGTAGCGATGTGCCGCAGACCGATGAGCCGTCTATGGCAGACACCTTCCTGACCCTGTTTGTGGCAGAAATTGAGAATCAGGACCCGACCGAGCCGACCGATCCTACCGAATACATCACCCAGCTGGCCTCCATGGCGCAGGTAGTGATGGCGGAAGATCTCTCCAGCCAGATGTCCAACAACTCGATTTTGATGAGCAATCTACAAGTCATGATGCTGGGCAAAATGATTGGTGATGATGTGATGGTGCAGGCGTCAACCGTCACCGTCGCCGACGGCCAGAGCATCACCGGGCGCGTCACCATTACCGACGCCAGCACCACGGTCGATCTCAATTTCAAAGACTCTGCCGGCAACGAGTACACCGTGCCGCTGGGCGAGCAGTCTCCCGGCCCGGTTGATTTCAGCATCGATCCCGCCGACTACGGCATTCCGCCGGGAGATTACGACATCTCCGTGGTGACCAATACCGGCGAATCCAACATCCCTATTGAGGTCGAAGGCCGCGTCACTGACGTGCGCATTCCGCTGGATGGTAGCACGCCGGTCCTTAACGTTTCCGGCGTGGGTGAAGTGCCTTTCATCATGTTGACCGAATTTTTAACCCCTGTAACAGACGGTGACATCCCCGTTTCTTTCTCTTAATTTTGGAATCTCACTATGAGCGCAAGCATTGCAGCCTCCGGGCTTAACGCGGTCAATGACCAGCTAGACAGCATCAGTAACAACATTGCGAATGCGGGTACTGTTGGCTACAAATCCAGCACCACCCAGTTTTCTGCCGTCTACGCCGGGTCACAGGCGATGGGCGTGACCACTGCCGGTACTGCGCAAAGCATCACCCGCAGCGGCAGCATGATGAGCACTGGCAACGCGATGGATTTAGCCATCAGCGGCAACGGCTTCTTTATTACCCGCAGCCCGTCAGGGGACGTCAGCTATACCCGCGCGGGATATTTCGAGACAGATCTCAACGGCAAAATCGTCGATAACCAAGGCAATTTCGTGCAGGGCTATCCGGTCGATGCGAACGGCAATCTGCAAACCGGTACCGTGACTGACCTGAGCGTCTCGACCGGCAATATTCCGGCCAAGGCATCCAGCAAAGTGGATTTCACCGCCAACTTCGATGCTTCTTCTACCGTGCCGACGGTCACGCCTTTCGACTCAGCAAACAGCGCCAGTTACAACAATACCTATACCTCACAGGTGTATGACTCTCTCGGTCAGCAGCACACTCTTACCCAATACATGGTGAAAACCGGCGATAACACCTGGGAAATGCACTACGGCATGGATGGCAAGAATCTTGACCAAACCACCACGCTGACCTTCGACACCAACGGTGCCTTGGTGGCAACGCCGCCGACCGTTCTGACCGTGCCGGTGCCGGGCGCGGCTGACCTGAGTATCTCTCTGGATTACTCCTCTTGTACCCAATACGGCTCTGAATTCTCGGTGACGGCGAACAACGCGGACGGCTATGCCTCGGCGGAACGCACTGGCGTGGCGATTGATGATGACGGCGGCGTTTACGCCACCTACAGCAATGGCGAGCGGATGTTGCAGGGCCAAATCGTGTTAGCGAATTTTGCCAATCCGAATGGGCTGGTTGCGCAGGACGGCACCTCATGGACCGCAAGTTCAGAGTCCGGCGCGGCGGTGATTGGCACGCCAGGCACCGGCATGTACGGCTCGCTCGATTCCGGCATGTTGGAAAGTTCAAACGTGGATATCACCAGTGAGCTGGTGGAGCTGATGGGTGCCCAGCGCAACTATCAGGCCGATACCAAAGTGATCGCCACGGATGACGAGCTGATGCAGTCGCTGTTCCAGTCTATCTAACGGTATTTCATCGCTCTTTGACTGAAGGAGTTATAGGTCTATGGACCATCTTATTTTCACCGCCGTCAGTGGGGCATCTCACACCCTGATGGAGCAGCAGATCCGCGCTAATAATCTGGCGAATGCCAATACCGACGGCTTTCGTGCTGATTTGGATCAGGCGCGAAGCGAGGCGGTACCGGGCGAGGGTTACAGCAGCCGTTTTCTGGTGAAGCAGGAGGACGGCGGCGTCGATATGACACCCGGCGTCATCGTGCAAACCGGCCGACCGCTTGACGTCGCCATAAAAGGTCAGGGGCTGATTGCTCTGCAATCGCCGCAGGGTGAGGTTTATACCCGCAGCGGCAATATGCAGCAGGATGCCGACGGCGCACTGACCATCGGCGGACTGCCGGTGTTGGGTGACGGCGGGCCTATCGTGCTGCCGCCCAACGCGTTGGCCTCAGTGGGCACCGACGGCACCATCTCCGTGTTGCCAGATGACGGCGATGTGGCCGCGACGATGGAAGTCGACCGTATCAAGCTGGTCAACGTGCCGACCAACCAACTGAGCAAAAACGCCAGTGGGCAGATAGTTACCCGTACCGGCCTGCCCGCGGCGGTGGATGAGAACGTCGCGCTGGTGGACAACAGCCTCGAGAGCAGTAACGTCTCGGCGGTCACCGAAATGGTGTCGACTATCTCGCTGAACCGGCAGTTCGAAGCGCAGATCAAGATGATGAAAGCCGCCGAAGATCTCAGTGATGCAGGCAACCGCCTGCTGCGAGATTCGTGATCTCCTCTTTATTAAGGAAAACCCGCCATGAACCCGGCGTTATTTATCAGTAAAACCGGCCTGTCGGCTGAAGACGCGAAAATGAGCGCCATCGCCAACAACATTGCCAACGTTAACACCAACGGTTTTAAACGCGACCGCGTGGTATTCGAAGATTTGTTCTATCAGACCCACCGGGCGCCCGGCACCCAGATGGACCAGAACAATATGGCGCCCAACGGCATTCAGTTCGGCAGCGGTGTAAAGATTATCGGCACCCAGAAGCAGTTCAGCGAAGGTAATGTGCAAACCACGGAAGCCAAGATGGACGTTGCCATCATGGGGCAGGGCTTCTTTCAGGTACAAAACGCCAACGGCGACACCGCCTATACCCGCGACGGCCAGTTGAGCGTCAATGCTGACGGTCAGCTCACCAACGCGCAGGGCCTGCCGTTGCAGCCTGAAATCAGCGTGCCAGACGGCACGGCGGATTTGACCATTGGCGACGACGGTACGGTGACGGCCACCGACGGCAGCGGAAATCCGTCCGAACTGGGGCAGATCACGCTGGTGAACTTCGTCAATCCGGCCGGTCTTCAAGCCGAAGGCGGCAACCTCTATTTGGAAACCGCCGCCAGCGGGCAGGCCGTTGAGGGCACGCCCGGCGAGGATGCTTTTGGCACCTTAAAGCAGGGAGCATTGGAAGGCTCAAACGTCGATGTCGTGAACGAAATGGTCGATATGATCACCGTTCAACGCGCCTATGAAATGAACGCCAAGATGGTCTCGGAGGCGGATGACATGTTGCAGTACATCAGCCAGAACTTGTGATCATCGACTAACTAGCAGGTAACGTTTTGAATAAATTACTCCCGCTTTGCGCCGTGCTGCTGCTCTGCCTGACCGGCTGCGAATCGCAAACCATGACCGTCCATAAAGACGACGCGGAATATGCCCCGCCGCCGGTGGATACCCAAACGACGTCACAGGGCAAAGACGGGGGGCTTTATCAGAATGACTACAGCTGGTCACTGGTGGCAGACCGGCACCCGTACCGCGTCGGCGATATTCTGACCATTGTGCTTGATGAGTCCACGCAGTCGAGCAAGCAAGCCAAAACGGATTTCGATAAGAACTCCGACGCCACTATTGCGCCCGCCACCTTCGGCACTCATACCTACAACGGCGTGGTGGGCTCGACTTCCGCCAAACGTAACTTCAGCGGCGAGGGCACCACCGAGCAGCAAAATAGCCTGCACGGCTACATCACCGTTTCGGTTCATCACGTGATGCCTAACGGGGTGCTGGAAATTAAAGGCGAGAAGTGGCTGACGCTCAATCAGGGCGATGAGTACATCCGCCTGACCGGGCTGGTGCGCGTGGATGATATCAGCAATGACAACAGCATCTCTTCGCAGCGCATCGCCAACGCCCGCATCTCCTACGCGGGGCGCGGGGCGCTGAGCGATGCCAACTCCGCAGGCTGGTTAACTCGTCTGTTTAACCATCCGCTGTTCCCGGTTTAACACATGAGGTTAATCATGCAATACCACACATTTCGGCGGTTAGTGCTGTGCGCCGCCATGCTATTCGGCACTCTGCCTTTACAGGCTCTTTGCGACCAGCCGCTGGAGAACCTGGTGGACATTCAGGGCATTCGTGGCAACCAACTGGTGGGATATAGCCTGGTGGTCGGCCTTGATGGCACCGGCGATAAAAATCAGGTCAAGTTCACCAACCAGTCATTGGTCAACATGCTGCGCCAGTTTGGCGTACAGCTTCCGGCCAAGATTGACCCGAAAGTGAAAAATGTCGCGGCGGTGGCGGTCAACGCCACGCTGCCGCCGATGTACGCACGCGGGCAGAATATCGACGTCACAGTTTCTTCTATCGGTGATGCGAAAAGCCTGCGCGGCGGCACGCTGCTGCTGACCCAACTGCGCGGAGCCGACGGCGAAGTCTACGCGCTGGCGCAGGGCAATATCGTGATTGGCGGCGTCAGCGCCAGCGGCGCGAGTGGGTCGAGCGTCACGGTTAACACCCCGACCGCCGGACGCATCCCGGGCGGAGCCAGCGTCGAGCGCGAAATCCCTACCGACTTCGTGCAGAACCCGCTGGTGACGCTGAATCTCAAAACGCCCAGTTTCAAAGATGCTGGCAACATCGCCAGCGCCATCAACCGCTCCTTTGGAGGCGGTATTGCCACCGCGCAAAGCGCCACCAGCGTCAGCGTGCGGGCACCTGCCGACGCTGGTTCGCGGGTGGCTTTTATGTCGCAACTGGAAGATTTAACCATCAGTCCTGAAAAGGCCCGGCCGCGCGTGGTGTTCAACTCACGCACCGGTACGGTGGTGATCGGCGAGGGCGTGGTGGTGCACGCGGCGGCGGTGGCTCACGGCAATTTGACCGTGACGATCAAAGAGAGCAAAGGGGTTAGCCAGCCAAACGCCTTAGCTGGCGGGCGGACGGTAACGACGCCGGAAAGTGATATCCAGATAAGCCAGGGGCACGGCCATCTGGTGCGCCTGCCGGGCAGCACCAAGCTGCAAACGATAGTCGATACGCTGAACGGATTAGGCGCGTCACCGGACGACATCATGTCGATTCTGCAAGCCTTGCATGAAGCCGGCGCGCTTGATGCCGAATTTGTTGTGATTTAACGGAGCCAAAGCATGCCACTGCATTCCAGCGCGGGGATCTCCGCACCGACCATCGCCGGGGATTTGTCCGGCGATATGAAACCAGATTCGATCAAAAAAGCCGCCGAACAGTTTGAGGGCGTGTTTCTGCGCGACATGTTGAAAGAGATGCGTAAAGCCACCGACGTGCTGGACGACAAGAACGATCCGTTCAACAGCAAAGAGCAAAAAATGATGCGCGATTACTACGACGACATTCTCAGCAGCACGCTTTCCAAACAGCATGCTATCGGTATCGCCGACATGCTGGTGAAACAGCTGAGTCCGAAGGGCAAGGCCTGAGCGGATAAAGTTCCCGGCACGGCGTGCCGCTTTATATCTTTTAATCAGGCTGTTTTGCATCGCTAGCATAACCAACCGAGTGTGGAAATTTTATGGACATGATGTATATCGGCGCCTCGGGTGCCAGTGCCGCGCAGACCCAATTAAACGTCACCGCGCAAAATACGGCTAACGCCTACACCGAGGGTTATACCCGCCAGCGGGCTGAAACCAGCGCGGTTGGCCCAAGCTGGGGCAACAGCAGTAGCGCTGGCAATGGGGTGCAAGTTGACAGCATCGTGCGCGTATCGGACCAGTGTCTGGTCAGCCAAATCTGGAGCGCCTCCTCAGACAATGGCTATTACAGCACCACCCAGCAATATCTCGGGGCGCTGGAAAGCGTACTGAGTTCGCCTGACAGCAGCCTGAGCGCGGGTTTCGATAACTTCTTCGCGGCGCTGAATGAGGCCACTACCGAACCGGACTCTGACTCGCTGCGCGCGCAGGTGATCAGCGAATCCAACGCCTTCTGCCTGCGTCTGGATAACACCGACAAATATATCGACTCGCAGCGCTCTCAGGCTCAGGACCAGTGCCAGGCGGCGGTGGAGCAGGTCAATACCCTCACCGACGGCATTGCTGATTACAACCAGCAAATTGCCGAAACCGAGGCCAATGGCGGTAATGCGTCAGCGCTGTACGATGCCCGCGATCAGCTGACTAATGAGCTGAGTTCGCTAGTGGACGTACAGGTCACGGTGGACGACAAAGGGGCGTATAACGTGGCGCTGCCTGACGGACAGCCGTTGGTCAGCGGTGATACCTCCTCAACGCTGGGCCTGAAAACCAATGAAGACGGCAGCCAGAGTTTGGAAATGAACTTTGCCGGCACCACTTACGATTTGGATACCAGCACTGGCGGTACCTTGGGTGCACTGTTTGACTATCAAGATCAGATACTTGACCCCTTGGATGACGCGGTGAACGGCATCGCCAGCGCCTTTGCCACGGCGGTGAATGACCAACTTGCTCAGGGCTACGATCTCAACGGCAATCCCGGCAAGCCGCTGTTTGTGTATGACGAAACGGACCCAGACGGCCCGCTGACGGTAAACCCGGATATTGACCCTGACGAGCTGGCCTTCTCCAGTGACCCCGATGCACCAGCCAACGGCGATAACCTGACGGCGCTGATTGGCTTAGCTAACGAACCTATTGATATTCCCGACATGGGGGAAATGAGCGTAAATGACGCCTGTTCCACCATCATCAGCCAAATCGGTATCGCCAGCCGCCAAAATCAAACCGAAGAGACTGCCGCCAGCAACGTGCTGTACGAAGCACAAAGCCAGCAGGCCAGCGTCAGCGGCGTAAATATGGATGAAGAGGCGGTCAATTTGATCACCTATACCCAGTCGTATCAGGCGAATTTGAAGGTGATTTCAACTAGCGCCGAGATATTCGATGACGTTCTCCAAATGTTCTAACCCGCTTCGCCTTTCGCGCCGTGGGGGTGTTAGCTGCGTTCGCTCACCCGAATCACATACTTTTGTATGCTCATCGGGATTCGCTTACTTGCCGCCTACCCACGACGCGAAAGGCTTTGCGGGAGGTGGGGGTGTTGGCTGCGTTCGCTCACCCGAATCACATACTTTTGTATGCTCATCGGGATTCGTTCGCTTGCCGCCTACCCACGGCGCGAAAGGCTTTGCGGGAGGTGCGGGGTGTTGGCTGCGTTCGTTCACCCGAATCACATACTTTATGTATGCTCATCGGGATTCACTTACTTGCCGCCTTCCTGCCTCAAGAATGGCTTTGCGGGGAGCTTGGATGGCCTCAAACACAAGGCAAAAGGCTTTTAGGGCTGAGCAGTGCTAACTAATTTAATGATTTAAGGAATTTATATGCGTGTCAGTAGTTCACAGACGTCGAGCATTATGTTGCAGAGCATCGATCATTCGTCGCAGCAGATGGGTAAGTTGATGACTGAGATGGCGAGCGGCAAGCGCGTGTTGGTGCCGTCGGATGATCCGATTGCCAGTACGCGAGTGACTCAGCTGAATCAGGAAGAGTCGGCTATTGACCAGTATCAGGAGAATATCACTACTGCCTCGGGCAGTATGGCGCAGCAGGAAACGGTGCTAGGGACGGTAAGTGACTCCTTGCTGGCCGTACGTGATGATCTGGTGCAGGCGGGAAATGGTACGAACGATGCCGAAGCCTTGAACAGTTTCGGCAGTGAAATTGAATCACTGACGGAGTCGATGGTGGCCGCCCTGAATTACGCTGACGGCGACGGTCATTACATGTTCTCCGGCACCGCCAGCGATCAGCAAGCCATCACGCAGGATGCTGACGGTAACTATGTTTACAACGGCAATGAAGAGCATCGCACCGCCACGGTGTCGAACGGTGTGGAAATCGATACCAATGTTAGCGCCGGAGAGATGTTTTTCAGCGGCAGCGAGGGCTCGGATATTTTCAACACCCTCAATGACTTAGCGACCATGCTGCAAGACCCGGATATCGACCCGACGGATCCCGACGTGCAGGCCAGCATTTCCAGCGCGATTGATAGCGTTGATCAGGCTATCGACCAGGTTTCCGGTGGCATTTCCCAGCTGGGTGAAAACCAGAACACGCTAGAGATGATATCTAATGCGCAGACCGGCATTTCGACCACTAACCAGACCGTTATTGGCTCGATGACCAATTTGGATTACGCCACCGCCGCGACAGAGCTTGATGGCCTGATGGTGTCGGTTCAGGCCACTCAGGCCACTTACGCCAAAATCAGTCAGCTGAGTCTGTTCAGCGTAATTTAACGTTTCCCCAGAGGCTTTTATGCAGGTCGGCTTACGTACTTCCACATCCACCGCACTGGCATCGCCGCTTAATCGCGGCGTGATTGGCGCCACCAGCGTCACTCACGCGCCTAAAATGAATAACGGAGATTTTCCTGCGTCGCCGGTGATTGCCACCCGTCCGCAGCGTTATAGCGTCCAGCTGAACGATCAGCTCACCCGTTTACAGCAGGCCGATGCTTATTTGGCGAATGTCGAAAACGCCACGCTGAACTACCGCCACAGTTTAAACGGCGGCCATACTAAGCAGCCTGACGCCCTGGCGCACGATAGCCAACAGTTGCAAAGTCTGCTTAACAAGCGCAGTCAGCTTTCCGGCGGCACGGTGGATAGCCAGCTCAACAGCGTGGTGCAGGGGAACGCGCAGGTCGATTTTGGCCTGCCGGAAGTGGATAGCTGGCTGACTTCGCCCCCTGAGGCGACGTTGCTGTTTAGCCGCGACGGCAGCCAGAAGAAGGTGATGACGGCGATAAACCTGCCGCAAGAGGCGAGTTCGGCCCAGCGTTTGCAAGCCCTGAACCACAGCCTGCGCCGTATCGGCGTACGGGCGCAGACCGGCGAACAGCCGGGGCAGTATCGCTACAGCTGTAATGAAAGTCAGTGGGCATCGGTGAAAAGCAGTTTGAGCGTGTCGATTAACGGCGATGGAAAGTTGGCGCGGGCCGATAAGAAACTCCAAATGATCGAACCGCAAAGTATCAGCAGCCAATTGAGCGATTTGCCGCAAATGGACAATCGCAGCGCGCAGTCGGTGCTGCAAAGTACGCTGGATAAAATCAGCAGTCAGCGGCAATCGCTGGCCCGTCAGCAGGAACAGGCCCGTTCGGCAATCAGTAATATGGCTGACTATGGTAATGATGACTCCGCCAGCCGCGCGGCTGAAGGGCTTTCCAGCCTGTTATCTGGCGTAAATCAGCACTATCAAACGCTGGCTGAGGCCGTCAATGGTCAGGCAAATCTGCCTGCTGCGACAGTAAGAACCTTACTGGGCGAGCAAGAGTATTAAATTTTTATCTACTTATCGCCGTTGCAGTTTTGTGACGGCAGCGGGGATAAGTCCTCGCCAAGCATCATGATCAATTTTAAACCACTACCTACCAGCACCTGTTGGCTGCCCTCCGCCGTATAGAGCCACATTGGCAATGGGCGGTTACTGAGGTAGCTATTTTGAATATCGCCTATACGCGGCTTTGAATCAGGCTGAAAGAACATTGGCTTAAGCATATAGACACGTTGGTTTTCGGATGGGGTACCCGGGTAGGCGCAGCGAATGATCGCCGCGCGGTAGCGAAAGTCGTTATCCCCAGACATGTTGATTTCTAACTGCTTTTTATCCTGCGAAGCGACCAACGAAATCTGATAAATCTCTTTTGAATCATCACGAAGATTGTAATAACCATATTCGGTGCGCTGAAAGGTGCTGGCATGAACGGCAAAGCCAAGGCACACCAGCAGGCCGACGCATAACTTATGGGCAATTCGGCAGTTCATTGAGCGTTCTCACTGATTCGTTATAAATAAGCATGGGCAGTTTTTCGGAATATTGAGCCCAGTTGTGAATATCCATCAGCAGCTGCGAATGGATATTACAGCGGTTGGTAAGGCTTAGGTTGAGTGACATGACATTGACCCCGAGGTGATACCGCATCTGCATCTTGGCCTGCCGTTTTTCCAGCTCGGTATCCAGTCGAGTGAGCTGATTTTGCAGGTCGCTGGAGATAGGTTTGGTGCCGATATCCTGTGAGACGTCGCCCGGCATCTGCAAAGCAAAGATCTGAGTATGCTTGGCGTTAAATCGCATGTCGGGCAGCTCTTTGACTTGCAGCTCGCTGGAGGAGACGTCGATTTTCTTCGCGTACCATCCCCAGGCCGCCGCAACCACCACAACCGCAACCAGTGCGCCAAGCGTGATGGCCCATCGCCGATGTTTATTCCGCGCTTGGACAGGGAGGGAGGGGGCAACCGGCGCGGGAATATAAGCTGACGGCGGTTTCTCTGGCTCGCTGTTGAGCACCTGCTCTTTATTCTCACTTCCATTCTCAATCTCAACCTCGCTCTGACCCCTATCCTCTGCCAGCAGGGGGGCAGGGGGAGCAGGCGGTTGATTTTGCGTATCGGGAGACAGGAAGCTGCCGTCTAACAGATAGCCTTTTTTAGGAACGGTTTTGATGATCTGCTGCTGCTTACCGTCATCCCCCAGCGCGTTACGCAGGGCGTGAATAGCATTCGGCAGGCTGTTATGACCTACCACTCGCGTTTTCCACGCATGCTGGGTTAACACTTCACGAGTGAGCACCTGATTGGGATGCTCAAGCAGCAGAGACAACAGCGCAAATTGATATTCGCCCAGACGTTTGGTTTCAGCAGTATCGGCATGGGTTATGCCATTTAAAGAACTATCTAAACGCCAGCCGTTGATAAGAAAAGACATAATAGGGTTCGCATCACTCTGAATTAATTAATTCTATTATAGGAAGATGAGTATTGTGGGGCGTTTTTGCCGACTCTCGCAGAAATCTATCGTGAATATGATTTATCTCAATTATCCCTGTAGAGCTGCCGTACTCCTCGCCGATTTTAGTGATTTTGGCACTTAATCCTAGAAAGGACAGTTTTTGAATAGGTAAAAAATGCCAATCTTTCAGATGGTTGCAGATAAATCATATGTTAATAGGATGATCTTTATAAAAAGCCAATAATATTCAAAGGCTTGAGGCTGCTTTTTGCTGGGAAAATTTTTTTCGATCTATTTTTAGTTTGCGACTTCATTTTTGTCTCCGCTGTACCGTTTTATCTCAGTGTAACGTTCATTAGGACGCTTTTAATTTAATACGCTAAGGAGATTTAAAATGGGCTTATCAATTTATACCAATGCTGCTTCAATGGCCGCTAATAACGCACTGCAGAAAAGTAACAATAGCCTGGCTACTTCAATGGAACGTCTGGGTACCGGTAAGCGCATTAACTCCGCGTCTGACGATGCGGCCGGTTTGCAAATCGCTACCCGTCTGCAATCTCAGTCAAACGGTATGGATGTTGCGATGCGTAACGTCTCTGACGCGACTTCCATGTTGCAGACTGCCGAAGGCAGCTTCGACGAAATGACCAACGTGCTTTACCGCATGAAAGACCTGGCAACGCAAGCAGCTAACGGCACGAACTCACAGGATGACCTGGATGCGATGCAGGCTGAATATGACCAGTTAGGTCAAGAAATGAACAGCATGATGAACAACACCACTTACGGCGGCCAAAGCCTGCTGGGTGTTTCCGGTACTCTGGGTAAATCTGGCGGCGTAACCTTCCAGATTGGCGCACAAAGCTCAGATACCATGACCGTTAACCTGAGCAGCCAAATGGGTAAACTCGATACCCAGTTGAAATCCGTCAGCGCGGCTTACACTAACCCATCTAAAGCAGCTAATGCTTCTGGTGTACAGGGTAATGAGTTGACCAACGCCAGCAGCGCTAACGCCATGATTGACCAGCTCGACAGCGCGCTGTCAGCCGTCGGTTCCGTGCAGTCAGCGCTGGGTGCGTCTATCAACCGTATGGGCCACACTTCCGCTAACCTGCAAAACATGAAGGACAACACTGACGTGGCTATCGGTAACATTATGGATACCGACTACGCGGCAGAAGCCTCCAACATGACGCGAGACCAAGTGCTAGAACAGACCAGTATGACCATGTTGAAACAGTCCAACTCCATGTCCAGCATGGTGATGTCACTGCTGCAATAAGTGATGCTAAAACCCTCGAGCAAAAAAGAACACTGCCCTCGGGCGGTGTTTTTTTTCGCCGAGTATTTCCTTTCTGCCCGCCAAAAGGACCGGAAAATTTCCGCCAAAGCGGAAGTGACTTTTCCGTGTGAATTTTAAAATTCCTTATAAATCAGTTAATTAATAATTGGCACGCCGATTGCTATTACAAGCTATATCCGCAGGCGATAGCAACTCAATGGCGAAGGAGCCCAAAGTCATGATTAACCCGCAACAGTTGGCGACTCAGTTCGCCACGCTCGACGTACAGACTCAGGTCGACCAGCTGAATCGCCAGCAAAGTACCCTTAACAGCGAATCTACGGCGCTAACCACATTACAGACCGCGCTGACTGACTTTCAGACCGCGATTGATGTCTTGAACGATACCGAGTCCGGTGCCTTGGTTAACGCGGCCACGGTAAGCAATGACGCCGCGGCGACGGTTAGCGCCGACTCTACCGCGCAGCCGGGCAGCTACTCGTTTTATGTCGAATCACTGGCCAGCGCCCAGCAGTTTGCCTATCAGGGCATCGCTGAAAATGACGTCCCAACCAAGGGGGTGGTGTCGATTTCTCTCGGTGATTCCGAGGACGTTATCTCCATCGACCTCTCCACTATTGATGAAGACGGGGATGGGTTGAACTCCGTGAATGAATTTGCCGACGCCATTAATGACAGCCCGGACAATCCCGGCGTCACCGCCTCGCTGGTGAAATCTAATGGGCAGACTTCCTTGTTGCTGACCAGCGACGACACCGGTGCGGCTAACACCCTGCATGTCGAAATGACCGGCGTGCCGGACAGCACCTTCTCAAAATCGCTTTTGGCCCCGCAGCAGCTCTCCCCGGCGAGTGATGCGGTGGTGTATCTCGGCGGTGACTCGACTTCGGGCCTGAAGATGACCAACAGCAGCAATACTTTTGACGACCTGATTGAAGGGGTGTCGATCACTTTCAACGAGGTCAATGCGCCAAACAGCGCGCCGGTGAAAGTCAGTATCAGCACCGATGAGAGCGCCTCACAGGCTCAGGTGCAAACCTTCGTCGATGCTTATAACGCCCTGGTTGACTCACTTGACTCCCTAACCGCCTCCGGCGGCGGGGACGATAACGCCACGCGCGGCGCGATGGCGGGGGATGCTGGCATCACTTCACTGGAAAGCCAGATGCGCAATTACATCCGTCAGGACTACGACGGCGTATCGCTGATGGACTACGGCGTTTCAGCCGATACCGACGGCCATTTGGAAATTGATGGCACCGAGTTCGACGACATGATGAAAACCAATCCTGAAGGATTGAACAGCATTTTTGTCGGCGACGACAGTCTGGTCGGCAAGCTCGATGCTTCCCTCGATACCTTCCTCGACGACGATAACGGCGTGATCAAAATGCGCCAGGACGCCATTGATGACTCGCAAGAGAGGCTCGATACCAGCGCCGACTCCTTACAGCAGCGCTATGACAGTGCTTATAACCGTTACCTGACCGAGTACACCAATCTGATGGTTACGATGACAGAAATGGAAAACACCATGGCCGCGTTTCAAGCGTAGTGCACCACATTAAAGAGAACCCAAGTATGAACCCCTCATTGGAAGGTTATTCGCAGTATCAGGAACTTGATTTGGCTTCAAAAACGGCCAGCGCTTCCCCCCATCAACTAGTGCTGGTGCTGTATGCCGGATTAATGGATGAGCTGGTGCGAGCTAAAAGCCACATCGAAGCCAAACGTTATGAACGCAAAGCCAAAAGCATCAATAAATGCATCGATATTCTCAATGCATTAACCAGCGCGCTGGAGTTCGATACCGGCGGCGACGTGGTGCTCAATCTGGCCCGTCTGTATGACTACTGCGTTTATCGCCTGTACGAAGCCAGCGAAGCCATGTCGGTGAGCAAAATCGATGAAGTGCTGCATATTCTCGGCAATTTGCGAGAAGGCTGGGAAGGTCTGGCACAGAAATTAGGATAAGCCATGAAAGAAGAAAAGCTAAAAATCCAACAGCTTGCTGCCCTGATGACACGCGCGGTGCGCGAACATCGTTGGTTAAAACTGCGCGCGCTGAATGTTGAAATGACGCTGCTCTTACAGCATTGCAACGACAGCGGCGCGGCGGACGACGAGTTCCGCGCGCTGGAGGCCAGAGTCCATCGCCATTATCAACAGATGATGGCGCAGTGCCAGCAGGATAGCGCCGCGCTTCAGGTCAAAATGACTCGCCATCGAGAAAACAGCGAAGGCATGAATGCCTACGGTCAGCTGGCTCTGGTTACGGGGGCGAAATGAAAGCTGCCACTGCATTGATCGGTAAATTGATGTCCAACCCCACCATGCAGGGGAAAGGTGAAAAAGCCATTGCCAACATCAAACAAAATACCCAGCCGACGGCGAAATCTGACGGGCAGGGGTTTGATTTCAGCAATCTGATGCAAAACAAACCGGCGCTGAAAGCATTGGCCGAGCGTTTTGCGACTCAGGCTAAACCGAGTCAACAAGACGCCGACAGCAGCACGGTTGTAGCGGGTGATGATACCCAGCAGGCCCAGCAGTGGCTGGCGCAGCTCCTGGCATCTCCCCAGAATCTGCCATTGCCCAGCGGCACGCTGTTTAGCGGGCAGCTGGCTGATAGGCAGAGTGGGGCCGTTGCGCTGCCCGCTAGCTTATTACCCGGCTTGATGAAGCAGGCCCAGCAGGCGGGCGGAGCCGATTCGCAAAAATTATTGCAGCAGATGATGCAAGTGCAGGGCGGCAACCAGCCGACGCAGAACCCGCTTTCCGGCGCGGATAAAAACGCGCTGGTGGCGATGATGCAGACGTTAATGCAGCAGCAGTCGCCAACCGCCACCGCACTGCCGGATACCGCCACGCCTCTTCAGCAGGTACAAGCCACGCTGGCGAGCGCGCTCAATATCAACGGCCTGCAGGGCAGTGCGCCGAAAGGTGTACGCCAGCCAGAGTTGCGTCAGAGCGATCGGCCGGTATTAGAGGCGATAACGCGCGGCAAAGTGCTGAATGCCACCCCCGTCAACGACGGCCCGTCGCTGCCGGTTACCCAGTTGATGAGTGGGGCACAGGTCGACGATCGCGCGGCGAACACCACTTTGCCGACTCTCACCGCCACGCTGGATCCGCAGCGTGAAGACTGGGACCAGCAGCTGTTCTCTCTGCTGAAAGATCGCATTCAGGTGCAGATGGACGGCCTACATCAGACCGCCACCATCCGTCTTGATCCGCCTTCGCAGGGGAAAATTGATATTTCGATTCAGTTCGAAGCGGGCAAGTTGCTGGTCAATATCAATGCCGGTCAGGCCGATGTCTATCGAGCACTACAACAGCTCAGTGAGTCACTCCGCCACCAACTGACGGCACAGAATTTTGTGCAAGTTCAGGTGCAGGTGTCGACCGGCGATTCGTCCCAGCAGCAACAGCATCAGCGAAATACTGCCCGAGAGCAGGAAAATGGCGTCAGCCAGGCACAAGAGATCACTTCGAAGGATAGCGAAGGGCCGGTTGACAGTACCCTTATAACCAAAGTGTGAGATGAGGATTATGGTTAAGAAAATACTCGGTGGCCTACTGTGTTTGATTTTATTAGTGGTCACCGTGGCCGGTGTCAATATTGGTACGCATTTCTATTTTAAAAAGGCTGATGAAAAAGCCGCGACGGTGAAACATGGTGCGGATGACGTAATTGTCGAAGATCCGAAAGCGCCTGAGCCAATATTTGTTTCGCTTCCTGAAGTGGTTATTACCCTGCAAGGGCCTAATGAGCACTACATGCTGACTGAAATTGTTCTTGAGGCAAAAGATATTAAAGCGCAAGAGCGTTTGAACTCCATGCTGCCTTTATTACAGAGCATTACGGTGAATAGTCTCTCCAATGAGGATTATGAGCATTTGCGTCAGAAAAAAATAAGTGATTTACGCATTGAGTTGGATAACGCCTTTAAGCAGGAGTTTAAAAGCCGAAAAATGAACGTGCCTTATAAAACCTTGCTGCTGAAGCGTGTGATATTCCAATAAAACAGCCATTTATTAGGGCCCTATTATGCAAGCTGACTATTCAACGGCTGAGTCACCCCTATCCGGATTTCAGGATGTGCCGCTATTAACGCCGCAGCAGGAGAGCCTCTACCTGCAAAATTATTTGCCGCTGGTGAAGCGCGTCGTTAGGCAGCTCAGCCCTCAGTGTAGTGCGGTACTCGACAAGCAGGATATGGAGCAAATCGCGCTGATGGGGCTACTGGACGCGCTGCGCCGCTACGGTCAGCCAGACCACGGCTTCGGCGGCTATGCGGTGTTTCGCATTCGCGGATCGATTCTTGATGCCCTGCGTGAAATGGACTGGCGGCCGCGCCGTCTGCGCCAGCAGGTGCATCAAACCCATGATGATATTAAGGCGCTGGAGAAGAGTCTGGGACGTGAACCAACCTTCAGTGATATCTCGAGCGCGCTGCATCTAAGCGCAGAGGAATATCATGAATATCTGCAATTGGAGAGCGCGCGAACGCTAGCGAGTCTGGATGAGTTACTGGACAACGGACAGGAAGACATTGGCTCCAGAAGCAGAAAACTGGAAGAGGAATTTGTCACTCAGGAAACGCTACGCGAGGCGATAAATAAGCTAGAGCCTCGCGAGCAAACTATTCTGGCGCTCTATTACCAGAAAGAGTTAAGTCTTAAAGAGATCTCCGTCGTGCTGAATATTTCAGAAGGCCGAGTTTGTCAGATTAATAAAATTATCGCCGAAAAAATAAAACAGCATTTTTGCGGCGACTCATGCGTTTAAATGCATCTCATTCTTAATGGTTAAAGCAGGAAAAAAATAATGCAAAAGCTCATCGGTGGACTCATCGTTTTACTCTGTGTTTTTGGTGGATATATGTCCGCAGGTGGCGAAATTATTGCAATATGGCAGCCTGCCGAAATCGTCATTATTCTCGGAGCCGGTTTAGGGGCCATGGTTATCGCTAACCCGGTCCATGTATTAAAAGATATTTGGCATCAATTAAAAGCCGTATTTGGTAAACGCGATACCGGAGAAGAGTTTCAGCGTCAGTTATTAATTACACTGTATGAGCTGCTGGAAATGGTGCAAAACGGCGGTCTTCGCGTGCTGGATCAGCATATTGAAAACCCAGCTGAGAGTGAGCTATTTCTTAAATACCCGATGATCCTCAAACAGTCTCGCTTGGTGGGCTTTATCTCGGATAACTTCCGCCTAATGGCCATGGGTAAAATCAACGAGCACGAGCTGGAAGGGATTCTGGAGCAGGAGCTGGCGGCCATTGAAGAAGAGATGCTGGCCCCGTCGAAAGCCCTTCAGCGTATCGGCGAAGCGATGCCGGGCTTTGGTATTTGCGCGGCGGTGCTGGGTATCATCATCACCATGTCCTCTATTGACGGCTCTATCGCCATGATCGGTCTACACGTGGCGGCGGCGCTGGTGGGGACCTTCCTCGGCGTCTTCTTCAGCTACTGCTTTATGGACCCCCTCGCCAGCGCGATGGATTCACAGGCCAAGTCTGAACTCTCAATGCTGGAGTGCGTGCGTACCGTGCTGGTAGCGCATGCAGCAGGCAAACCCACCCTGCTGGCAGTGGATGCCGGGCGTAAGTTGCTGCATCTGGCCTCTAAACCGACGTTCGCCAATCTGGATGCTTGGGTGAATGCTATGGTGGAGCAGGAAGAATAATGAAAAAGTCCGGACGCCCTACGGTCCACACCACCATCATCAAACGCTCCGGTAAGAAGCACCACGGCGGGCATCACGGCGGCGCGTGGAAAGTGGCTTTTGCCGACTTTACTCTGGCGATGATGGCCCTGTTTATGGTGTTGTGGATTGTCAGCTCAGTTAACCAAAAAGAGCGCGAAGAGATTGTCGCCGCGCTGCATGACCAGTCGATTTTCAAAGGCAATGTGTTTGCCCCCCTTAGCTCGATTGGCAAGAACAATTCTGTTATCGCCAAGCCGCTGCCGGTGACCTATAAAGAGCCGCAAAAAACGCCGCCGGTCATTGAGAAACCTAAGCCGACGCCGCCAAAACCGGAAGAAAAGCCGCCGGTGAATGTGCGCCAGCAAGAGGTGAACGCCGCCGACAAGATGGACGCGCTAAGCAGCAAAAAATCGGCCCGCGAGCTGAGTGAACTGGCGGCCAATATCAACACCATCGCCAAGAAAAACCATATGGAAGCCAATTTGGAGATTGAAGTGATCCCGCAGGGCTTGCGAGTACTGATTCAGGACGGCCATGATCGCGATATGTTCCAGCGCGGCAGCGCCAGCCTGACGCCGTTCTTCCGCACCTTGCTGACCGAATTGGCGCCGACCTTCAACAACATTGATAACAAAATCATTATCAGCGGCCACACGGACGCGGTGATGTACAAAAACCAGGCGATGTACAACAACTGGAATCTGTCCGGTGACCGCGCACTGGTGGCACGTCGCGTGCTAGAGCAAGCCGGCCTTGCCAAAGGCAAAGTGCTACAGGTTAACGCTATGTCCGATCAGATGCTGCTGGACCCGAAAAATCCAGAAAGCGCTCGTAATCGCCGGATAGAAATTATGGTGCTAACCAAAACCGCGTCAGATTCGCTGTACGAATTCTTTGGCGATCGCGGCGATAAAGTGGTCGAGCCGCTGACGCAAAAAATAGAGAAGCGGGAGGGGCTGTCGACATCGACTTCGGCGTCCGCAGAGTAAATGTGATGAACATCTTCAACCTGATATGTGAACCTTCGGTGCTCTTGCCGACGCTGCATGAGCCGGGGGCCTCAACGGCACGTCGCCTGCTGGCTGCTTTTGTGATGAGCGGCTGTCTGCTGCTGGCGATGACGCCGCTGCGCGCCATCGCCGCGCCGACCCAGCGTAGTCAGGTGGTGAAGAAGAAGGTGCACAAAGTCAGCAGTAAACCCAAGATAACCAGTAACAAGAAAACCCCTGCGCCGACGGTGAAGCTAAGCTTCGCCGCCCAGCAGCGGGCCAAAAATCGTGAGCTGCTGATGCACCATCCGGTCAAGGTGGTAGCGACCAGCTACGGCGATAAGCCGCTGAAAACGGCCAGCACCTCAAACCTGCACAGCTCGGCGGCGCAGCGGCAGGCTAATCGCCAACTTATCGCCCAACATCCCGACTGGTTTAGCCATCAGAAACGGGAAAGCGTAGCTCCCGAGGCGCTAGGCAGCGACAGCATTGCGCTGGCTTATCGCGACCATCTGCAACAGACCACGCAAAAAGCCATGTCGACCCTGATGAAACAGTTGGGGAAACCCTATGTCTGGGGCGGAACCTCGCCGAGAATTGGCTTTGATTGCAGCGGATTGGTCTACTTCGCCTACCATGGCCTGCTGACGGAAGGGATGCCGCGCACCGCCAACGGCATGTATCGCCGAGCCAGAGGCAAGACCATTACTCAGAGCCAGTTAAGGCGCGGAGATCTGATCTTCTTCCACATCCATACCCAGCAAAACGCCGACCATGTGGGCGTTTATCTCGGCGACGGCAAATTTATTGAATCGCCGAGAACCGGCGAGGATATTCGCATTAGCACTCTGAATGAGCCTTTCTGGCAGGATCACTATCTCGGTGCCAAACGGGTGCTGACACCGGAAACCATTATCTAAACCGCCGTTTACTCCGCATCAAACCAATCGTGGTTCTGCTCGGCAATCGGCGTGATGGTGGAAATCATCTCTTGCAGGTGAATACGCATCGCGCGCTCGGCAGCGTCAGGATTGCGGGCTTTCAGCGCGCTAAGAATGTTGTCGTGCTGCTCAATCAGGCTCTCCGGCGGCGAGACTTTGCTCAGCGTCAGGAAGCGCACGCGGTCCATGGTCGCCTTGATATGCTCCACCGTTTCCCATGCCAGGCGGCAATCAATGATCTGCGCGATTGAGCGATGAAACTCATCATCTAACAGCAAGAACTCCTGCGTTTGTTGGCTCTTCGCCGCCAGCCGCTGGCGCTGCAAATTGTGCTCCAGTATCAACAGGTCATTGTCAGTGGCGACACTCGCCGCGCGGCGCACCACGGCGGTTTCCACGGCTTCGCGAATAAAGCGGCCATCGGCGACGCGCTTGGCTGAAATCTTCATCACAAAGGTGCCGCGCTGTGGCAAGACCTGCACCAAGCCTGCTTCCGCCAGCTTAATAAAGGCTTCGCGCACCGGCTGGCGCGACACGTTGAACCGCGACGAAATCTCTTTCTCCGATAACAGGGCGCCGGGGGGGATCGCGCAAGTGACAATATCCTGACGCAGGGTGCGGTAGATCTGCTGGTTAACCGGCACATTATTGAGAAATTCGTAAGTTTCAGTCATGGGCACATTGATGTTGTAGCGGCTGGAATAGGCCGAATAGTACCATGACTTTTCACAGGATTTTGCGAATGCATTAGAAGGGCGTGAACCAAGGGGCAAAAACAACAGATAAAAAAATCCCGCTCAAGGTGGGCGGGATGTCGTAATGCTTTACGAGGGGATAGTCCAATGAGATGCAACGTCTTATAGGGGAATAAGTGCTTGCAGACTCATAATAACGTTCGGTATTAGCGCTTCAAGATGAAACTGGTAAATTTCACTTAAGTTTGGTGATTCAGGATTTATCCTAGCGTCCGGCGCGGAGCCCGTATGCCTGTCGCGGGCAGGGCCAAAACCAAAGCCGCTGGTTATGTGCGCCATTAAAGCCTACTCTCTAAAGGTAAGAAATGGGTACTTTGAAGTTAAGCGATTGTAAGTATTAAGGATTAATATGAGCGAAGTCGAAAGTTCGATCAGTGTAGGCGATATTATTACTGTTAAGAACGGCTCTACCCACGAGGTAACAGGCTTTGTTAAAAAAGGGGAAAGGATTTACCCGACGATCAAAACCGATCATGGCAATACTAATTACAGCCAGATCAAAGAAATTGTCTCAGTGAGTAAAAGCTGATTTTAATTAGCTGAGCGCGACCACGGCCTGCTGCATCTGTGATGCTGGCGGGCTGTGTAAAACAGCCACCTTTGCCTTATCTCTACTCCTCCCGCCATGGCGATATATTCTCTTCCGACCTTTATCTCATTATAAATTAAAACTATTTATCCTCCGTGGCGAATCTCTTTATAGTAAGAATGCTGCACTGCGGCTTGAGATTCCTTCTATTTATGATGGGTCGTTCCTCATCGATTAATTGATTTCAGGGTAGGGAAGAATGAATAAAATTTTGCACGGAGTAATAGGGCTGACGCTGGCCTGTGGCGTTTTCACCACCTTGCCGGTGGCGGCGGCGGTCAAGAGCTGTATTGAGAATCGCGCCGGGATAGATATGGGGTCCGGCAGCACCAAGATTCAGGTGACACAGGTGGATGTATGCCAGCATCGGCTGGGCAAGGTGCTGTATGAAGATCAGCGCCCGGTGGGTTTTAACGCCGATTTGGCGAAATCGACCAATAACCAGCTGAGCGAGGAGATCCAGCAGCAGGGCGTCGCCGCGCTGTCTGAGATGGTGAAGAAGGCCGAAAGCTTTAGGCCAACCCGCGTGACCGGCGTAGCGACGGCGGTATTCCGCACGGCGTCTAACGGCGAGCAGGTGATTGATCGCTTCAACCAGCAGGCACATGTGAATTTGAAGATTATCACTCAGCAGCGGGAAGCCGAGCTGGGATTCCAGTCTGCCAAGGCCGCGCTGAATGAGCCAAATGTCAAAGATGAGGATCTGCTGGTGTGGGATATTGGCGGGGGATCGATGCAGATGACCTCCTACCACGAGCAGGCGGGCAAACCCTCAGTGGAGGTTTATCAGGGCAAGCTGGCCTCGGTCACGCTGAAAGACTTCATCACTAATGTGCTGCAGAACAAAGATTTAGCGGCTGATAGCACGCCAAACCCGATTGGCTCGCTGCGCAATACCGTGCTGCGTTATGTCAATTTCTATGCTCGCACCCATGTCAGCGCGCAGATGAAAAAGGATGCCCAAACCAAACGGGTGATTGGCATTGGCGGCGTGCACGGCTTCTCTATCAAGAGTCAGGTGCATTTGCACAACAACAGCTATGGCCTTGCTGACCTCGAGCAGGCGTCGAAAAATAACGTCTGGAAAGGGGATTCTGAGTTAAAAGGTGACTACCGCGCGACCGACGTCAGCAACCTGTTGCTGGTAGAAGGTTACATGCAGGCGCTGAATATCCCTCAGGTTACCGTGGTGAAAGCCAGTCTAATTCAGGGTATTTTGTTGCAGTAAGCCATTAAACCTAAGGCAGCAGGCTGAACGCTTAACTTTCAATTTTGCAGGAGCAAAGATTATGACAGTAGGAAAAAAAGAGTTAGTCGCAGTTCAAGATCAGGATGATTTTATCTGGCTGGAGGGCATTCGCGACCAGCCTGCGCTGGAGTGGGCAGAGCAGCAAAACCCGAAAACCACCGCGCAGTTCGCCACTGGCGAAGATTTCGAGCGCATTCGCCAGCAGGTGCTGACAGGCCTGAACTCCCCGGCGCAGATCCCCGGGATCACTAAGCGTGGCGAGCACTGGTACAACTTCTGGCAGGATGAGAAAAACCCGCGCGGTCTGCTGCGCCGCACCACCCTTGAGGAGTACCGCAAGGCCGAGCCTGCGTGGGAAACCGTGCTGGACATCGACGCGCTGGGCGCAGCCGAAGGGCAGGACTGGGTGTACCACGGCATGTTGCACCTCAAACCCGACTATCGCCGGGCGCTGTTAGTGCTTTCCCCAGACGGCGGCGATGCTTCGGCAGTGCGCGAGTTTGATCTGCAAACCCTCAGTTTTGTCGAGGACGGCTTTAATCTGCCGGTGGCGAAAAGCCTTATCTCGTGGATTGATCACGACCACCTGTTTGTCGCCACCGATTTTGGCGAAGACTCGATGACCACCTCGGGCTACCCGCGCACGGTGAAAATCTGGCAGCGCGGCACGCCGCTCAGTGCCGCCGTCACCCAGTTTAGCGCACAGAAAAGTGACATGATGGCGTTGGGGTATCACGCCGATAGCACGGGCTTTGAGCAG
This sequence comes from Ewingella sp. AOP8-B2-18, assembly GCF_052376015.1. Classification (NCBI taxonomy): domain Bacteria; kingdom Pseudomonadati; phylum Pseudomonadota; class Gammaproteobacteria; order Enterobacterales; family Yersiniaceae; genus Ewingella; species Ewingella sp. AOP8-B2-18. The sequence continues at coordinate 221,562 of NZ_JBQSVB010000001.1, forward strand.
GACTTTATCATTCGGGTGATCGACTTCTATCGTCGTGAAGCCTTTTTGATTGATGCCGAGCAGGGGCTGGTGGCCGTCGATTTACCCGCCGACGCCAAATTCAGCCTGTGGCGCGAGTGGATGATTGTCGAGCCGTCGAGTGAGTGGCAGGTTGGGGGCGAAATCTATCCGTCTGGCTCGCTGTTGGCGATTGATTTCGCAGACTTTATGGCCGGAAAGCGCCAGATGACCAGACTGTTTGTGCCGGGGGAAACCACGGCGCTCAGCGGCTACTCCTCCACCCGCGACCACTTTATTATCAGCGTGACCCAAGACGTGGTGAACCAGCTGGAAGTGTTGACCCCGCGCGAAGGGGAGTGGCTGCGCGAAAGCATTGGCGACGCGCCTGATCTGAGCGAAATCCAGATTTATGGCATCGACGAAGAGACGAACGACTACTTCATGACGGTCAGCGGCTTCTTGCAGCCGACCACGTTGTACATCGGCAGTCTGGACGATAGCCAGTCGCCGCCGGAGGTTCTCAAGCAGGACCCGGCGCACTTCGACGCCTCAGGGTATCAGGTGAGCCAGCACTTCGCCCAGTCTGACGATGGCACCCGCGTGCCGTACTTCGTGGTGTCGAGCAAAGAGGTGGTGTACGACGGTAAAAATCCGACGCTGCTGTATGGCTACGGCGGTTTTGAAATCTCGCTCACGCCTTATTATCTCGGCACCAGCGGCCTGTCGTGGCTCAATCGCGGCGGCGTGTATGTGTTAGCGAATATTCGCGGCGGCGGCGAATACGGCCCGCGCTGGCATCAGGCCGCGCTCAAAGAGAATCGCCTGCGCGCCTATGAAGATTTTTCCTCAGTGGCCAAGGCGCTAATCGCCAGCAACATCACGTCGGCCAAGCATCTGGCGGCGGAGGGCGGCAGCAACGGCGGCCTGCTGGTGGGCAATATGCTGACACTTTACCCTGAACTCTTTGGCGCGATTGTTTGTGAAGTGGCCCTGCTCGATATGCAGCGCTACACGCAGATCTCCGCCGGGGCATCGTGGATTGCCGAGTACGGCGACCCTGCAATCCCGGAAGAGTGGGCGTTTATTCGGCAATTCTCGCCTTACCACAATCTGGATGCCGGCAAAAAGTACCCGCCAATCCTGATAACCACCGCCACCAGCGACGACCGCGTTGGCCCCGGCCACGCGCGTAAAATGGCCGCCAAAATGCAGCAGTTAGGCATTCCTGACGTCTGGTTCTTTGAAAACACCGAAGGCGGCCACAGCGCGGCGGCAGACAAAGCCCAGTCCGCCTTCAAGGGCGCTATGGTCAGTGAGTTCTTACTGCACTATATCGGCCGCGACGCGCACTAACCCGCGTGTTATGACGAGCAACCCGCCCGGCTATCCTTGCCGGGCGGGGTATCTCTGCATTCCCTCTTTTCTCCCCCGCAATTTACATTTCGACATGTTTTATCAACCTGTTAGCAACAAAAAAAGTTTCCCTGCTAATTAGTGTTTGTTTATGATTTGGGCATTATTTGATAATGGTTATCAAAATCAATTTTATTCCATTCTCATCTCAGGTTTTTTTCAAGCTCATTTCAAAGGAACAAACATGCTCAAGAATACTGTCCGCACGCTTTCTGTTGCCGGCCTGCTCGCTACCTCCTTTGCCAGTTTCGCTACCACTTATCCGTTGAATGTGACTGACCTTGATGGTCAAAAGCTCACTTTTGAAAAAGCGCCGCAGCGTATTATTTTGCAGGATGGTCGCGATATTCTCTCTCTGGCGGTGTTGGATAAATCCAATCCGTTCCAGCACGTGGTGGCGTGGAATAACCTGCTGAAGAAAACCGATATCGGCACCTGGGACATGCTGAAAAGCAAATGGCCGAGCGCGGACAAGATCCTCGACATGGGCTTTAGCGACAAAGGTCAGGTGGATCTCGAGACGGTGATTGCTCAGAAGCCTGACCTGATGATTGCCCAGCTGCGTGCCAAAGCGTCTCTGCAACAGGCGGGCGTGCTGGATAAACTCAAGTCCCTGAATATCCCGGTGCTGTTTGTTGATTATGAGCTGGACCCGGCCAAGGACACCGCGCCAAGCATCGACCTGCTGGGTAAAGTGCTGAACCAAGAGAAAAACGCCAAAGCCTATTCTGATTTCTACACCCAGCACTACCAGCATCTCCAACAGGTGGTGGCGGCGGTGAATCCAAAACCTAAAGTCTTTGTGGAAGCCATTGCGGGCCGCTCCGACTCTTGCTGCTTTACCCACGGCGACGCGGGCTGGGGCAAGTTGGTGAAAGCCGTGGGGGCGACCAATATCGGCACCGAACTGCTGCCGGGCGCGTCTGGCGATGTGTCGCTGGAGAAGGTGATCAGCATGAAGCCTGATGCCTACATCATGACCGGCTCATCACGCCCAAGTAACGGCAGCGTGTCGCACATCCTGCCGCTGGGCTACGGCGCAGAGCAGGCCAGCGTGGATAAAGAAGCCAAGGCGCTGCTGGCGCGCAACGGCATTTCGCAGATTTCTGCCGTGACCGACAATCGCGCCTATGGCATCTATCACCAGTTCTACAACCATCCGTACAACATCGTCGGCATGGAATATCTGGCGAAATTTATCTATCCGCAGCAGTTTAAAGATCTCGACCCAGCGAAGACTTACCGCGATCTGGTGCGCAACTACACCGACCTGCCGGACACCGGCTTTATCTTCGGTTGGTCGCAAGCCAAGTAATCCCCTCTATCCCTTCCAAGCCGGCAAGCTTGCCGGCTTTTGTATGCCGCCAGACCAGGCATACGGCCTATCTTTACGTGGATCACATTTGTTGACACTCGGTTAATTCATCCCTGAAACTAATTGTATTAGTGTGACTGATAGACTCCTGCTATTGGTGAACGCTTTGCCATCGCAAAGCTCAAGGGCGGAGTAATACCTAAAGAGAAGGTGAATTTATGCAATCTGAAGAACAGCGTTTAATCGAAGGGCTTTTTAGTCGTCTGCAACAGGCTGAGTCCGCAACGGCACCGCGTGATGCCGAGGCAGAGCGCGTGATTCAGGCCTGCGTCAGCAAGCAGCCCGCTGCGCCTTACTACATGGCGCAGGCGATGATTATTCAAGAAGCGGCGTTGACTAAGCTGAATCAGCAGATTCAGGCGCAACAGCAGCAGATAGCGCAACTGCAAGAGCAGGCGAAGAACGCCCGCCCACAGAGCACCGGTTTCTTGGCCGGGCTGTTTGGCGGCGGCGCGGCGTCACAGGCGCAGCCTCAGGCCGCACCGCAGAGCAACTCAGGCAGCCAGCCGATCCCAGGCACCAGCGGTTGGGACAACCGTGGGCAGCAGCAGGGCTACCAGCAGCAACAGCCCTACCAGCATGCGACTCCACAGCAGGCCGCGCCTCAACAGCCGGGCTTTTTGGGCAGCGCGCTGCGTACCGCCGCGGGCGTGGCGGGTGGGGTGGTGTTAGCTGAGATGCTGACCGGCATGTTCCATCAGAGCCAGCCACAGGAGATTGTGAATATTATCGAAGAGCCGCCGGTGCAGAATCTGAACGACACTGACAACGGTTTCCTCGGCAATAATGACGTCCAGCAGTCTGATTTCCAGCAGCAGGATTTCAACAGCGGGCAGCCTTCATGGCAGGACGCCTCCCTGCGTGATGATAATTCAGACTTAGGATTTGGCTCGGACAGCTTTGACTCTTCCGATTACAGTAATGATGACGACGACTCCTTCTTTTGAATGTTTTGCATTTAAGAGTGCGGTTTGCCAGTAGGAATTGTCGTACAAAGTCTAAGAGTGAGAGGTTTATCGCTTATTGCTTTGCACATTCTGGACAAAACCTGAATCTGCTGCTGTACTCTACTTGACACACATTTTGTGTCTTACATTCACGTAAAGGTAAGTTTGATGTCAAAGATTAAAGGTAGCGTTAAGTGGTTCAATGAATCTAAAGGTTTTGGTTTCATTACCCCTGAAGATGGCAGCAAAGATGTTTTCGTGCACTTCTCTGCTATTTCCAGCAACGGTTTCAAAACCCTCGCTGAAGGCCAACGTGTAGAGTTCGAAATCACACAGGGCGCCAAAGGCCCATCGGCTGCTGACGTTAAACCTATCTAACTCTAGCCAAATTTTGAAAAACCCGCTGATGCGGGTTTTTTTTGGTCTTTTGTTAGCTGACGCTCTTGTTACGCCGTCCGTGGTTTACGCACCAGCGTGGTAAACAGCAGGATGGCAATGGCGAAGCAGCCCATAATAGTGAAGCCCATCGACAGCGCCGAGGTGCCACCCAGGCCACTGATCGGCACGCTAATTGAACCCAGCGCGAACATACACACCCCAATCAGCGCTGACGCGCTACCGGCGTTTTTCCCCTGAGTTTGCATCGCCAGCGATGAGGCGTTCGGGCCGACAATCCCGATGGTGATCACCGAGAAGAATAGCGGCACCAGCAGCGTCACCAGCGGCGCGTGCAGGCTGGCGGCGATAACCAGTGAAATCGAGCCGAGCGCCGCAATGGTCAGCCCAGCCTTGACCAGCGCCAGTTCGCCAAACTTGCCACTCAGGCGGGTAGAAATTTGCGCCGCCAGCACCAGACCCACGCCATTAATCGCAAAGCACAGGCTAAACATTTGCGGGCTGAGGCCATAAATCTGCTGTAAGACGAAAGGCGACGCGCCGATATAGGCAAACATCCCCGCCATGGTGAAGCCCTGCGCCAGACACAGCCCCATAAACTGGCGATCTTTAAGCAGCCCGCCGATGGCGCGCACCATCGCCATCACGCCGCCCTGAGAGCGCCTTTCGGCAGGCAGGGTTTCATGCAGCTTGAGCAGCGACGAGGCGAACAGCAGCACGGAAATCACCCCCAGCGCGCCAAAAATCCCGCGCCAGTTCATGAAATTCAGCAGCCCGCCGCCGAGTACCGGCGCAATAATCGGCGCCAGCCCGTTAACTAGCATCAGCAGTGCAAAGAACTTGGTCAGCTCGTGGCCGTTATACATATCGCGGGCCACCGCGCGCGAAAGCACCGCGCCGCCTGCTCCGGCGATGCCCTGAAGCAGACGCGCGGCGATCAGCTGTTCAATGCTCGGCGCCACGGCGCACCAAACGGACGCGGCAAACAGCAGGGCCAGCGACCAGAGCAGCGGGCGCATGCGGCCATATTTATCGCTCAGCGGGCCAAAGATAAGCTGGCCCAGGCCTAGCCCAAGCAGGCCGGTGGTCAGGCTGAGCTGGCTGGTGGCGGTGTTGGTGTTGAGTTCATGGGCCATTTGCGGCAAGGCCGGCAGATATAAGTCAGTGCATAGTGGGCCAAGTGCGGCAAGTGACCCTAAGACCAAGATATAGCCCAAGCGTTTTTCTGTCAGGTGAGCGCTCATTAATTTTCCGTTTCCCGGTTATTTTGTGGTGGTTAAAACGATGTGTGTGACATTAGGATTGGCCCGGCGATGGCGGGTTAAACAGTTGACCAAACAATTGGTTGTAGAGCTTTTCTAGCGCCTGAGCGTTGGCATGTTGGGTGGTGAGATGGCGGAAGGCGGTGCCTTCGCAGATAACCGCCACCACTTCGACGCGGTTATTTAGCTCTTCGTCGCTCCAGTGCGGGTAGGCTTTGCACATGGTGGCTTTGGCCTGATTGAACAAATCGCACTCGGAGTCGCGCCAGATCTTCTCCACCAGCGGATTGCGCGTCGCTTCGGCGGCCACTTCCAGCATCAGTGCGTGGTCGATTTCCGTCTGCTCGTCCGGGGTTTCTTGCTCGCCCGCGCGCGGCTCGGTGAGGTGGAACTCGCCGATGCGGCGATTGGCGAGATTCTCCGCCATTTGCAGCAGGTTGTGGGCATTGCCGGTGATCAGCGCAATCTTCTTCGCCACCATGCGGCGCACTATCTCTTCGATAATGGCCTCTTTATTGGCGAAATAGCGATAAATCTGCCCCACGCTAAGCTGCGATAATTTGGCGATCTCGGCCATTCCCGCGCCGTGAAAACCGTGCTTACGAAAGCAGATCCGCGCGGCGGCAATGATCTGATCGCGTCGGGCGCAGATGCGTTTTTCCTTGGTGTCCTGTGGAGGCAACATAGAAGTCCTGATGGCAAGAGCTGGCAAAATAAAAATGAGTATGAACGTTCATTCTCAATTATAAGCAGACATGGCTAGCAGGTAAATATCAAAACAAACGGCGCAGCGTGTTAAGCGCTGCGCCGTTGGCGAAATGAGGTAAACGAGGGGACTTAGGCGGCGAAATAGGCCTGCAAAAAGGCGGCGACGATCAGCACGCACAGTGAAGTCACCATAATTTCAGATAACGTTTTAGGGGTAGTAAACATAATCACTCCAGATGGCATCATTAAAATGAATCAATGGAGACGATTGTGCAGATTTAAGATGAAGGAAACATTAAGACGCGCTTAAAAGGTGAAAAAATGTTCGGCGCCAGCGAGAAGGAAATCATTGAAGATTCACGATGCCTTTGTCATAAAAAAGGCATCGTTGAGGGATAGAATCAGTGCGCGTTGTACCAGCTGACCACCATAAAGCCCAGCAGGGTAAGGGCGAGGGAGCCAAACAGGTTCAGGCAGATGTTCAGCACGGCATCACCGAAACGCCCGGCTTGCAGCATGTAAACCACTTCCAGAGAGAAGGTGGAGAAAGTGGTGAAGCCACCGCAAAAGCCGTTGGTGATCACGGCTTTGAGTACTGGGTCGACATTGCTCATGCGGCCAAAAATCGCGATGGCGAAGCCAATGACAAAGGCACCAATCAGGTTAACGGCCAGCGTGCCAAGAGGAATGGTCGGCGAAATGCTGTTCATCTTCAAACCGAGATACCAGCGCGCTGCGCTGCCGACACCGCCCGCAATGAGGACTGCAAGAAAAGTAGTAAACATGGAAAACCTTTATAAACAGGTGGAATTCAGAAAGGTCCGGGCACGACGCTACGAACCTCTCGCGAGATTGCGTAGACATCATTAGCCCGTAAAGGCGGTTTCGGAGGAATGTCATCTCCATCATTTTGCCGCGCAATTTTACACCGCAGACCAAAATTTTGTAGTGCTTTGTGAAAAGCCGCTGAGAATAAAAAGGAAACACAATGTTAATACGCGACGCGCTTGCCGCCGATGCTCCTATTATCACCGAGCTGTTGGCCGATCTGGATTATCCCAATGACCCACAGGACGTGGCGGCGAGAATCGTCAACATGGCGAACAACCCGGACAGCCGCCTGCTGCTGGCGGAAGAGCAGGGCGCAGTGGTCGGCTTTATCTCATTGCACTTTATCCCGCAGATTGCGCTGGCCGGGGAGTTTTGCCGCATCAGCTATCTGTGCGTCAGTGGTGAAAGCCGCGGTGGCGGTATCGGGCAGAAGCTGGTGGACGAGGCCGAACGCCTGTCCATCGAGCGCGGCTGCGACCGGATGGAAGTGCATAGCCACAGCCGCCGCGTGCGGGCACATCAGTTTTATGCCCGCGCCGAATATGAAGAATCGCCGAAGTATTTAATCAAAAAGTTTTAATTCCGCTGTTAACCCAGTGCCAGCACGATGGCGTCGGCAATGAAATCCACCTGCTCCGCTTTTAGCTGAGAGGTGCTGATGCGGATAAACTGCCCCGGCCCGATGCGGCTGCGCTCGCCGGGCAGCACCGCAATTCCCCGCGCTGCCAGCGTTACTAAAGCAAACTGCTCTGAAGGGACGGGGATCCACATCGCCAGCCCGTCGCGGTGTGGAATATGCACGCCGCGCAGTTGCAGCGCGTCGGACATCGCTTTGCGCCGCTGGGCATAAACCGCTTTGGCGTGGGCAATCCCCTGCTGGGTTTTCTCATCCTTAATCAGATAGGCCAGAGCCTGCTGCAAAATGCGGCTCGACCAGCCTGCGCCGAAATTACGGAATGAAATCACTTGTTTGATCAGCTCCCGCGAGCCGGAGAGCACCGCCAGGCGCAGATCCGGCCCGTAGGCTTTGGAGTAAGAGCGCACGTGCACCGTGCGTTTGGGCAGCACGCTGCCCATGCTCAGAGGCGCGGCGTGAGAGAGCTGGCCGATGCCGTCATCTTCCACAATCAGCGCATTACTCTCGGCCAATAGCGCCGCCAGTTCGGCGAAACGCTCGGCGTTCATCACGTGGCCGCAGTGCGAATGGGTGCTTGGCTGATAGATAAAGGCTGAAGGATTTTTGGCGAGCGCCGCCTGAAGCGACTCGGGGATAGGCCCGAACTCATCGCATTTTACCGGCAGAACCTGCGCATTAAGGTTATCGAGCATATCCAGCAGGCGGCTGGCGGTCGGGTCTTCAATGGCCACCACCGAGCCTTGCATCAGCAGGGTTTGCAGCGTCAGGTTCATGGCGTCAAAGCCGCCGTCGGTCGCCATAAAAGCTTCGGCGGCATAAGGCCAGTCGGATTGAACCGCCGCCAGCAGGGCCGGGGAGATGGCTTCGCGGTGATAACTATTGAGATTTTCCGCCGCCATGCCCGACAGCAGGGCTTCGCGCAGGTCGGGCAGTAATTGCGGGTCTGGCGCTGATAGCGTCAGGTCGGCGCTGATGTGCTCGCCAAAGTTGCCGATTTTTTCAAAACGCGCCGGGCGGGGGGAGAGAGTATCGCCGCAGACCCAGACGCCGTTGCGTCCGCGCCCGGCAATCACTTTCTGCCGACGCAGCTGGCCCCATGCGGCGGAAACCGTCGCCGGGCTGACGCCTAATGACTGCGCCAGTTCACGGACTGCGGGCAAATGGGTGCCGATTTCAATCACGCCGGAACGAATCATCGCCGCCGTCTCCAGCGCAATGCCGCGCATCGACCTGTCCTGCAAATGCCCTGCGAACCACTCTGCATCCAGCGCTTTTACCAACGGATTATCAGCCATTTTTTGCCTTTTGTTCAGTAACAAAGATTCTATTGTACATATTTATTTATGCTATTAGTATCAAACTTAGCCAGTTGAGGCGATAAAAACAGCACTTTGTTGGCAATGTGTTCGCCATTGGTCAAAAGAACTTAGCAAACCGAATTTTGCACACCTATAAGGGGAATCTCGTGGCGTTGACCATCAGACTGGCTGTTCGTGACTGGGATTATTTTACGCCGCTGGCTTTGGGCGATATCAAACCAGAAGGTTTTAACCTAGAAATTGACCGTGTGGGTACGCTGGTGGATGACTTAGCTACCAGCGCCGACTACCAGGCCGGGGAAGTCTCCTTTAGCCGTTACGCCCAAGGGCGCGCGCGCGGCGAGCAGGATCTGCTGGGCATTCCACACTTCCTGATGCGCGGATTCCGCCAGCGCTGCATTATTACGCGTCAGGACAGTCCGCTGACCGAACTCTGCCAACTGAAGGGCAAACGCATCGGCCTGACCGGCTGGCAAGATTCAGGGAATACTTGGACGCGCACGGTTTTGGCGCTGGAAGGGGTGCAGATTGAAGATGCGCGCTGGTACGTGGGCCGCCTGACCGAGCAGCACCCGATTGTTGACCGTCTGGCGGGCTTTGGTCAGCCGGGGCGGATTGAAGCTGTCCCCGAAGAGCGCCCGATGATGGAGCTGCTGCAAGAGGGCTGGCTCGACGCGGTGTTTACGCCATTTATGCCTGAAGGCTTCTTCAAACCGGATTCCGGCTTCCGCCAGTTCCAGCCTGACTTTCGTCAGGCCGAGTTAGATTATTTTAATCGAGTGGGTTACGTGCCGGGCATTCACCTGCTGGCGATTAAACCGGCGCTGGCCGCCGAACACCCTTGGCTGCCGCAGGCACTGAGCGACATTATTGAGCGTTCTTACCACGTTTGGATGGAGAAGCGCGCCAAATATGCCGATACCACGCCGTGGCTGCTGGATGACCTGCGCCGCACGGTGGTGGACTTGCCCGCTGACTGGAACGCCAACGGTTACGCCGCCAATGAGCAGATGATTAATGATTTTGGCGCAGAGCTGCATCGGCAGAATTTGACCGCGCAGCGCCTGACCGCCGCCGATCTTTTCCCGCATTTTGCCGGTTAATCAAGATTAAGGAGTGATGATGAAAGTTGCATTAGGCCAATTCGCCGTCGCCAAAGAGTGGCAGGCTAACGTTGAAACCTGTCTGTCGTTAATGAAGAAGTCATTACAGGCCGGTGTGGATCTGCTGGTGCTGCCAGAGGGCATTCTCGCCCGCGACATCACTGACCCCGATTTAGTGCTGAAAGCCGCGCAGCCTCTGGACGGGCCATTTGTCAGCCAACTGCTGGCCGCCAGCGTCGGTAGCCAAATGACCACCATGATGAGCGTGCACACCCCGACGCCAGATGGCCGGGCGTGGAACGTGCTCATCTCTCTTCGCGACGGCAAGATCATTTCTGAATACCGCAAGCTGCACCTGTATGACGCCTTTTCAACCCAAGAGTCGAAGAACGTCACGCCGGGCAAAGATATTCCGCCATTAGTTGACGTCGCGGGCTTTAAAGTTGGCCTGATGACCTGCTACGACGTGCGTTTCCCTGAGCTGGCCCGCCGTTTGGTACTCGACGGCGCGGACGCGCTGGTTCTGCCCGCCGCGTGGGTAAAAGGGCCACTGAAAGAGATGCATTGGGAAGTGTTGGTCACCGCCCGCGCGCTGGAGAACACCACTTACGTGGTGGCTGTGGGCGAGTGCGGCGAGCGAAATATCGGCAACAGCATGGTGGTTGACCCCCTTGGCGTGGCGATTGCCCGCGCCGCCGAAGCTCCGGCCCTGGTCTTTGCCGAGCTGGATAAAGCCCGTTTAGCGCACGCCCGTAAAGTGCTGCCGGTGCTGGATAACCGCCGTTTTGATGTTCCACAGCTACGTACTGACAAGTTCTAAAACCCGTTATTTAAGAGTCAGGCAGTACCCCTCGCGGCAGCCACGGTCCTCAACGTGCGCCGCAGGGCCAACAAGCGCGAACCACACCAGGGAGCGCCGCATTACCCTTGCTCGGTCAGCGCCTGACCCAGTGAGAAATAAAAAATATCCTTACGGCGTTATCAACACCAGGGAAGGTGTTAACAATAAATCACTGATTTTGAAATTAATTGCACAACATTCACCACAACTTTTCGACAGAGGGCATTGCAATGATGGCAAGAAAATTACGTCCGGCTACCGCACTGACGGCTGCATTACTTTCAATACTTTCGACCACCGCGTTTGCTGCTGAAAGCGTCGCTATCCCTGCGCAAACGGTAGATGCCGCGCTGCACGCCAAATTGCCAGCGGACATCCAAAAATCCGGGGTGATGACGTCGGTCAACAACGGCTCCTTCCCTCCTTATGAAATTGTGACTGGCAATAATACCCTCGACGGCGCGAGTTCAGACTTGGCCGACGCGCTGGCTGGCGTGCTAGGGGTGAAAATCGAACACGCCTCGGTCAGCGGCATGTCTGGCATTCTGAGCGGCATGGCGGCCGGGCGCTACCAGCTGGCGATGGGGCCGATTGGTGATTATCCGGATCGTCAGGCCAAAAATGATTTCATCGATTTCGTCAAAGAGTACGTGGTGTTTGCGGTGCATAAAGGCAACCCGCAGAACATTAACTCGCTGGACGACACCTGCGGCAAACGCATTGCCGTGATGGCGGGCGGCTCGGCGGAGCAGGTGATCCGCAAGCAGTCCGACGTCTGCGTGAAAGCCGGTAAACCGGCGGTGACTATCCAGTCGTTTAGCGACCAGCCAACCTCGATTCTGGCCGTGCGCTCTAACCGTTCTGACGCCTTCTTCTCCTCGCAGGCGCCGTTGACCTATTTCGTCGACAAAGCCAGTGGCCAGTTGGAATTGGCGGGCAAAGGCAAATCTAACGGCTTTGGCGACATCTATCAGGGCACCTTAGTGCCAAAAGGTTCGGCCATTCGTGACGTGATTTTGGCGGGCTACCAGAAGCTGTTCGACAACGGCACTTACGCCATCATCATGAAAAAATGGGGTCTGCAAGACAACATGGTTGCAGCGCCGGGGATCAATCTGGCTAAGGCGCAACCTTAATGACGGAAAATACCTTTCGAGTTAAACCGCCGGATAGCCATGAAGCCGACAACCCGCGCCGCAACGTGGAGTTTGCTCATGCGCCGCGCAACTATGGCCGCTGGATCTCATGGATTATTGTCACGCTGATCGCCATTGACGTGGTGTGGAACGTGGCGCGCAATCCTAATTTCGAATGGCACGTGGTGGGTCAGTGGTTTACTGAAGGTACGGTGGTGAAGGGGCTGGGCGTGACGCTTGGCCTTACCGTGGTTTCAATGCTGCTTGGCGTGTTTCTGGGCCTGATGTTGGCGATTGCTCGCCTGTCGCAAAGCCAGTTGCTGCGCCGCCTCTCCGGGCTGTATATCTGGTTTTTCCGTGGTACGCCGCTGCTGGTGCAACTGCTGTTCTGGTACAACATGTCGACGCTGTTTCCACGGGTGGTGCTCGGTATTCCCTTTGGCCCGGAGTACATGAGTTGGAACACCAATGACCTGATCACCCCGCTGACGGCGGCGATTGCCGGTTTGGCGCTGAACGAAGCGGCCTATATGGCGGAGATTATTCGCGCTGGATTGCTGTCGGTGGACAACGGTCAGGGGGAAACGGCACAGGCTTTTGGCATGAGCCGTGGTCGCGCGCTGCGCCGCATTATTATCCCGCAGGCGATGCGTTCGATTATCCCTCCCACCGGCAACCAGCTGATTAGCATGATTAAAGCCACCTCGCTGGTCAGCGTGATTGCCATGGGCGATCTGCTGTACTCGGTTCAAACCATTTATAATCGCACCTTTGAAGTGGTGCCGATGCTGATGGTGGCGGTGATTTGGTACTTGCTGATCACCTCGATACTCAACGTCGGTCAGTCGGCCATTGAGCGCTATTACGCCCGCGGTACCAGCCGCTCCGGCTCGGCCACCAAGCGACGTCAGGGTTCTGGCGAAGAGAAAACCATTCCTATCGTCAATGCCCCAAGCCAGACCCACGAGGAGGAGCGATGAGTCAGCCCACTTTAGAGAGCCAATCGCCGCTGGTTGTGGCGCGCAACGTGCATAAAAGCTATGGCGATAATGAAGTGCTGAAAGGCATTGATCTGGAAGTGAAACCGAGCGAAGTGGTGGTGATCCTTGGCCCGTCAGGCTCGGGGAAATCCACTTTCCTGCGTTGTATCAACCATTTGGAAGATATCGATCGCGGCGCGATTATGGTCGGCGGCGAGCAGATTGGCTATGAGCTGCGTGGCGACAAGCTGCACAAGTTGCCGGAAAAAGCCATTGCGCGCCAGCGTCGTGATATCGGCATGGTGTTCCAGCAGTTCAACCTCTATCCGCACATGACGGTGTTGCAGAATATCGTTGAAGCGCCCATCGGCGTGCATAAGGAGAGCCGACAGGACGCCGAGAAGTACGCCCGCGAGCTGCTGCAAAAGGTGGGGCTGAGTGACAAAGCCGATGCCTACCCGCGCCATCTCTCCGGCGGCCAGCAGCAGCGGGTGGCGATTGCTCGCGCTTTGGCGGTGAAACCCAAGCTGATGCTGTTCGACGAGCCGACCTCGGCGCTGGACCCGGAGCTGGTGGGCGAAGTGCTTTCCACCATGCGCGATCTTGCCCAGCAGGGGTTAACCATGATTGTGGTGACGCACGAAATTGGCTTTGCTAAAGAGGCGGCGGATCGGGTGGTGTTTATGGATCGCGGCCACGTGGTGGAGCAGGGGTCTGCGCAGGAGGTGCTGGTCAATCCACAGCATCCGCGCACTCAGGCTTTCCTCAGCCGATTTATCTAGTCAGCCCTTTGTTCAGCAAGCACAGCATTTGGATTTCTGTCTGAGCATTTCTGTTACATTTTTAGGTTGTATTTACACCCAGATTATTCGTAAATAACCTTAAATTGTTTGGGCTGTTCTGTCAGTTAAAAGCGCAACTAAACAGTTCAGATAAACAGTTTCGCAAACCGTGAAAAGAAGGTGTGTATGGAAGGTTTAAGCATTACTAAATTGTTAGTTGTGGGTGTTCTGATCGTTCTGCTGTTCGGTACCAGCAAACTGCGCTCTTTGGGCGGAGATCTGGGCGCTGCGCTGCGTGGCTTCAAGAAAGCCATGAATGATGATCCAGCTCCTGCTGCCAAAACTGACGCACAGCCTGCTGAGCGCGTAGAACACAAAGACTGATTTGTGTGCGGGTTAACGCCCGCCGTTCTGCTGTTGTAGCCAGACACTTCGCGGCGGTTTTGGTCGCCGCAAATAAAAAACGGCTGCTCATGTGAGCAACCGTTTTTTGTCGTTTCTATTGGCTGAAAAGTAACAAAGTGTGACAGCCTCTACCTTCAAGACTTAAGCTTGCGGCGCGTTAACTCAGGTCGCGGCGCCGCGATAAGGCTTATTTTACTTCGATGCCTTTGGCCTGCAGATCAGCATGGTAAGAAGAACGCACGAAAGGACCACAAGCCGCGTGGGTGAAGCCCATTTTCAGCGCTTCTTCTTTCATGTAATCGAACTCTTCCGGGCTGACATAACGCTGTACCGGCAAGTGGTGACGGCTTGGCTGCAAGTACTGGCCGAGGGTCAACATAGTCACGCCGTGACGACGCAGGTCGCGCATCACTTCTATGATCTCTTCATTGGTTTCGCCCAGACCGACCATCAAACCAGACTTGGTTGGGATATCAGGATGAGCTTCTTTGAAGCGTTGCAGCAGGGTCAGTGACCACTCGTAGTTAGCACCAGGGCGCACCTGACGGTAAACGCGCGGCACGTTTTCTAAGTTGTGGTTGAACACGTCTGGCGGCGTGGCGTTGAGGATATCCAGCGCGCGATCCATACGGCCACGGAAGTCCGGCACCAGCGTTTCAATTTTGATGGTTGGGTTCTTCTCGCGAATAGCGGCGATACAGTCGGCAAAGTGCTGAGCACCGCCATCGCGCAGATCATCGCGGTCAACCGAGGTGATAACCACGTAGCGCAGGCCCATATCGGCGATAGTCTGTGCCAGCTTCTGCGGCTCATTGGTATCTGGCGCGGTTGGGCGGCCGTGGGCAACGTCACAGAATGGGCAACGGCGGGTACAAATCGCGCCGAGGATCATAAAGGTAGCCGTACCGTGGTTGAAGCATTCGGAGAGGTTAGGACAAGCGGCCTCTTCACAAACGGAGTGTAATCCGTTTTTACGCAAGGCGGCTTTGATGCCCTGAATGCGGCTCGAATCAGCCGGCAATTTGATTTTCATCCAAGCCGGCTTACGTAACATTTCCTGCCGGTCAGTGGCCACGGTTTTCACCGGGATTAACGCCATCTTATCTGCATCGCGGTATTTAACGCCGCGTTCCATCTGAATCGGTTTACTCATAAGCTTGCAGGTTCCAGGTTTGTCACTCGTTACTCGAGTTTTGTCAGGACATTCAATGAACTGGATGATTCATTAAAAAAAATCTGAATAATTGCAGAAATTATAACACTTATGCCGCTCACTATTCAGCCCCAGAAGTGCTCATAAGCAACAAAGTCTACATTTCTTTAACATTAATAGTCTTCGGCCTGCCATGGCAGGTAATCCACTTGCTGGTAATTCAGTAAGTTATTGAAAGATTTCACCAGCACCGGCATGACGTCATCGACCGTCAGCCCCGGTTTTTCACGACTGACCTGCGTCATTTCCAACCCGGCATAGCCACAGGGATTGATGCGCAGGAAAGGCTCGAGATCCATATTAATATTCAGCGCCAGGCCGTGCAGCGAGCAGCCTTTGCGGATACGCAGACCCAGCGAACAGATTTTTTTGCGATCCACATAGACGCCGGGGGCATCGGCACGCGGGTAAGCATCAATTGAGAAGTGGGCGAGGGTATCCACCACGGTTTGCTCAATGGCGGTCACTAGCTGGCGTACGCCCAACTTTTTGCGCTTCAAATCCACCATCACGTACATCACTTGTTGGCCGGGGCCGTGATAGGTGACCTGCCCGCCGCGATCGCTCTGAATGACGGGAATATCGCCCGGCAGCAGCACGTGCTCTGCCTTACCCGCCTGACCCTGAGTGAAGACCTTGTGGTGCTCGACCAGCCAAATTTCATCTTGGGTTTCAGGGGTACGGTTGTCAGTGAACAGATGCATCGCGCGGGACACTGGTTCGTAAGGCTGTAGACCCAGCTGACGTAACACAATGCGTTGTTGCAGTTTATCTTGTTGCACAGCAGCTATCGCCATTTAAAAAGAGGGGCACAGAAAAAGCAATGCAGCACCGATTAGGGCGCTGCATTAGGCAATTCACAAGAAGGGATCACAATACCATGCGGACAATTTCGAGATTACCCAGCTCGTCGTACAGGGTTTCGACCTGATCGATATGCTGCGCGTTGATCGTAATTGATACGGAGTGGTAATTCCCTTTACTGCTCGGTTTTACCTGAGGATTGTAGTCGCCAGGCGCATGGCGTTGCACGACTTCCACAACCTGATCAACCAACTCGGGCTGTGCCAGACCCATTACTTTATAAGTAAAGGGACATGGGAATTCGAGCAGTTCGTTAAGTTTGGTTTTCATGTGCACTCCAGCGTGTTTACAGCAGACGGATTATTGTTATTAAAATTACACTCCCGCCGAAGCGGGAGTGTGATCAATATCACAATAGTAATAGTAACTATGTGGGGGGTAAAGGCGGCTTTTCAAGCCCGCGCTTAGCCGAACCAGTGGTGGAACATCAGTTTGATATAATCCACGATGCGGCCGAAGAAGCCCCCTTCTTTGACTTCATTCAGCACCACCAGAGGGCGCTCGTCAATGGTTTTACCATCAAGCTGGAAGTTGATAGAGCCAACTACCTGATTTTTCTGCAATGGTGCGTGCAGCTCAGGGTTGGTCAACACGTAGCTGGCTTTCAAATCTTTCATGCGGCCGCGTGGAATGGTCAGGTAAGCGTCTTTATCAACGCCCAGCGCGACGCGGTCGGTGTCGCCAAACCAGACTGGCTCAGAGGCAAATTCTTTACCGGCTTTCAGTGGCGAGACGGTTTCGAAGAAACGGAAGCCCCAGGTCAGCAGTTTTTTACTTTCAACTTCACGGCCTTTATAGGTGTGACCCCCCATCACGGCGGAGATCAGGCGCATCTGGCCTTCAGTTGCCGAAGCCACCAGGTTGTAGCCCGCGGACTCAGTGTGACCGGTTTTGATGCCGTCAACGTTCAGGCTGGTGTCCCACAACAGGCCATTACGGTTGGTCTGGCGGATGTTGTTGAAGGTGAACTCTTTCTCTTTGTAGGTCGCGTACTCTTCCGGCACGTCACGGATAAGCGCCTGACCGATCAGCGCCATGTCGCGCGCCGAGCTGAACTGCCCTGCGGCGTCCAGACCGTGAACCGTGCCAAAGTGGGTGTTTTTCAGACCCAGCGCGTTCACGTAGTTATTCATCAAGCCAACAAATGCGTCTTGGCTGCCCGCGACGTAGTCGGCCATCGCCACACAGGCATCGTTGCCGGATTGCAAAATGATGCCACGGTTCAGCTCAGAAACCGCGACGCGATCGCCCGGCTTGAGGAACATCAAGGAGGAGCCTTTGAATACCGGGTTGCCGGTCGCCCACGCGTCCTGACCCACGGTAACCATATCGTTTGGGGTGATTTTGCCCGCTTTGATGGATTGACCGATAACATAACTGGTCATCATTTTGGTCAAGCTGGCTGGGTCACGGCGTGCGTCAGCATTCATTTCAGCCAGCACTTTGCCTGAGTTGTAATCAATCAGGATATAGGCTTCAGCATCAATTTGCGGTACGCCAGGGATCATCGTCTTTAAATTAACATCGTCGGCATAGGCGGACGCTGCACAAAGGGTCAGAGCTGTGCCAAAAGCCAAGCTTTTGACGAGAAGTGGGGTAGTTACAAGTTTCATGATAGGGACAGCAACATCCGTAGAAGTAAGTTAAAAACGTGCCACACTATAGCAGAAGCGACATATTCAGACATCTGCGATTACAGCGGCTTGAAAGTGTTTACCCTTTTTTACCAATTTCACATTGGTGGAAAAAACGGGGCCGTAGCCCCGTTAAGGAAATGCATCTCGTCTCGCGATGATTTAGCGCATCACAGGGCTGAGACAACAAACGACTGCTGCTGGGCTTCGCTAGCCAGACGTTGTTTAAGCTGTTCTGCCTGCTGGCGGCTCATC
This sequence comes from Ewingella sp. AOP8-B2-18, assembly GCF_052376015.1. Classification (NCBI taxonomy): domain Bacteria; kingdom Pseudomonadati; phylum Pseudomonadota; class Gammaproteobacteria; order Enterobacterales; family Yersiniaceae; genus Ewingella; species Ewingella sp. AOP8-B2-18. The sequence goes on from NZ_JBQSVB010000001.1 coordinate 239,663, forward strand.
GGACCCAGCTGTACACGGTACATACTGCCATTAGGTTGAACTTTGCCCGGCACGGAGAACTTCTGGCTCAGGCTTTTTTGCCATAGCGCGGCGTTTTGCGGATTGCTCAGCGCGCCGACCTGCACCATGTAGTTGCCGCCCGCCGCGTGGTTTGATGATGACGCATGAGGAGCCGATGCGGCTGCCACGGCGGCAGGCGCAGCTACTGCGGCCATCGCCGGAGCAGGGCTTGGAGAAGCGACGGGGGCTGGATCATCATGTTCCAAAATACCCTGTGGCACAGGTTTTGGTGATTGCAGGAAGCCACCACCGCCGTTGCCGCCATTCCCCGCCGCGCCGGTAGTGGCGACGGTATCGGTATCTTCGGCGTTGGTCAGGGTGCTGTTATCAATGGGGCGAACTGCCGCACCTGTGTCAGTTGGCGCACTTTGCACCGGCGTACCGATACCGCTAGCACCCAATTCCGGGCGCGCTGGCAGAGCATAAGACTGTTTGGCGACGGTAGTACCAATGGTGCCTGGGCCAGACAGCGTGCCGTCTGGAGCAACATTGATGAAGTCGATTCTGACTTTGGTGCTGTTAGTCAGGTTCAGACGCTCGGCGGCGGCCTGGGATAAATCAATAATGCGGCCCGGCGTATAAGGGCCACGGTCGTTAACGCGAACCACCAACATGCGGCCGTTGGCGACGTTGGTCACGCGAACATAGCTTGGGATCGGCAAAGTAGGGTGCGCGGCGGTCAGGGCGTTCGGGTCAAACTCTTCGCCAATAGCCGTGGTGTTGCTGCCGTTTTCTTGCCCATACCAAGAGGCTAAGCCGACCTGAGAGAAGTTAGACGGGTCTTTGACAATTTTGTAGGTTTTGCCATTGACTGAATAATCCTGACTGGTGCCCGGATTATAAGGTTCGTAACGCGGATCAGCGCCGCCGATTTCAACCACGGGACCGTTATAGGTCTGCGGTGGGGCCGGTTGTTGTTGCTGTGTGTCTTCGGTACTACAGGCGCTCAATAACAACCCGATAATGACGGCTCCAAGCCACTGCTTACGCATCGCCCACCTCTTATAAGTTTTTTGATAACATTTTTCGATGAGTATGTATCGACATGACGATACCAAACCCTGCCATCAGCACGATGAGCGCTGAGCCACCATAGCTGACCAGTGGCAAAGGTACCCCAACCACTGGGACAATACCACTGACCATGCCGATGTTAACGAACACATAAACGAATAAAATTAACATCAGCCCACCGGACATCACTCGTCCAAATGTGGTTTGCGCGCGAGCCGCAATCACCAGCCCGCGCATAATCAAGCATAGATAGAGCGCGAGCAGCACCAAAACCCCCACCAGTCCTAGCTCTTCGGCCAATACGGCAAAGATAAAGTCGGTATGGCGTTCGGGCAGGAATTCGAGCTGTGACTGGGTGCCGTGCAGCCAGCCTTTGCCGGAAAGGCCGCCAGAACCAATGGCGATTTTCGACTGAATAATGTGGTAGCCCGCGCCCAGTGGGTCGCTCTCAGGGTCCAGCAGCATCATCACGCGGTCACGCTGGTAATCATGCATCAGGAAGAACCACAGGATAGGGATGAAGGCGGCAACCAGCAGGGCGGCGACGGCGATAAGCTTCCAACTCATGCCCGATAAGAACAGGACAAACAGGCCAGAGGCGGCGATAAGAATAGACGTCCCGAGGTCGGGCTGCGCGGCAACCAGTAGGGTGGGAATGAAAATCAGCGCCAGCGCGATGGCGGTATTCTTCAATGATGGCGGGCAGACGTCGCGGTTGATAAAGCGCGCCACCATCAGCGGCACGGCGATTTTCGCCAATTCCGACGGCTGGAAGCGTACCACCCCGAGATCAAGCCAGCGCTGCGCCCCTTTACTGATGGTGCCGAAGGCATCCACCAGCACCAGCAACAGCACGCAGACAATATAGAGATAGGGTGCCCAGCTTTCATAGACGCGTGGCGGGATCTGCGCCATGACCAGCATGATGATAAGCCCCATCACAATCTGACCAATTTTGCGCTCCATCATGCCGATATCCTGGCCGCTGGCGCTCCACATCACGAAGGCGCTATAGGCCAGCAGGGCAAGCACAATCAGCAGCAGGGTGAGGTCGATATGCATTTTCGACCACAGCGACCCTTTTTGTTGGTTTTCAGTCATGTTCGGTTAATCACCTTCGATTCCCGGCGGAGCTGGCGCTTCAGCCGGTAGTTGTGTCGTATTGTCGCCCAACAAAATATGGTCGAGTATCTGGCGGGTAATGGTACCCACGGCCGGACCGGCGCCACCGTTTTCAAGGATCACCGCGACGGCTACCGTCGGGTTATTGAATGGCGCAAAGGCGGTCATTAATTTATGGTCGCGAAGATGTTCGGATATCTTATTCGCATTATAGATTTCATTGGCTTTCAAACCGTAAACTTGTGCTGTACCGGATTTGGCGGCGGCTTTATAAGGCGCGTCGGCGAAGCTCTTACGCGCGGTGCCGTTAGGGCGGTTAGCCACGCCGTACATCCCGTCTTTGGCGATTTCCCAATAGCCTGAATGCACATCACCAATCTGCGTGGTTTCCTGCTGCTGGTAGGGAACCAGCTTGCCGTCGACTTTGGTGCTTAGCAGCAAGTGCGGCGTTTTCACCGTGCCGTCATTGATGAGCGTGGTCATGGCTTTCATTATCTGGATTGGCGTTGCCGTCCAGTAGCCTTGGCCGATGCCGACCGGAATGGTGTCACCCTGATACCAAGGTTTTTTAAAGCGTTTGAATTTCCAGTCCCGGCTCGGCATGTTGCCGTTGCGCTCTTCGGACAAGTCGATACCGGAATACTGGCCATAGCCGAATTTGCCCATCCACTCCGACAGGCGGTCTATGCCCATGTCGTAAGCCACTTGGTAGAAGAAGGTATCCGCCGACTCTTCCAGCGATTTAGTGACGTTTAGGCGGCCGTGGCCCCAGTGTTTCCAGTCGCGATAGCGTTTGTCAGAGCCTGGAAGCTGCCACCAGCCTGGGTCAAACAGCGAGGTCGCCTTGGTGATCACTCCGGCGGTCAGCGCCGAGACGGCAATATAAGGTTTCACCGTCGACGCCGGAGGGTAAACCCCCTGCGTCGCGCGGTTTATCAGCGGCTTGTTCGGGTCATTCAACAGGCCGCTGTAGTCCTTGCTCGAGATACCGTCGACGAACAGGTTGGGGTCATAGCTCGGGTTGGAAACCAGTGCGCGGATGCTGCCGTCGCGCGGGTCGGACACCACCACGGCGGAACGGCTGCCGGTCAGCAACTCTTCAATATAGGTTTGCAGGGCGAGATCTATGGTCAGGTAGATGTCTTTACCAGCCTGCGGCGGCTCTTCGTGCAGCTGGCGAATAACCCGCCCGCGGTTGTTTACTTCGACTTCTTCATAGCCCGTTTTGCCATGCAGCGTGTCTTCGTAATAACGCTCGATGCCCAGCTTGCCAATGTCGTGCGTCGCGGCGTAGTTAGCCAAAATGCCGTCTTTATCCAGACGCTCTACGTCACGGTCGTTGATCTTCGAGACATAGCCAATCACGTGGGTGAGGGCTGAGCCGTAAGGGTAATAGCGGCGCTGATAGCCTTTGACTTCAACGCCGGGGAAATTGAATTGGTTAACAGCAAAGCGCGCCACCTGGACTTCGGTCAGGGCGGTTTTTACGGGAATAGAAGTGAAGCGGCGCGAACGTTTGCGCTCTTTTTGAAAGTTTTCAATATCTTCGGGAGTCAAATCGACAATAGGCTTCAGGCCTTCGAGGATGGCGGCGAGATTGTCGACTTTTTCCGGAACCAGTTCGAGCTGGTAAATGGTGCGGTTCAGCGCCAGAGGCGTGCCGTTGCGGTCATAAATGATGCCACGGCTCGGCGCTATGGGGACCAGTTTGATACGGTTGTCGTTGGAGCGGGTTTGGTAATCCTGAAAACGAACAATCTGTAAGTTATACAGATTGAATGCCAGCACACCGCTGAGTAGCAGAATACCTGTGAACGCCACCAGTGCACGGCGCACAAAGAGGGCTGATTCAGCCGTATAGTCGCGAAAAGGGTTACGATCTATTTTCATCCCACTACTTAATTCATGTTGCTGACATTCACCAACCGATTATTCCCGGTGGTATGGATGATTTGTGGTGATACTCCATGCACGATAAAGGCTTTCCGCCACCAACACCCGAACTAACGGATGGGGCAGGGTCAGCGGAGAGAGCGACCAGCTCTGCTCGGCTGCGGCTTTACACGCAGGTGCTAGCCCTTCAGGGCCGCCAATCAACAGGCTGACGTTGCGGCCATCCTGCTTCCAGCGCTCCAGTTGTTGGGCAAGCGTTGGGGTTTCCCAGGGCGTACCTGGAATATCCAGCGTCACAATCCTGTTGCCTTTCCCGACCGCAGCCAGCATCTGCTCGCCTTCTTTTTCAAGAATGCGTTTGATATCGGCATTTTTGCCCCGTTTCCCAGCCGGGACTTCGACCAGTTCAAAAGGCATATCTTTAGGGAAACGGCTGAGATAATCGTTAAAACCGGTCTGAACCCAGTCGGGCATTTTGGTTCCGACAGCGACGAGTTGCAGTTTCACGAATTAAGCCCAGAGTTTCTCAAGCTCATACAGCTGGCGGCTCTCTTCCTGCATGACGTGAACAATCACTTCACCCAGGTCGACAACAACCCAATCCGCCTCATTGATGCCTTTAACGCCCATGGCGTCTAAGCCAGCGGCTTTCACTTCTTCTACCAGATGCCCTGCAATAGACATCACGTGACGGCTGGAAGTGCCGGTACAGATGATCATGCAGTCAGTAATGCTGGATTTACCGATAACATCAATGGCAATGATGTCTTGTGCTTTCAGGTCATCGACTTTATCGATAACAAAATCTTGGAGCGCTTTACCTTGCAAAGGTTCCCCCTGGGGATGTTGAAACGGGTTAGCTTGATGAAAACCTTCTGCTGCATGAGCGCAAACGCTGCGTGCAGGAGAGGGCTTTCAAAAAAGAGTGTACGTCGAAATACGGAGTTAATGCCGAAAAAACACGATGAATCAAATGATTACGTTCGTTATCGCCACAGCTATACCGCAAGCCGAAATTAAGCGGCGCAGTATACCACGCGTTACCCACGGGTGATATAAACCCACCTTACTGTGACTCAAATCATTTAGTGTAAAGACTATTTGACTCAATATAGCGCTCAACGGCGTCCGGCACTAAATCTGCGAAACTTTTGCCCTCGTGCCGACGCTGGCGAATTTCAGTTGCCGAAATATCCAGCAGTGGGGTATTCGCCTGATAAATGAATCCGTGCGGCCGTTGCTTGAGTTTCGCCGCATCCTCGACCTGGTGTTGGTCATACCAACGTTGCAGCTCAGGCGTATCCAGACGTTCCGCGTAACCCGGTCTTGCCATCACCAGCAGATGACACACTCCCAGTAAATCTTCCCAGCGATGCCATTTATGCAGGGTTAGCAGCGAATCCTGGCCGATGATAAACGCCAGCGGGCGGTCAGCGCCATACTCTTTACGTAACGTTTCAAGTGTCACGATGCTGTAGGAGGGCGTATCCACTTTCAGTTCACGATCGTCGACCGAAAACAGCGAATTTCCCTGCACCGCCAGCTCAACCATTTTTAGCCGCTGCTGGGGCGAAGCCTCTGGCTGCGGGCGATGTGGCGGAACATTATTGGGAAGTAACACCACGCGATCCAGATGGGCTTCTTTCGCCAATTGCTCAACCGGCTTGAGATGGCCGTAATGAATAGGATCAAAGGTGCCGCCAAACAGCGCCAACAGGGAATCGCGGGACGAGGTGTCGTGGGTCATCAATATAGCTTCCTGATTGATCACTGGCCGAGGTCGATAAAGCTCTCTGGTAATGGCTTGCCGCAGATCAGCATCGATAGGCTTTCAAGTTCAGGCCAGATGGATTGACCGTAGTCCTGTTTTAGCGTGATTTCCATTTTTGTCAGCAAATGAACCGCCTGCTGCAGCTGGCGCAAAGAGAGCCTTTGCAGGGCCTGCGTCACCAAGGTGCGGCGGTTTTGCCACACTTTATATTGGTCGAACAGGGCGCGCAGCGGCGTGGTGTCCATCTTTCTTTTCAGCGTCAGCAGCATCAGCAGTTCACGCTGCAAGGTGCGTAGCAGGATAACCGGCTCGCTATCTTCTTGCTGAAGCTGGCGCAGGATGTGCCACGCGCGTTTGCTTTTACCGGCCAACAGCGCATCCAGCCAATGGAAAGGGGTGAAGTGCGCGGCGTCGTAAACCGCTTCTTCTACTCGCAGCAGGGTCAGTTTGCCGTCGGGGTAGAGCAGGGAGAGGCGCTCAAGAGACTGGGCCAGCGCCAGCAGATTCCCTTCGTAGCAATAGCAGAGCAGCTGGTTGGCTGGCTCATCAAGCTCGAGGGATAACTCTTTAGCGCGTTTTGCCACCCAGCGAGGCAACTGCGCCTGCTCGGGCGTTTGGCAGCTAACAAAGACGCCGCGATCGCTCAGGGCTTTAAACCAGGCGCTGTTTTCTTGGGCTTTGGTGAGCTTTGTGCCGCGCAGCACCAGCAGAATATCGTCGTGCAGCAGCTGAGTGAGTTTGACTAACTGCTCACCCATAGGCGCAGGTGGGCCGTTCTCTGGCAAGATAAGCAGCAGAGTTTGCCGTGAAGCAAACAGACTTAATGCCTGACAGATGCTGAAGATAGCATCCCACTCGGTATGGGCATCAAGGGTAAACGTGTAGTGTTCTTCGAAAGCTGCCGCTTGGGCCGCTTTGCGAATGCTGTCCTGACTTTCCTGGATCAGCAGGGGATCATTTCCACATAATAAATAACAAGCGCGCAGCCCCTCTCGGAGCTGCGCGGCAAGTTGTTCAGGATAGAGTCGAATCATGGAGCCGAAGAACTGACCGGCTTAGGCGCAAACATGTCGCGACCTGCTGCATTTTCCGCATCCTGCTTTTTCATTTCTTCTGCTGCAGATTGGGTTGTGATAACCACCGGCGTTGCATCTTTCACTGCCTCGGACTGCTTCTCTTTTTCCGAAGCATGGACGGTCAACAGTTTACGGATCAGCTGCTGGGAAGCCTGAGTACGCATTTCGCTGATAATGATGTCTTGCTCGTTATCCTTCGCCAGCGCCGTCAACGGGTTGTCGAAGAACGAACGGAATACGGTCACATGGATAGGATAGAGATCCTTTCCTGGCAACAGCACCTGTGCATTAACCGTCATCTGCATTTGGTACTCAGCGGTACGGCCATCCTGGAAGATGGAGGCAGTGGCCTGATTGACAAGCTCACCCTGTAGGCGCAGAGAGGGAATATCTTTACGCTTTGAATCTTCCACAATGGTGACATTATTCAAACGCAGCTGTGTACGCACCTCACGCGCCAGTGGTCCATATGGGTCCCCACTGTCGAGTGTGATAGTTTTCATCTCATCCGGCACGTCGGTAGTACCGCGCAGGTGGAAACCACAACCCGACGTCACCAGAACTACAGCACCCAATAACAGCATCAGTATACGATGTCGCACAACCCCTCCTTGACTCAACCTACAACCAGGTTAAGCAGTTTGCCTGGAACGTAGATGACTTTACGCACAGTCACGCCATCCAGATATTTAGCGACCAGATGTTCTTGTGCAGCACGCTCGCGTACTTGCTCTTCGGTAGCATCCGCAGCAACGGTAATTTTGCCACGCACTTTGCCGTTAACCTGCACAACCACCAGTTTAGAGTCTTCAACCATAGCCTGCTCATCAGCTTGTGGCCAAGGTGCAGTATCAACGTCGCCCTCACCGCCCAGTGTCTGCCAAAGGCTGAAGCACACGTGTGGAGTGAATGGATACAACATACGCACCACGGCCAGCAGCGCTTCTTGCAGCAGGGCGCGGTCTTGATCGCTTTCTTGCGGCGCACGGCCAAGCTTGTTCATCAGCTCCATCACGGCAGCAATCGCGGTGTTGAAGGTCTGACGGCGGCCGATATCATCGGTCACTTTGGCGATAGTTTTGTGCAGGTCGCGGCGTAAATCTTTCTGTGCTTCAGTCAGCGAAGCCGCGTCAAGAGCCACGGTAGCGCCTTTCTGCGTGTGTTCGAAGGCCAGCTTCCAGACACGTTTCAGGAAGCGGTTTGCCCCTTCCACGCCAGATTCTTGCCATTCCAGCGTCATTTCTGCCGGAGAAGCAAACATCATGAACAGACGAACGGTGTCCGCACCGTATTTCTCAACCATAACCTGAGGGTCGATGCCGTTGTTCTTAGACTTGGACATCTTGCTCATGCCAGCATAAACCAGCTCGCGACCTTCTGGGTCAGTGGCTTTAACAATGCGGCCTTTCTCGTCACGCTCAACGGTAGCGTCTACCGGAGAAACCCAAACGCGCTCGCCGCCGTTGCCGGTGTAATAGAAGGCGTCAGCCAGTACCATGCCTTGGCACAGCAGGCGTTTAGCCGGTTCGTCAGAGTTGACCAGACCCGCGTCGCGCATCAGTTTGTGGAAGAAGCGGAAGTACATCAGGTGCATGATGGCGTGTTCGATACCACCTACATATTGGTCCACTGGCAGCCAATAGTTAGCTGCCGCCGGGTCCAACATGCCTTGGTCGTACTGCGGGCAAGTGTAGCGCGCGTAGTACCAGGAAGACTCCATAAAGGTGTCGAAGGTGTCGGTTTCACGCAGGCCAGGCACGCCGTTGACCGTGGTTTTTGCCCACTCTGGGTCAGCTTTGATTGGGCTGGTGATGCCGTCCATGACCACGTCTTCCGGCAGGATAACTGGCAGTTGGTCTTCTGGCGTTGGGATCACTGTGCCATCTTCCAGCGTGATCATTGGGATTGGTGCACCCCAGTAGCGCTGGCGTGAAACACCCCAGTCACGCAGGCGGTAGTTCACCTTGCGCTCGCCCACGCCTAAAGCAACCAGCTTATCGGCGATGGCGTTGAAGCCCGCTTCGTGGCTCAGACCGTCAAATTCTCCAGAATTATACAGGGTGCCTTTTTCGGTCAACGCTGCAGCAGACACGTCTGGCTCAGTGCCGTCAGCGTTCAGAATGACCGGAACGATTGGCAGGTTATATTTGGTGGCGAACTCCCAGTCACGCTGGTCGTGGCTTGGAACCGCCATTACTGCGCCGGTGCCGTATTCCATCAAGACGAAGTTAGCGACCCAGATTGCCACTTTCTTGCCCGTCAGCGGGTGAATAGCAAACAGGCCGGTATCCATGCCGCGTTTTTCCATGGTCGCCATTTCTGCTTCGGCAACTTTGGTATTGCGGCATTCGTCGATGAAATCAGCCAAGGCAGGGTCAGTTGCCGCAGCTTGTAAAGAGAGTGGGTGACCTGCTGCAACCGCAACGTAGGTGGCGCCCAGGAAGGTGTCAGGACGCGTGGTGTACACGGTGACTTTCTCTTCACTGTTTTCGACGTCGAAGGTGATCTCAACGCCTTCAGAGCGGCCAATCCAGTTACGCTGCATGGTTTTGACCTGCTCAGGCCAGCTTTCCAGCGTATCCAAATCGTTAAGCAGTTGGTCGGCATAGGCAGTGATTTTAATGAACCACTGTGGAATTTCTTTGCGTTCCACCTTGGTATCACAGCGCCAGCAGCAGCCGTCGATAACCTGTTCGTTAGCTAAAACGGTCAGGTCATGCGGGCACCAGTTAACGGCAGAAGTCTTCTTATAAACCAAACCTTTTTCATACAGCTTGGTGAAGAACCACTGTTCCCAACGGTAGTAGTCAGGCTGGCAGGTCGCCAGTTCGCGATCCCAGTCATAGCCGAAGCCCAACAGTTTAAGCTGGTTCTTCATGTATTCGATGTTTTCGTAGGTCCACGGAGCCGGTGCAGTATTGTTTTTTACCGCAGCGCCTTCCGCCGGTAGCCCAAATGCGTCCCAGCCGATTGGCTGTAGAACGTTTTTACCCAGCATACGCTGGTAGCGGGAGATCACGTCACCGATGGTGTAGTTACGCACGTGGCCCATATGTAGGCGGCCGGACGGGTATGGCAACATGGAGAGACAGTAGTACTTCTCTTTACCAGGCTGCTCGGTAACTTTAAAGGTCTGCTTCTCTTGCCAGTGAAGCTGAACGTGTGACTCTATTTCTTCTGGGCGGTATTGCTCTTGCATGGCGGCCGGTGGTCCTGTGAGTGAAAACAGCTACGCCTGTAGCTCAAATAGTTTTAATCAAAAGATCCGCATAGCATAGCTGATAAGCGCCTGAGGCAACAACACCAAGCGCGTCGTCAATGGGGATTTCTGCATGTTGCAGAGGGAATATTCTCAAAGTGCGAGACATCTCGGGATATTGTCCGTACCGGATCAGTGATTTACGACTAAAATAAGTCCCATGGCTCATGACTGAATGTTCGTTCACGTCGCTTTGACTTAGGGGAAATTATGAACAATGTCGCACAGTATTATCGCCAGTTGGTCAGCTCGTTAACCGAGCGTCTACAAAACGGCGAAAGGGATGTGGATGCCTTGGTTCAGGATGCTCGCGAAACGTTGCAAAGAGAAGGCAAGCTAACGGATTTGCAAATTGAGCAATTAACTTACTCCGTTCGTCGCGATTTGCGCGAATTTGCCCGCAGCTATACGGAAAATAGGCAGGCCGCCACTGTCGAAGATACGGAAGAAGATAGCGTCTTTATGCGCATCATTAAAGAGAGCCTGTGGAAAGAGCTGGCGGACATGACCGACAAAACCCAGCTTGAATGGAAAGAGGTGTTTAAGGACGTCAACCACCACGGGGTGTATCACAGTGGGGAAGTGGTCGGATTGGGCAATCTGGTGTGCGAAAACTGTCACTTTACGCTGGCGGTTTACACCCCGGAAGTGTTAAGTAAATGCCCGAAATGCAACGGCACCGAGTTTACCCGCAAGGCTTTTGAGCCTTAATCTCCGGCCTGTAAAACAAAAACCGCCAGCACGGGCTGGCGGTTTATTAATAGCGAAAAGCCGAGCGGATTAGTGCAGGATCTTCGCTAAGAAGTCACGAGCGCGGTCAGATTCTGGATTGTTGAAGAAATCGTCTTTATTGCGGTCTTCAACGATTTTGCCTTCATCCATGAAAATCACGCGGTTTGCCACTTTGCGGGCAAAGCCCATTTCGTGAGTCACCACCATCATGGTCATGCCTTCGTTCGCCAGTTCAACCATGACGTCCAGCACTTCGTTGATCATTTCCGGATCAAGGGCCGAGGTTGGCTCATCAAACAGCATGGCAATCGGGTCCATACACAGCGCACGGGCGATAGCCACGCGCTGCTGCTGGCCGCCAGAAAGCTGGCCGGGGAATTTACTGGCGTGAGCCGATAACCCGACGCGATCCAGCAATTTCAGGCCTTTATCTTTTGCTGCGGCTTTATCACGCTTCAAGACTTTGACCTGCGCCAGAGTCAGGTTGTCGATGATAGACAGATGCGGGAACAGCTCAAAATGCTGGAACACCATGCCAACTTTGGCACGCAGCTGCGCCAGATTGGTTTTCTTGTCATTAACCGGCGTGCCGTTAACCAGAATGTCACCTTTCTGCACTGGCTCAAGCCCATTCACGGTTTTGATAAGCGTTGACTTACCTGACCCCGAAGGACCGCAAACCACCACAACTTCACCTTTTTTAACCTCGGTGCTGCAGTCGGTCAGCACCTGGAAGTGACCATACCATTTAGAAACATTCTTCAGTGAAATCATGAAACTGTCCTTTTCTTCAAATAACGCACCAGCAAGGAAGCGGAAAGGCTGATAACAAAATAGATAGCTCCGGCGAACAGAACCATTTCGACGAGTGTGCCGTCACGGTCGCCGATGTTAGAGGCGCTGCGGAAGAAGTCCGCCAGACCAAGCACGTACACCAGCGAGGTGTCCTGGAACAAAACAATCGCCTGAGTCAGTAGCAGGGGCACCATCGCACGGAACGCCTGCGGCAGAATAACCAGTTTCATGGCTTGCCATTGAGTCATCCCCAGCGCCAGCGCGGCTGAGGATTGGCCGCGAGCAATACTGATTATCCCGGCACGAATAATTTCAGAATAATAGGCCGCTTCGAACAGGGCGAAAGCCACCATCGCTGAAATTAAACGAATGTCGGTTTTTGGTGACAGGCCAAGTACTTTTTGCAGGAAACTTGGCACGATCAGATAGAACCACAGCAGCACCATAACCAATGGAATGGCACGGAAAATATTCACATAGGCCGTGGCGAACCAGCTGATGGGCTTGAATGATGATAAGCGCATTACCGCCAACAGCGTGCCCCACAGGATACCCACGACGATAGCAATCGCGGTGATTTCCAGCGTGATCAGCATGCCTTGCCATAAATAGGGCAGGCCAGGGCCAATAGAACTCCAGTCGAAATCATGCATGATTATTTACCTCCCATGTTGCCCGGCAGGCGGACTTTGCGTTCGACAAAATGCATCAGCAGCATGATCACTGCATTGATGAGCACGTAGGCAACAGTAATGGCAGTAAATGATTCATAGGCGTGAGCAGAGTAATCCAGCAGTTTTCCGGCCTGTGCTGCCATGTCGACCAGACCAATGGTGGAGGCGATCGCGGAGTTCTTCACCAGGTTGACCATTTCAGAGGTCATTGGCGGAACAATCACGCGATAAGCATTCGGCAACAGCACGTAGCGATAGGTTTGCGGCAGGGTCAGGCCCATCGCTAAACCGGCGTTACGCTGGCCGCGAGGCAGTGACTGGATTGCGGCACGAACCTGCTCACAGACACGCGCTGCGGTGAACAACCCGAGGCAGATAACCGATGAGGAGAAGAACTGCACGTTTGGCGGAAGTTCTGATTTAAACCACATGCCAATGCTTTCCGGCAGCAGTTCAGGAACCACCAGATACCAGGTAAAGAATTGGACGATCAGGGGGACGTTACGAAACAGCTCAACGTAGCAAGTGCCGATACCCGAGAGGAAACGGTTGGGGACGGTACGCAAGATACCGAACAGAGAGCCGACAAAGAAAGCGATAACCCAGGCACACAGTGACAGTGCGACGGTGACCTGAAATCCATTCCAAATCCACCCAAGATAAGTGGTATTCCCGAAGGGGGCTTGTTGCAGAAAAATGCCCCAGTTCCAATCTATAGACATAAAAACTCCATAATGCGCGCGAACGCAACCCTACTGAGTGATGACGAACCAATCCCATGCTTAGTGACGCAAAAAATGCGAGGTGGGGAACGACCACCCCGCATTCCGGTCTTGCTGCCTTTTCAGGCTGTCATCACAAGGCTGGTGGGCCAGCCCTTTATTTCCCCGCGGCAATTGGTAAATCACGTTGGGGCCTTCCCGTCTGTCTTATTATCTGACTACGAAACTTACAGCGCTTTGTCGTTAGGCGCTTTGAACAGAGCTTGCATGTCGTCTGACAGTTCGAAGTTCATGTTCAGGTTCTTTGGAGGAATAGGCTGCTTGAACCATTTATCAAACCACTTGGCGGCTTCGCCCGAGGTCTGGGTTTTAGCGATGGTGTCATCGACCAGCGTTTTAAAGCCGGCGTCATCTTTACGCAGCATACAGCCGTAAGCTTCTTTGGATTGAGGCGTGCCGACGATGGTCCAGTCATCAGGCTTTTTAGCTTTAGCACGTTCGCCAGCCAGCAGAGCATCGTCCATCATGAACGCCACTGCGCGGCCGGTTTCCAGCGTACGGAAGGAGTCCCCGTGGTCTTTTGCGCTGATGATGCGCATGCCCAGTTTCTTCTCTTCGTTCAGCTTGTTGAGCAGGATTTCAGAGGTAGTCCCTGAAGTCACCACCACGGTTTTGCCTTTCAGGTCATCGAAATCTTTAATGTCAGACCCTTTTTTCACCAGCAGGCGGGTGCCGATGATGAAGATAGTGTCAGAGAAAGCCGCTTGTTGCTGGCGTTCTACGTTGTTAGTGGTTGAGCCACACTCAAAATCGTAGGTGCCGTTTTGCAGCAAAGGAATACGGTTTTGCGAGGTGATTGGCATCAATTTGACTTGCAGATTAGGCAAGTTCAGCTTTTTCTTCACCGCCTCAACGATAGCGTTGGAGTAGTCCTGAGAGTAACCCACCACTTTTTGATTATTGTCGTAATAAGAAAATGGCACAGAAGACTCACGGTGACCGACGACAATAACGCCGTTATCTTTGATTTTCTTCAGGGTACCGTTCAGGTCTTCTGCATGGGCTACGCTACTTGCTGCCAGGCCTGCCAGCAGTACCGATAACGCCAATTTGCGCATTTGCATTGTCCAACTCCTTTGCTGTCGTTAAAGATCCACACCGAGGGATCAGGAAGCACTTATGAATCGTAAAGCTCATAGCCAATTCGAACTTACTCAGCATCGAAAATAGCTGAATGTGAAGATAATGAAACCACAATGTTTCTTTTTTGAGACGAGACACGCACCAAATCAATGCAAGAAAACATTCATGCACCGCGTATGAGTATGTTTTTTAAACGTTTGGTTCCACTATGGTGCACCGTCTTAGTAAAAATAAGTAAAAGCATAGCTTTCATAGAGATAAAGCAATAAACGTGCCAGTGGGGTATTGATTAGGAGAATTTATGGCAAAAAAAACGGGCGCCGTTTGGCACCCGTAGAGGAGGTATTGCGAAGCTTATTGGCGTTTATGTCGCTGATTCAAGAACAGCGAGATGCCCGCCAGCAGCATCGTGAGGATCCACGTCGGCCACCAGCCAAAGCGTGCATATGGCGTAATGCCAGTGGTTGGCGTCACTTCCACATTCAGCACCTGACGAGTAAATTGCGGCAATTCAGCAATCATATCGCCATTGGCGTCTACCGCCGCCGTCACGCCATTGTTGGTGCTACGCAGCAGAGGTCGGCCCAATTCCAAGGCGCGCATGCGGGCCATTTGGAAGTGCTGCCACGGACCGATTGAGTGACCGAACCAGGCATCATTAGAGATCGTCAGCAGGAAATCAGTATCAGGCTGGAAGTTATCCCGCACTTGCTCGCCAAAGACGATTTCATAACAGATGGCGGTGGTCAGATTCATCCCGCTAACCATCAGCGGCTTCTGCACATAGGCGCCGCTGCTCAGACCGGACATTGGCAGGTCAAAGAACGGGGCTAACGGGCGCAGAATGGCCTCCAGCGGAACAAATTCGCCGAAAGGCACCAGATGGTGTTTATCAAAACGGTTGCTGTCCGGGTAGCGATAAGGCTTATCGCCACCAAGCACAATGGCGCTGTTATAAACATGCATATCCTGACTGGTGCGACGCGCGTCAATGATGCCGGTCACCAGCTGGGAGCCTTGCGAACGGTACAGATCATCCATCATGGTCAGGAATTGCTGCTGGTCAGATTCAATGTCCGAAATCGCTGATTCCGGCCAGATAATCATCTTCGCTTTACCCAAATAAGGCCGGCTAAGGTCCATATAGGTTTGCAGCGCGCTGACTAAGGCTTTCGGGTCCCATTTCATGGACTGCGGGATGTTGCCCTGCACCAGCGCCACGTCGACTTTCTTCTGCTCTTGCGGTTGATACCAATGCACGCCGCGCAACGACAGAGGCAATAGCAGCAAGGCGAAAGCCACCACTGCCGCAATAATCTTGCGCTGATAGACCGCGTAAACCAGCAGGCCGCTGATGGAGGTCAGCAGCAGGGTAATGCTGCCGACCCCGGCAATAGGGGCCAGGCCTTTCAGCGGGCCATCAATTTGGCTGTAGCCAAACTGCAGCCATGGGAAGCCAGTGAGCACCCAACCGCGCAGAAACTCGGTGATTTGCCACAGGGCAGGGGCGGCCAGAGCCAGCTTCCACCAGGTGGTTTTCGGCCACAGTCGCGCCAGCAAGCCGGCGAACAGCATAGTATAGAGCGACAGGTAGCACGCCAGCAGCACCACTAAAAAGAGGTTGATGGCTTCCGGCATGCCGCCAAAGGTGGCGATGCTGACGTACACCCAGTTTACTCCGCTGCCGAACAGACCCATCCCCCAGAAGAAGCCTATCCACGCAGCCTGAGCCGGACGGCGATCCAGCGTTAGCGCGAATAAACCAAACAGGGAGACCAGTGCCGCGGGCCAGTGATCGTAAGGGGAGAAGGCCAGGGTGCCACAGGCACCGAATAAGAGCGCCAGCAGGATGCGAACCCGCTGGCGTTGGTATAAAGAGGCAATTGCCATGGAGTAATTATTCTTCCAATATCGGTTGCGGCGCGTCGTCCGGTATTTTTACGTGAACCTGAATAATACGTCGGCTGTCGGCCATGGCAACTTTGAACAAGTAACCGTCAATTTCAATGGTTTCGCCACGTGCTGGCAAATGACCAAACGACTGCATCACCAGGCCACCAATGGTATCGACTTCATCGTCGCTGTAGTTGGTCTGGAAGACTTCATTGAAGTCCTCGATAGGCGCCAGCGCACGGACGGTATAGGTGTGGCGGCTGAGCTGGCGGATATCTAAGTCTTCCGCTTCGTCATACTCGTCATCGATTTCACCCACGATGAGCTCGAGGATGTCTTCGATAGTGACCAGACCAGATACGCCGCCGAACTCATCGACCACGATAGCCATATGGTAACGCTGTGAGCGGAACTCCTTCAGCATGCGGTCAACGCGCTTGCTTTCCGGCACCACCACGGCGGTTCTCAAAACTTTATCAATGCTGAAGGGTTCGGATTCTGTGCGCATGAACGGCAACAGGTCCTTGGCCATCAGGATGCCTTCAATGTGGTCCTTATCTTCGCTGATCACCGGGAAGCGTGAATGCGCTGACTCAATGATGACGTCAAGACACTCTTCCAGCGGCTGGTTGCGTTTAAGCGTGATCATTTGCGAACGCGGGATCATGATGTCACGAACGCGCTGCTCGGCGATATCCATCACGCCTTCCAGCATGTCACGGGTATCGGGATCGATCAGGTCGTTTTGTTCGGAATCACGGATCAGCTCGACCAGATCGCCACGGTTTTTTGGTTCACCGTGAAATAACTGGCTGAGAATAAGGGAAAAGAAGCCCTTCTTGGGACTGGGGCTATCACTATTTTGTGAATGGTCATCGCTCATGGCGTTTGGTTAAATTTACTCATATAAAGGGAAATAATAACTAACAGAAACGGAAGTCCCCCAAGGCTTGTGGCGATGGGGGAGGCGTTAACGCTAGTCTCGAATGTCGTCTTTCTCGTCATCTTCAATGAAAATATACGGGTCCGGATAACCCAGACTCTGCATAATTTCTATCTCGATGGACTCCATTTCTTCGGCTTCTTCATCGACGATGTGGTCATACCCTAGCAGATGCAGACTGCCGTGAACAACCATATGCGCCCAATGCGCCAGCAGTTCTTTTTGCTGCTCCTGAGCTTCTTTTTCAACTACCTGACGGCAGATGACCAGATCACCCAGCAGAGGCAATTCCATACCCGGCGGAGCCTCGAACGGGAAGGATAACACGTTGGTCGATTTGTCTTTACCACGATAAGTCATATTCAGCTCGTGACTTTCCGCCTCATCAACCAAACGGATGGTCACTTCTGACTCTTCCTGAAACTGTGGCAGGACGACGTCCAGCCATTTTTGGAAATCACTTTCCGTGGGTAAACCCTCGCTGTTTTCACATGCGATTTGCAAATCGAGAATAACCTGAGTCATTGATTAACCTGTTGTGACGGCGGCTGATGAGATTCCTGACGACGTTGTTCAGCAATAGCATCGCGACGTTTTTGATCTTCTTCTTCCCAAGCCTCATAGGCTACCACGATACGGGCTACCACGGGATGACGGACCACGTCTTCGCTATGGAAGAAGTTGAAACTAAGTTCATCAACCGACGAAAGCACCTCGATAGCATGGCGCAGGCCAGACTTCTGGTGGCGCGGCAGGTCAATCTGGGTAACGTCGCCGGTGATCACGGCTTTGGAGTTGAAACCAATGCGCGTCAGGAACATTTTCATCTGTTCAATCGAGGTGTTCTGGCTTTCATCCAAAATGATAAAGGCGTCGTTGAGCGTACGGCCGCGCATGTAGGCCAGCGGGGCGACTTCAATCACGTTGCGCTCAATCAGCTTTTCCACTTTCTCAAAGCCGAGCATTTCGAACAGCGCGTCATACAGCGGGCGCAAATAAGGGTCAACTTTCTGGCTGAGGTCGCCCGGCAGGAAGCCCAATTTTTCACCGGCTTCAACAGCAGGGCGGGTCAGCAGAATGCGGCGCACTTCTTGACGCTCAAGAGCATCGACGGCCGCCGCCACGGCGAGATAGGTTTTACCCGTACCCGCAGGACCGATACCAAAGGTGATATCGTGGTCGAGGATGTTGGCGATGTACTGCGCCTGATTTGGCGTGCGTGGCTTCACCATGCCGCGCTTGGTTTTGATGATCACCGCTTTGCCATAGTCAGGCACGCTCTCGGCGGTCTGTTCCAGCACGCGGCTCTCTTTAATGGCCAGATGGATTTGCTCAGGATCGATATCCTGAGTTTCTCCCCGCAGCGGCGCGGTATCCACGTATAAATCACGCAGAATATTGACCGCGGCGGTCACAGGCAGACTTTTTCCTACCAGTTTAAAGGCGTTATCACGACGGTTGATTTCGACGCCCAACCGACGTTCCAGTTGTTTGATGTTGTCATCAAACGGCCCGCACAGGCTCAGCAAACGCTGATTGTCTTCGGGCTCTAGCAAAATCTCTTGTGTTACAACGTTCAAACTTTTCCTCTGGGCCACGAAGGACCTGTTGATGTGTCTGACTTTTGTCGTCTTAGCTGGCGTTGCTCACACCAATAAAACTCACAATACCTTGGTTAATAATACATGCCCTTGGCAAAATATGCCTTGTTAGCCACGGGATGGCGTACACCTTAGTGACAATATGCGGCCTGTCTCGAAAAATTAAACCTTATCACTGTTCTGATAGGGGAGTTTTCGACTAAAAACTGTAAAAACCAACAGGACGCCGAAGCGTCCTGTTGCGGGATCTAAGCCTTTATGGGCTGCCAGATTATGGCTGGTAGAGACTCACGCCAATCTCATTCTCTTTGCGAGTACGGGCAATGACCGACTGTGGCGATTCGTGCAGACGCAGCGCCATCTGGTCTTCCGTACGCACCACGACGCCGCGCAGCGAGTTGGCATAAACATCAACGATTTCAACGTCGACGAACTTGCCAATCATGTCCGGCGTGCCTTCGAAGTTCACCACGCGGTTGCATTCGGTACGCCCGGTCAGCTCCATAATGCTCTTGCGCGACGTGCCTTCCACCAAGATGCGTTGCACCGTACCCAGCGTTGCGCGGCTAAAGCGCACCACCTGCTGAGTGATACGGTCTTGCAGGATTTGCAGACGCTGTTTCTTCTCTTCGAGGCTGACGTCATCCACCATGTCCGCCGCAGGCGTACCGGGGCGAGGGGAGTAGATGAAGCTGAAACTGACGTCGTAATTTACTTCGGCAATCAGCTTCATGGTCTTCTCGAAATCGTCGTTGGTTTCACCGGGGAAGCCAATGATGAAGTCGGAACTCATATGAATATCAGGGCGCACCGCGCGCAGTTTGCGGATAATAGCCTTGTACTCCAGCACGGTGTGCGGGCGCTTCATCATGGTCAGAATGCGGTCGGAGCCACTCTGGATAGGCAAATGCAGGAAGCTCACCAGCTCCGGGGTGTCTTTGTACACCTCGATGATATCGTCGGTGAACTCGACCGGATGGCTGGTGGTGAAGCGGATGCGGTCGATGCCGTCGATTGCCGCCACCAGGCGCAGTAACTCTGCGAAGCTGCAAACGCCGCCGTCATAGGTCGCGCCGCGATAGGCGTTGACGTTCTGGCCGAGCAGGTTGACTTCGCGCACGCCCTGAGCGGCTAATTGGGCGATTTCGAACAGCACGTCGTCGCTTGGGCGGCTGACCTCTTCACCACGGGTGTAGGGCACCACGCAGAAGCTACAGTACTTGTTGCAGCCTTCCATAATGGAGACGAACGCCGTTGGGCCTTCGGCACGCGGCTCTGGCAGGCGGTCGAATTTTTCGATTTCAGGGAAGCTGATATCGACGATGGGGCTTTTGGTGCCGCGCACGTGGTTAATCATTTCCGGCAGGCGGTGCAGGGTCTGCGGGCCGAAGACCACGTCGACGCAAGGCGCACGCTGGCGCAGCATTTCGCCCTCTTGTGACGCCACGCAGCCACCCACGCCAATAATGAGGTCAGGGTTCTTCTTCTTGAGTAATTTCCAGTGGCCCAGCAGGCTGAACACTTTTTCCTGAGCCTTTTCCCGAATAGAACAGGTGTTCAGCAACAGAATATCTGCTTCTTCAGCGACGTCGGTCAGCTGATAACCGTGTGTACTTTCGAGCAGGTCGGCCATTTTAGATGAATCATATTCATTCATCTGGCAGCCCCAGGTCTTTATGTGCAGTTTTTTAATCATCGACTTGTCATTACTCAATGCGGGTAGAAAAGCGTTATATCTGTGTCCGTGCTGAAGAGCAGAACCACGGGCTCGGGCGACGGTGACGTCCAGGGGCGTATTGTAAACCCTCGCTCCAGTGGTGACCAGTGCAGTTAAACAGCTTAGGTTCTGATACCAACATAAAAATCCGGTATCATTCAGGGAATGAATTCCATTATCAAGCTGGATGAAAATGAACCCTTCTGAAAAATCCTTTGATGCGGTCGTCGTCGGTGGTGGCATGGTGGGAGCCGCGGCGGCGCTAGGGCTGGCCCAACAGGGCCTTCGCGTGGCCCTGATTGAAAACCAGCGCCCGGCTGAGTTCGACGCTCTCGCGGCAATTGATCTGCGTATTTCGGCCATTGGCTGCGCCTCGGTGCGTTTCCTGCAAAGCCTTGGCGCGTGGACTGCTATCGAAAGCATGAGATTGACGCCTTATCGTCGTCTGGAAACTTGGGAAAACGAGGGTTCTGAAGTGCGTTTCGACGCCTCCTCGCTCGGTTTGTCAGAGCTGGGCTTTATGGTTGAGAACCGCGTCTTGCAGCTCGGCCTGTGGCAGCAGTTTGATGCGTTGCTGAACCTGACTCTGTTTTGCCCGTCCAAGCTTCGCCACCTGTTGCAGCACGATGATAAAAGCTGGTCGTTGCAGCTCACCACGGGAGAAGTCCTGAAAACCCAACTGGTGGTTGCTGCCGATGGTGCGAACTCGCTGGTGCGTCAGTTGGCGGGGATTGGCGTCGATGGCTGGCAGTATCGCCAAAACTGCATGCTCATTAATGTGGAAACGGCGTCAGCAGATCAAGACACCACTTGGCAGCAGTTTTACCCTTCAGGCCCGAGAGCCTTCTTGCCGCTGTCTGGCAATAACGCCTCGTTAGTGTGGTATGACAGCCCGCAGCGTATTCGCTATCTGCAGACGCTGAACATGAAGCAGCTAACGGATGAGGTCAGCCGTGCCTTCCCGAGTCGCTTAGGGCCTGTTAAGGCGCTCTCCTCGGGTTCATTCCCGCTGGTTCGCCGCCACGCGCAGCGCTACGTGTTGCCAGGTCTGGTATTGGTCGGAGATGCCGCGCATACCATCAATCCGCTGGCCGGGCAGGGCGTTAATCTGGGCTATCGCGACGTAGAGGCTTTGCTCGACGTGGTGAAGAAAGCGCGCGAAAGCGAAGAGAAGTGGTTTGAAGAGCGCGTGTTGTTGAGGTATCAGCGCCAGCGCCGTCTGGATAATTTACTGATGCAGAGCGGCATGGACCTGTTCTACACCGCCTTCAGCAATGACTTACCGCCGGTGAAGATCTTGCGCAATCTGGCCCTGATGACCGCCCAACGCGCAGGCGCACTCAAAACCAAAGCGCTGAAATATGCGTTAGGGATTTAACAGCAAGAAGCAACAGCCCGATGAGCTTACATCAGTAAGTGATTCGGGTACCCGAGCGCAGCCAACGCATCTGCAGCTCGAAGTATGAAGGGGATGCAATACAAAGCAAAAAGCCCGCCTAAGCGAGCTTTTCTAAATATGGCTGGGGTGCCAGGATTCGAACCTGGGTATGCTGGTATCAGAAACCAGAGCCTTACCGCTTGGCGACACCCCAAAAGAACTGCTTTACTAAAACACTCATGCAGACAATAAAATGGTGGCTACGACGGGATTTGAACCTGTGACCCCATCATTATGAGTGATGTGCTCTAACCAGCTGAGCTACGTAGCCAAATTTTACTGACTTAACTCTAAAACTCAAGCGCTGATTTGATTAACTTAATAATAAATTTCAATCGCTTGCCAATAAGAAGTATGGCTGGGGTACCTGGATTCGAACCAGGGTATGCTGGTATCAAAAACCAGTGCCTTACCGCTTGGCGATACCCCAATAAAACTACTTCAAATTGTATTTTTTCATGCAATATCAAAGATAAAACAAGAAAAAATGGCTGGGGTACCAGGATTCGAACCTGGGAATGCTGGTATCAAAAACCAGTGCCTTACCGCTTGGCGATACCCCAACTGTGCTTACCGATATCAGGAAATGGTGCGGGAGGCGAGACTTGAACTCGCACACCTTGCGGCGCTAGAACCTAAATCTAGTGCGTCTACCAATTTCGCCACTCCCGCATGAAAAAAGTTTGGTGGCTACGACGGGATTCGAACCTGTGACCCCATCATTATGAGTGATGTGCTCTAACCAACTGAGCTACGTAGCCATCTTTTTTCTTGCAACCTTCATCGGCGTTGCGGGGCGCATTATGCGTAGTTGGCCGTTTTGCGTCAACCACTTTTTTGACGAAAAATGTCTTAGAGCAATCATTTGTCTGGCTTATAACCAGTGTGGCGATAAATTCAGCAAAACACGTTATTTTTATTGGCTTTTGTGACGAAAAAACGGGCCATAGCAGGCCCGTTAATCGAAAATAAAACCCGGTTATTTCTGCAAATTAGTAGGCGGACTGGTGAACGCCTACAGCACGACCGGACGGATCGTTCATGTTTTTGAAGGATTCATCCCACTCAATCGCCTTAGCAGAAGAACAGGCTACCGACGGGCCACCCGGAACGCACTCTGCTGCACTTGGTACTGGGAACAGCTCTTCAAAAATGGTGCGGTACAGATACGCTTCTTTGGAGCCCGGCGTGTTATACGGGAAGCGGAAATGTGCAGTTTCGAGCTGTTGGTCAGTAATTTGCTGCCCAGCGACCTCTTTTAAGGTATCAATCCAGCTATAACCTACGCCGTCAGAGAACTGTTCTTTCTGGCGCCATGCCACGCTGTGTGGCAGGTAAGACTCAAAACACTCGCGCAGGATATGTTTTTCCATCTTGCCGTTGCCGCACATCTTGTCTTTCGGGTTGATGCGCATCGCCACGTCGAGGAATTTCTTGTCGAGGAATGGCACACGAGCCTCGACGCCCCATGCGGACATCGCTTTGTTGGCGCGAGCACAGTCATACATGTGCAGGGCCAGCAGCTTACGCACGGTTTCTTCGTGGAACTCTTTGGCGTTTGGCGCTTTATGGAAGTAAAGGTAGCCGCCCAACACTTCATCTGCGCCTTCACCGGACAGCACCATCTTGATGCCCATCGCTTTGATTTTACGCGACATCAGGTACATCGGGGTCGACGCGCGGATAGTAGTCACGTCATAGGTTTCGATGTGATAAATCACGTCACGAATGGCGTCCAGACCTTCCTGCACGGTGAAGTGAATTTCATGGTGCACGGTGCCCAAATGGTTAGCCACGGCCTGTGCGGCGCGCAGGTCAGGAGAACCTTCAAGGCCGACGGCGAAGGAGTGCAGCTGTGGCCACCAGGCTTCGCTTTGGTCTTTATCTTCGATACGGCGACCGGCGAATTTCTTAGTAATGGCGGAAATCACCGAGGAATCCAAACCGCCGGATAGCAACACGCCGTAAGGCACATCGGACATCAGATGGCTTTTCACTGACTCTTCCAGCGCGTCGCGCAGCGCGGCCGCGTCCGTTGGGTTGTCTTTAACGTTGTCGTAATCGAACCAGTCGCGGCGGTAGTATTCGCGAATTTGGCCCTCTTTGCTCCACAGGAAGCTGCCCGCAGGGAATTCCTGAATGGTGCGGCACACCGGCACCAGCGACTTCATTTCAGAAGCAACGAACAGGTTGCCGTGCTCATCGTGACCATAATAAAGAGGGATGATGCCCAAATGGTCGCGACCAATCAGGTAGGCGTCTTTTTCTGTGTCATACAGAATGAAGGCGAACATGCCTTGCAGCTCGTCGAGAAACTCTGGCCCTTTCTCCTGATAAAGCGCGAGGATCACTTCACAGTCAGATTCGGTCTGGAACTCGTAACGGTGGCCTAACTCAGCGCGCAGTGCCTGATGGTTGTAGATCTCACCGTTAACGGCCAATACGTGGGTGTGCGCGGCGTTGTACAGCGGCTGTGCGCCGTTGTTCACGTCGACAATCGACAGACGCTCGTGGCAAAGAATGGCTTTATCGCTAGCGAAAACGCCAGACCAATCCGGGCCGCGATGGCGCATCAGACGGGATAACTCCAACGCTTTCTTACGCAACTCAGCGGAGTCGGTCTTGATATCGAGCACACCGAAAATTGAACACATATCTGTTTCTCCTGACCACTTATAAACGATTATTTTGTTGTGTTTGCTTTACGCTTTGCCGATTTCTCATTAAAGGTTCGGCTTTACTGCGCGGTTGATTAAGAAAATGCGACAAAACCCCTCATCTGTGCAAGTGGTTTAGCATTCTTCTGAAAAATAGTTGTTGAGGTAGGTCAGATCTTTGATGGATTTTCAGTTTAGGGCTATTTAAATTGCGGAATATGCAATTTTTCTCGCTGATTTGAGCTGTGGGCAAAAATGGGGAATGAAAAGAAAATAGCGACAAGTGGTAGAAGTCCGTCTGGTCGAATGACCAGACGTGAGAAAGCAGGGGAAGCGGGTGAAACTAGATAATGTCGATATCAGCGACAGAAGGGTAGATCCAGGTTGGGCGGAATGGCATCTCTTCCACATCATTCAAGGTCGACACGCCTGACAGCACCAGAATGGTATCCAGACCTGCTTGGAAGCCCGCCAGAATGTCGGTGCGCAGGTTATCGCCGACAATCACCGTTTCTTCCGAGTGTGCTTGCATTTTGTTCAGTGCAGAGCGAATGATCCACGGGCTTGGCTTACCGACATAGAAAGGTTTGCGGCCGGTGATTTTTTCAATCGGGGCGCACAGCGCGCCGCAGGCTGGCGAGAAGCCGTGACCATGACTATCCGGGTTGGTGGCAATAAATCTCGCACCGTTGGCGACGAAGAAGGCGGCTTTATGGATCATATCCCAGTTATACGAGCGGGTTTCGCCGACGATAACAAAGTCAGGATTGATATCAGTGATGGTAAAGCCTGCTTTATAAAGCTCGTGAATTAATGCGCCTTCGCCCACGACATAGGCTTTCTTGCCTTCCTGCCGTTTGAGAAAGTCAGCCGTTGCCATGGCGGAGGTGTAAAAAGCACTTTCAGGGACGTCCAGACCTGCGGCGGTAAAGCGATTCGCTAAATCCTGCGCGGTCTGGGAAGGGTAGTTGGTCAGCACAACCAGCGGCATGCCCTGTTCCTGGATGCGTGCGAGGAAAAGATCTGCACCCGGGACCGGCGTATTGTCGTGGAGCAGTACGCCGTCGATATCACAAATTACGTTTTTTAAAGTCATAGGTCCCTAATCCAATCCATTCTGGCAATCCCGAACTATAGCACGGCTTAATTTTCCATCAGACGCTGCAACAGCACGCCATTGAGCATAGCCCGCTTGACCAGCGCGAAGGCGCCGATAGCAGACTGATGGTTTAACTCTGATTTCACCACCGGCAGGTTACGGCGGAAATCCTTCAACACCTGCGTGTTAATGCAGCTTTGAATCGCTGGCAATAGGACTTTTTCTGCCTCGGTAATTTCCCCGGCTATCACCACTTTCTGTGGGTTGAACAGGTTTATCGCGATGGCAACGCCTTTGCCTAACTGGCGTCCGACGTGCTCGATCACTTCACAGGCCAGGCCGTCGCTGCGATTCGCTGCTTTGCAAATCGCGGTTATAGAACAGTCTTCGAGACTTAATTTGCTCGGATAACCTTGAGTGAGCAGGGCACGCACCCGATTTTCAATGGCTGAGTTGGCGGCGACGGTTTCTAAGCAGCCGAAGTTGCCACAGTGGCAGCGTTCGCCCAGCGGGTCTATCTGGATATGGCCGATTTCGCCGACGTTGCCGTTGCTGCCGAGGAAAATTTGCCCATTGACGATGATCCCTGCACCGGTACCGCGGTGTAAACGAACCAAAATGGAGTCCTGACAGTCGCGGGTTGCCCCAAAATAGTGCTCCGCTAAAGCCAAACTGCGAATATCGTGGCCGACAAAGCTGGTGACTTTGAACATTTCTTCCAGCGCATCGACCAATTTCCAGTTGCCCACGCTGATGTGCGGCATGTAGCGCACTATACCTTTATTAGGGTCGACCAGGCCGGGCAGGATGACGGAGATAGCAATCAGCTCGCGGATTTTACGTTGATTAAGCTCCATAAATTCCTTAATGGCTTTAATCAACGCGTTCTCGAGCGTCTCTTGGGTGCGTTCCGGCAGGGCGTAGTGGTGTTCGGCGATAGATTTCGCGCTGAGATCGTACAGCGTGATGGTGGCATCGTTGCGTCCAAGGCGGACGGCAATAGTATGAAAAGGGCGGGTTTCGGTGATAATCGAAATAGCGCGGCGGCCCCCGGTGGAAGCCTGTTGATCCACTTCTTTGATCAACCCGCGCTCTAACAGCTGGCGAGTAATTTTGGTGACGCTGGCGGGAGCCAACTGGCTGTGATCTGCAATCTGAATGCGAGATATTGGCCCTTGCTGATCAATCAGGCGGTAAACCGCCGCGCCGTTTAACTGCTTTACCAGATCAACGTTGCCGATTTGTGCCTGTCCGTCAGTCGTCATCAATACTTTTATCCGCTCAATTAAACTTCGTCACCATTAACGATAGTTTTCGTGATTTTGAAATCATGGGTGAAGGCGGTGAGGTTGGCGACTTTACCGGCTTCAATACTGCCCAGTTGCGCATCCACGCCAATCGCACGTGCGGCATACAGAGTTGCCATGCGCAGTGCTTCGTCCAGAGCTATACCAACATGCTCAACGCTGTTTTGTACAGCTTCGATCATGGTTAGCGCTGAACCACTCAGTACACCGTTCTCATCAACACAGAGTCCATCACGATAGTATATTGTTTTACCTGCGAAAATGAACTCTTGAATGTCGGCACCGGCTGGCGCAGTGGCGTCAGTCACCAGAACCAGTTTGTCACCTTTGAGTTTTTTCGCGTTACGCACGTTCGCCCAGGCGACGTGGTGGCCGTCAACGATAATGCCGGTATAGACTTCTGGCGTATCAAAAATCGCGCTGACTAAGCCCGGCTGGCGGCCAGTAATGGCTGGCATGGCGTTGAACAGGTGAGTGGTGAAGGTGATACCCGCCGCAAAGCCTTTGCGCGCTTCTTCATAAGTGGCATTGGAGTGTCCACCAGAAACGATGATGCCCGCGTCGCGCAGTTGGCGAATATACTTATCTTCGGCCATTTCTGGTGCCAGCGTCACCTTAGTGATGACATCCGCATTGGCGCACAGATAATCAATCATCGCGCTGTCAGGTTTGCGAATAAACGCCGGATTATGGGTGCCTTTCTTAAGCGGGCTGAGGTACGGCCCTTCAAGATGCAGGCCCAGCGCCTGATGCGGATACTTTTTCAAGTAGTCGCGCATCACGTTGATCCCGTGCTTCATGTAGTCATCGCTACAGGTGATCAGCGTCGGTAAATAGCTAGTACAGCCGGACTTCTCGTTGGCTTTCTGCATGATTTCTAACGTCTTAACTGAAATTGCTTCCAGAGAATCGTTAAATTGCACGCCGCCACAGCCGTTCAGCTGTAAATCGATAAATCCGGGGGCAAGGCTGGCGCCATCCAGATCG
Organism: Ewingella sp. AOP8-B2-18; assembly: GCF_052376015.1. Classification (NCBI taxonomy): domain Bacteria; kingdom Pseudomonadati; phylum Pseudomonadota; class Gammaproteobacteria; order Enterobacterales; family Yersiniaceae; genus Ewingella; species Ewingella sp. AOP8-B2-18. The sequence continues at coordinate 267,566 of NZ_JBQSVB010000001.1, forward strand.
CGAGTTTCCATATTCGCCGGCAGTTTAGCTGCCAGACAGACACGTTCGATCTTGCCGTCGGCAATGACGACCGCGTGGTTATCCAGAACGTCGTGGCCAGTATAAATGCGGCCATTAATCAGTGCGTACATCCTACCCCCTATTCCCCTGCATCCTTCAAGCCGTGGCTGCGTTGGCTGCCTTCAGCCACCCCAGTCACTTACTTCAGTAAGCTCCAGGGGTGACTTCAGTTGCCGCCTTGCCACAACTCGAATGATTGTGGGGAATCAATTATTTATTCAAAGATTCTTCATATTTTCCGCTTCTAACTCGCGGAAATATTTAACAGTTTTAACTTTAAGTTCCATGGTGGACGGTTCGTCGCATACCACTACGGATTTTGCGTGAAGCTGCAGGCAGCTGATGGTCCACATGTGGTTGATGTTGCCTTCAACCGCGGCAGCCAGCGCCTGTGCTTTAGCATGGCCGGTAACCAGAATCATCACTTCTTCGGCATCCAGCAGGGTGCCCACGCCAACGGTCAGTGCGAATTTAGGCACTAAAGAGACGTCGTTGTTGAAGAAGCGTGAGTTGGCGATGCGAGTATCGTGAGTCAGGGTCTTGATACGCGTGCGTGAAGCCAGAGAAGAAGCAGGTTCGTTGAACGCGATGTGACCGTCGTTGCCCACGCCGCCCATGAACAGGTTAATTTTGCCGTAAGACTTAATTTTTGCTTCGTACTGGCGGCACTCTTCGTTTACATCGGGTGCATTGCCGTTGAGCAGGTTGATGTTTTCACGTGGAATATCAACATGGTCGAAGAAATTACGGTACATGAATGTGTGATAGCTTTCTGGATGTTCCTGCGGCAGACCAACATATTCATCCATATTGAAGGTAACCACATTCTTAAAGCTTACTTGGCCCGCTTTATGCATAGCGATAAGATGTTTATAAGCTTCGAGAGGGGTACCACCAGTAGGTAAGCCAAGTACGAAAGGACGGTCAGCGGTAGGTTTGAAAGCGTTGATACGTTCGACGATATGACGAGCTGCCCACTTACCGACTTCAGTAGTGTCATTTAAAGGAATTAATCTCATTACACACCTCTTAGTTTTCAGAACTTGAATATACTTGAATTGGATTTGAAAGCTGTGTTTAAAAGTCCGTCATTGTAAGCGTAACCCAACTATGACATGCGGGAGAGGCACAATGCCGTCTAGATTTTTTTAATGATAAAATAAGTTTTGCAAATTGCCTAGGGTTGTGGCCTGTTAATAGTGTTTTTTGGTGATAATTATCACAAAAAGCGAGGTTTTAATTTGCGATACGAAATATTTTTTTTACACTCCGCAGTGCAGTTGGTTGAATGAGATTTTAAAGGTAGTAACCATACTTATTAAACTACTTAGGTGATTCGCTCACAGGGCGAATTAGGGGGAAATGTGAATATTCTTGGATTCTTTCAACGGTTAGGCAGAGCGCTTCAGCTGCCAATCGCTGTGTTGCCAGTCGCGGCACTTTTGCTGCGCTTTGGACAACCAGATCTGCTCAATATGCCGTTTATTGCGCAAGCTGGTGGGGGTATCTTCGATAACCTCGCTCTTATCTTTGCCATTGGTGTGGCGTCTAGCTGGTCAAAAGACAACGCGGGTGCGGCTGCTTTAGCAGGCGGTATCGGCTATTTCATTTTGACCAAAGCAATGATCACCATTAACCCAGCAGTCAATATGGGTGTCTTGGCGGGTATCATCACTGGCCTGGTCGGCGGTATGGTTTACAACCGCTGGTCTGATATCAAACTTCCAGACTTCCTGAGCTTCTTCGGTGGGAAACGTTTCGTTCCTATCGCAACGGGCTTCTTCTGTCTGATCCTTGCTGCTCTGTTCGGTTACGTTTGGCCTCCTGTTCAGGATGCTATCCGCGCCGGCGGTGAGTGGATCGTGGGCGCTGGCGCATTCGGTGCGGGCATCTTCGGTTTCGTAAACCGTTTGCTGATCCCAACGGGTCTGCATCAGGTTCTGAACACCATCGCATGGTTCCAGATTGGTGACTTTACCAACGCAGCAGGTACCGTGTTCCACGGTGACATCAACCGCTTCTACGCGGGCGATACCACTGCGGGTATGTTCATGTCCGGCTTTTTCCCAATCATGATGTTCGGCCTGCCAGGTGCAGCCTTCGCCATGTATTTCGCCGCGCCGAAAGAACGTCGTGCATTAGTTGGCGGTATGTTGGTGTCTGTAGCAGTAACAGCATTCCTGACCGGTGTTACCGAGCCGCTGGAATTCCTGTTCATGTTCTTGGCTCCGCTGCTGTACTTAGTCCACGCGATTTTGACCGGTATCAGCCTGTACATCGCCACCGCGCTGGGTATCCACGCTGGCTTCTCCTTCTCTGCGGGCGCCATCGACTATGCGTTGATGTACAACCTGCCAGCGGCCAGTAAGAACGTCTGGATGCTGTTGGTGATGGGCGTTATCTTCTTCATCATCTACTTCGTGCTGTTCAGCGTGATCATTCGTATGTTCAACCTGAAAACCCCAGGTCGCGAAGATCCAAGCGAAGCCGTGACGGAACCAGAAGCTAATAGCAATACTGAAGAAGGCTTGAACCAGCTGGCGCTGAGCTACATCGGTGCACTGGGCGGTTCAGACAACTTCAAAGGTATTGATGCTTGTATCACTCGTCTGCGTCTGACTGTTAAAGATGCCGGTGTGGTGAATGATGCAGCCTGTAAACGTTTGGGCGCGTCAGGTATCGTCCGTCTGAACAAACAAAGTATTCAGGTTATCGTTGGTGCTAAAGCCGAATCACTGGCTGATGCGATGAAAAAACAGATTGCTCGCGGTCCAATCCCGGCATCAGCGGCCACTGTAGCTCCGGCTGCGGCAGCGGTAGCGCCCGTGGCTCAGGCTGTACCTAATGTTGCGAAGAAAACCGTAGAAACGCTGGTTTCTCCAGTTACGGGTGACATCGTGGCGCTGGAACAGGTTCCTGACGAAGCGTTCGCCAGCAAAGCGGTAGGTGACGGTGTGGCAATTCGCCCAACCGACAAAACCGTGGTTTCTCCGGCGAGTGGTACCGTGGTGAAAATCTTCAACACTAACCACGCATTCTGCTTAGAAACGGATACCGGCGCTGAGATCGTGGTGCACATGGGTATTGATACCGTGGCCCTCGAAGGCAAAGGCTTTACTCGTCTGGTTGAAGAGGGCGCGACAGTGACTGCTGGTCAGCCTGTGCTTGAACTGGATCTGGAATTCCTGAACGCCAACGCACGCTCAATGATTAGCCCGGTTGTTGTCAGCAACATCGACGATTACTCAGGCGTTGTTGCAGTAGCCAGCGGCTCAGTCGTTGCGGGTCAAACTAAACTGTTCGAGATTCAGTCCAAGTAATCCCCCACTGAACTCGCAGTGATGCAGTAAATAAGGCGGGAAGAGAGCCATCTCTTCCCGTTTTTTTGTTTCAAACCCAGATAACCTCTATTTTATGTAACTAACGGTTGTTTCCCGACGTGGCTTGTTGGAACATATGCGGTTAGTCATTCGAGCCAATGTCGCGTAGAGGAATTGCACAATGAGTGAGGCTGAAGCCCGCCCAACAAATTTTATCCGTCAGATTATTGATGAAGATCTGGCGTCCGGGAAACACAACACGGTTCACACCCGTTTCCCGCCTGAGCCTAATGGCTATTTGCATATCGGTCATGCCAAATCAATTTGCCTGAACTTCGGTATTGCTCAAGATTACCAGGGCCAATGCAACCTGCGCTTTGACGATACCAACCCAGCGAAAGAAGATATCGAGTTCGTTGAGTCCATTAAGCACGACGTTAAGTGGCTGGGCTTCGAGTGGAGCGGGGAGATTCAATACTCTTCTAACTACTTCGACCAATTGCACGACTACGCCGTTGAGCTTATCAACAAAGGCTTGGCCTACGTTGACGAACTCTCTCCAGAGCAGATCCGCGAATACCGTGGAACCCTGACTGCGCCGGGTAAAAACAGCCCATACCGCGATCGTACGCCGGAAGAGAACCTCGCGCTGTTCGCGAAAATGCGCAACGGTGAGTTCGCTGAAGGTAAGGCGTGTCTGCGTGCCAAAATCGATATGGCTTCGCCATTTATCGTGATGCGTGACCCGGTGATTTACCGTATCAAGTTCGCGCATCATCACCAGACTGCTGACAAATGGTGCATCTACCCGATGTACGATTTCACCCACTGCATCTCCGATGCGCTGGAAGGGATCACGCATTCGCTGTGTACGCTGGAGTTCCAGGACAACCGCCGTCTGTACGACTGGGTGCTGGATAACATCACCATTCCTTGCCATCCGCGTCAGTATGAGTTCTCTCGCCTGAATCTCGAATACGCCATCATGTCTAAGCGTAAGCTGCAGCTGTTGGTGTCTGAGAAGATTGTAGAAGGCTGGGATGACCCTCGCATGCCAACGGTGTCAGGCCTGCGTCGCCGTGGCTACACTGCGGCTTCTATCCGTGAATTCTGCCGCCGCATCGGCGTCACCAAGCAAGATAACAACGTTGAAATGATGGCGCTGGAATCCTGTATCCGTGATGACCTGAATGAAAACGCGCCGCGCGCGATGGCGGTGATCAATCCGGTTAAAGTGGTGATTGAAAACTTCACCGGTGAAGATGTGCAGTTGGTGACCATGCCAAACCATCCGAACAAGCCAGAAATGGGCAGCCGCGAAGTGCCGTTTACTCGCGAGATCTACATCGATCAGGCTGACTTCCGCGAAGAAGCGAACAAGCAGTACAAGCGTCTGGTGCTGGGCAAAGAAGTGCGCTTGCGCAATGCTTACGTGATCAAAGCTGAGCGTATTGAGAAAGATGCAGAAGGTAATATCACCACCATCTTCTGTAGCTATGATGTTGATACACTGAGCAAAGATCCTGCCGATGGCCGCAAAGTGAAAGGCGTCATTCACTGGGTTTCTGCAACAGAAGGTAAACCGGCCGAGTTCCGCCTGTATGACCGCCTGTTCAACGTGCCAAACCCTGCGCAGGCTGAAGACTTCCTGACCACCATTAACCCTGAGTCACTGGTGATTGCGCAAGGTTTTGTCGAGCCAAGCCTCGGTGCCGCGCAGCCAGAAGTGAGCCTGCAGTTTGAACGTGAAGGTTACTTCTGTGCCGACAGCCGCTACTCCAGTGCAGAACATTTAGTGTTCAACCGTACTGTTGGCCTGCGTGATACGTGGGAAAGCAAACCGGCTGTTTAATCGCGCGAGTGATTAACCCTGTTAAAAACGCAGCCTTGGCTGCGTTTTTTTATGTCCAAAATTTCCCTTCAGTCACATTCATTCCCTTCTTTATTTTATTTATCCAAAACGCTAAGCATAAAAACGATCAAAATTTTATTTCTTAACACGAATTAATGCTTGCCGATAAATATGTGATCGCTGATGCATTTTCATGAATTATCACTGAAATATTACACTGTTAGAGTTTTATTGTTATTTAATTTATTGATTTATATGATTTATTTTTAATAATTCAATTAAATTCAACCTTTTCATCCTTTTGTAACATAAATACATATTTATGTGCACTTTGTCATGTTTCTGATATTTGTATTTAATTACTGATTGATAATTCGCGCCGCGAAAAATAGTCTAAACCTTGTTTACAGTGCTGGTTTGCTATTAGCGACTGGCCTATTACCCGTTTGGGTTTGCGTTAACTTTCAAGTCAAAAAGAGGATTTCCCATGTTGAGTCAATTTAACAGGGGTAGGGCCGCGGCTGGCCTTAACCCAAGAGCAAGAATGAAACCGATTTCTCTGGCGCTCGCTGGAACCTTGTTAGGCGGTGGCTTGATGAGTATGCCGGACGCCCAAGCGGCAGGCTTTATTGATGATTCATCGCTCACCGGCGGCATCTATTACTGGCAGCGTGAACGTGACCGTAAAGATCTGAATAAAACCAAAGAAGAAACCCGTCCTGACGGCAGCAAAGTGACGGTAAACAACCCCGATTATAATAAATACGCCACCAACCTTTCTCACTCCACGGCCAACTTAAACCTCGATTTCTCATCCGGTTATGCTTGGGATATGTTCGGTATTGATCTGGCGGCCTTCACCGCCGTTGAGCTTGCCGAAGCCAGTGACAGCGGCCACCCGAATGAAATCGCGTTCTCCTCCAGCAACCATGCTTATGACGAAGATTACTCTGGCGATAAAGGCGGGGTCAGCCTGTATAAAGCAGCGGGTAAATTCAAATATGGCGGTTTCTGGGGCCACGCGGGTTACATCCAGCCAACCGGCCAGACGCTGATCGCGCCGCACTGGAGCTTTATGCCGGGTACCTATCGCGGTGCCGAAGCGGGCTACAAACATGACTTTGGCGACCCGGGCGAACTGAGCTTCTCCTACATGTGGGCCGACGAGTACAAATCCCCGTGGCACCTTGAGATGGATGATTTCCGCCGTGCTGACCGCACTACTGGCGTCTCTTACATTCATTCACTGGGCGCCAAATACGACTTCAAAAATGACTTCGTGCTGGAAGCGGCTTTTGGTCAAGCCGAGAACTATGTTGACCAATATTTTGGTAAGGCTTCTTACAAACTTGAGCTGGCGGGCAACCCATTAACTACCAGCTACCAGTTCTACGGTTCGAAAGACAAGATTGGCGACAGCAACGATCCAAACAGTCTGTACGACGGCATGGCTTGGTTGCAGGCGCTGACCTTCGGCTACACCACCGGGCAATTTAACTGGCGCCTCGAAGGCACCATGGTTAAGGCGGATGGCAACCAAGGTTATTTCCTGCAACGCATGACCCCTACGTATTCTTCTTCTAACGGCCGTCTTGACGTGTGGTGGGACAACCGTTCCGACTTCAACGCCAACGGCGAAAAAGCATTGTACGCGGGCGTGCTGTATGACTTGGCGAAATGGGATCTTCCGGGCTTCGCGGTGGGCGGTTCTTACGTTTACGCGTGGGATGCAAAACCAAGCTCCAACCCGATTTACGACCAGAGCCAGCGTTTGAAAGAGAGTGCGTGGAGCCTCGACGCGCTCTACACCGTGCAAGGCGGCCGTGCCAAAGGCACCTTGTTCAAGCTTCACTATACCCAGTATGACAACCATTCCGACATCCCAAGCTGGGGCGGTGGCTACGGCAACATCTTCCAGGATGAGAAAGACGTGAAGTTCATTGTTATTGCGCCATTCACTATTTTCTAATATCGGACTCTGGGTAAAAAATAATGAAAATGAAATCGATTAAAAATGTGTTGTTGGTGGTGGCTTCTGTCGCTTTGCTGGGCGCCTGTTCTGACCCGAGTGCCAGTAAGGCCGACCAGCTTCGTCACTCTTACACCAACTGTATCAATACCTCGAATGGCGAAGCCGATAAGCTAGCGACCTGCCAGACCATTCTGGAATCGCTGCAGAAAGAGAAAGCCCATGAGGCGTTTGCAAAGAAAGAAACCGTGCGGGTTATCGACTACCAGAAATGCCTGACGGCGCGTAAAACCGGCGATGGTCAAAGCTATGCTGAGGATTGCGGTAAAATCTGGCAGGAGATCAAAGCCAACAACTCGCCGAGCGCCATGAAGTAAGGTGAGTTGACGGGCGCAAGCGGCAGGGCAGTCAGCCTCGCCGCCAGCCACAATGAAGAACCCCGATTTCTGATGCAGAGATCGGGGTTTTTTAATGTCTGAAGCGAGAGGGGGAGGAAATTAGGCATAAAAAAAACCGCTTTTCAGCGGCTAATTTTAGTTCTGCTCCATCTCAGGCAGAACATAACGCATGACTACAGAACTGCAATTACAGTGCTGGTTTATCGTTATGCAGGCTGTCATCTTCACGGCAGTCACCCAGTTCGCAGTGGCCGTACAGATAGAGGCTGTGGTTAGTCAGTTTAATGCCATGTTTCTTCGCAATCTCACGCTGACGCGCTTCGATTGACTCATCGCGGAATTCAATAACGCGGCCGCAATCAAGGCAAATCAGGTGGTCATGGTGATGCTGTTGGGTCAGTTCGAAAACAGATTTGCCGCCTTCGAAGTTATGACGGGTAACGATACCTGCGTCATCAAATTGGTTCAGAACGCGGTAAACCGTCGCCAGACCAATCTCTTCACCCATATCAATTAATTGTTTGTACAAATCTTCCGCGCTGACGTGATGACCTTCCGGCGCTTGCAGCACTTCCAGGATCTTAAGTCGCGGAAGCGTGACTTTTAAGCCAGCTTTCTTCAGTGCGGTATTATTGTCAGTCATGCGGATTCAGTCCTGTTACTATGCTTGTCACGTTGAGGCATGAAGCCTGTGGTATCAGTTCATGGTGAATAGGGGGATCTGTTAACGAAGATCACACTTTTCACGACTGTCGCGATCAGATCGCAACGGCTTGATCAATAGAATAAACCAAGATCTAAGTGTACCTTGATACCGCTGAAAGTTACAATTTTGTAGCGGTTAAATTGTTAATTTCAGTAATAGATTGGCCCTTTCGACGTGTAATCAACGACTCAGGGCCTTTCTTGCTATCAGCTAATGATCAGCCAATGATTTCAGCTAAACTTAATTCTTCGGTGATCTGTTTCACCCATGCATCCACGCGCTCATTGGTCAGTTCTGGTTGACGGTCTTCGTCAATCGCCAGGCCGATGAAGTGAGTGTCATCCGCCATACCTTTTGAGGCTTCGTAGTGATAACCGGCTGTTGGCCAGTGTCCTACAATAACCGCGCCGCGTGGCTCGATGATGTCACGCACGGTGCCCATCGCATCACAGAAGTATTCGGCATAATCTTCCTGATCGCCACAGCCAAACAGGGCAACCAGCTTACCTTCGAAATCTATCTCTTCCAGCGATGGGAAAAAGTCGTCCCAGTCACACTGTGCTTCGCCGTAATACCAGGTTGGAATGCCGATCAGCAAAATATCGAATTTTTCCAAATCCTCTTTGCTGCTTTTCGCAATGTCATGTACCTCGGCAACATCTTTACCCAACTGCTTTTGGATCATTTTTGCGATGTTTTCGGTGTTACCTGTATCGGATCCAAAGAAGATTCCTACTACGGCCATAAGATTTCTAACCTCTTGTTCTCAATGAAAAGCCTGATCCTAACTATCCGTTGCGTCGGCCATTTGATTGGCGGAGTGGGGATAGCGGAAATATACCCTAGGCAATAATGCCGCAAATAATAACAAACTCATCACGCAGAGAACATGCCTCTACGCAGCTTGCAGTTAACTAACAAGTTTATCGAGCATTGCCGGCGAGCGTTATCGCCTTTGTGTGTTTTGTATGGTTATTCGGCTCATACAAAGTGCGCACTCCCTAAGCAAAACTGAAAGAATTTCACGTTGCTCCTAAATTTTACCCATCCAGCGCCGATAGATGAAGCGAGAGGAAACTCGTCAGTACAAGCAATCGATGCCCGGAGAGGTGTTCACCATGTCCCGCGGCCTATGCCTTCCGGCGACCTGTCTTGATTCTCCGCATCCCCGTTAATACACATAAAAAGAAACAGAGCTGTTTCACGAGAGGCACATCGTGCAATTTTTGAAAAATATTACCATCAGGACCGCAATGCTAGTCATTCTCGGTACATTTAGCGTCATGTGGGCGGGCGTGGCTATCTATACCGTAACTTCACTCAACTCTCTGACCAGAAATGCCGAGATTAACGTGGCATTAGTCAACGATCTCACCTTGATTCATAAAGGAAGCGATCAATATTTTAGAACCCAAACGCGTTTGACTCGTGCGATGTCAGCGTTACAAAACGACCCTAACCAGAAACCGGAGTTATTCGATGGCGCGAAACTGGCGCTGACCAATATGACTGACGCACTGGCTGCGTTTAAAAAATCACCGCATCCGGGACTGGATGACGCCGTGGTGCAGCAGCTTATTACTGACTGGACTAATCTGGCGGAGCAGGGCGCTACGCCGCTGTTCAATGCCGCGAGCAGCAAGAACGCTGAGGCTTATAAGCAGATTTCTACCGTCAACGTTGTGCCGTACAGCGTCAAGTTTGGCGCCTCGGTTGAGAAAGCCAACGCATTGATTGCGGAAGCATTAAAGCGCACTGAAGCCCAATCAGCCTATTTGACTCAAATGAGCAAAATCATTCTGCTGGTGGCTTTCGCGCTGGGCATGGTGATTCTGTTTATCACCGATCGCTATCTGGTGTGGGCATTAGTCAAACCGCTGAATAAAATCCGTGACCAGTTTGCGGTGATTGCGCGCGGCGACCTGACCCACAATCTGGAGGAGTTCGGTAAAAACTGCGCCGGGAAGCTGATTCCATTGCTCAACGTGATGCAAAACAGCCTGATCAACACTGTGCAAACCATTCGCAACTGCACCAATAGCATCTATCAGGGCGCTTCTGAAATTTCTGCCGGTAACAATGACCTCTCCTCGCGCACCGAGCAGCAGGCCTCGGCGCTGGAAGAGACGGCCGCCAGCATGGAGCAGCTGACCGCGACGGTGAAACACAACGCCGACAATGCTCATCACGCCAGCCAGCTGGTGGTGGAAGCCTCTGCCACGGCGCGCAAGGGCGGCACCATTGTCGCTGACGTGGTTAGCACCATGAAGGACATCTCCGGCAGCTCGAAAAAGATTGCTGAGATAACGGCGGTGATCAACAGCATTGCTTTCCAGACCAATATTTTGGCGCTGAATGCGGCGGTTGAGGCAGCGCGCGCGGGCGAGCAGGGGCGCGGTTTTGCCGTGGTTGCCAGCGAAGTGCGTAATCTAGCCCAGCGCAGCGCGCAGGCGGCGAAGGAGATTGAACAGCTGATCAGCGAGTCCGTCTCCCGCGTGGATAATGGTTCGAAATTGGTGGAGCAGGCGGGTAACACCATGGATGACGTGGTGCGCTCGATAACTCACGTCACCGACATCATGGCGGAAATTGCCTCGGCGTCGGATGAGCAGAGTAAGGGGATTAGCCAGGTGGCCGTGGCGGTGACGCAGATGGATAGCGTGACGCAGCAAAACGCCGCGCTGGTGGAAGAGGCGTCGCAGGCCGCGGTGTCTCTGGAAGAGCAGGCGGCATTGCTGAACAACGCCGTGGCGACCTTCAAACTGCGCGACAGCGTGACGCGCGTGGGTCAGCATCAGGTTGCATCTCAGCGCGCACCTTTACTGCGTCCGGACTTGGGGGCATCTACCGCCAAAAGCAGTGAAAATTGGGAAACGTTTTAACTAAGGCTGGCGGGTTGCAAGCAACCTAAAATGAGCGGGTAGCCAGAACTGGCTGCCCGCTGAGGTTCAGCTTTCGTGATGATTCAGATGCGCCAATAGCATCTCTTCAATCAACTCACTACGACTGATATTGCGTTCTTCGGCAAGCTTGTTGAGCGTATCAACAGCTTCTGCATTAATTTTTAGCTCGACGCGTCGCAAACCGCTCGCTTTATCGCGACGAAGTTGATTGCGCTTATTAATCCTAAGCTGCTCATCTCGTGAAAGCGGATTTGTTTTCGGACGCCCCGGACGGCGATCATCTGCGAACAGATCAAGCGTCGTGCGATCCAGTTGTTCTTTTGCCATAGGTAGCGGTAAAACCAGGAAAGTTACATCGGAAAACGGCACGCCGTTTCTGACGATTGCCTTACATATTTCGGGCTAATCACCCAACCCAACTTCGAGACGCCCCGCACAACTTATACCCAGTTTGGGGCGGCAAAATTTTAGCGCGCAATCATACCCTAGCCGCGCCGCGATTCACAACGGTTAAAAGCCCAAATTTATAGCTAAATGATTAAGTTATGCAGGCTTTTTGCACAATTTATCCCCAGCTTATTAAACATCAAGCCTCATCGATGAAACGGTGTACAGCACGAAGCACCGCGTCAGGTTTTTCTGCATGAACCCAATGGCCGGTTCCGGCGACCACGTGGGCGCGCGCCTGAGGGAATTGGCTGGCAATGGCGTCGCGGTACTTATCTTGCACATAAGGCGACAGGCCGCCACGAATAAAGAGCGCAGGGTGGTTCCACGCGGGAATGTTTTCCCAGCCGATGATTTTCGCGTACTCGGCCATCAGCACAGGCACGTTGAAACGCCACTCGCCCTGCTGGAAGGATTTCAGCAAAAACTGAATCACGCCTTCTTCTTCTATATATTGACGCATGCACTCGGCAGCGGACTGGCGGTCGCCAGCCTTGGTGTCGCTCACGGCGTTAACCGCGGCAAAAATTTCGTCGTGGCGGCGAGTGTCATAATCCACCGGCGCGATATCAATCGCCACCAGCTTTTCAATCCGCTCGGGGGCCAGCGCGGTCATCGCCATGGCGGCTTTGCCACCCATCGAGTGGCCAATCACTAAGGCTTTTTCGAAGCCGACGTCATCCATGGTATCCAATAAGTCCTGCGCCATGGCGGCATAAGACATGTCATCCGAACGCCCCGACTGGCCATGGTTACGCATATCTACCTGCAGCACCTGATGCTGCTGTTTCAAGTCGCGCGCCAATACCCCGAGATTATCCAGCGTGCCAAACAGGCCGTGGATCAGCAAAACGGGCAGGGTTTGATTCTCGGGCTGGGCAGATTCTTGCAGACGATAATGTAATTTCATGGTGAAGTTCATGCAGATAAACAATCTCATTAGGTTATCATGAGTTGCTGAAAATTTTTAAACCGGAAAGTTTTAGCCAGATACCTGATTGGGATTTCGCGCTGCGAAGCCGTTTGCAGCAGGCGTGAGCAGAAAGCGGGGATAAATCTGCTTTTTGTGTTGCGGCCTGTTCGTTAACGCGCAGAAGTTTGTATAATCCTTTTCGAACGAATTAAGTAGAAAAAACAGTACTGGAAAAAGATGAAAACTATTGAGGTTGACGAAGAACTCTACCGTTATATTGCCAGCCATACGCAGCATATCGGTGAAAGTGCGTCGGATATTTTGCGCCGTATGCTGAAGTTTTCTGCCGGGCAGGAAGCGAAAACCCCTCCTGCCAATGCGGGCGCGCAGGTTGCTGCCGCCACTGCCGCAGAGAAAACGCCTGTCGTTGCTGCTAACACCGCGCGTGATAAAGTCCGCGCCGTGCGCGAACTGCTGCTTTCTGATGACTATGCAGAACAGACCAAGGCAGTGAACCGTTTCATGCTGATCCTGACTACATTGTACTGTCTGAATCCTAAAGAATTTGCTGCGGCGACGGACTCTCTGCACGGCCGTACGCGCACCTATTTCGCCGGCGACCAGCAGACATTGCTGCAAAACGGTAACCATACTAAGCCTAAACACGTTCCTGGAACGCCGTATTGGGTTATCACGAATACCAACACAGATCGCAAACGCAGCATGATTGAACACATCATGCAGTTGATGCAGTTCCCACAAGAACTGACCGACAAAGTCTGCGGTACCCTCTAATTTCAGCGTAAGGGAGATGCACACGTGGCTAAAAACCCTCGTGCAGGACAACCTGCTCAGCAAAGCGATTTAATCAATGTGGCGCAGTTGACGTCACAATATTACGTTCTGCAACCGGACCCGGCGAACACTGCCCACGCGGTGAAGTTTGGGACTTCCGGCCATCGCGGTAGCGCGTTGCGTCATAGCTTCAACGAAAACCACATTCTGGCGATTGCTCAGGCAATTGCTGAAGTGCGCAAAGAGCAGGGCACCACGGGTCCTTGCTACGTGGGCAAAGATACCCACGCGCTGTCCGAACCGGCCTTTATTTCCGTGCTGGAAGTGCTGACGGCCAACGGCGTTGACGTGATTGTGCAGGAAGATAATGGCTACACGCCGACGCCTGCGGTTTCTCACGCTATCCTGACCCACAATCGCAAAGGCGGCATTTTGGCTGATGGCATCGTCATCACCCCATCGCACAACCCGCCAGAAGATGGTGGCATCAAGTACAACCCAACCAACGGCGGCCCGGCTGATACTGACCTGACGTCAGTGATCGAAAAACGTGCCAATGCGCTGCTGGCGGCCAAGCTGGCCGGCGTTCAGCGTCAGTCTCTCGACGCGGCGTGGAAAAGCGGCCATCTGCAAGCCGTAGACTTGGTTCAGCCTTATGTGGAAAGCCTTGGCGAAATCGTCGACATGAAGGCGATTCAAAAAGCGGGCCTGAAGCTGGGCGTTGACCCACTCGGCGGTTCCGGTATCGAATACTGGAAGCGTATTGCTAAGCATTACGAATTAGATTTGACGCTGGTGAACGACTCAGTCGATCAGACTTTCCGCTTTATGCATCTCGACCACGACGGCGTGATCCGCATGGACTGCTCGTCTGAATCCGCGATGGCGGGCCTGCTGGCGCTGCGCGACAAGTTCGATTTGGCCTTCGCCAATGACCCGGATTACGACCGCCACGGCATCGTCACCCCGGCCGGTTTGATGAACCCGAACCACTATCTGGCGGTGGCGATTCAATACCTGTTCCAGCACCGTCCGCAGTGGGGCAAAGAGGTCGCCGTCGGCAAAACGCTGGTCTCCAGCGCGATGATTGACCGCGTGGTCGAAGATCTGGGCCGCAAGCTGGTGGAAGTGCCAGTGGGCTTCAAATGGTTCGTAGACGGCCTGTTTGACGGCAGTTTCGGCTTCGGCGGCGAAGAGAGCGCCGGGGCGTCCTTCTTGCGTTTCGACGGCACGCCTTGGTCCACCGACAAAGACGGCATCATCATGTGCCTGCTGGCGGCTGAGATCACCGCCGTCACCGGCAAGAATCCGCAAGAGCACTACAATGCGCTGGCGGCTCGCTTTGGTGCGCCAAGCTACAACCGTATTCAGGCGCCTGCGACACACGCGCAGAAAGCCGCGCTGTCCAAGCTTTCTCCTGAGCAGGTGAAAGCCGACACGCTGGCCGGTGACCCAATCACCGCCCGGCTGACCAACGCGCCGGGCAACGGGGCTTCCATCGGCGGTCTGAAAGTGATGACCAAAAATGGCTGGTTCGCCGCGCGTCCGTCCGGTACTGAAGAAGCTTACAAAATCTATTGTGAAAGCTTCCTGGGCGCCGAGCACCGCGAAAAAATCGAAAAAGAAGCCGTGGATATCGTCAGCAAAGTGCTCGCCGACGCCAAGTAATCCCGACCTCTGCTCCAAAACAAAGCGCTGAATCTTCAGCGCTTTTTTGCTTTCTGCACCTTCTGAAATTCCCCTCGTCATAAAAAAGATATATCGAAATTGCATTTTCGACTTGCTGACGGCTGAAATTCGATCTAGTTTAGATATATCGAAAACACTTCGATATATCTAAATAACCCTGTTTTAAGGATTGAATCTATGTTCAGTAAACTGTTCGAAGGTCGCCATCGCGGCCACGGGTGTCGCGAAGAAGGGCATCACCGTCACGGCCATCGCGACCTACGTCGCGGCGGGCGTCACCATTTTGGCGATCGCGATGAGCGCGGCGAAGGCCGTCGCGGTGGTCGAGGGGAAGGGCGTCACGGCGAGCGCGTGCAGCGCCTGTTTGAGCACGGCGACCTGCGCCGCGTGCTGCTGGCGCTGGTGGCGAAAAAGCCAAGCCACGGCTATGAACTGATTAAAGCGATTGAAGAAGCCTCGTCTGGCCTCTATGTGCCAAGCCCTGGAGTGATTTACCCGACGCTGACCCTGCTGGAAGAGCAAGACTTTCTGGAAGCCGTCGCTACCGGCAATGGCCGCAAAAGCTACCAAATTACCGAAGCCGGTAAAGTCGAGTTGGCGCAGCATCAGGAAGTGGTCGACATCATCTTCGCCCGTCTGGCCGGGGCAACGCGCCCGCGCGGCGGCAACTTGGCAGAAGGCATTTCCGACGCCATGCATCGTCTGAAACGCGTGCTGCGCGGCAACATGATGCGCGGCGACTTGAGCGCCGAGCAGGTGGCCCGCGTTAATGCCACGCTGGTCAAAGCGGTAGAAAGTATTGAAGCCGAATTCGCCGCCATCGACGCCGAGCTGGCCGCTGCGTCTTCTAAAAATACTCATTCTGAGGAGAAAAAATAATGCCGGGTTACCGTTATCGCATCACCGTTGAACCATTAACTGACAAGCGCGGCGAGCCGCTGGAAGCCGAAACGCTGGTCTTTGAAGCTGAGAACCACGATGAGATTTTGGGCATTGTGAAGCGTTTGCAGGCGCGAGAAGATTTGGGCTTTGGCGAAGAGAAAACGGCGGCTTTTGCCGTGGGCTTGAAGCTGTTCTCAGAAACCATGATGGAGAACCGCAAGCATCCGCTGTTCGACCCTCTGCGCACCGCCTTTAAAGATTTTATGATGCTGCTGAAAACCGGCAAAGTGCGCGAGCGGGAAGAGTAAAGCAGGTTAGGGCAGGAATCGGTAGCCGACGCCCGTTTCAGTCAACAGATGGCGTGGACGGGTGGCATCGACTTCCAGCTTCTGCCGCAAATGGCCCATATAGATGCGCAGATAGTGGCTGTGCTCGACATAGTTTGGCCCCCAGACGTGGCTCAGTAATTGCCGCTGGGTGATCACTTTTCCGCTGTTAGCCAGCAGCTCCGCCAGCAGGCGAAACTCAATCGGCGTCAGGTGTAAATCTTCGCCATTACGCTGCACGCGCCGATTGACCAAATCCACGCTGACATCAGAGAAACTCACCAACGGGCTTTCCTGATGGCTTCCGGCATGGCGTCGCAACGCCACGCGCACGCGCGCCAACAGCTCGCCAACGCCAAACGGCTTGGTCAGGAAGTCATCGGCACCCGCGTCCAGCGCGGCAATTTTATCTTCTTCACTGGTTCTGGCTGAAAGCACAATCACCGGGATACTGCTCCAATGGCGCAAATCGCGGATATAATCCAGCCCGTCGCCATCCGGCAAACCGAGATCAAGAATAATCAGGTCAGGCTTGCGCGTACCGGCCTCAATCAGCCCGCGTTGCAGCGTATCGCTCTCGAAAACGCGCAAACCTTCCCCCTCCAGCGCGGTTCGAACAAAGCGCCGGATCTCTTTCTCATCTTCAACAATCAAAATATTAATGGGAGATGAAGTCACATTTCCTCAATTATGTCAGTGTCCATTTCTGGCAGTGATTCCAAAGGTAAGCGGAAGCGGAAGCGTGCGCCGCCGTTAGGGCCATTTTCTGCCCAGATCTCGCCGTCGTGTACCTCAATAATGGCACGACAAATGGCTAATCCCAAGCCCACGCCGGGGATTGCTGACTCTTTATTACCGCGAGAGAATTTGTCGAAGATGGCGCGCTCGCCGCCGGACATAATTCCCGGCCCGTTGTCCCACACTTCCATCTCCAGCCACTCCTGCTGCGGCGTGGCGCGAATGCCGATGGTCGCCCCGGAACCAGCATATTTATGGGCATTTTCCAGTAGATTGATAAATACCCGCTCAATCAGGCTACCGTCGCAATTGACCAGCAATAGCTCTTCCGGCAGCTCGATTTTGATTTCGTGGCTGCTGAGCACGGTTTCCAACATGCGCAGCGCGCTGCCGATGATCTCTTCCACCGACTGCCACTCTTTGCGCAGGTTAAAGCCGCCGGACTGAATGCGCGCCATATCCAGCAAATTGTTCACCAGCCGGGTGGTGCTGAGGACTTGTTGGCGAATCTGATTAGCCTGCGGCGCGTGTTTCGAGCCTTCTGACGCTAAATCTAACGTCAGGATTTCTGCCTGACCGAACAGCACGGTGAGCGGCGTGCGCAGGTCGTGGGAGAGGGCGGAGAGCAGCGAGTTGCGCAGCTGTTCGCGCTCGGCGTCCAGCCGGGCACTTTCGGCGCTGGCGGCTAAATCTAAACGCTCGAGGGCATTGGCGACCAGCACGGTGAAGGTTTGCAGCAGTCGCTGCTGCTCCGGCACCATCAGTTGTCGGGCGTTGGTCGGCTCAACCGCCAGCAGGCCGCGCGACTGGCCTGAGGCCACCAGAGGCAGCAGTTGGTAAGGCACGCCCGCCAGCGTGTCGGTGCCTGCTCCGGCGGGCATCTGCTTGTCAAAACTCCAGCGCGCAATGGCGTCATCCACCACGATGCTGGCGCCTTCATCGCTGGCCGCCGGAGCCAGACCGCCATTTTCCTGCGGCAGTAAAACCGCGGTTTTGGCGTGCAGGCTGGAAGAGATAAAGTGGCGGCTGGTTTGGGCAATGGCGTCTGGCGTCAGTGCCTGACTTAAACCTTTCGACATTTCATACAGATGCTGAGCGCGCTGTTCGCGGTGACGGGCAATGCGCGCCTGATAGCGCACCCCGGCGGTGAGATTGCCAATCAGAATGCCGACAATCAGCATGACCGCGAAGGTCACCAGATACTGCGCGTCGGTCACCGCCAGCGAACCTCGGGGCTGGACGAAGAACAGGTCGAAGCTGGCGACGTTAATCACCGCGGCCAGCGCCGACGGCCAGCGGCCATAAAATAGCGCGACGATCACCACGCCGAGCAGGTAAACCATCACCAGGTTGGCCTGATCGAAGGCCGGGATCAGCCATTGTGAGAATAGGGTGATCAGCGTACAGAGCGCCACGGCCACGGCGCAGCCCTGAAGCTGGCGGCGGAATTTCTCGGCGAAGGTGCGGGCGTCGTGCTCTTTGCGGCTCGGGATCGCCGGAGCATCTTCCAGCCCGATGATCATCAAATCTAAATCTGGCCCGATGCGCGCCAGGTGGTCGGCGAAGCTGCCGCCAAGCTTCCAGCGCTGCTCTTTGCGCCGCCCCATCAGCACTTTGCCCAGGCGGTGCTCGCGGGCATAGCGCAGAATGGCTTTCTCTTCCTGCGGGTCGGAGAGGGTGGCGGTTTCGGCGCCCAGCTCCTGCGCAAGTTTTAACGAGCGCAAAATCGCCCGCCGCTGGCCTTCTGGCAGACGATGCAGGCGCGGGGTTTCGACATACACCGCGTGCCAGATGCAGCCCAGACGCGCCGCCAGCCGCGAGGCGACGCGCACTAATTTCTCATTGCCGCCGCCGTGACCGATGCACAGCAGCAGGGCGTCGCGAGTGTGCCAGACGCGGTGGACGCCCTGGTCATCGCGGTATTCGCGCATCTGGTCATCAACCCGGTCGGCGGTGCGGCGCAGGGCTAATTCGCGCAGCGCAATCAGATTGCCTTTGCGGAAGAAATGCTCGATGGCGCGCTCGGCCTGACCGGGAATATAGACTTTGCCCTCTTTCAGACGCTGGCGCAGCGAGTCCGGCGGCAGGTCTACCAGCACCACTTCGGTAGCGTCATCAAATAGCCGGTCAGGGACGGTTTCGCGAATAATAATCCCCGTCACGCCGCTGACCACGTCGTTCAAACTCTCCAGATGCTGCACGTTGACGGTGGTAAACACGTCGATTCCAGCATCTAAAAGCTCATCAATATCTTGCCAGCGCTTCGGGTGGCGGGAGCCGGTGGCGTTGCTGTGTGCCAGTTCATCCATCAGGATCAGGGCAGGGTGGCGGGCGAGGGCGGCGTCGAGATCAAACTCCTGCACCAGACGACCACGGTGCTGAATGCGTTTTGGCGGCAGCAGGCTCAGGCCGGGCAGCAGGGCCTCAGTCTCTTTACGCCCGTGGGTTTCCACCACGCCGACCAAAACATCGAGGCCCGTGGCGCGTAAACGCTGGGCCTCTTGTAACATGGCAAAGGTTTTTCCAACGCCCGCACAGGCACCGAAAAAGACTTTTAATTGACCGCGCGGCTTCTCATTAGCGAGCGCCAGAAGACTATCGGGGTCGGGGCGTTGTGATTCTTCCACCATGTGTTTTCCCATCATAATTTAGAAAGCCGAACGGGCGCAGCATGTTGCATTTTCCGAGGGGGAATCTCGAAAGGTGCAGCGTGTTGCGCCCTAATCACTGATCCTCTTTATCTAGAGGACATCTTTATTCGAACCCTTACTGCGCTTTCAGGTTGTCCAGCGCATGGTTTAATTCAAGCACGTTGACCACGGTTGGGCCGATAAAGCTCGCCAGCGGCGACGAGGTATTA
This sequence comes from Ewingella sp. AOP8-B2-18, assembly GCF_052376015.1. Taxonomy (NCBI): domain Bacteria; kingdom Pseudomonadati; phylum Pseudomonadota; class Gammaproteobacteria; order Enterobacterales; family Yersiniaceae; genus Ewingella; species Ewingella sp. AOP8-B2-18. The sequence goes on from NZ_JBQSVB010000001.1 coordinate 287,424, forward strand.
TCATCAATCAGTTTATTGACTTGCGCCAGCGTTAAGCCACGCGCCGTTGCCACGCGCTGGGCCTGCCACTGTGCGGCTTCCACCGAAATTTGTGGGTCAAGGCCGCTGCCCGATGCGGTGACTAAATCCACCGGAACCTGTGGCGAACTTTGTGGGTTCGCTTTACGCAGTGCCGCCACGCGATCCGCCACGGCTTTGTCCAGCGCCGGATTGCTCGCCGCCATGTTGCTGCCGCCGGACGCCATTGGATTATAGGGGGTATCGGACGTCGCCGACGGACGCCCCCAGAAATAGTTGTCGCGAGTGAAGTTCTGGCCAATCAGCTCAGAACCGACAATCACGCCATTGTCACGGATCAGCGAACCTTCAGCGCGGTAGTTGAATACCGCGGTGGAGATCCCGGTGGTGACGAACGGGTAGACCACCCCGGTCGCCAGCGTCAGCAGCACCGTCATCACAATCGCAGGACGCAGATAGCTCATGCGGGTTGGCGCTGGAGCTTGGTTAGCAGACTGAGCACGTAAAACAGACATAGTCTTTATCCCTTAACTTAAGTGTAAAACGGTGAGGATCACGTCGATAATCTTGATACCGATAAACGGCACCACCAGACCACCCACGCCATAAATCCACAGGTTGCGACGCAGCAGCGACGCGGCGCTCATGGCTTTATAACTCACACCGCGTAACGCCAGTGGGATCAGGAACACAATCACCAAGGCGTTGAAAATCACTGCTGACATAATCGCCGAAGCAGGGGAGGTCAGGTGCATCACGTTCAGCGCGTTCAGCTGCGGATAGGTCGCCGCGAACGCCGCCGGGATAATGGCGAAATACTTCGCCACGTCGTTGGCGATACTGAAGGTGGTCAGCGAGCCGCGCGTCATCAGCATCTGCTTACCGATATGGACCACTTCAATCAGCTTGGTCGGGTTGGAATCCAGGTCCACCATGTTGCCGGCTTCTTTCGCCGCTTGGGTACCTGAGTTCATCGCCACCGCCACGTCAGCCTGTGCCAGAGCAGGGGCGTCGTTGGTACCGTCGCCGGTCATCGCCACCAGACGGCCTTCTGACTGGTATTGGCGAATCAGCGCCAGCTTGGCTTCCGGCGTAGCTTCAGACAGGAAGTCATCCACCCCGGCTTCTGCCGCGATAGCGGCGGCGGTCAGACGGTTGTCACCGGTGATCATCACCGTTTTGATCCCCATCTTACGCAGCTCGGCAAAGCGCTCTTTGATGCCGCCTTTGACGATGTCCTTCAGCTCAACCACGCCCAGAACGCGCGCACCTTCAGCCACGACCAGCGGCGTACCGCCTTTACGAGCCACGTTTTCCACCAGGCCTTCGATAGCCTGCGGGAAGCTGCCGCCGTTGGTTTCCACGTGGCGACGAATGGCGTCCACCGAGCCTTTACGAATGCTGCGGTCGCCGATGTTCACGCCGCTCATGCGGGTTTGCGCAGAGAACGGAACAAAGGTGGCGTTCAGCGAATGGATATCGCGTTCGCGCAGGTTAAAGCGCTGTTTCGCCAGCACCACGATGCTGCGGCCTTCCGGCGTTTCGTCCGCCAGTGAGGATAACTGTGCGGCATCGGCCAGTTCCTGTTCCGTCACCTGAGGTGCGGGCAGGAACTGCGATGCCTGACGGTTACCCAGCGTAATGGTCCCGGTCTTGTCGAGCAGCAGCACGTCAACGTCACCCGCCGCTTCTACAGCACGGCCGCTGGTGGCAATCACGTTGGCTTCCAGCATGCGGCTCATACCCGCCACGCCGATGGCCGACAGCAGGCCGCCGATGGTGGTAGGGATCAGACAGACTAACAGCGCGACCAGTACGGTGACGGTGACTGGAACGCCCATGTGGCTGGCGTCAACGCTAAACAGCGAGAACGGATAGAGCGTTGCTGTGGCTAGAACGAACACCAGCGTCAGCGCAACCAGCAGAATAGTCAGAGCCACTTCGTTTGGCGTTTTGCGACGTTTTGCGCCTTCCACCATGGCGATCATCCGGTCAAGGAAGGTGTCGCCTGGGTTCGCCGTACACTCAACAATCAGCCAGTCAGACAGCACGCGAGTACCGCCGGTGACGGAGGAGAAGTCACCGCCTGACTCACGAATCACCGGTGCGGATTCACCAGTAATGGCGCTCTCATCCACTGACGCACCGCCGACCAGTACTTCACCGTCGCACGGCACGGTATCACCGGCTTCGATCAGCACCATGTCGCCTTTACGCAGGCTGTCGGCGGCCACTTTAACCACCGGAGATTCCGGGCGCGGTTCGTAGATTTTCTTCGCCCAGCTGGTCTTCTGCACGCCTTTCAGGCTCTGTGCCTGCGCCTTGCTGCGGCCTTCTGCCAACGCTTCGGCAAAGTTGGCGAACAGCACGGTGAACCACAGCCACAGTGACACGCTGCCGGTGAAGGCGGCGCTGCCGTCAGTCTGTTTGAACAAAATAGCCAGCCAAATAATGGTGGTCAGAATACTGCCCAGATACACCACGAACATCACCGGGTTACGCCACTGGACGCGCGGGTCCAGTTTCTTCACCGAGTCGAGCAGGGCGGTGCGGATCAGGCGCGGTTCAAACAGCGCACGTTGTTTACGAGTCATTTTATTAATCTCACTCATTATCAGTTCAACGGGTTACGCGGCATTAATGGCCGGACCACACCTGCAAATGTTCTGCTACCGGACCGAGGGCCAGGGCCGGAACGAAGGTCAGCGCACCAACCAGCAGAACCGTACCGACCAGCAGGCCGATAAACAGTGGGCCGGAGGTAGGCAGCGTACCGTTGCCCGCTTTCTGACGTTTTTTCGCTACCAGTGAACCAGCGATAGCCAGCACCGGCAGAATCACCCCAAAGCGACCGAAGAACATACATACCGACAACAGCACGTTATAGAACGGGGTGTTGACGCTTAAACCACCGAAGGCGCTACCGTTGTTGTTGGCGGCAGAGGAGACGGCATACAGCACTTCGCTAAAACCATGCGCACCTGGGTTGGAAATACCGGCGCGACCTGCGTCAGTCACCAGAGCCAGCGCGGTACCCAGCAACACCAGCGTTGGTGTCACCAGAATCGCCAGCGCGGTCATCTTCATGTCGTAAACATCAATCTTCTTACCAAGGTATTCCGGCGTGCGGCCAATCATCAGGCCAGCGATAAACACCGTCAGCAGCACGAACAGCAGCATGCCGTACAGGCCAGAGCCGACGCCGCCGAACACCACTTCACCAATCTGCATCAGCCACATTGGCACCAGACCACCGAGGGCGGTGAAGGAGTCATGCATGGCGTTCACCGCACCGCAAGAGGCGGCGGTAGTGACGGCAGCAAAGAAGCTAGAAGCTAAGATGCCGAAGCGACTCTCCTTACCTTCCATATTGATGTTGCTGGTCGCACCGAGCTGCGTGAAGTGCGGGTTACCCTGCAATTCGGCGTACATAATGACCACCACCGACACCACGAAAATCACTGACATCGCCCACACCAGCGCGTGGCCCTGACGGTTGTCACCGACCACGCGACCGAACGCAAAGCACAGTGCGCAAGGGATCAGGAAAATCGACAGCATCTGCACCATGTTGGTCATGGCGGTTGGGTTTTCGAACGGGTGCGCGGAGTTAGCGCCGAAGAAGCCACCGCCGTTAGTCCCGAGCATTTTTATCGCTTCTTGAGAGGCGACTGGGCCCATTGGCAACAGCTGCTGCGCGCCTTCCAGCGTGGTTACGTGCTGATAAACTTCGAAGTTCTGAATCACTCCTTGGCTGACGAAGTAGAGCGCTATCAACAGAGAAATTGGCAGCAGCAGATAAATCGTGATGCGCCACAGGTCTGCCCAGGCGTTACCAATGGTGTGAGCCGAAGGGCGCGCGAAAGCGCGGATCAGCGCAAAGGCCACGGCAATACCGGTGGCGGCGGACAGGAAGTTCTGCACCGTCAAACCAATCATCTGGCTGAAGTAGCTCAGCGTGCTTTCGCCGCTGTACGCCTGCCAGTTGGTGTTACTCACAAAGCTGACTGCCGTGTTGAAAGCCAGATCCCATGACAGGCCGCCGAAGTTCTGCGGGTTCATTGGCAACCAGCCTTGCGCCAACAGCATCACCATCAAAACGACGATGCCTAAAATGTTGAACACCATGATGGCGAGGGCGTACTGCCACCAGTTCATTTCTGTTTCGGAACTACCTGCTGTGCGAAATACCCCACGATCAAAACGTTGTAACAACCCTACAGGCTGACCTTCAATCAGCTGAGCAATGAAATTCCCCAGTGGTTTTGAGAGCAGCAATAACACCAACATAAAGCTGGCGATCATTAAAAAGCCCGAAGCTGCCATTTTTAAAACTCCTCCGCATTAAGCAGGGCATAAACCAAGTAGCCGAGTAACAACAGAACCAGCAGTGCGCCGCAGATTACGCCAACAGTCACAGTCCACCTCCACAGGTGTTTTTTTATGTTGCAGCGAGGATAGGGAATCGCAGGCAAAGATCCTGAAAAGAAAGCAGTCTTCAGTATAAAAATTATATAAAAATCCCGGCGCCCTTTGAGTTGTCTCGGCGTTGGCTGCCCTCACTCACCCCAGTCACTTACTTATGTAAGCTCCTGGGATTCATTCAGTTGCCGCCTTGATACAACTCAAATGGCTTGGGATTTGGGCTGGAGAGTAAAAATCTGATAGGTGATCGAGTTGTTATAAAAATGAAATGTAAGAAGTGTTTTTATTTAACTTTTCTGTAACTCAATTACATCGATAGGCAAAATTTGGTGTTTTTTTACACTTTAAGTGGTCAGATGAGTAGTAAACTTTCAGCCATTGCGGTAAAATTTTGTTCAATTTACAGATTCCATTAATTCTTAAACATTTCCGAAAGGAGCAACGCTATGTCTGATTACACGCCGTATACGCTGACCCGTATTCTTGTTCGCCGCGCTCTGGTGCTTGCCGCAGGCGTGCTGGCATTACCGGTGATGCTGTTCCGCCAGGACCGCGCCCGTTTTTATAGTTATTTACACCGCGTCTGGCTGAAAACCAGCGATAAGCCTGTTTGGCTGTCGCATGCGGAACTCGCTTCGCAAGATTTTTATTGATCTTTGCTCCTTCCCTTCCTGATAAGGAAAGAAGCTAAAAACCCCGACTGAAAAGCCGGGGTTTTTTATTACCTCAATCTAAAGTTGTACAACATTATTTTGTTGTATAACTTATACTGATTCATAACGAGGGCAGATAGCTCTTTTCCTAAGTGCCATGGCCAACATCATCAGGGAGTTGCTAATGAGTGAACACATTCCGATCGGCATCAGTGCCTGCCTGCTGGGGGAGAACGTGCGTTTTGACGGCGGCCACAAGCGGCTGGCTTTCGCCGTTGAGCAACTTGCGCCCTATGTACGCTTCGAAGCGATTTGCCCTGAGATGGCGATTGGCCTGCCGACGCCGCGCCCAGCCTTGCGTTTGGTTCGTCAGGATGACGGCGTGGCGATGCGTTTCAGTAATGATGAATCCATTGATGTGACAGAGAAAATGCAGAGTTATGCCGAGGAGCGCATTGAGCCTTTGGGGCATCTGTGTGGCTATATTCTCTGCGCCAAGTCGCCGAGCTGTGGCATGGAAAGAGTGCGGGTCTACAGCGCCAACGGCAAAGACGGCAAGAAATGCGGCGTGGGCATTTATGCCGCCGCGTTGATGAAACGCTACCCGTGGCTGCCAGTGGAAGAGGATGGGCGGCTCAATGACCCGGTACTGCGTGAGAACTTTGTCGAGCGCGTGTTTGCCTTATATGAGCTTAACCAGCTGCGGGCCAGCGGCCTGTCGCGCGGCAAGCTGATGGCTTTCCACAGCCGTTACAAACTTTCGCTTTTGGCACACTCCCAGCCACAATATCGCGAGTTAGGCCGATTCGTCGCGGGCATGGCCGAGTGGACTTCGCTGGAAGAGTACTTCGTCGAATATCGCCAGCGGCTGATGAATCTGTTGCAGCACAAGGCCACGCGCCGCAATCACACCAACGTATTGATGCACGTTCAGGGCTATTTCCGCCGCCAGCTTAATGCTCACCAGCGCCAAGAACTGACCCAGCTTATCGACCGCTATCGTCAGGGCGTTCAGCCTCTGCTGGCACCCATCACCCTGCTTAAACACTATATGGCTGAGTATCCGGACGCTTATCTAGCGGATCAGCGGTATTTTGAGCCATATCCAGAGGCTCTGCGGTTACGCTACGGCCATTAATGAAGGATCTTTATGACTACCCATCTCGTCTGGTTCCGCAACGACCTGCGTATCACCGATAACCGCGCGCTGCACGCCGCCTGCGAGGACCCGCAGGCTAAGGTGCTCGCGCTATTTATCGCCACGCCGAAACAGTGGCAACAGCACGTCATGGCGCCGCGTCAGGCGGCCTTTATTTACCAGCACGTTCAGGCTTTGCAGGCTTCCCTGGCCGAGCGTGGCATTCCGCTGTTCTACCAGCAGTGCGATGACTTCGCCGCCAGCAATGTCTGGCTGAAGGATTTCTGCGCCGAGCAAAACGTGGATGCGTTGTTCTACAACCGCCAGTATGAAATCAACGAGTTAGAGCGCGACGCCGCCCTCGAAAAAAGCCTCTCCGGCGAGGTCATTTGTCGCAGTTTTGATGACAGCCTGCTGTTACCCCCCGGCTCGGTAACTACCGGCGAAGGCAGCATGTACAAGGTCTACACGCCATTTCGTCGCGCCTTTCTTGAACGCCTGACCGAGTCCGACAGCCGCTCGCTGCCTGCGCCGCAGGCCCGCGACATCGACGGCGAAGTCAAACTGCACGCGCTGACTCCCTTCGACTATCCGCAGCAGGAGATTGGCGATGACTTCCCGGTCGGCGAAGAGGCGGCGCGTGACCGTTTACGCCGTTTTTGCCGCGAGCAGGTGCAGGATTATCTCGAGCAGCGCGACCTGCCCGCCGTCGACGGCACCAGCTCGCTTTCCCCTTATTTAGCCATCGGCGTGCTGTCGCCACGCCAGTGCTTTAACCGCCTGCGCACCGAATGCCCGGACGTGCTCGAGCGCCGCGACGGCGGGGCCTTTGGCTGGCTGAACGAGCTGGTGTGGCGCGAGTTTTACCGTCATTTGTTGGTGGCCTGGCCGATGCTGTGTAAACACCGGCCTTTCATCGACTGGACCGATAATGTCCGCTGGCGGCACGCGCCGGAAGATCTTCAGGCGTGGAAAGAGGGTAAAACTGGCTATCCGATTGTCGACGCGGCCATGCGCCAGTTGAACGCCACCGGCTGGATGCACAACCGCCTGCGGATGATTGTCGCCAGTTTCTTGGTCAAAGATCTGCTGATCGACTGGCGCGAGGGCGAACGCTATTTTATGTCGCAACTGCTGGATGGTGATTTGGCGGCCAACAATGGCGGCTGGCAGTGGGGCGCGTCCACCGGCACCGACGCCGCGCCTTACTTCCGCATTTTCAACCCTACCACTCAGGGGGAGCGTTTTGACAAAGCCGGGCGATTTATCAGAGCTTGGGTGCCGGAGTTGACCGATGTCCCAGAAAAAGGAATTCACCAGCCACATCAATGGGCTGAGAAAACCCAGCGCGTGCTAGACTATCCTCAGCCGGTTATCGATCACTCCACCGCCCGTAAAGACACACTGGCGGCGTTCGAGGCGGCGAAACGAGGGAATCAGCCACAGGGCTGAGAACCAACAGAAATCTTCACCACACACGGAGCGATGTGATGAGAAACAAAATGTTGGCGCTGATCCTGGCGTGTTCCGCGAGTCAGGCATTCGCAGGTTTTGACGTGGTGGCGCTTGGCGTTCACGGCGGCGTTGAGGAGGGCAACCTGACCTCCTATCTGATTCGCAGCGATGACCAAAAAGTTTATCTCGGGCTGGATGCCGGTTCGGTTCTGCCCGGGATCAGTAAGGCGTTGGAAAAGGGCGCCTTTCCTCAGGTGACGCCAGAAAATGCCGCGCCTTACACCCCGCAGGGCGCGGTTTTCCGCAATCTGATTGGCGGCTACTTCATCAGCCACGGCCATCTCGACCATCTTGCCGGGCTTATCATCAGCTCTCCCGAAGACAGTAAAAAACCGATTTACGGCACCGCCGATACCATCGGCACCCTGCGCCAGCACTACTTCAACGGCAAAGTGTGGCCAAACTTCACGGATGCCGGCAGCGGCCTACGCATCGGCACCTATCGCCTGAATGCGCCGCGCCCGGCCCAGCGTTTTTCCGTCGGGCTTACCGGGCTTGATGGCGTGATTTACCCCCTCAGCCACGGCGGTACGCCGTCGAGCATGATCCTGCTCAGCCGCAATAAAGAGTCTTTTGCCTACTTTGGCGATACCGGCCCGGACGCGGTGGAGAAGTCGAACAATCTGGCGGCGGTGTGGCAGGTGCTGGGTGCTGAGGTGAAAGCCAAGCGGCTCAATGGCATCATCATCGAAACCTCTTATCCCGACGACGTGGCCGACGGCAAGCTGTTTGGTCATCTGACCCCTGAATGGCTGCTCAAAGAGCTGAAAGTCTTGGAAACCGCCAGCGGCGGCAAAGGCTCTCTCGACGGCCTGAGTGTGATCATCAGCCACATCAAGCCCAGCCTGAAAGCCGGTGAAAATCCAGAAACCGCAATCATGCAGCAGTTGGAGAAAGGCAATGACCTTGGGGTGAAGTTTATCAGGATGCAGCAGGGCGACCACTTAACCTTATAGCCAGCCGTGTTGAAGGTTGGGTGTTAGCGGCTTGTCAGTTATCATCACCCTAAATATTCAGACCCAATGAGAGACCGATATGATCACCAACCTTCAGCTTGAATCCTTGATTAATCAGAAACTTGATGTCAGTAGCTTCCATGACTATGCGCCGAACGGCTTACAGGTGGAAGGGCGCAAGGAGATCAACCGCGTCGTGACCGGCGTGACGGCTTCTCAGGCTTTACTGGACGCGGCGGTGGAGCACAAGGCCGACGCTATCTTGGTTCACCACGGCTATTTCTGGAAAAACGAGCCATCGGTAGTGCGCGGCATGAAGCGCAACCGGTTGAAAACTCTGCTACTTAACGACATAAACCTCTACGGCTACCACTTGCCCCTTGACGCCCACCCGGAGTTGGGCAACAACGCGCAGCTGGCCAAAATGTTTGGCATTGAGGTGCTGGGTGAAGTGATGCCGCTGGTGCCTTTCGGCGAGCTGAAAACGCCACTCAGCGGCGAAGCTTTGCGCCAGCGCATTGAAGTGCTGCTGGACCGTAAGGTGCTGCACAGCGGCCAGGGCGGCCCGGCTGAGATTCGTCGCGTGGCCTGGTGCTCCGGCGGCGGTCAGGGCTTTATCCAGCAGGCGGCGGAGTTTGGCGTTGATGCCTTTATCAGCGGCGAAGTCTCCGAGCAGACCATCCACATTGCCCGCGAGATGGGCCTGCACTTCTACGCCGCAGGCCACCACGCCACCGAGCGCTATGGCGTGAAAGCGCTGGGGGAGTGGCTGGAGAAAGAACACAAATTAGAAGTCACATTTATAGATATCGATAACCCAGCTTAAAGGCTATTTTTAGCCATTAAAGCACGCGCCGCTCTTTCTCTTCGGGCGGCTCTTCCGGCGCGCTATCTTCCAGCAGGGTGAAGGCGCGCTGTAAGCCGGTATCGGCGTCGGGGTCTGCCCCCTGTGGCGCGAAGGCGCTCGGCTCCTCCTCTTCTTCCTTCTCAATATCATCATTGGCGGCCGCGTCTTCATTGGCCATTTCCGGTGCGGGCATGGTTTCCTGAATCAGCTGCTCATCAAAGGCTGGGTTCAAGGCTGGCGACAGCGGCGAACTGCTCAAGCTGTCCGGCATGGCGATATGCGGCAGTGGCGCATCCATCGCCATCACCGTCTCTTCCTCTTTGGCCGAAGTTCGGCTCAGGGCCACAATCCCGCCGCCGCACAGGGCAAAGAAGGCATACAGAATGTTGCCGCCCAGAGGTTCAATCAGCGCACCCACCGCCAGCGGGCCTATACAGGCACCTACGCCAAAGGCCATCAACAGACAGGCGGAAAGGGAAACGCGCCGCTCCGGCTCAATCATATCATTCGCTAACGCCACCACCAGTGGATAGAGGGTGAACTGCATCAGGCTGACCACAAAGCCGACGCCCAGTAGCACCGGGAAAGAGATATGGGTGAAGATCGCCAGCGGCAGCGCGGTTACCGCCAGCAGCACGGCGTTAATGCGCATCAGCATGTTGCGGTTGTAGTGGTCCGACAGCCAGCTCAGCGGGAACTGCGCCAGCAGCCCGGCGAAAATCGCCAGCGCCATAAACAGGCCGGTTTGCTGAGTGGTTAGCTCTTGCTGGCTGGTGTAAATGGGCGCCAAACCGTAGAACGACCCGACCACCATGCCAATCAGCAGGGTAGTGGCGAGCACCTTAGGAATAGCGCCAATAAAGAACTTCAGCTCCATCGGCGCGGGGGACATATGGCTGACATTGGTGCGGGTGGTTAGAGCAATCGGCACCAGACAGAGGGCGAAGCAGAGCGCGATGATAATCAGCGTGCTGACCCCCAGCCCGTCGTTAATCATCAGCACCACCTGCCCCAGCGCCATGCCGAGATAAGAGGCGACCATATAGAAGCCAAACACCACGCCGCGCTGGGCGGCTTCCGCCTGATCGTTCAGCCAGCTTTCCAGTACCATGTATTGGCACATCATGCACAGGCCGATGATTAAACGCAGCACCACCCAAATCGGGATCATCTCAGTCAGACCGTGGCCTAGCACGGCGGCGGTGATGATCCCCGAGCAGGAGACATAGGCGCGAATATGGCCGACGCGGGCGATAAGGATATGGCCGATTTTGCCGCCAATCACCAGCCCGATGTAGTTGGCGGCGATGATGGCACCAATCATTGCGCCGCTGACGTGGATAGCCGACAGCCGCAGAGAGATGTAAGTGGTGAGCAGGCCCGAACCGAGCAGCATCAGCAGGGTGGTGGTGTATAGCGGAAAGAATAATGCCAGCGGCTTTTTCAAATCATCTCCCTTGGTGTTTCTAAAAAGGCTTTATCCGAAAGCACAAAAATAAAGCAATAGATTGAGAGTAGCAGTAGAACACGGGAGGCGAAACCTGAAAGGGGTCCGAAACTGGCGGTTGTTGAGTTGACATCCTCCGTCCGTTTCACGCATAACTGTTTCCAGTCTAACGATTTTCTTTCTGCAGTTTATTTAACAGCTGCTTTTGCGGCTGCATCAACAACGGCTTTTTTGAGGAGTGTTTGAGTGCAACGAGCACGGTGTTACCTGTTGGGCGAACGCGCGGTGGTTCTGGAGCTTGAACCGCCAGTTTCATTAGCCAGCCAGCAACGCATTTGGGGACTTGCCCAGCGTTTGCAGGACTATCCCGGCGTGCGGGAAGTGATCCCCGGCATGAATAATCTCACAGTATTACTGACCGACCCGGAAAGCTTTGTGCTGGACGCCATTGAGCGTTTACAGCAGTGGTGGGAAGAGAGTGATTCGGTGGAGCTTGAGTCGCGAGTGGTTGAAATCCCAGTGATTTACGGCGGTAAGCACGGTCCCGATTTGGAATTTGTTGCCCAGCACACTGGCATGAAACCGCGCAAAGTGGTGGAGTGCCATGCCAGCGCTGAGTACATCGTCTACTTCCTCGGCTTCCAGCCCGGTTTTCCTTATCTCGGCGGCATGCCGGAGAAGCTCAATACCCCGCGCCACGCGGAGCCTCGGCTGACGGTACCTGCCGGCTCTGTGGGCATTGGCGGCAGCCAAACAGGCATTTACCCACTGATCACCCCCGGCGGCTGGCAAATTATTGGCCATACGCCGCTGGCGATGTTTGACGCGCGCCAGTCCCCGCCAAGCTTGTTGCGTCCCGGAGATAAAGTGCGCTTTGTGCCGCAAAAGGAGGGGGTATGTTAAGCATTATTCGCGCAGGTATTTTCACCACGGTGCAGGATTTAGGCCGCAGCGGTTATCGCCAACTGGGCGTCAGCCAGACCGGCGCGCTGGACGCTCCCGCGCTGCGCATCGCCAACCTGCTGGTGGGCAATGACCAAAACGCCGCCGGGCTGGAAATCACCCTCGGGCAGTTCAGCGCCGAATTTAAACGCGCGGGCTGGATAGCCCTGACTGGTGCAGGCTGCCACGCCGAGCTGGACGGCAAAGTGTTGTGGACCGGCTGGCGTTATCCGGTAAAAGCCGGGCAGGTCATCACCCTCAAAACCCCCGCGCGCGGCATGCGCAGCTATCTGGCGGTGTCCGGCGGTATCGACGTGCCGGAGGTGCTCGGCTCGCGCAGCACCGACCTTAAAACGGCCTTTGGTGGCTTAGAGGGCCGCCCGCTGCGCGACGGCGATAAGCTACCGATCGGCAAGAAAGGCCAGACTCCGCAGCAGTCGACTGGCATCAAACAGCTGCTGTTCGGTAATCGCATTCGCGCCCTGCCGGGGCCGGAATATCTGGAATTTAGTGAAGAGGCGCGCGAGGCGTTTTGGCGCACCTCTTGGCAGCTTAGCCCGCAGAGCAATCGCATGGGGTATCGCCTGCACGGCCATAGTCTGAAACGTGAAAGCAATCGCGAAATGTTGTCCCACGGCCTGATCCCAGGCGTGGTGCAGGTGCCGCACGGCGGCCAGCCCATCGTGCTGATGGCTGACGCGCAGACCACCGGCGGCTATCCGCGCATCGCCTGCGTGATTGAAGCTGACCTCTACAACTTGGCGCAAATCCGCCTCGGCGAGCCGGTGCATTTCGTCAAATGCTCGCTGGAAGAGGCGCAGCTGGCGTCGAAAGAGCAGGAACGCTTTATCGAACAGATTAAGTGGGGGCTGCATGGCCGCTGATCTCAGGGTGGATTTAAACGCCGATCTCGGCGAAGGCTGCGACAACGATCAGGCCCTGCTGCAGTTGGTGAGTTCGGCCAATATTGCCTGCGGCTTCCACGCCGGTGACGCCCAAACCATGCTGCAATCGGTGCGCTGGGCGCTGCAATACGGCGTGGCGATTGGCGCGCACCCAAGCTTCCCGGATCGCGAAAACTTTGGCCGCACGGCGATGCAGCTGCCGCCGGAAACGGTCTATGCGCAGGTGGTGTATCAGCTTGGGGCGCTGGCGGCGATTGCCCGCGCCGAGGGCGGCAAGATGGTGCACGTCAAGCCGCACGGCATGCTCTACAACCAGGCGGCGACTGACCCGGCCTTGGCCGACACCATTGCCCGCGCGGTGCACAGTGTAGATCCTGCTTTGAAGCTGGTGGGGCTGGCGGGCAGCGAGCTGATTCGCGCCGGATCGCGTTTGGGGCTGGCGACGTCGCAAGAGGTGTTTGCCGATCGCCGCTATCAAAGCAGTGGCAATTTGGTGCCGCGCAGCCAGCCGGATGCGCTGATTGAAAGTGACGAGTTGGCGCTGCAACAGACCCTGATGATGGTTCAACAGCAAAAAGTGGTCAGCCGCGAGGGGGTCGCAGTGCCGGTGCAGGCCGATACTGTCTGCCTGCACGGCGACGGCGAGCACGCTCTGGCCTTCGCCCGCCGTCTGCGCGAGGCGTTTCGTCAGCAGAATATTCAGGTTTCAGCCTGAAACAATAAAAGGATCTCTTATGCGTAAAGTTCTGGTAACCGGTTTTGAGCCCTTTGACGGGGAGCGCCTTAATCCTTCGTGGGAAGTGGTGAAGAAGTTAGAAGATCTGGAGATCTCCGGCGCGCGCATTGTGATTCGCCAACTGCCTTGCGTGTTCGGCAAAGCCATTGACGCGCTGAATGCCGCGATTGATGAAGTGGATCCGGCGATGGTGATCGCGGTGGGGCAGGCGGGCGGTCGGGCTGACTTTAGCGTCGAACGTGTGGCTATCAACGTCGATGATGCAAGAATTCCCGACAATGACGGCAACCAGCCGGTTGACCTGCCTATCGTCGCCGACGGCCCGGCGGCCTACTTCTCACTGCTGCCAATCAAGGCGATTGTCAGCGGGTTGCGCGAGGCGGGCATTCCGGCCTCGGTGTCGCAGACGGCGGGCACTTACGTCTGTAACCACATCATGTACGGCCTGCTGCATCGTCTGGCGCAGCCGGGCTGCAAGGTGGTGAAGGGCGGCTTTATTCATATCCCATATTTGCCCGAACAAGCGGCAAAACATCCCGGCCAGCCGAGTATGTCGGTGAAAACCGTGCTTGAAGCGCTCGAGCTGACCATCGCTATTGCCCTGCATACTGAGGAAGATTTGAGGGTGGCGGGAGGCGCGACGCACTGATGCCTGAAGGTCCTGAAATTCGCCGCGCCGCTGACCAGTTAGTGCGCGCGGTGGTCAATAAACCGCTGACCGACGTCTGGTTTGCCTTTCCCGAGTTACAGCCCTACCAGTCGGCGCTGATTGGCACGCAGATTACGGCGATTGAAACGCGCGGTAAGGCGCTGCTGACGCATTTCTCCAATGGCTTAACCCTCTACAGCCATAATCAGCTGTACGGCGTCTGGCGGGTGGTTGAGGCGGGGCAGCAGCCGAAGGAGAGCAAGCGTTCGCTGCGGGTGAAGCTGCAAAGCACCGACGGTACCATTCTGCTCTACAGCGCGTCTGAGATTGAGATGTGGTCGAGCGATGAGATAGAAAATCATCCGTTCTTGCAGCGTATTGGCCCCGACGTGCTGGATGAGACGCTGACCGTGGAGCAAGTGCGCGAGCGGCTACTCTCTGCCAAATTCCGCAATCGTCAGCTGGGCGGCATGCTGCTCGATCAGGCATTCTTGGCTGGGCTAGGCAACTATTTGCGGGCGGAAATTCTCTGGCAGGCCAAGCTGCTTCCCACGCATAAACCCAAAGACTTGAATGAACAGCAGCTAGATGACTTGGCTGACGCCTGTCTGTCCATTGCACGCTTGTCTTATGCTACGCGCGGGCAGGTGCAGGAGAACAAACACCACGGCGCGCTGTTCAGCTTTCGGGTATTTGGTCGGGCAGGCAAGGCCTGTAAGCGCTGTGGCGAAACCATCGTCAAAACCTCGGTGTCTACCCGGCCCTTTTTCCACTGTCCCGGCTGTCAGCACTAGGTTTTGAGCAATAAAAAAGGCACTCAATGAGTGCCTTTTTCTCGTCTGCTGACAGACTTATTTCTTTTTCACCTGAGAGCTGAAATCACGTTTGTCATAGCCGGTGTACAGCTGACGTGGACGAGCGATTTTGATGCCGTCCTGGTGCATTTCGTTCCAGTGTGCAATCCAACCCACGGTACGCGCCATCGCGAAGATAACGGTAAACATGGAAGAAGGAATACCCATGGCTTTCAAGATGATGCCTGAGTAGAAGTCTACGTTCGGGTAGAGTTTCTTCTCGATGAAGTACGGGTCGTTCAGCGCGATGTGCTCAAGCTCCATCGCCACTTCCAGCAGGTTGTCTTTCAGATCCAGCTCTTTCAGCACTTCGTGGCAAGTGTCACGCATTACGGTGGCACGAGGGTCATAGTTTTTGTAAACACGGTGACCGAAGCCCATCAGACGGAACGAATCGTTTTTGTCTTTCGCACGTTTGATGAATTCTGGGATGTGATCGACGCTGCTGATCTCTTCAAGCATTTTCAATGCAGCTTCGTTGGCGCCGCCGTGAGCCGGTCCCCAAAGAGATGCGATACCCGCCGCGATACAGGCAAATGGGTTAGCGCCAGAAGAGCCTGCGGTACGCACGGTAGAGGTTGATGCGTTCTGTTCGTGGTCAGCGTGCAGGATAAGAATTCGGTCCATTGCGCGTTCCAGCACTGGGTTCACCACATACTCTTCGCAAGGGGTTGCGAACATCATGTGCAGGAAGTTGCCAGCGTAGGAGAGGTCATTGCGCGGATAAACGAACGGTTGGCCAATGGAATACTTGTAACACATGGCGGCAACGGTCGGCATTTTGGACAGCAGACGGTAAGCAGCGATTTCGCGGTGACGCTCGTTTTCCACGTCGATAGAGTCGTGGTAGAACGCCGCCAGAGCACCGGTCACGCCGCACAGCACGGCCATTGGGTGCGAGTCACGGCGGAAGCCGTGGAACAGGCGAGTGATCTGCTCGTGAACCATGGTGTGGCGTTCAACGATTTTTTTGAAATCTTCGTATTGAGCCTGAGTTGGCGCTTCGCCGTACAGCAGCAAATAGCTCACTTCCAGGAAGGTTGACTCTTTCGCCAACTGATCAATCGGGAAACCGCGGTGTAACAGAACGCCTTCGTCACCGTCGATGTAAGTAATTTTGGATTCGCAAGATGCGGTAGAGGTAAAGCCGGGGTCAAAGGTGAACAAGCCTTTGGAGCCGAGGGTACGAATGTCAATTTCGTCCTGACCCAAGGTGCCGGATAGCACGTCGAGTTCAATTGGGTCTTGACCTTGTAGGGTAAGTGTCGCTTTCTTATCAGCCATTTACAGTCTCCTTAGCGCCTTTATTTTAAAAATCGTCAACAACTGAACAGCCTAAAATATCACCTCAATCCCCGTCATTATTATTTCGGCGGACTCTGCGATCGATTTTAGAAAGGGAACGTAGAGCCAATCGGCTGTGACCTTGGATCACGATTTGACGGACAGGCGACACTTCATCGTTGTTAAAGATTCGATAGATCTTACAATTCTGTTACTCAGCTTTCGGTGGATCAGTACTTACGACAAGGTTATGGATATAACACAATCCCCACTTTTGCATAACTTGGCGTAACAGGGAAGGGTGGATGTGTCTGTCGTAGTCATCACGGATGTGAGCGAATGGCTAATATGTAATGGAAATGTTGATCCAATGTCAAACTACATAATTTATTTTGTTTGGATTGTGAAAAATGGGAGCCTAATCACTGTTTCGCAGAAATGTGACCAAAGCGTTTGTAGGGGAATTGTAATAGGAATGTGATCAACCTATACTTTGCGCCAGGTCTCCGGGTAACCCGAAGTAGGAGCACCCAGCACATCTTCTTTGTCTTTCAAATTTCTGCCTTGGTGGCTGATTTTTCGCCTGTTAGCAGTGATTTAAAAGCCTTTGAAACATGAATTCAGTCTACGCGTCTTGATTACAATGGATGTCGTTGTTTGAGCGTACGACCTGAAGAGCATATCGCTCATTCATGCTCGAAGTGAGTGAAGTTGCAGGAAGGCGGCAATTGAGTGAACACGATGAGCTTACGTTGGTAAGTGATTCGGGTGAACGAGTGCAGCCAACGCATCTGCGGCATCACTCAAGAAGAGGATGAGTTGTCTGAACACCGCCAAGGCCGGAGGAAGGAAAATAATAAGACCTTCGTCATCAACGCGATTGCCGCGATCACGAAAAGGTTCTATGAGGTGTGTGGGCAAAACCGTGAAAAAACAAAGACCTGTCAATCTGGATCTGCAAACGATCCGGTTTCCCGTAACTGCAATAGCGTCCATCTTACACCGTGTCTCCGGCGTCATTACCTTCGTCGCTGTCGGTATCCTCCTCTGGCTGCTCGGCATGTCACTCTCTTCGCCTGAAGGGTTTGCACACGCAGCTGAAATCATGAATGGCTTCATTGTGAAATTCATCTTCTGGGGAATACTCACCGCACTGGCCTATCACGTCTGCGGTGGCATTCGTCACTTGCTGATGGATTTCGGCTATATCGAAGAGAGTTTAGCTGTCGGTACCCGTTCAGCCCAAGTGGTGATCGGCCTTACCGTCGTGCTGTCAATTCTGGCTGGAGTCTTCGTATGGTAAACAATGTTTCGGCATTAGGACGCAATGGTGTCCACGACTGGCTGCTGCTGCGCGCATCGGCGATCGTTATCACGCTGTATATCCTTTATATTCTGGGCTTCGTTGTGATGGCTCAGGACATTACTTTTGATGTCTGGCAAGGCTTCTTTGCTTCCTCCATTACCAAAGTATTTACCCTGCTGACGCTGCTTTCGATTCTGATCCACGCGTGGATTGGCATGTGGCAGGTGTTAACGGACTACGTCAAGCCTCTGGCTGTGCGACTGGTGCTGCAACTGGCTATCGTCGTGACGTTAGTGGTTTATCTACTTTATGGAACAATTGTTGTTTGGGGAGCGTAGTCAATGAGTCTGCCAGTCAGAGAGTTTGATGCTGTCGTTATCGGTGCAGGTGGCGCCGGTATGCGTGCCGCATTACAGATTTCACAAACGGGCCAAACTTGCGCCCTGATTTCTAAAGTATTCCCAACCCGCTCCCATACGGTGTCAGCGCAGGGCGGTATCACCGTAGCCCTCGGTAACACCCATGAGGATGACTGGGAATGGCATATGTACGATACCGTGAAAGGCTCCGACTACATCGGTGACCAGGACGCGATTGAATATATGTGTAAAACCGGCCCGGAAGCGATTCTTGAGCTGGAACATATGGGTCTGCCTTTCTCCCGTCTTGACGACGGCCGAATTTATCAGCGTCCGTTTGGTGGCCAGTCGAAGAACTTCGGCGGCGAGCAGGCGGCACGTACTGCGGCAGCGGCTGACCGTACAGGTCACGCCCTGTTGCACACCCTTTATCAGCAGAACCTGAAAAACGGCACCACTATCTTCTCCGAATGGTATTCACTGGATTTAGTGAAAAACCAAGACGGCGCGGTAGTCGGTTGTACTGCAATCTGTATCGAAACCGGCGAAGTGGTTTACTTCAAAGCGAAAGCTACCGTGCTGGCGACCGGCGGTGCAGGCCGTATTTACCAATCCACCACTAACGCACATATCAACACCGGTGACGGCGTAGGTATGGCATTGCGTGCAGGCGTTCCGGTGCAGGATATGGAAATGTGGCAGTTCCACCCGACGGGTATTGCGGGCGCGGGCGTGCTGGTGACCGAAGGTTGCCGTGGTGAAGGTGGTTACCTGCTGAACAAAGACGGCGAGCGCTTCATGGAGCGTTACGCACCTAATGCTAAAGACCTGGCGGGTCGTGACGTGGTGGCGCGTTCCATCATGATCGAAATCCGCGAAGGCCGTGGCTGTGACGGTCCTTGGGGCCCACACGCCAAGCTGAAACTTGACCACTTGGGCAAAGACGTTCTGGAATCACGCCTGCCGGGCATCCTTGAGCTGTCTCGTACCTTTGCTCACGTTGACCCAGTCAAAGAGCCAATCCCGGTTATCCCAACCTGTCACTACATGATGGGCGGCATTCCGACCAAGGTGACCGGTCAGGCGCTGCGCGTGAATGAGAAAGGCGAAGACGTGGTGATCCCAGGTCTGTTCGCAGTAGGCGAAATTGCCTGCGTATCCGTTCACGGTGCTAACCGTCTCGGGGGGAACTCACTGCTCGACCTGGTGGTCTTCGGCCGCGCGGCGGGTCTGCATCTGCAAGAATCCATCAACGAGCAGGGCGACAGCCGCGATGCATCGCAAGATGATATCGACCACGCCCTTGAGCGTCTGAACCGTTGGAACAACACCCGTTCCGGTGAAGATCCGGTGGCGATTCGTAAAGACCTGCAATCCTGTATGCAGCACAACTTCTCGGTATTCCGCGAAGGCGATGCGATGGCGAAAGGTCTGCAAGAGCTGAAAGAGATCCGTGAGCGTCTGAAAAATGCCCGTCTGGATGACACTTCAACAGAATTCAACACCCAGCGCGTTGAATGTCTGGAGCTGGATAACCTGATGGAAACCGCATTCTCCACCGCCGTTTCTGCGAACTACCGTACTGAAAGCCGTGGCGCGCACAGCCGCTTCGACTTCCCAGATCGTGATGATGCTAACTGGCTCTGCCACACGCTTTATCAACCGGAAACTGAGAGCATGACTCGCCGTGAGGTGAACATGCAGCCTAAGCTTCGCGCGGCGTTCCCGCCGAAAGCGCGTACTTACTAGGGCGTTGCGGAGACAGATTATGAAACTCGAATTTTCGATTTATCGCTATAACCCAGATGTTGACGACGCGCCGTACATGAAAGATTACGTACTGGAAGCGGAAGAAGGGCGCGACATGATGGTGCTGGACGCGTTAATCCAGCTGAAAGAGCAGGATCCAACCCTCTCTTTCCGTCGCTCCTGCCGTGAGGGCGTGTGTGGCTCAGACGGCATCAACATGAACGGTAAAAACGGTCTGGCTTGTATCACGCCAGTTTCGGCTTTACAGAAAGGCAGTAAGAAGATTGTTATCCGTCCTCTGCCGGGTCTGCCAGTGGTGCGTGACTTGGTTGTGGACATGGGGCAGTTCTATAAGCAGTATGAGAAAATCAAACCTTACCTGTTGAATGATGGGAAGAATCCCCCGGCGCGCGAGCACTTGCAGATGCCGGAAGAGCGCGAAAAGCTGGACGGATTGTACGAATGTATTCTCTGCGCCTGCTGTTCGACTTCTTGCCCGTCGTTCTGGTGGAACCCGGACAAATTCGTTGGTCCGGCCGGTTTGCTGGCGGCTTATCGCTTCCTGATCGACAGCCGTGACACAGAAACGCAATCTCGTCTGGATAATCTGGACGACGCTTTCAGTGTATTCCGGTGCCACAGCATCATGAACTGTGTCAGCGTGTGTCCTAAAGGCCTTAACCCTACCAAGGCTATCGGTCACATCAAATCGATGCTGCTTCAGCGCGGTGCCTGAGTCAGTAAGATGATGTTCAATAGCGGGAACTCAGGTTCCCGCTAACATTAAGTGAGTTATTGGTAACATATTCGCAACAAGGTGCAACAAAGTTGCCCCCGATTGGAGTAGTATAAGAACAGGAGAAAATAATAAGGTCGGATAACGCAGGGTAGCGCCAAAAGCCAACATGTAACACGAGGCAGCAAGTTGATTTTTGGAGGTTCCTTGACAGAGCCGCAGGCTCCAGACCAATGAACTGAATATGTATGGAAAACCGTCTTACCACGGTGTATCACGGTCAATATTATTAACCACGGCGAAAACTAAAGCTTCAATGCTTAAGGGATCACGATGCAGAACGGCGCAATGAAGGCCTGGCTGGATTCCTCCTATCTGGCGGGTGCAAACCAGTCTTACATAGAACAACTCTATGAAGACTACTTAACCGATCCTGGTTCCGTTGACGATAGCTGGCGTTCAATTTTTAAACAGCTTCCGACAGTGGGTGTCAAACCAGAGCAACTCCATTCTCAAACACGCGATTATTTCCGACGTCTGGCAAAAGACGCTTCTCGCTATAACTCCGCTATCAGCGATCCGGAAACGGATGCCAAGCAAGTTAAAGTGTTGCAGCTGATTAACGCCTTCCGCTTCCGCGGCCACCAGAATGCAAATCTTGATCCTCTCGGCTTGTGGAAACTTGACGACGTGCCTGATTTGGATCCGGCTTTCCACAATCTGACTGAAGCTGATTTCCAGGAAACCTTCAATGTAGGTTCTTTTGCCATTGGTAAAGAAACCATGCAGCTCGGCGAGCTGTACAAAGCACTGAAGCAAACCTATTGCGGCTCTATCGGCGCTGAGTACATGCACATCACTAACACTGAAGAGAAACGCTGGATCCAACAGCGTATCGAATCTGTGGTAGGGCGCGCTAACTTCAGCGATTCAGAGAAGAAAACCTTCCTGAAAGAGCTGACCTCTGCTGAAGGTCTGGAACGTTACCTCGGCGCTAAATTCCCGGGAGCAAAACGCTTCTCGCTGGAAGGTGGCGACGCGCTGGTGCCGATGCTGAAAGAGATGATTCGTCACGCCGGTAAAAACGGTACGCGTGAAGTGGTGCTGGGTATGGCACACCGCGGTCGTTTGAACGTGCTGATCAACGTGCTGGGTAAAAAACCTCAGGATCTGTTCGACGAGTTTGCTGGTAAGCATAAAGAACATCTGGGCACCGGTGACGTTAAGTACCACATGGGCTTCTCCTCCGACGTGGAAACCGAAGGCGGCATGGTTCACCTGGCGCTGGCGTTTAACCCGTCGCACCTGGAAATCGTTAGCCCGGTGGTTATTGGTTCTGTTCGAGCCCGTCGTGACCGTCTGGACGAAGCGCGCAGTAACATGGTTCTGCCAATCACCATTCACGGTGACGCTGCTATCACCGGCCAAGGCGTCGTTCAGGAAACCCTGAACATGTCACTGGCTCGCGGTTATGAAGTGGGCGGTACCGTGCGTATCGTTATCAACAACCAAGTTGGTTTCACCACCTCTAACCCGAAAGACGCGCGTTCTACGGATTACTGTACTGACATCGCGAAAATGGTGCAGGCACCTATTTTCCACGTCAACGCAGATGACCCGGAAGCCGTGGCTTTTGTGACGCGTTTGGCACTGGATTTCCGCAACACCTTTAAACGTGATGTGATGATCGACCTCGTTTGTTATCGCCGTCATGGCCACAACGAAGCCGATGAGCCAAGTGCAACTCAGCCGCTGATGTACCAGAAAATCAAAAAACATCCTACGCCGCGCAAACTGTATGCCGATATTCTGGCTGAGCAGAATGTCGCCAGTGCGGAAGATGCGACCGAAATGGTTAATCTCTACCGTGACGCGCTGGACGCGGGCGACTGCGTGGTTGAAGAGTGGCGTCAAAATGACATGCACACTTTCACCTGGTCTCCGTACCTGAACCACGAGTGGGATGAAGAGTACCCGAGCAAGGTTGATCCTAAGCGTCTGCAAGAACTTGCTCGCCGCGTCAGCCATGTGCCAGAAGCGATTGAAATGCAGGCTCGCGTGGCGAAAATCTACGCCGACCGTATTGAAATGGCCGAAGGCAACAAGAAGTTTGACTGGGGCGGCGCCGAGAACCTGGCTTACGCAACATTGGTCGACGAAGGTATTCCTATCCGTATTTCCGGTGAAGATACCGGCCGTGGCACCTTCTTCCACCGCCATGCCGTCGTTCACAACCAGAAAAACGGTTCTGTCTACGTGCCGCTGTCTAACATTCATAACAGCCAGGGCGAGTTCAACGTCTGGGACTCCGTGCTGTCTGAAGAAGCGGTTCTGGCATTCGAATATGGCTACGCCACGGCTGAGCCGCGCACCCTGACTATCTGGGAAGCGCAGTTCGGTGACTTCGCCAACGGTGCTCAGGTGGTTATCGACCAGTTCATCAGTTCCGGTGAGCAGAAGTGGGGCCGCATGTGTGGTCTGGTGATGCTGCTGCCACACGGCTACGAAGGGCAGGGTCCAGAGCACTCATCCGCTCGTCTGGAGCGTTATCTGCAACTCTGCGCTGAGCAGAACATGCAGGTTTGTATCCCGTCGACCCCGGCGCAGGTTTACCACATGATCCGCCGTCAGGCGCTGCGCGGTATGCGCCGTCCGCTGGTGGTGATGTCGCCTAAATCTCTGCTGCGTCATCCTCTGGCCGTTTCGACCATGGATGAGCTGGCAAACGGTAGCTTCCTGCCGGCAATCGGTGAGATTGACGAGCTGGATCCGAAGCAAGTTAAGCGCGTCGTGATGTGTTCCGGTAAGGTCTACTATGACCTGTTGGAGCAACGTCGTAAGAACGAGCAAACTGATGTCGCCATCGTTCGTATCGAGCAGCTGTATCCATTCCCGCACAAAGCAATTCAGGAAGTGCTTGAGAAATTCTCACACGTTCATGATTTCGTTTGGTGTCAGGAAGAGCCGCTGAACCAGGGTGCCTGGTACTGCAGCCAACACAATTTCCGTGAAGTGATTCCTTTCGGGGCTTCTTTACGTTACGCAGGACGTCCGGCGTCTGCCTCTCCGGCAGTTGGCTATATGTCCGTTCACCAGAAGCAGCAGCAAGATCTGGTCAATGACGCGTTAAACGTTAATTAACGAATTTTAGAAGGATTGAGAATGAGTAGCGTAGATATTTTGGTCCCTGACCTCCCTGAATCCGTAGCAGACGCCACGGTTGCCACCTGGCACAAAAAGCCGGGCGACAGTGTAGAACGTGATGAAGTTCTGGTTGAAATCGAAACTGACAAAGTGGTTCTGGAAGTCCCGGCAAGTGAAGCCGGTATTCTGGACAGCATCCTCGAAGACGAAGGTGCAACCGTCGTTTCTAAACAGATTCTGGCGCGCCTGCGTCCGGGCAACAGCACCGGCAAACCAAGCCAGGAGAAAGCGTCTGATAAAGAATCGACGCCTTCACAGCGCCACACTGCGGCACTGGATGACGAAAGCAGCGATGCACTCAGCCCGGCTATCCGCCGCCTGATTGCTGAGCACTCCCTTGACGCCAGCGCTATCAAAGGCAGCGGTGTGGGTGGTCGTCTGACTCGCGAAGATATCGAAGCGCACTTGGCTAAGTCTGGCAAAGACGCTAAGTCTGACGCGGCGCCGGCGAAAGCTGAAACTGCGGCTGCTCCGGCGATCGGCGCGCGTAGCGAAAAACGCGTTCCTATGACTCGTCTGCGCAAACGCGTTGCCGAGCGTCTGCTGGAAGCGAAAAACAGCACCGCCATGTTGACGACGTTCAACGAAATCAACATGAAGCCAATCATGGACATGCGTAAGCAGTACGGCGAAGCGTTCGAGAAACGTCACGGCGTGCGTCTGGGCTTCATGTCCTTCTACCTGAAAGCCGTGGTTGAAGCACTGAAACGCTTCCCAGAAGTTAACGCTTCTATCGATGGCGATGATGTGGTTTACCACAACTACTTCGACGTGAGCATTGCCGTTTCAACTCCACGCGGTCTGGTAACGCCAGTGCTGCGCGACGTTGACACGCTGGGTATGGCTGACATCGAGAAGCAAATCAAAGAGCTGGCCATCAAAGGTCGCGACGGTAAGCTGAAAGTAGAAGAACTGACCGGCGGGAACTTCACAGTGACCAACGGCGGCGTATTCGGCTCGCTGATGTCTACACCAATCATCAACCCACCGCAGAGCGCGATCCTTGGCATGCACGCCATTAAAGATCGCCCAATGGCGGTGAATGGTCAGGTTGTTATTCAGCCAATGATGTATCTGGCGCTGTCCTATGACCACCGTCTAGTTGACGGCCGTGAGTCAGTAGGCTTCCTGGTGACCATCAAAGAAATGCTGGAAGATCCGGCTCGTCTGCTGCTGGACGTCTAGTCCAAGCGGGTCAAGAAAAGAGATCGAAAAGTCTATGGCGCGGTGCGCCGTGCCATAGAGATGCCTTACTACTGAATGGATAGAACATCATGAATTTACACGAGTATCAGGCGAAACAGCTGTTCCTACGCTACGGCCTGCCAGCACCATCAGGCTTCGCCTGTTCCACTCCGCGCGAAGCGGAAGAAGCAGCATCAAAAATCGGTGCTGGCCCGTGGGTAGTTAAATGCCAGGTTCACGCTGGCGGCCGCGGTAAAGCGGGCGGCGTGAAAGTGGTTAAAAGCAAAGAAGAGATCCGCGCTTTTGCTGAAAACTGGCTGGGCAAACGCCTGGTTACTTACCAGACAGACGCACAGGGTCAGCCGGTAAACCAGATTCTGGTTGAAGCAGCGACTGATATCGACAAAGAGCTGTATCTCGGCGCAGTAGTAGACCGTAGCTCCCGTCGCGTGGTGTTCATGGCTTCTACCGAAGGCGGCGTGGAAATCGAGAAAGTGGCAGAAGAAACGCCACACTTGATCCACAAAGTTGCTCTGGATCCACTGGCAGGTCCACAGCCTTACCAAGGCCGTGAACTGGCGTTCAAACTGGGTCTGACCGGTAAGCAAGTTCAGCAGTTCACTAAGATCTTCATGGGTCTGGCGACTATCTTCCTTGAGCGCGACCTGGCGCTGATCGAAATCAACCCACTGGTTGTGACCACTGCTGGTGACCTGATCTGCCTCGACGGCAAGCTGGGCGCAGACGGCAACGCCCTGTTCCGTCAGCCAGAATTGCGCGAAATGCGCGACCACAGCCAAGAAGATGCCCGTGAATCTCAGGCTGCTCAGTGGGAACTGAACTACGTTGCTCTCGACGGCAACATCGGTTGCATGGTTAACGGCGCGGGTCTGGCGATGGGGACTATGGACATCGTTAAACTGCACGGCGGCGAGCCAGCTAACTTCCTCGACGTAGGCGGCGGCGCAACCAAAGAGCGCGTAACTGAAGCGTTCAAAATCATCTTGTCCGATGAGAAAGTTAAAGCGGTATTCGTTAATATCTTCGGCGGCATCGTGCGCTGTGACCTGATTGCCGACGGTATCATCGGCGCAGTCGCAGAAGTGGGCGTCAACGTGCCAGTCGTGGTACGTCTTGAAGGTAACAATGCCGAGCTGGGCGCTAAGAAATTGGCGGACAGCGGTTTGAACATCATTGCAGCGACCAGCCTGACCAATGCGGCTCAACAAGTCGTCGCGGCAGTGGAGGGGAAATAATGTCGATTTTAATCAACAAGAACACCAAAGTTATCTGCCAAGGTTTCACCGGCAGCCAGGGTACTTTCCACTCTGAACAAGCGGTTGCTTACGGCACCAAAATGGTTGGCGGCGTAACGCCAGGCAAAGGCGGCACCGAGCATCTGGGTCTGCCAGTGTTCAACACCGTGCGCGAAGCCGTGGAATCTACAGGCGCTACGGCTTCTGTGATCTACGTTCCGGCTCCGTTCTGCAAAGATTCCATCCTGGAAGCTATTGATGCAGGCATCAAGCTTATCATCTGTATCACTGAAGGCATCCCAACGCTGGATATGCTGATTGTGAAAGCTAAGCTTGAGCAAACTGACGTAGTGATGATCGGGCCAAACTGTCCGGGCGTTATCACACCGGGCGAATGCAAAATCGGCATCATGCCGGGCCACATTCACAAGCCGGGCAAAGTGGGTATCGTTTCCCGCTCTGGTACCCTGACTTATGAAGCCGTTAAGCAGACCACTGACAACGGCTACGGCCAGTCAAGCTGCGTGGGTATCGGCGGTGACCCGATCCCTGGCTCTAACTTCATCGATATCCTGAAACTGTTCCAGGAAGATCCACAGACTGAAGTTATCGTCATGATCGGTGAGATCGGTGGTAACGCAGAAGAAGAAGCAGCTGCTTACATCAAAGATCACGTGACCAAGCCTGTTGTGGGCTACATCGCGGGCGTGACGGCACCTAAAGGCAAACGCATGGGCCACGCAGGCGCCATCATTGCCGGTGGTAAAGGTACTGCTGACGATAAATTTGCTGCATTGGAAGCCGCTGGCGTGAAGACTGTTCGCAGCCTGGCTGACATCGGCGACGCAGTAAAAGCGGTTCTGCCAAACTAAATAACTTCGCGTTATTATTTAAATTAAGGCCACTTTCGAGTGGCCTTTTTTATTGCTGCTATAATATTTAACAATTATCCATTTAGATGATTATTTTTAACAATTAAGGGTTGGGTTAATTCGAAAATAAATAGGTGTAATTGAATTTATAATGTGGCGGAAATGATATTTGTTTCACCATAAATTCACAAATAATTAACCCATTGGCTTTCAATAAAACCGAATGAAACCAATAATTAACAATGTCTAAGATTTTTTGTAGAAAGCCTAAGAACAATATAGAAATAAATAGCCAGATAGGCTTAAATTGTTGCAGATCAATATCAGGGGATCCTGATGTTTCAGCCATTAATTGACCTGTAAATGGAAATACGATTTAGCTCACGCAAAAACCTATTTATTGTGTGGGATTAGTGGCGTAACATTGTCAACCTGTAGCATCAGTACCCAAGAACAGATCTAGGTTGCTAACTTTTCCAATCTTCACATCCCTTAGCGCTGCGGCCTTTTTTGCAGAGTTTTTGCCTACGCATGCGGTGAGATTGGGCGTCAAACGCTACAGTTATCAGTGGCGTATTTGACAGTTTTACTTGTTTGGCAGGTTTTGAAATTGGAAGTCATGAGGCGTTCCGGCAATCGGTTCGTCAGAGAGTCGCAAGTTGGAGTCTTCCTCCGAGGAGCAAGGGGTCAAGATGTTTGATATCGTTGAACTGTCGCGTTTACAGTTTGCTTTAACTGCCATGTACCATTTCTTATTTGTCCCATTAACGCTAGGTATGGCGTTTTTACTGGCAATTATGGAAACGGTATATGTACTTTCCGGCAAACAAATCTATAAAGATATGACCAAATTCTGGGGCAAGTTATTTGCAGTTAACTTTGCTCTGGGTGTGGCCACGGGTTTGACCATGGAATTCCAGTTCGGAACCAACTGGTCATATTTCTCACATTACGTCGGTGATATCTTTGGGGCCCCGCTGGCCATCGAAGGTTTAATGGCGTTCTTCCTTGAATCCACGTTAGTCGGGTTATTCTTCTTCGGCTGGGACCGTTTATCGAAAGTCCAGCACATGACGGTAACCTGGTTTGTCGCGCTCGGCTCAAACTTATCCGCACTCTGGATCCTGGTTGCCAACGGCTGGATGCAAAACCCGATTGCCTCGGACTTCAACTACGAAACCATGCGTATGGAAATGGTCAGCTTCTCCGAGCTGGTCTTAAACCCGGTTGCACAGGTTAAATTCGTTCACACCGTGGCGGCAGGTTATGTCACAGGTGCGATGTTCATTCTGGCTATCAGCTCTTACTACCTGTTGAAAGGTCGTGACGTAGGCTTCGCTAAGCGTTCATTCGCGATCGCAGCAAGCTTCGGTCTGGCTGCCACGCTCTCCGTTATCGTGCTGGGTGATGAATCCGGTTACGAAATGGGTGACGTGCAGAAAACCAAGCTGGCGGCTATCGAAGCAGAGTGGGACACCCAACCTGCACCGGCCAACTTCACGCTGATTGGCTTGCCAAATCAGGACAAGATGGAAAACGAATACTCCATCCAAATTCCTTACCTGCTCGGCCTGATTGCCACGCGCTCCGTCGATACGCCAGTGACGGGTCTGAAAGACCTGATGGCGCAGCATGAAGTGCGCATTCGTAACGGGATGAAGGCGTACACGCTGCTGGAAGAGTTGCGCTCAGGCAATACCGACCCAACCGTGCGTAGCGACTTCGAGAGAACTAAGCAGGATCTCGGCTACGGCATGCTGCTAAAACGCTATACGCCGAACGTGGCGGATGCCACCGAAGCACAAATCCAGCAGGCGACCAAAGATTCCATTCCTCGCGTTCTGCCGCTGTACTTCGCATTCCGTATCATGGTGGCCTGTGGCTTCCTGATGCTGGCCATCATCGGTCTGTCGTTCTTCATGGTACTTCGCGGCAAGATTGGTCAGAAGCGTTGGCTGCACCGCGCGGCGCTGTGGGGCTTACCGCTGCCGTGGATCGCCGTCGAAGCAGGGTGGTTTGTTGCCGAATATGGCCGCCAGCCTTGGGCTATCGGTGAAGTCTTACCGACGGCTATCGCTAACTCTTCCCTGACTCGCGCTGACGTGTTGATGTCGATGGGGCTGATTTGCGGTCTGTACACCTTGTTCCTTATCGCTGAGATGTTCCTGATGTTCAAATTCGCCCGTCTGGGGCCAAGCAGCCTGAAAACTGGCCGCTACCACTTTGAACAACCTTCAGCACCGCTTGAACAAGCTCGGTAATAGGGAGTCTAGCTATGTTTGATTATGAAGTATTACGATTCATCTGGTGGGCATTGATCGGCGTGCTGTTCATTGGCTTCGCCGTGACCGACGGTTTCGACATGGGCGTGGGCATCTTGCTGCGCATCATTGGCAAAACCGACACTGACCGCCGCGTGATGATCAACTCCATTGCTCCGCACTGGGACGGCAACCAAGTCTGGCTGATCACGGCGGGCGGTGCGCTGTTCGCCGCATGGCCAATGGTCTATGCCGCCGCCTTCTCCGGCTTCTATGGCGCGATGATCCTGGTGCTCTGCGCCTTGTTCTTCCGCCCATTAGGTTTCGACTACCGTTCGAAGCTGGAAAACGCGCGCTGGCGTGGCATGTGGGACTGGGGCATCTTCATCGGTAGCTTCGTGCCTGCATTGGTGTTCGGCGTGGCGTTCGGCAACCTGCTGTTGGGCGTGCCATTCCACATCGACAATGACTTGCGCCTGTTCTACACCGGCAGCCTGTTCGAGTTGCTGAATCCGTTTGGCCTGTTGGCGGGTATCGTGAGCCTGACCATGCTCATCACTCAGGGCGCGACCTACCTGCAAATGCGTACCACTGGCGAGCTGCATTTACGCACTCGCACGGCATCGCAGATCTCAGCCTTGGTGATGATGGTGTGCTTCCTGTTAGCGGGCGTGTGGCTGGTGAAAGGGATTGATGGCTATCTGGTGACGTCGACGCTGGATCACGCAGGTCCATCGAACCCACTGCATAAAACCGTCGCACATCAAGCTGGTGCATGGTTGGTGAACTTCAACAATATGCCGAGCCTGTGGGCTATTCCGGCACTGGGCGTTATCTTGCCACTGTTCACCATCCTGTTCTCACGCATTAATAAAGGCGCACTGGCTTTCGTCAGTAACTCACTGACCATCGCTTGCGTTATTTTGACTGCTGGGATCACCATGTTCCCGTTCGTCATGCCGTCGATCACTAACCCTGACGCCAGCCTGACCATGTGGGATGCAACCTCGACATTGCTGACCTTGAAAGTGATGACCGTGGTGGCCTGTATCTTCGTGCCGATCATTCTGATCTACACCAGTTGGGCGTATTACAAGATGTTTGGTCGTCTCGACAAAACTTACATCGAAAACAACAAACACTCTTTGTATTAATCGTTCAACTGAACGGGAGATAACACTATGTGGTATTTTGCGTGGATCCTCGGGACTCTGTTAGCGTGCTCATTCGGCATTATTACCGCACTGGCTTTCGAGCACAGTGAAGAGAATAAAGCCGCTGCGGCGAAAGAGCGCGAATAATGAGCGCGCTCGCGGATAGAGTTTATGCCGTGACTGACAAGGGCCCCTTGCGGGCCCTTTCATTAGTGATGGCGCTCGTATTAGCTGGATGCGTATTTTGGCAACCGGGTGAATTCGCTTCTTCCACCAGTCAGCTGGAAGTCTGGCATGGGATCATTCTGATTTGGGCCGTTTGCACAGGCCTAATTCACGGCTTTGGATTCCGTCCCCATCGCTCTGTATGGAAAGCGTTCTTTTCACCACTCCCGGCGATGATTATTCTGCTGGCGGGGCTGGTTTACTTTTTTAGCTAGTTTGTTTATCTAATATTGATAGATATTTACACTACTTTTCCTATGGGCCATTCAGGCCCATAATTATTTTCGTTCCTGACTTGCAACCCATTCCCATCAAGAAATCTCTTGCGTATAGTAGGCCCGTCAAATTGCATTACGGGATGTAGAGTGAGTAATTCGTTGTTCCGATGGCCGGTCCGTGTTTATTACGAAGACACAGACGCTGGTGGGGTGGTCTATCACGCCCAGTACATCGCCTTTTATGAAAGGGCTCGCACAGAAATGTTGCGCCAACGCAATATTCACCAGCAACAGTTGTTGGATGAACACGTCGCTTTTGCTGTCCGCCGCATGACGGTCGAATACTTGGCTCCTGCTTGTCTTGATGACTTGCTGGATGTCCAAAGTGAGATAACGTCTATTCGGGGGGCCTCACTTACCTTTGCACAACGAATTCTTGATGCACGTGGCAACCTTCTGAGTACTGCAGAAGTGTTGATTGCATGTATCGATCCACACCAAAAGAAGCCAAGAGCGCTTCCTAAGTCTTTTGTCGCGGAGTTTAAGCAGTGACTGACATGAACATTCTTGATTTATTTTTAAAGGCCAGCATCCTGGTTAAGCTGATCATGCTTATTCTGGTGTGCTTCTCTGTCGCGTCTTGGGCAATCATCATTCAGCGCACCAAAGTGTTGAATGCTGCTACGCGTGAGGCAGAAGCGTTTGAAGATAAATTCTGGTCCGGTATCGAGCTTTCACGCCTTTACCAGGAAAGCCAGGGCCGTCGTGAGACTCTCACTGGCGCCGAACAAATTTTCCATTCAGGTTTCAAAGAGTTCGCTCGTTTGCACCGTGCAAACAGCCATGCGCCAGAGTCGGTCATCGACGGCTCCTCTCGCGCCATGCGTATCTCCTTCAACCGTGAAATGGAAACCCTCGAAACCCACATTCCTTTCCTCGGCACCGTTGGTTCTATCAGCCCATACATTGGTCTGTTCGGTACTGTTTGGGGGATCATGCATGCGTTCATCGGTTTGGGTTCTGTTAAACAGGCTACCTTGCAGATGGTTGCGCCGGGTATCGCCGAAGCCTTGATCGCGACAGCAATCGGTCTTTTCGCTGCAATTCCAGCAGTTATGGCCTACAACCGATTGAACCAGCGCGTGAACAAGCTCGAGCAAAACTACGACAACTTTATGGAAGAATTTACGGCTATCCTGCACCGTCAGGCTTTCTCTCGCGAAACAAGCAGTAACTAAAGGGGGATAGCATGGCTCGAGTACGTGGTCGCCATC
Organism: Ewingella sp. AOP8-B2-18; assembly: GCF_052376015.1. Classification (NCBI taxonomy): domain Bacteria; kingdom Pseudomonadati; phylum Pseudomonadota; class Gammaproteobacteria; order Enterobacterales; family Yersiniaceae; genus Ewingella; species Ewingella sp. AOP8-B2-18. The sequence continues at coordinate 319,592 of NZ_JBQSVB010000001.1, forward strand.
GTCGCGAATTAAAGTCAGAGATTAACATTGTTCCGCTGCTCGACGTGCTGTTGGTACTGCTGCTGATATTTATGGCTACAGCGCCAATCATCACGCAAAGCGTGGAAGTTGATCTTCCTGATGCGACAGATTCTAAAACGGTATCTACTGATGATAACCCGCCGGTCATTGTTGAAGTTTCCGGTGTTGGTCAATACACCATCGTGGTGGATCATCAGCGTATGGAGCAGTTGCCGGAACAGCAGGTTATTGCGGAAGCAACCAGCCGTATCCAAGTCAATCCGAAGACAGTCTTCCTGATCGGCGGTGCAAAAGATGTTCCTTATGATGAAATCATCAAGGCGCTGAACATGCTCCATCAGGCAGGTGTGAAATCTGTCGGACTTATGACACAGCCTATTTAACGATAGGTAATTTGTAACACTTATTGGAAACCCGGCTTTTCTTGGCCTGATAAAACAGTTGTCTGCAAAGCGATAACTGGTGCAGAAGAAATTCGGGTTTTTGGCAATCCTGTGTTGGGAAATCTATTTTGGTAAAGGCAACTGCAACTGAACAAAACGATAAGCTCAAACGCGCCGTTATTGTTTCGGTCGTTCTGCATATCATCATAATTGCCCTGCTTATCTGGGGATCGCTGGACGAAGATACCAGCATGAGTGGCGGTGGCGGCGGGAGTGACATCTCAGCCGTTATGGTTGATCCAAGCGCGGTGGTTGATCAGTACAATCGCCAGCAGCAGCAACAAGCCGATGCTCAACGCGCTGCACAATCCCGTAAGAAAAAGTCCGAGCAGCAGGCTGAGGAACTTCAGCAGAAGCAGGCAGCAGAGCAGCAGCGACTGAAAGAATTAGAGAAAGAGCGTTTGCAAGCACAGGAAGATGCTAAGCAGGCGCAGGAAGATGCCAAAGAGCAGCAAAAACAGGCTGCTGAACAACAAAAGCAAGCTGCTGCAGAGCAACAGAAAGAAGCTCAGGAGCAGGCGCAGAAGGCCGCTGCAGATGCTGCAGCCAAGGCGAAAGCCGAAGCCGCGAAGCAACAGGCTGATGCCGCTGCCAAAGCGAAAGCCGAAGCTGACAAAGTCGCCAAAGCTCAGGCTGACGCACAGAAGAAAGCCGCCGCTGAAGCGAAGAAACAGGCTGAAGCCGAAGCCGCTGCCACTGCGGCAGCTGCCAAGAAGCAAGCAGAAGCAGACGCCAAAAAACAGGCCGAAGCTGACGCGAAGAAACAAGCTGCTGCTGAGGCAAAAGCCGCCGCAGCCGCAGAAGCGAAAGAAAAAGCAGAGGCTGCTGCTCAGGCCAAGGCCGATGCTGCGGCAAAAGCGAAAGCTGATGCCGCCGCTGAGAAGAAAGCCGAAGCTGCCGCTGCTGCTAAAAAAGCGGCTGCTGACAAGAAAGCTGCTGCCGCCGCCGCGGCGAAAGAGTCTGAGTCTGTTGATGACCTATTTGGTGGTTTGGCTAACTCTAAAAACGCGCCGAAAGGCGGTGGTGGAGCCAGTGCGCCAGCAGGGCAGGGCAAGAATAAGGCGGCCGGTGCTTCTGGTGCAGATATCGCTAACTATGGCAGCCAGATTAAGGCAGCTATCGAAAGCCGGTTCTATGATGCTTCCTCGTATGCAGGCAAAACCTGTACGCTACGCATTAAGATGGAACCAGATGGCACACTGAAAAGTGTGACGCCAGAGGGGGGAGATCCGGCACTCTGTCAGGCAGCTGTTGCAGCAGCTCGACAGGCTAAATTCCCGAAACCACCTTCAGAAGCTGTTTACGAAATATTTAAAAATGCGCCATTGGACTTCAAACCATAGTAATAGTCGAAAGTTATCGTTTTTCGGATTATTACGAAGGTAAATGTGGTCGACTTATAGTTTTGTGTGCGTTGGTTTGTTAAAATTCTGCTAATTTATCGCGGGCAGATCGGTCCAGATAAGGGAGATACAATGAAGCAGGCATTTCGAGTAGCGTTTGGCCTTTTGATACTGTGGGCGTCTGTGTTACACGCAGAAGTTCGCATTGAAATTACCCAAGGGGTCGACACCGCGCGCCCAATTGGCGTGGTGCCTTTTAAATGGGCTGGTCCTGGTAATCCACCGGAAGATATCGGTGCTATTGTTGCTGCTGACTTACGTAACAGCGGTAAATTTAATCCAATTGATGCATCACGCATGCCTCAACAACCGACAAGCGCATCAGAAGTCACCCCTGCTGCCTGGACGGCGCTGGGTATTGATGCCGTAGTGGTTGGTCAGGTTCAGCCAAGTGCTGACGGCAAGTATTTGGTTTCTTATCAGCTGGTTGATACCTCTGGTTCACCAGGTACTGTTCTGGCACAAAACCAATACCAAATCACTAAGCAGTGGCTGCGTTATTCCGCACACACCGCCAGTGACGAAGTGTTTGAAAAATTAACCGGCATTAAGGGTGCTTTCCGTACTCGTATTGCTTACATCGTGCAGACCAACGGCGGTAAATTCCCGTATGAATTACGCGTTGCTGACTACGATGGCTACAACCAGTTCGTGGTTCACCGTTCACCAGAGCCTTTGATGTCTCCGGCTTGGTCTCCAGACGGTAGCAAACTGGCCTACGTAACATTCGAAAGTGGGCGTTCTGCTCTGGTTGTACAGACTCTGGCTAATGGCGCAATCAAACAGATCGCCTCATTCCCGCGTCACAACGGTGCTCCAGCGTTCTCTCCAGACGGCAGCAAACTGGCCTTCGCCTTGTCTAAAGGCGGCAGTCTGAACGTTTATGTAATGAATCTTGGCTCGGGTCAAATTACCCAAGTTACTGATGGACGTAGCAACAACACCGAACCAACCTGGTTCCCAGATAGCCAGACTCTGGCTTTCACCTCGGATCAGGGCGGTCGTCCACAGCTTTATAAAGTCGGTATTAATGGCGGTGCGCCTCAGCGTCTGACCTGGGAAGGTTCTCAGAATCAGGACTCTGATATCAGCTCGGATGGTAAGTTCCTGGTTATGGTGAGCAGCAACAATGGCTCGCAGCACATCGCTAAACAAGATCTAGTAACGGGAGCCGTTCAAACATTGACGGACACGTTCCTGGATGAAACGCCTAGTATCGCCCCAAATGGCACCATGGTGATTTACAGCGCCTCTCAAGGTCTGGGTTCCGTGTTGCAGTTGGTCTCGACTGATGGGCGTTTCAAAGCGCGTCTTCCGGCAACTGATGGACAGGTAAAATTCCCTGCCTGGTCGCCGTACCTGTGATGCATATAAAACTATGTATGGCAAAAATTATAAAAGGATCAACGAGATGCAACTGAACAAAGTGCTTAAAGGGCTGCTGCTGGCTGTGCCTGTACTGGCAATCGCCGCGTGTAGTTCTCACAAAAGCGCAGACAATGGCCAATCTGGTATGGGCGCTGGCGCTGGCACTGGTGCAGAGAGCGGCAACATGTCTTCTGAAGAGCAAGCGCGTCTGCAGATGCAAGAGCTGCAAAAGAACAATATCGTTTACTTCGGTCTGGACAAGTACGATATCGCTTCTGACTTCGCTCAAATGCTGGATGCGCATGCTGCATTCCTGCGCAGCAACCCTTCATACAAAGTGACTGTTGAAGGTCATGCGGATGAACGTGGTACTCCGGAATACAACATCGCTCTGGGTGAGCGTCGTGCTACTGCAGTTAAAATGTACCTGCAAGGCAAAGGCGTTTCTGCTGACCAGATCTCTATCGTTTCTTACGGTAAAGAGAAGCCAGCTGTACTGGGCCACGACGAAGCGGCTTACGCTAAAAACCGTCGTGCCGTACTGGTATACTAAGAGAGTCGCATGAGCAGTAACTTCAGACATCACTTGTTGGGTCTGTCGTTACTGGTTGGCGTAGCGGTCCCATGGGCCGCTACTGCCCAAGCGCCAATCAGTAATGTCGGCTCAGGCTCGATAGACGATCGAGTCACCTCTCTGGAGCGTATTTCTAACGCTCACAGCCAACTATTAACTCAACTTCAGCAACAACTCTCTGACTCCCAACGCGATATTGATTCTCTCCGTGGTCAAATTCAGGAAAACCAATATCAGTTAAGCCAGATTGTTGATCGCCAAAAGCAAATTTATCAGCAGATGGACAGTCTTAGCAGCCAGGGTTCTGGTAATGCGAATGCTGCCGCTTCAGGCGCTGCTGCTGGAGCTGCTGCCGGCGCAGCCACTGATTCATCCACTCCTGCTCCTACGCAGGCTCCTGCGAGCACGGGTGATGAAAACACTGACTACAATGCTGCCGTTGCACTTGCCCTGGAAAAGAAACAGTACGATCAGGCTATTTCAGCTTTCCAGGCGTTCATCAAGCAATACCCGAAATCGACTTACCTGCCTAACGCCAACTATTGGTTAGGCCAGTTGTATTACAACAAGGGTAAGAAAGATGACGCGGCTTATTTCTACGCCGTGGTGGTTAAAAGCTATCCAAAATCTCCAAAAAGTTCGGACGCGATGTATAAGGTTGGGGTGATCATGCAAGAGAAAGGGCAGGCTGATAAAGCCAAGGCTGTCTTCTCGCAGGTCGTAAAACAGTACCCAAATACCGATGCGGCCAAACAAGCTCAAAAACGCTTGTCTTCACAGTAATTCGTTATTCAGGCCCAGAAAATATCCATTTCGATGGTTTTCTGGGCTTGAATGCGTGAAGAACAAGCAGTCAGAGTTTTTTCTTCAATTAAACGTTGCACTGAAAAGTTATATAAGTAATATATGCCGCCGTTGCCTAGGCAACTGTAACGCGTTAAAGCAGCGAGAGATTTAGTGTTTGAGCGGGCCGTTAGCTCAGTTGGTAGAGCAGTTGACTTTTAATCAATTGGTCGCTGGTTCGAATCCAGCACGGCCCACCACTTTCGAAGTGGAACTCAGAGTAAAGCAGTGCAGGATGAGAACCTTTGGTTCGAGCCGAGCGAAGCGAGACGACAACGCAATAGCGTTGCCCGTAGGGTGAGCTCGCAGAGCGAATCAATCCAGCACGGCCCACCACTTTTAAAGTGGAATTCGTAGTGAAGCAGTGCAGGATGAGAACCACTGGTTCGAGCCGAGCCGAGCGAAGCGAGACGACAACGCGAACGCGTTGCCCGTAGGGTGAGCTCGCAGAGCGAATCAATCCAGCACGGCCCACCACTTTTAGATAAGTGGCAGCATAGGGAGTGATTCGTTTTCAACGAATTGCGCAGCAGTAAGAAGTATCGCGACATACCGCGGGCCGTTAGCTCAGTTGGTAGAGCAGTTGACTTTTAATCAATTGGTCGCTGGTTCGAATCCAGCACGGCCCACCACTTTCTAAGTGGGACTCAGAGTAAAGCAGTGCAGGATGAGAACCACTGGTTCGAGCCGAGCGAAGCGAGACGACAACGCGAACGCGTTGCCCTCAGGGTGAGGTCGAAGACCGAATCAATCCAGCACGGCCCACCACTTCTCTTACAAGAACCTGTTAAGAGAAGCAGACTAAAACGCCTCAAGGCGTTTTTTTCGTTTCTAGCCCTCCTAAACCTCCAATCTCGTCACCTTTTTTAAGTCCCTTAAACACTTTTATCTTAAAGCACAAAATACAAGCGACTTTTCTCCACATCTGCGCTATTTTGTTTAGCATACAAAACAAATGGGTGTTTTATCCCATTATTGGTGCCTTTGTCAGACTGAGCCCCTGACGACAAGAGATGATGAGCGATGAGCGAGACTTTAGATCTGAACGCCGCGGTGTATCCATTTCCTCCCAAGCCTGTGCCTTTAAGCCAGGATGAAAAAGCCTTCTATAAAGCCAAGATTAAAACTCTGCTGAAGCAGCGCAATGCGGTGATGGTTGCGCACTACTACACTGATCCTGAGATTCAGCAGCTAGCTGAGGAGACGGGCGGCTGTGTGGCAGACTCGCTGGAGATGGCGCGCTTCGGCAGCCAACATCCGGCTTCAACCTTGTTGGTTGCAGGCGTGCGCTTTATGGGCGAGACGGCGAAGATCCTCAGCCCGGAGAAAACCGTGCTGATGCCAACTCTGAATGCCGAGTGTTCTTTAGATCTTGGCTGCCCTGAGCAGGCGTTTTCTGATTTTTGCGACAGTCACCCGGATCGCACCGTGGTGGTTTACGCCAATACCTCGGCGGCAGTAAAAGCCCGTGCAGACTGGGTGGTGACCTCCAGTATCGCGGTGGAGTTAATCGAGCATCTCGACAGTCTGGGTGAGAAAATCATCTGGGCTCCTGACCGCCACCTCGGTAACTATGTGCGCAAGCAGACGGGCGCCGACGTGCTGTGCTGGCAGGGCGCCTGCATCGTGCATGACGAGTTTAAGACGCAGGCATTGTCGCGCATGAAGGCGCTGTATCCTGACGCGGCCGTGTTGGTGCATCCTGAATCTCCACAGGCGATTGTGGATATGGCCGATGCCGTGGGTTCTACCAGCCAGCTGATTCAGGCGGCCAAGAGCTTGCCTAATAACAAACTCATTGTGGCCACCGATCGCGGTATTTTTTACAAAATGCAGCAGGCGGTGCCGGATAAAGAGTTGTTCGAAGCGCCAACTGCCGGTGAAGGTGCCAGTTGCAGAACCTGCGCCCACTGCCCGTGGATGGCGATGAACGGCCTGAAAGCCATTGCCGAAGGATTAGAACTGGGCGGTGCCCAGCACGCGATTGAAGTGGATGAAGCCCTTCGCGTGAAGTCATTGATTCCACTGAACCGCATGCTGGACTTCGCCGCGCAGCTTAAGCTGCGAGTGCAGGGTAACGCTTAAACATTTTCATTAACGAAGGCTACAGAAGGGAATCGCGATGGATTTTTTCAGCACCAGCAATATTCTGGTTCATATCCCGCTCGGTAAAGGCGGCTATGACCTGTCGTGGATTGAAGCTATCGGCACGCTGTTTGGTCTGCTGTGCATCTGGTTTGCCAGCAAAGAGAAAATCATTAACTACCCGTTTGGGCTGATTAACGTCACGCTGTTCGCGGTGATCTTCTTCCAGATCCAGCTTTATGCCAGCCTGCTGCTACAGATATTCTTCTTCGCCGCCAACATTTATGGTTGGTACGCGTGGAGTCGTCAGACTGAAGATAAGCAAGCCGAGCTGCAAATCCGCTGGCTGCCCCGTGGTAAAGCGTTGGTATGGGGCGCGGTCTGCGTGGTGGGCATTCTGTTTATGACTTTCAATATCGACCGCGTTTTTGCGGCACTCAGTCTGCTAGCCGTTAATCTGATGCAAGGGCTGGGGCTGAATGTGCATATGCCTGAACTGCAACCCGACGCCTTCCCGTTCTGGGACTCATCAATGATGGTGCTGTCGATCATCGCCATGCTGCTGATGACCCGAAAATATGTGGAAAACTGGCTGGTGTGGGTGGTTATCGACGTGATTAGCGTGGCGATTTTTGCTTATCAGGGCGTGTATGCCATGGCGCTGGAATATGTGCTGTTGACGCTGATTGCCCTGAATGGCTCGTGGCTTTGGATTAAGAGCGCCGCTCAGAATGGCTCTAAGCCGCTACAGCGCGTTTAAACAGTAAGTTAATACGATTTACTCAAGAGCCTCCCTGTGGGAGGCTCTTGGCGTTTGAGGCGGGATTAATGATGGTGATGCGCGTGGCTGTGACCAAGATGGCTGTGGCCTTCTTCCGCCACACTGTCGCTGATCACACAGTCTGGCGTGCTGCAGGTACCATATTCCATCTGAATCGTGGCGTGGCCGATGCGGTATTTATCCAGCAAGTAAGCCTGAATCCGGCCTAACAGCGCGTCGTGGTCGTGAGGTGGCACAACCTGCACGTGCAGCGTCATCAGGCGTTTCTCGCCAATTTGCCAGACGTGAACGTGATGAACGCTGCGCACTTCGGGAATAGTGACCGACAAGTCTTTGCGCAGTTTCTCAATATCAATTTCCTGCGGCGTGCCTTCCAGCAGTTCGTGGAAACTCTCCTTCATCAAGCGCCACGCATTGCTTAGCACCAGACAGGAAACCAGAACCGACAGAATCGGGTCAATAGGCGTCCAGCCGGTTTTCATGATGATAATGGCTGCCGCCACGGCACCAATCGAGCCGAGCAGATCACCCAGCACGTGGAGCGCCGCGGCGCGCACGTTAATATTGGCTTTCTCCTCGCCCTGGTGCAGTAACCAGAATGAGAACAGATTGGCAATCAGGCCGGCAATACCAATCGCCAGCATGGTGCCGCCCATCACGGGCTGTGGGTTGGCGAAGCGGACGATGGCCTCCCACACTATCAGGATGACGATAACCAGCAGGGCGGCGGCGTTGACGAAGGCCGCCATGGTGGTCAGGCGCAGGTAGCCAAAGGTGTGGCTGGCGCTCGGTTTGCGTTTCGCGAAATGCACGGCCAAGAGTGCAATGAGCAGGGCCGCGGCGTCGGTGAGCATATGCCCAGCATCGGCGATCAGGGCCAGCGAGCCGGAGATCAGGCCGCCAATGACTTCGACAACCATGAAAACGACGGTAACCAAAAAGGCTAACAATAACCGACGGCTATTTTTATCCTGAGGTAAAAATGACATAGCTTTCCTTAAGTAATGATTTGCCGGTTTTCAGCAGCCGGATTGAGTTGTCTATCAAGCTGCTGAAGCAAATCCTGCAACAGTTGATGCATTGTAGTATAGGCTTCGGGCGCAGTCTTGCCTTGCTGGCAGGCGTTGATCACCGCCTGAAATGCCTCTGCGGGCTGCGAATAGCCCAGAATCAGCAGGCTGCCCTTCATTCTATGGGCCGCATCTTTCAGAGTTTCCCTATCTTCCACGGCGTAAGCCTGAGCCGCGCGCTGCTGGTCGACCCGCAGGGTGTGAAGCAGCGTCTCGCGCAACTTCTCAATTAGCCTCGGGTCGTGATTGCCCGTCAGGGCCAAACGCTCGCCAATATCTTGAAATAGCGAGCTATTGCTGGGAAGCAGTTGGCGGATATCCTCCAGTAAAATCGGCTTGGTTAGGCAGTGCGGGACTTTAAGCTGTTGTAGAGGCAGGCGGGTGAACTCCTGCACATCCGCCGAGCAGAGCACGATTTGGCTGGCAGCAAGCTGTGGATGCTGGCGCTCGCGGCGGCGGATCAGCTTGGTCAGCAGCACGCCGTCGGGGCGCGGCATGTTGTAGTCAATAAACAGCAGTTCAAATGGGCGCTCGACGTGCGCCCGCAACAGCGCACGGCCATCATCAAACAGGGTCGCGGTGATGCCCAATGCCGAGAGCTGGCGCTGCATCAGTAGCAGATTGGTCGGGTGGTCATCAATCACCGCCACGCGAAGCTGGCTCAGGCTGGGAGCCGAAGGCGCTGGCGGCGGGGCGAGAGTTGGCTCGTGGGTTTCTGCCGCCGGAAGCATCACCCGCACCTCAGTTCCCGCATCCGCACGCGAGAGCAGTTCAATCTTGCCGGACATCTTATCGACAATCTCTTTGCACACCGACAGGCCCAGCCCGCTGCCCTGAACCGAGAAGCGCTGGGCACCTTTGGCGCGGTAATAGGGATGGAAAAGCAGTTCGGCCTCGTCGGGATCAATGCCGCACCCGGTATCCAGCACGCGAATATCCAGCTCATCCTGCTGCCAGCGCACCTCAACCCGGATTTCCCCTTCCGCCGTAAATTTGATCGCATTGCCAATCAGGTTATTCATCACCTGCATCAATCGGTCGGGATCAATAAGCCATCTGGCGGGCAGAGAGGAGAGGGCGATGACCTGAAAATCGACCCGTTTCTTACCCATTAGCGGCGGATAAAGGCGGCTGAGCTGGGCAATCCACTCAGTAGGCGACATCGGCTTGGGTGCCAGCGTCAGAATGCCGCTGTCGAGGCGGGCGTGGTCCTGAAGGTCATTCAGCAGGTTCATCAGCGACGACGCGGAGCTGTAAATCACCGGCAGATTTTCGCTGGTGGCGGGCTGGCGCTGAAGTTCCAGTTCGAGCAGGCCGAGAATGGCGTGCATCGGCGTGCGCAGTTCGTGGCTCAGCGTGGCGAGGAATTGGCTCTTGCTGCGGTTTGCCTCCTCCGCCTGCTGGCGCGCCAGTTCAATCATCTGCCTTTCCTGTTGCTCTTTGCGCTGCTCGCGGCGCTGTAGCCACTGGCGGCGCGCGAGGATCACCAGCAGCACCGCGACGACGCTGGCAAGCAGGCCGAGGAGCCACGTAGTTTGCGGCGGCATGCGATTGTCATTGACCGCATCAATCACATTGCGGCGATCGCTGGTCCAGTCATCGCGCAGCGATTGCAGCGTCTGCGGCGGGATCTGCTGTAGGCTTTTGTCCAAAATTGACAGCAGCAGCGGAGAGGCCGCGTCGACGCCAAAGGAGATGGGGTAGGAGATATTATTGGCGGCGAAAGCCAGCTTTATCTGGCCGGAATAGCGCGAAAGCGAGATGAAGTTGGCCGAAACAATATTATCGATCAGCGCGTCGATTTGCCCATTAGCCAGAGCGTCATACAGGGTTTGGGTATCGTCGAAGGCGATTTGCTGGACGTCCGCGGGAAGCAGAGACGCGGCGAGATCCCCGCGCATGACGCCAATCCTTTTACCAGCCAGATTCTGCCACGTGGAGACACCTTCGCTGCTTTGGCGGACATACACGCCCCACAGCGAGCGATGGAAAGGCATGCTGCTGAGGTAGTTCTCGCGCGAATTCGCCGACAGTGGCAGCACCGCGCGGAACAGCGCCTGCCCCTGACGCACCTGAGCATCGGCGCGCTGCGGGTTGCTTCCCCAAACTGGTTCGAACTTCAGCCCGGTGTTTTGCGCGATGATGTTGAGAATATCCACCACGTAGCCGTGCGGCAGCCCGTCGGATCCGCGATAAACGAAGGGATAATTGTTCTCCGTCGCGGCATAGTTGACCTGCGGATGTTGATGAACCCACTCTTGTTCCATCGCCGTCAGCGAGGCATTTCCGGCGTCCAAATAGCTAGGGATCGGCTTATTCCAGCGGCCTTGCAGGGTGTTCATCACCTCCATCGGCGTGGTGGTGATGGTCTGGTTGAGCACCTCGAGCAGGGCCGGGTTTCTACTGACGAAAACAAAGGAGAGGTTGCCAAAATCCAGCGCGCTTTCAATGCGATAGATTTGGCCGAGTTGCAGCTGATCCAAAATGAAACTGGCGCTGGCCTCATCGGCAATCAGGTAATCACTTTTGCCATTAAGCAGGGAGTAAATAGCCTGCAGGTTGTTGTCGAACAGGTGGACGTCAGGGGTTAATTTTCTAATACGATCAAAAGCCTGCATGCCGGTCATCTTACTAATGGCGATTTGGGCGTCGTGGGAATTGACCATGACCTGACGGCCGTTTTGCCGGTTGCGCAGGACACGCAGCGGGCTGACGTAATAAGGTTTTGACGCCCACATCCCCGAAGGCAGGGCGTTTAGCGGGATGCCATAAAACAGGTCGATCTCCCCCTGAGCCAGCGCGCTCTGCAAAGCGGGCAGGGAAGGGTAGCCGCGCAGGTCCAGTGTGATACCTAATGCCTGCTGGACATAGCTCAGATAGTCGGCATTTAGCCCATAAAAATCATTGTTGATCAAAATGTTGTAGGGGCTTGTATTGTCGCTGAGAATGCCAATGCGCAGCGTTTTTCCGCGCCACGGATTGTTGACCCCGTTGAGTAAAACGTCGGTGGGCAGGCTGAGATTATTCATTAAGTGCAGGGTGGTCGGCGCAGCCTGAAGGGGAGAAGTCAGCAGCAAAAACAGCGTCAGCCACAGGCCGTGAAGAGCCTTTCTCACTGCTGTAACTCTTTATAAACGGCTGCCAGCTCGAACAGGTTCTTGGCGCCGGTTTTACGCAGAATAGTATTTTTATGGGTGCTGACGGTTTTATTGCTGATGTTGAGCATGTCGGCAATTTGCACGTTCGACAGCCCCTGCGACAGCAATCCGATGACCTGCAACTCTTTCGGCGTCAACGCCAGCGTCTCTTCCACCTCTTCTTGCAGGCAAGGGTTGATGAAGTCGGGGAAACTGCGCTCGCCCTGACTCAGCGCGTCAATGGCGGCGATAAGCTGCGGCATCGGCTGGCCCTTGCTGACAAAGCCGCTGGCTCCGGCGTTAAAGGCCAGGCGAGCGTAAACCTCTTCCTCCTGAGCAGTGTAAATCAGCACGGTGAGGTCGGGATAATGGCGCAGCATGCGGCGCATAAGCTGTAAACCGTCCACCTGCGGCAAGCCAATATCCAGCACCACGAGGGCAAATTGCTCCTCCGCCAGAGACGCCATCGCCTGAACGTCGTCCGAGACGCTGGTCATCTGCCATGAAAAATTCGATTTTTGCAGGGCAGCTTCCAGGGCAACCTGAACTAAGGGATGATCGTCAACGAGGAGCAAGGCTGGCATAAAATACGTTCACTGCATGTGGCCAAAAGGACTTTCAGCATAACCGAAGCCGGATCGCTTGCAAACGCCGATAAAAAAGGGAGCCGAGGCTCCCTTTGGGCGGTTAACGAGGTAATTGACTGACGAAATCTTTGCTTTCCGTCATAACACCTTAGTTACCGGTGGCTTTAGATTGGTTGGTACCCGGAACCTGGTCTGGGCAGCGGCCGTCTTTACACATGGCCTTTTTGTGATCTACCGATTTTTTGTGTGCTTCGCTGTGTTTCTTGGTCGTGTCTTTGTGCGCTTTGTCTTTGTGCACTTCATTCACGGGTTGGTCAGTAGTGTTGATTTTGCTGTTATCAACATTGTTCGGGGCAATTTTCTGGATTGAACCCGGGTCGTTCGCCTGATTCGCCGCACCATTGTTAGAGCCTGAATCTTCTGCAAAGGCTGCACCCGTACCCATCGCCATTGAAGCAGCAAATACCATCATAATGATCTTCTTCATACCTGACTCTCCATCTCATGGTTGTGAATATTCATTTGTCGTAGGGCTGTACAAAAAACGCCATATCTAAAGATTAGCTTAAGTTAGACAGGTCGAAGGATTATTGAGACTAATCGCAATAGCCATACTGGCTTAAAGTGCATTTACACCAGCTGACATTGCAGCTAGATTGGATGCGTTCAGCATTCTGCTACGCCTTTATTTTGAAATACCCATTGGAACAGCTATGACCTATCAAAACGACGACTTACGCATCAAAGACATTAAGGAACTTTTGCCGCCTGTAGCCCTGTTAGAGAAATTTCCCGCTACCGATAAAGCCGCAAAAACGGTATCTCAGGCACGTAATGCCATTCATAAGATACTGAAAGGGAACGATGATCGTTTACTCGTCGTTATTGGTCCTTGTTCGATTAACGATCCCAAAGCCGCGAAAGAATACGCTGCACGTTTACTCAGCCTGCGCGAAGAACTGCGCGGTGACCTGGAAATCGTGATGCGCGTTTACTTCGAAAAACCGCGTACCACCGTGGGCTGGAAGGGTCTAATCAACGACCCACACATGAACAACAGCTTCCAGATTAATGATGGTTTGCGCATCGCGCGTAAATTGTTGCTGGATATTAATGACACTGGCCTGCCGGCTGCTGGTGAGTTCCTCGATATGATCACGCCGCAATATTTAGCGGATTTGATGAGTTGGGGTGCAATTGGCGCGCGTACTACTGAATCTCAGGTACACCGCGAGCTGGCGTCTGGCCTGTCTTGCCCGGTGGGCTTCAAAAACGGCACCGACGGCACCATCAAAGTGGCCATCGACGCTATCAACGCGGCGGGCGCGCCACACTGCTTCCTGTCGGTCACCAAATGGGGCCACTCGGCGATTGTCAGCACTAGCGGCAACAACGACTGCCATATCATCCTGCGTGGCGGCAAAGAGCCAAACTATAGCGCTGACGATGTGAAAGCCGTGAAAGAAGGCCTGAAAAAAGGCGGACTGCCAGCCCAAATCATGATCGACTTCAGCCACGCCAACAGCAGCAAACAGTACAAAAAGCAGATGGAAGTCTGTACTGACGTTTGCGGCCAACTGGCAAACGGCGAACAGTCGATTATTGGCGTGATGGTTGAAAGCCACTTGGTGGAAGGCAACCAGAGCCTCGACAGCGGCGAACCACTGGTTTACGGCAAAAGCGTCACCGACGGCTGCATTGGTTGGGAAGACACTCAGGTGCTGCTGCGCCAGCTGGCGGATGCAGTGAAAGCGCGTCGCGGTTAAGTTTTAATACGCCGCTCGCTGAAAAGCAGACATAAAAAACGGGGCCGATTGGCCCCGTTTTGCTATCTGAAGTTTAGCCGAGGCTAATTACTTCGCTTTACCTTGGTTAGCAACGGCCGCGGCTTTCGCTGCGATTTCGTCTGCATCACCTAAGTAGTAGCGTTTGATAGGTTTGAAGTTTTCGTCGAATTCGTAAACCAATGGAACACCGGTAGGGATGTTCAGTTCCAGAATTTCGTCTTCGCTCAGGTCATCAAGATATTTAACCAGCGCACGCAGGGAGTTACCGTGAGCCGCAACGATCACGCGCTCGCCGCTTTCAATGCGTGGTTTGATAACGTCAGTCCAGTAAGGGATAACGCGATCGATGGTCAGAGCCAGACTTTCAGTGGTTGGCAGCTCTTCAGGGCGCAGTTTTGCGTAACGCGGGTCGTGCCCTGGGAAACGCTCATCGCTCTTGTCTAATTCTGGTGGGGTTACCGCGAAGCCGCGACGCCACTGTTTAACTTGCTCGTCGCCATATTTAGCGGCGGTTTCAGCTTTATCCAGACCCTGCAACGCGCCGTAGTGACGTTCGTTCAGTTTCCAGGATTTCTCAACCGGCAGCCAAGGCTGGTCCAGTTGATCTAATACGTTCCACAGCGTGTGGATAGCGCGCTTCAGCACGGAGGTGTAGGCGAAATCGAACTGGAAGCCTTCGTCTTTCAGCAGTTTACCCGCAGCTTTAGCTTCTTTCTGCCCTTTCTCGGACAGGTCAACGTCGTACCAACCGGTAAAGCGGTTTTCTTGGTTCCACTGGCTTTCGCCGTGTCTTACCAGAACCAGCTTGGTTACAGCCATAGCTAAACTCCTCAATTAACTGAATATTCAATGATAACTGTTATCATTATAGGGTCTGTGCGCCGCAGACGGCAATCTGATTGTTGCATCTCATGCTGCCTGCGGCGCGCATTGGTCACTCACCATAGCGAATTTAAGAGTTCAGTTCAGCCGCTTAGCCTGCTTTTTTCAGGCACGTGCTCATGAACGTCTTACGAGCATCACCTTTCAGCTCTTTTTTGGCTGCGTCGGCATTACAGGTTTTCATCTTGTTTTGTTGATCGGTCAACTTCTGATCCGGCTTGGTTTCAGCCTTCAAACAGTGGCTCATAAAGGTCTTACGCTCATCGCCTTTCAGCGACTGCGTGGTGGCCTGTTGATTACAATCAGTCATTTTCTGACGTTGTGCCGTCTGTGCGGCGGAAGGGGCTTTTACAGCATCAGCGGCCAGCGCAGAGCCGCCAATTAACAGCGTAGTAAGCAGAGGTAAAACCACAGATAAACGCATAACGGATTCCTTTTCAGACGTCCCCCTAACGGGACACTCCCTAAGCGTAGATCGGCCTTTGCGCTTTAGCATTAAAAAAGCGTAACAGCTGGCGCAGAAAGTGATGAAAAGGGGAGAGAGCGCAAAGAAAACAGGGCCTTGCGGCCCTGAGTGTGGAATCAATCTGGCGCTTTATAATGCGAAAAATTGATAAACCGTCTGCGAACGGTAGCCCTGGCCGGGTTTTATCCAGCAGCTAGGCTGTGGCCATTCAGGGTGATTCGGACTGTCGGGCAGAAACTCGGTTTCCAGCGCCACGCCCTGATAGTTTTCATATTCCCCGCCTGAGCGATTCGGCGTACCGCGCAGGAAATTGCCGGTGTAGACCTGTAGCGCCGGGGCTGAGGTAAACAGGCTCATTTTAACCTTGCCGTCGGCTGACCATAGGTGCGCCGCCGGATGCTCCGCGCTGTTACAGGTGCGATTGAGCAACCACGCGTGGTCATAGCCTTTCACTCGCTGCTGCTCGCGATCGCGCAGGAAATCCTCGGCCAGCGTTTTAGGCGCGCGGAAATCCAGCCCGGTGTGCTCGACAGGGATCAGATCAGCACTGGGAATGCCGTCACTGTCGACCGGCAAGAAACGCTCGGCGAACAGTTGCAGCTTCTGTTTGCGCGCATCGTGACCTTCGCCATCCAGATTGAAATAGGCGTGGTTGGTGAGGTTAATCGGGCAGAGTTTGTCGACCGTCGCCTGATAGCGAATTTCCAGACGATGATCGTCAGTAAGGCGATAGTGAACCTCCGCCGTCATATTGCCCGGATAACCCTGATCGCCATCGGCGGAGAGCAGTTGGAAGCTCACCGCCTGCGCGCTGCGTGACAGTAGCGTCCAGCGCCGCGCGTGGAAGCCCTCAGGGCCGCCGTGCAGCTGGTTTTCACCCTGATTTGGCACCAGCGCATAAGTTTGCCCGTCAATCGTCAGCTGCGATTTGGCGATGCGATTAGCGTAGCGGCCAACGGTGGCACCCAGATAGGCACTTTGATTGACATAGCCCTGCGGTGATTCGCAGCCCAGCAGCAGCTCGCGCTTGCTGCCATCGGCGAGAGGGAATTCCAGCGAAAGCCAAGTCGCGCCCCAATCCATGAACGTGGCGGTGGTGCCCGCCGCATTCTGCAGGGTGATCAGCTCGAACGGGTCGCCGTCCGGTGCCAACGGGGTGTTTTCCGGTTTTAGCATACGCCCGCTCCCTGAGAAGCGGTGCAGACGTAAAACGTCTCTTTCAGCCCGGTTTGCTCAGGGTATTCACGGGCCACCGCGCTGCGCACGTCGTCAACCAAAGATTCAGGGATAAGCGCCACGATACAGCCGCCGAAGCCGCCGCCGGTCATGCGCACGCCGCCCTGATCGCCAATCACGTTTTTCACGATGTCGACCAACTTATCGATTGGCGGAACGGTAATTTCGAAGTCGTCACGCATGGAGGCGTGGGACTCGGCCATCAGCTGGCCCATTTTCTTCAAATCACCGGCGGCCAGGGCATCTGCCGCCGCCAAGGTGCGAGCGTTTTCGGAAATCACATGGCGCGCGCGGCGGGAAACCAGCGGATCCAGCTCGTTAGCCACCACGTCAAACTGCTCTTGTGTCACGTCGCGCAGGGCTTTCACACCAAAGAAGCGGGCGGCGGTTTCGCACTGCTCGCGACGCTGGTTGTATTCGCTATCCACCAGGCCGCGTTTCACATTGGAGTTGATGATCACCACGGCGGCGTTTTTCGGCATCGACACCGCGCGGGTTTCCAGCGAACGGCAGTCAATCAGCAGCGAGTGATCCTGCTTGCCGAGGGCGGAAATCAGCTGATCCATGATCCCGCAGTTACAGCCGACGAACTGGTTCTCGGCTTCCTGACCATTGAGCGCCAGCGCCACGCCGTCCAGCGGCAGGTCATACAGTGATTTCAGCGCCTGACCGACCGCCACTTCCAGCGAGGCCGACGAGCTAAGGCCCGCGCCCTGCGGCACGTTGCCGCTGATCACCATGTCCGCGCCAGAAAAATCTTTGTTGCGCTGCAGCAGGTGTTTCACCACGCCGCGCACATAGTTGGCCCACGGCAGGGTTTTGCTGCTAAGGATTGGATCGTCGAGGGAGAACAGGTCTTCCTGATTGTCGTAATCTGCCGCCACCACGCGGATCTGGCGGTCATTGCGCTGGGCGCAGGCGATCACCGTTTCATAATCAATGGCGCAAGGCAGCACAAAGCCGTCGTTGTAATCGGTGTGCTCGCCAATCAGGTTAACGCGGCCCGGTGCTTTGATCGTGATCGTCGCCGGATAACCGAATTTCTGTTCGAAGATTTCTAACGTTTTATTTTTCAGTTTCATCATTTCACTCCGGCTTCACGATAGTGCACATCACTGACGGCGCGCAGGCGCTCGGCGGCTTGCTCGGCGGTCAGGTCGCGTTGGGTTTCGGCCAGCATTTCGTAGCCAACCATAAATTTACGAACCGACGCCGAACGAAGCAGCGGCGGATAGAAGTGGGCGTGTAGCTGCCAGTGTGCCTGGTCGCCTGCGGTGAACGGCGCACCGTGCCAGCCCATGGAGTAGGGGAAGGAGCACTGGAACAGGTTGTCGTAGCGGCTGGTGAGCTTTTTCAGCGCCAGCGCCAGATCACTGCGCTGGGCGTCGCTCAGCTCGGTGATGCGCTGCACGTGGGCCTTCGGCAACAGTAAGGTTTCAAACGGCCACGCCGCCCAGTAAGGCACCACCGCCAGCCAGTGTTCGGTTTCTACCACGGTGCGGCTGCCATCGGCCTGCTCGCGCTTGGCGTAATCGAGCAACATCGGCGAATCCTGCTGCTCCAGATAGGCGCGCTGCAAACGGTCTTCACGCTCGGCTTCGTTCGGCAGGAAGCTGTTGGCCCAAATTTGGCCGTGCGGATGGGGGTTAGAGCAGCCCATGGCCGCGCCTTTATTCTCAAACACTTGCACCCACGGGTAGGTTTTACCCAAGTCCGCGCTCTGTTCCTGCCAGGTTTTAACCACTTCTTCTAACGCGCTGAGCGACAGCTGCGGCAGGGTTTTACTGTGATCTGGCGAGAAACAGATAACGCGACTGGTGCCGCGCGCGCTCTGGATGCGCATTAACGGATCGTCGCTTTCTGGTGCGAACGGCGTGTCGGGCATCAGGGCGGCAAAGTCGTTCGTAAACACGTGAGTGCCGTGGTAGTCCGGGTTCACATCGCCCGTCACGCGGGTATTGCCCGGACAAAGGAAGCAGTCAGGATCATGCTGTGGCAGCGTCTCCTGCGACGGCGTTTCCTGCTGGCCCTGCCACGGACGTTTCGCCCGGTGCGGGCTGACCAAAATCCATTGGTCAGTCAACGGGTTATAGCGTCGATGTGGATGATCTATCGGGTTGAATTCTGACATGTTAATTCCTTTATTCGGGCAGTGGCGCGATTAGTCTGGATAACCCTGCGGGTTTTTGGACTGCCATAACCAGGTATCGTTAGCCATATCTTCCAGCGTGCGGGTGACGCGCCAGTTCAGCTCATTGGCGGCTTTGTTTGGGTCAGCCCAGTAGGCTGGCAGGTCGCCGTCGCGACGCGGGGCGAAGTGGTACTTCACCGGCTTGCCGCAGGCTTTGCTGAAAGCATTAACCACTTCCAGCACGCTGTGGCCAAAGCCCGCGCCGAGGTTATAAATGTGCACGCCAGCGCGGTTATGCAGGGTTTTCATCGCGGCAATGTGGCCGTCGGCCAGGTCCACTACGTGGATGTAGTCGCGCACGCCGGTGCCGTCTTTGGTCGGGTAATCATTGCCGAAAATTGACAGGGATTCGCGGCGGCCCACGGCGACCTGCGCGATAAACGGCATCAGGTTGTTCGGGATGCCCTGTGGGTCTTCGCCCATCAAACCTGACGGATGCGCACCCACCGGGTTGAAGTAACGCAGTAGGGTGATGCTCCAGTCCGGCTCAGCGCGCTGCACGTCTTGCAGAATTTGTTCCACCATCAGCTTGCTGCGGCCATACGGGCTAGAAGGGTTGCCGGTCGGGAAGTCTTCCACATAAGGCGTCTTCGGCTGGTCGCCGTAAACCGTCGCGGAAGAGCTGAAAATCAGGTTCTTCACGCCCGCGTCGCGCATGGCTTCCACCAACACCAGCGTGCCACTCACGTTATTGTCGTAATAGGCCAGCGGCTTGGCGACGGATTCTCCCACGGCTTTCCAGCCTGCAAAGTGAATTACCGAATGCACGGCGTGCTCGCTGAAAATCTTATCGAGGATGGTGCGATCGCGGATATCGCCCTGATAGAACAGCGGCGTTTTGCCACTCAGCGTAGTGATACGCTCGAGCACGCTGGCTTTGCTGTTATGCAGGTTATCTAAAATGATTGGCGTGTAGCCCGCTGCAATCAATTGCACACAGGTATGACTACCAATGTAACCGCTACCACCCGTAACTAAGACGTACATAATTGCTCCCTGAGAGTCATGTTGAGCTTAAGATACCATGCAGCGAGGCTGAAAAAGGTGATCTATGCTCAAGTTCATGGAATCGCTTACATCACAGTCTAGCACCAGTATCCGCCTTAATACAGCGAGGCGCACAGGCGGGGACAAATCAGGAAGGAAGCACAGGGGGATTGGAGTGTAATCGTTTACACTAGAAGAATTCCCCAAATATCACGACGACTATTTGGGGATTTAGGGCGTTTTTACTTCAAGGCATCGAGCTGGTAGCGGTAGATATTGCCATCCGGCACGAAGGAGAGACGGTGAGTAATGCACTCCGGCGCGTCTTCCGCGTGGTGCGAGACAAACAGCAGTTGGGTGTCGCCCTCGCTAATCAGCACGTCGACAAAACGCCGCACCAGCTGGCGGTTAATCGGGTCCAGCCCTTGCAGCGGCTCGTCGAGGATTAAAAGCGCCGGGTGCTTGACCAACCCGCGAGCTATAAGCGCCAGACGCTGCTGCCCCCACGACAGGCTATGGAATGGCGTGTCGCCCTTGCTGCCGCCCAAGCCCAGCAGCTCCAGCCACTGGTTGGTGAGGAACAGTTGGCGGTCTGATACGGCCTGATAAATGCCGATTGAGTCGAAGAAGCCTGAGGTGATGACGTTGCGCACGCTGGAGCTGACGCGGTAATCCAGATGCAAGCTGCTGCTGACATAGCCGATGTGGCGTTTGATGTCCCAGATGGTTTCGCCAGAGCCGCGACGGCGGCCAAACAGCGTCAGGTCATTGCTGTAGCCCTGCGGGTGGTCGCCGGTGATCAGGCTCAGCAGGGTGGATTTGCCCGCGCCGTTCTCGCCGACGATTTGCCAGTGTTGGCCTTGATCCACCTGCCAACTCAGGCCGTGCAGGATAGGGCGGTCATTATATTCCACCACGCCGTTGCGCAGAATGATCAGCGGGCCGTCGGCCGGGCGGGCGCGCTGTGCCGGGTCTTCCGGCTCAGGCAGCGCCATGCCTTGCAGGTTTTCGCTGTGCGCCAACTGGACCACCAGCGCGTCTGCCATGACTTTCCCGCGCGGGCCAATGGTCGCTAGCGTGCAATCCGCCAGAACGCCCACGTGCTGAACAAAGGCGGGGATGTCGTCAAAACGGTTGAGCACCAGCACCAAGGTCTGCCCCTGTTGGGCAAGCCCGGCCAGTAGCTCGGCTAACTGCGCACGGGCGTTGACGTCCAGCCCGTCGAAAGGCTCGTCCAGCACCAGCAAATCGGGCTGCTGCATCAACACCTGACAGAGCAACGTCTTGCGGGTTTCCCCCGTGGAGAGGTATTTGAAGCGGCGATCGAGCAGCTTGGTAATGCCAAACTGCGCGGCCAAACTGGCGCAGCGCTGCGGGTCTTTCACCTGCTCTTGGATTATCTCGGCGGCGGTGCGGCCAGTGTCGTCTTCGTCCGGGCTGAGCAGGTCGGTGTTATTGCGCTGCCACTCTTCTTCCACCAGCTTCTGTAGCTGTTCGAATGACAGGCGCACGATGTTGTTGAAATCGCTTTGGCTTTCACCTTGCAGCTGGACCAGTTCGCCCGCCAGAGCACGCGCCAGCGCCGATTTCCCACTGCCGTTGGAGCCAACAAAGGCCCAGCTTTCGCCTTGTTGAATGCGTAAATCAGAAAGAGTAAGGGTGCGGGTGTCGCTCAGGCGAAAAACGCCCTGCGAGATATGCAACGAAGCCATGTCTCATCCATAAATTGCAGTGATATTCTTTTCCTAGGGATAATCCCGGAACAAAATGAAGTCAATTGACGATTCTGCAAATTATCAAATCTTATTGTGCAAGATGATGATAAATAAACTCTTTCTAGCATAGGGTGGCTATGATTGCTTTGTCGTCGTCGAATTCAGCAAACACATTCTGGCCCTCGACTAATGACAGTTGTGTAACAGCGGCATTGGGCACCGTGGCGCAGAGAATGTCTCCACCGGCCAGGCGTAGCAGCACTTCGCTACTCTCTTGTCCCTGTTGAATGCTCTGTATCTCGCCGGAGAGAGAGTTATCGGCGTGGGTGGCTTCAGGACTCAGGTTGACCCAAGGCGCTTTTATCAGCACCAACACCTCTTTGCCCGGTGTCAGGGTCAGTCGGTCGGCACTTTGCTCGGTTAGCGCGACGCGAATCCGGGTCTTTTCATCATTGAGCAGCACTTCAATATGCTGCTGGACGGAGAGATGGTCGCGCTCAACCACTTTGCCGAAGAACTGGTTGCGGGCGCTGGTTTGCAGGGAGAAGCGCGAAATGGCGGCCAGCAGGCTGTCGAGAGGCAGGGAGTCATCCTTCAGCACGTCAAAGGCTTTTTGCTGGATTTGTGCCAGCAGATCATAGAGTTGCAACAGCCGCTCACCGTAGCGGGTGATCAGCGCGCCGCCGCCGCCTTTGCCGCCGGTACTGCGTTCAACCAGCACCTCGTCGGCCAGCTGGTTCATTTCATTAATCGCATCCCAAGCACTTTTATAGCTAATGCCCGCCAGCTTGGCGCCCTGACTGATCGAACCCGTCACCTTGATCTGCTTTAAGAGTTCAATTCGACGCGGATCGGCGAACAGCTTCTGCTGTAATTTCAGGGTTAATAAGATTTCAGCTTGCATATGGGGTTCCTTTGAATGCGTTTCAGCTATTGTCGCCTATCCTCTAACTGACATATAGCGGTGTGAAGGCTTTTTGCGGGGCTAAGTTGGTTAAAAGCTAAAGTATTCTGCTGTTATGGCTGCTATTATCGACAACAGTAATGCTTTTAACACCGCCACTTGGGCGCGTGTCGGCCAGTTAAGTGAGGCTATCATGTTAGAACTTTTAGGAAGTTTGGTTTTTGCCGTGGTCATGGTGCCTATCTTCATCGCCGTGATCCTTGGGCTGATTTGGGGATTGGGCGAAGTGTTCAACGTGCTTTCCAATATCGGTCACTCCAAAGAGAGCCGTAATCAGCAGCAACAAGAGCAACAGCATCGTTAAGCTGGTGGCAAGATTCTCTAAAGAACCCGATTTTAACATCGGGTTTTTTTATTCCTTATGTAAACCGCACACCCTTCTGCACCCTTTCTTTCTGTCCCAGATCAAAAACTTTTAAGTTCCTCAAAGCCCTGCCGATAAATCGAATGACAAGACTGTTTTCCACGCTATATTAACGCCTATATAACGATGCGTTCTATCAACGAGGAAACATAAAATGAGTACTTCTTGGGGTAAATTAATCGCCGGTTCCGTGCTGGTGGCGGGCCTGGCAGCTCAGGCCCAGGCTGCGGATAAAGTCACCGTGTTTGCCGCCGCTTCGCTAACTAACGCGATGCAGGACATTGCCGCCCAGTATCAGAAAGAGAAGGGCGTGCAGGTGGTTTCCTCCTTTGCTTCCTCCTCGACGCTGGCTCGCCAGATTGAGCAGGGCGCGCCGGCAGACCTGTTTATTTCTGCCGACCAGCAGTGGATGGATTACAGCATCAGCAAGCAGCAAATTGTTGAAAATACTCGCTATACTCTGCTGGGTAACGAGCTGGTGCTGGTGGCAGCTAAAACCAGTAAAATCGACAACGTCGAGATTGATGACAAAACCCAGTGGACCAAGTTGCTGGGCGATAGCCGTCTGGCGGTGGGCGACCCTGACCACGTCCCGGCGGGCATTTATGCCAAAGAAGCCCTGCAAAAGCTGGGTGCCTGGAGCACCCTTGAGCCGAAACTGGCGCGCGCCAGCGATGTTCGCGGCGCACTGGCCTTGGTCGAACGTGAAGAAGCCCCGCTGGGGATTGTTTATGGCTCAGACGCCATTGCCAGTAAAAAAGTCAAAGTGGTGGGGACCTTCCCGGCATCCAGCCACAAGCCGGTCGAATACCCAATGGCCATTGTTAAAGATCACGAAAAGCCTGTAGTTCGCGCGTTTTATGACTATCTGAAAACGCCGGCGGCCTCAGCCATTTTCAAACAATATGGATTTGCGCCCAAAGAATGATGCTGAGTGAATATGAGTGGCAGGCGGTACTTCTAAGTCTGAAGGTGTCCAGTCTGGCCGTGGTGTGCAGTTTGCCGCTTGGTATTCTGATGGCGTGGGTGTTGGTCCGCTGCCGTTTTCCCGGCAAATCGCTGCTCGACAGTATTATCCATTTGCCGCTGGTGCTGCCGCCAGTGGTGATTGGCTATTTGCTGCTGGTGGTGATGGGGCGGCGCGGCGTGGTGGGCGAATGGCTCTACAATTGGTTCGGCTTTAGCTTTAGCTTCAGTTGGCACGGCGCGGTATTGGCCTCGGCGGTGGTGGCCTTTCCGCTGATGGTGCGCGCTATCCGGCTGGCGCTGGAGGCGGTGGACACCAAGCTGGAGCTGGCCGCCCGCACCCTCGGCGCGTCGCCGTGGCGCGTCTTCTTCACCATCACGCTGCCTCTCTCGGTGCCGGGGATCATCGTCGGCATCGTGCTGGCCTTCGCCCGCTCCCTCGGCGAGTTTGGCGCCACCATCACTTTTGTCTCCAACATTCCCGGCGAAACCCGCACCATCCCACTGGCGATGTACACCCTGATTGAAACACCCGGCGCAGAAGGCGCGGCGGCGCGGCTCTGCGTGCTGGCGATTATTCTGTCACTGGCTTCCTTAATGATTTCCGACTGGCTGGCGAAACGCAGCCGCATTCGGCTGGGGGGCTGATGCTAGAACTCGACTTCAGCCAGCAGCTTGGCGACCTGACCCTTCAGGTGACGCAAAACCTGCCTGCGCAGGGGATCACGGCGATTTTTGGCCTGTCCGGCGCGGGTAAAACCTCACTGATTAACGCCATCGGGGGGCTGACAAAGCCTGAAACCGGGCGCATCGCGCTGAACAATCGGCCACTGTTCGACGCCGACAAAGGTCTCTGCCTGCCGCCGGAAAAACGCCGCATTGGCTATGTATTTCAGGACGCGCGCCTGTTCCCGCACTATCGGGTGCAGGGCAATTTGCAGTACGGCATGGCGCCTTCCATGCGCGGGCAGTTCGACAGCATTGTGGCGCTGCTCGGCATTGGGCCACTGCTCAACCGTTTCCCATTGACGCTGTCCGGTGGCGAAAAACAGCGAGTGGCGATTGGCCGTGCTCTGCTCACCGCCCCTGAAATCTTGTTGATGGACGAGCCGCTGGCCGCGCTGGATTTACCGCGTAAACGCGAGCTGATGCCTTATCTGGAGAGGCTGGCGAAAGAGGTCAATATCCCGATTCTCTATGTCACTCACAGTCTGGATGAGATCCTGCGTCTGGCCGAGAAAGTGCTGGTGCTGGATAACGGCAGCGTGCTGGCGATGGGCGATTTGGAAGAGGTGTGGGCCAGCAATATCATGCGCCCGTGGCTGCCGCGCGAGGAGCAGAGCAGCGTGCTCAACGTCAGCGTGCTGGAGCACCATCCGCGCTATGACATGACCGCCTTGGCTATCGGCGATCAGCGCCTGTGGATAGGCAAAGTTGACGCCGCCGAAGGTACATCAATGCGCGTGCGGGTGAACGCTGCCGACGTCTCGCTGGTGCTGCAACCCACCGCCAACAACAGCAGTATTCGCAACATTCTGCCCGCCAAGGTGCTGGAGTGTCTGGAGATTGGTTCACAGGTGGAAGTGAAGCTGGCCATGGCCGATCATATCATCTGGGCGCGCATCACCCCATGGGCCAGAGACGAGCTGATGATCCGCCCCGGCCAGTGGCTCTACGCGCAGATCAAGAGTGTGTCGCTGAGTCGATAACACCCAGATTGCTTGCAAATTAAGCCAAAGCAGAACATCATTCATCTCAATAATTCAATTTTTTGAGGTGAAAGATGAAGGTCAAACGTCCTCCAGAGCTGCTCGCCGTGGGTCAAATACCCGGCGATGCGCTTACCGCCACCTTTCCCCTCGTCTCTATGGTCAATGAAAAGGGCCAATATCTGCATTGGGATGCCCTAAGGCATCGCGTTCCTGCTGGGATTAACCCGCAAATCTTCTGGTCACTCACCACCATTGTGCGTCGCGCCAACGGGCGTTTGCTGACCCTTAATGGTTACGATTTCAACCAGTTGGCTTTCCTCAATATCACGCCGCAAATGCAGCAGACTATCTCGATGGTCGATAGGCTGGCGACGTCGGGCGGCGAGAGCGAACTGCTGGAGCCCCTGTTCGCCTCGCGCCACTTGCTTGAGGAGCTGCGTGCTGAAGAGTCGATTTCATCCAGCCAGTTAGAAGGGGCGGCCACCACCAGCCGCGTCGCGCTAGAGATGATTAAAGTCAATCGCGCGCCGCGAGATGAGAGCGAAAAAATGATCATGGGGAATTTCCACATGATGGAATACGTCAATGCCCATTGTTCAGAAGATCTCAGTTTGGCAAATTTTAAGGAGTTACACGCCATCGCCGTGGGGGAGATTAATGACCAAAAATATCGCCCGGGGGAGTTTCGCCATTCAGACGACGTGGTGGTGGCGGATATTCAAAATGAAATCATTCATAACCCGCCGACCTATACCGAGGTCGAACTCAGGCTGTCGCTATTATTCAAATGGGCTAACCAGCCCCACGAGCGGCTGGAGGGGAAAGAGTACCTTCATCCGTTAATCAAAGCCTGCATCCTGCATTTCATGATTGGGTTTATTCATCCGTTTAATGATGGCAATGGCCGCGCGGCAAGGGCGCTGCTCTATTGGTACATGCTGCGCTGCGGCTATTCGGCCTTTCGCCATATCTCAATCAGCAAGCTGCTGAAAAATGCCTCAACGGCCTACGCCAAGTCCTATTGTTATTCCGAGACGGATGACATGGATTTGACCTATTTCGTTGATTATCAATGCAGCATTGTTGGGCGGGCTTTGAATGAGTACGTGGATTACATTCACCACATGGTGAAGGTGCGGGATGAGCTGAATAGGTTTTTGTATGAGTCAGAAATTGGCGCAACATTAAACGAACGCCAGAAAAACCTGCTCAACGTGGCTTTTGCCCGGCCGGAAAATATCTTTACCGTGGCGGAAGTCAGGGAGCGGCTGGGCGTGTCCGACAACACGGCGAGGAAGGATTTAACTGTCTTGGCTGAGCTGGGTTTATTGCGAACCCATAAAGACGGTAAAGAGACGGTTTACGTTTCGCCAAAAAGTCTGCCGCAGGTCAGTCAGTGGAAAAATCAGGCACGGCCCAAAGGCAGTGCCTGGTAATAGTCTGGAGCGGGATTAACCCAACACCTTCGTGCGAATCACCTCGGCGATACCGGGCTGTTCGTTGTCGGCGATGACCAGACCGGCACGCTGTTTGATAGCGTCGTCGGCGTTGCCCATGGCGACGCCGAGGCCGACATTTTCTAGCATGCTCAGGTCATTGTAGTTGTCGCCGAAGGCGATGACGTCGGCCATGCTCATACCTTGCGACTCCACCCACTCCTGCAAGCGGCGGCCTTTGCTGTTGCCCTGTTTCGCGACGTCTACCTGATCGTGCCACGACCATTCGCAGGCCAGACCTAAATCATCTTCTACCTGCTTGGCGAAGGCGCGCAGGGCGTCGAGATCTTCATGGGAGGTGGCGAATTTCCACACCGAGTTAGCCTGATCGGCGGCGTCACGCAGGCTGTCGACTTTGACGATATTCGGCCGCTGGCCCTGCGGCAGCGCTTCACCCCAAACGATAGAGCGGCTGACGTGGCCGTTTAAATGCTGATACAGCATGGCATCGTCCACGTAGAGCAGGCCGTGGATGCCGTGATGCTCGAGCAGATCCACCACTTTTTTGGCTTTGATTTTATCCATTGGGTCAGAGGTGATGACTTTGCGCGCGTGGTAATCGTACAGGTAAGTGCCGTTACAGCAGATGGCCGGAGTATCGAGCTGCAAGGCCTGATAGAACGGGTGGATCGCCACGTGATGGCGGCCGGTGACCACAATCACTTTCACACCCTGTGAGCGGGCTTCGGCCAGCACGGCCAGAGATTCAGGGAGAATACGTTTTTGACGGTCCAGCAGGGTGCCGTCTAAATCAAGCGCAATTACGCGATAGGTCATAGTTAGCTCGTAAGGTTTTCAGAGAATTGAAGAAATTTCACCCATGTTACACCTTAAAAACCGCTGATAAAACCTTGGAGAAGAGCATAAAGGCCACCTCCACAGGCTGGGTTATCGTGGTAACCTGAGCTACGCTTGAATGACTTAACGTATGCCCGAATAAAAATTAATCCGGTGTTAATAAGGAGATGTAATGAAGCAAGTTGTCTACGTTGCCAGCCCTGAGAGCCAGCAAATTCACGTATTTCGTCTGGGCGAAAACGGCGAGCTGAGCCCGCTGCAAATCGTTGACGTGCCTGGTCAGGTTCAGCCAATGGTTATTCATCCTGATGGTCATCGTTTATATGTCGGCGTGCGCCCAGAGTTTGGCATTCTGACCTACCGCATTGACCACGAAGGCAAGCTGGAACAGGCAGGCATGGCGCCGCTGCCGGGCAGCCCGACCCACGTCGGCACTGACCTACAGGGCCGCTTCTTGTTCTCGGCGTCTTACAGCTTCAACAATGTCAGCATTCATCCCATCAATGAAGAAGGCATCGTCACCGCGCCAATTCACGTGCTGGAAGATATTCAGGCGCCGCACTCGGCCAATATCGACCCGACCAACCAGTTGCTGATGATCCCGGCGCTGAAAGAAGACCGCATCCGCCTGTTTGATTTCAGCCTGCAAGGCGCGGCGACGCCGCACCACGTGGAAGCGCTGAAAACCAAGACCGGCGCGGGCCCGCGTCATATGGCTTTCCACCCGAATCAGCACTTTGCGTACTGCATTAACGAGCTGGACAGCAGCGTCGATGTCTATCAGAAAGACGTGACCAGCGGCGAATACCACAATGTTCAGTCACTGAACATCATGCCGGCTGATTTCAAAGACACGCGTTGGGCGGCGGACATTCACATCACGCCAAATGGCAAATTCCTCTATGCCTGCGACCGTACCGCCAGCCTGATCTCCGTGCTCAGCGTGTCCGAAGATGGCAGCGTGCTGGAGCTGTTGGGGCATCACGCCACCCAGACTCAGCCGCGCGGCTTCAACATTGACCATCAGGGCCAGTTTGTTATCACGGCAGGTCAAAAATCTAACGGCATCGAAGTGGCGAAGATTGACCAAACTAGCGGTGCGCTGACCACGCTGAAAGAGTACCCGGTGGGCAAAGGCCCAATGTGGGTGAGCATTCTTGACGTGAGAAGTTAAGCCCGCTAATGAGTCGCCATTTTTTCGGCGAACTCAAGTGCTGCAAAAAACTGCCCCGACCCTGACAAGTCGGGGTTTTTTATTACTTTTTTGTTAAAAATACACTTCGTGCCATTGATTAGAATTATTT
This sequence comes from Ewingella sp. AOP8-B2-18, assembly GCF_052376015.1. Classification (NCBI taxonomy): domain Bacteria; kingdom Pseudomonadati; phylum Pseudomonadota; class Gammaproteobacteria; order Enterobacterales; family Yersiniaceae; genus Ewingella; species Ewingella sp. AOP8-B2-18. The sequence continues at coordinate 348,772 of NZ_JBQSVB010000001.1, forward strand.
TCATCTCCCTCTAAACATTGTGGCCTCCTTGTCGATAACTCTCCCCGTTACCAACACCGAATGTTCCCATCATATTTCGTGTCACAGGATAGGTTGGGCGCAAACAGTTATTTATTAACAATAATAAACAGGGAGAGCAGGATGAGTTTATTTTCAGGGATCACCCGCATTTTCAATAACGCCAACATCGCTACCAAGCTAGCCGCAGGATTCACGCTGGTTCTGCTGCTCGGTTCCTCGATTGCCGCCTCAGGCATTTACCATCTCACCAGCATTAGCGAGCGAGCCGAAAAGGCCACGCTGCTCAAGAAAGTGAATGATTTACTGGCCGAAGCCAAATACACCCGGCTTTCGTATATGGCGAATCATGATCAGAAGTTTGTCGAGCAAAACCGTCAGGCGCTCGACAAGTTAGAAGTGCGACTGGCAGAAGTGGCAACCTACCACTGGCAGCCGGTCGATCAGGCGCAGGTTGACGCCATGCCGGAGAATATCCGCCGTTACCGTGAAAACTGGCAGCACACGCTGAACCCGCCAGCGGGCAGCGATCCGCAGCAAATCAGCGACAGCCTGGCGGCGGCCGGACTGGCCCTGACCTCGGCGTCGGACCAGCTTCTCAACCACGAAATGGCCTACACCCAAGAGGAAGTCAGCCGAACCATCAAAGAGATGCTGATCATCATCACCATTGCCATTCTGACCGGGGCACTGCTGTCGTGGCGCATGACGCGCCAAATCACCGTGCCGCTGCGTCACACGCTGGACGTGGCCCAGCGCATCGCGGCGGGCGACTTAACCGCGCACATTCTCAGCCAAAGCAATGACGAAGTGGGGCAGCTCACCCGCGCCGTGGAGGGGATGAACCAGAACCTGCGCGGCATCATTGGGGATATTCGCAACGGCGTGACCCAAGTGACCCGCGCCTCGAGTGAAATCGCGGCGGGCAACATTGACCTTTCTGCCAGAACGGAGCAGCAGGCGTCGGCGCTGGGGCAGACGGCAGCCAGCATGGAAGAGCTGACCGCGACGGTGAAGCAAAACGCCGAAAACGCCAGTCAGGCCAGCAAACTGGCTTCTTCTGCCGCCGACACCGCAGGGCGCGGTGGCAAGCTGGTCAGCGACGTGGTGGGCGTGATGAAGGATATCGCCGTCAGCTCGAAGCAGATTTCTGAAATCACTTCCGTCATCAACAGCATCGCCTTCCAGACCAATATTCTGGCGCTGAATGCCGCGGTTGAAGCCGCGCGCGCCGGAGAGCAGGGGCGCGGCTTTGCCGTGGTTGCCAGCGAAGTACGCAGTTTGGCGCAGCGCAGCGGGCAGGCGGCGAAAGAGATTGAAACCCTGATTGGCCACTCAGTGAGCAAGGTCAACAGCGGCTCGGCGCTGGTGGGCAAAGCGGGTGATACAATGGAGGAGATTGTCCAGTCGGTGGGCCACGTGACCAGTATTATTCACGAGATTGCGTCGGCGTCGGAAGAGCAGAGTCGTGGTATCGGGCAGATTGCGCTGGCAGTGGCGGAGATGGACACCGTGACCCAGCAGAACTCGGCGCTGGTTCAGCAGTCGGCCAACGCCGCTGCGTCGCTGGACGAGCAGGCGGTGAATCTCGAGGAGACGGTGGCTATCTTCCGCCTCGGCAATGAGCCTGTCGCCCAAGCCTAATTTCTTCTGAATTCTTGCCAATAAAAAAGCCGCTGAGCATCTACTCAGCGGCTTTTTTCGATCCTCGCGGGCTTATTTAGCCGGCGCGGTGATCACGTTGTTGAACTGCCACAGACGGTTGAAGTTCACGTCATTCAGGTCACGCGCCTGCTTCTCATCTTTCGGCACGTTACCGGCGAAGGCGCGGCCAGACACGGCTGCATCGCCCCACGGGTTGACTTGGTTGTAGCCGCTGTCGATTTGGCTGTCGCGGATAACAACCTGGCTGTTTGGCGTGGTGCCCGGCACATAACCGCCGTTTTCAGCGCCTTGATCCCATGCACGTCCCAGCTGGGCTTTCGCCGCCTGACCTTCAAAACCGCGATCAGAGGTCAGGGTGCTGTTGGTCACCAGGAAGCCGTAAGGCACGTTGGCCGGGGTGTTTGGAGAGAAGATGGAGGCTTGCTTCACGCCACGGCTGCTCACGGTGTGGAACTCAACGCGATCGAATACCGCGCTTGAGCGACCAATCACGTAATCCACGTCACCTTCAATCAGGCTGTTATGCACGTAAGCACGGCTATAACGGCTGTTGTTCGGCTGGTTTTTGATGTTCGCGGTGGTCAGCATCAGGGTGTTCTGGCGGCCAATAATATGTACGTTATCCAGCACGATGTTGTCGCCGTCGGTGCGCAGAGCCACCGCCGGATGGTCACCCGCGTCTACTGTATCCAACAGGCTGTTGGTCACGGTCAGGTTCTGCAATTGCAGGCTGCTGCTCTGTGCCCAGACGGTGGCCGTACAGCCCGCGCCAATGGTTTCAGACTGCTGATCGCTACAATCTTTGAACATGTATTCGCTGCGGTTGCCCGGAATGAACTGGCCATTCGGGTTGACCGTCGCGCGGTACACCGCAGGGGTAGCCGATGCTTCCAGACCTTGCTGGATCACCACGTCGCCCGCGCTGTTGCCAGCACCGAACAGGGTGATTGGCGGTGAGCCAGCCGGGATGTAAACCGCGCCGGTGTAGGTGCCTGGCAGGATTTTGATGAACACGCGCTCGCCGTGGTTACGCACGCGCAGGGCGGCTTCTACGGCTTGCTGAATGCTGGTGTAAGCTGCGCCGTCGGTGCCCATCTGGGTGCCGACCACGAAGTTAGTTTTCGCGGCAGAGATATCGCTGACAGATGGGAACCAACCCTGCTGCTGAACCTGAAGAGAGCGCCCGCCGAAGGCCAGATAGTTTTTGGCGGTAAAGTTCGCCGCTTCGTCTGGGCTAAGAATTGGGTTGGCGGCTGTGCCCGGAGCAACTTGGGTTGAAACACCTTCGTGACTGCTGCTACAAGCGGCCAGAACCAGGCTGGCTGACAAAATAGCGCAGGCGCGCGACAGGGTAGTTAATTTCACTGGGTCTGACTCCTTGATAAAAGTTACTCATATTTTCTACCCGTCAACCTTCAAACTGCCTGATGCAAGTCGAGTGATTCTGGGCAACAGCGCAATGTACCATAATTCAGCTATATAACACCGTCAGAGAAGATTTGCCTATTGTATGGAAGTGTATATTGAAGCCGAGATAGGCGCCGCTGGCGTTTTCGTCCACTTCGAGCGAGTCGACGTCTAAGGCATAAATCGTGAACTGATAACGATGGCTCTCGCCCTGCGGAGGTGCCGCGCCGCCGTAGCCCGCTTTGCCGAAGTCAGTGCGGGTTTGCACCGCGCCGTGAGGCAATTCCGCTTTGCCGGAACCCGCGCCTTGCGCCAGTTCGTTCACGTCGGCGGGGATGTTCGCCACGCCCCAGTGCCACCAGCCGGAGCCGGTAGGAGCGTCTGGGTCATAACAGGTGATGGCGAAGCTTTTGGTGCCTTCCGGTGCGCCGCTCCACGCCAAGTGTGGCGAGATATTTTGTCCCTGATAACCCATGCCGTTGAACACCTGAGCTTCCGGCATTTTCTCGCCATCTTTCAGGTCGTTACTGGTTAGAGTAAAGGTCATACTTTCCTCCCGTTCTTGATGATAAAAAGCCTAAAAATGGCATGAACCGGCCTTGGCTCATTTAGCGATTTCGCCACCCAGCAGCTTCAATAGCGCCTGCGCGACACTGGCCGAGGAGGCCGGATTTTGCCCGGTGATCAGATTGCCGTCAGTCACCACGTAAGGCCGCCAGTCGGCCGCTTTGCTGTAATCGCCGCCGTTTTTCTTCAATTCATCTTCGACCAAAAACGGCACGATGTCAGTGAGGCCAACCGCGTCTTCTTCACTATTACTGAAACCGGTGACGCGTTTGTCTTTCACCAGCGGCAGCCCGTGCTGGTCTTTTACATCACGCAGCACGCCGGGCGCGTGGCACACGCTGGCAACGGGCTTGCCCGCCGCCCAAAAAGACTCAATCAGCTTCACGGAATCAGCATCTTCAGCCAGATCCCACAGCGGGCCGTGGCCGCCGGGATAAAATACTGCGTCAAAATCATCGGCTTTCACCGTGGATAATTTCACCGTATTACCCAGCGCGCGCTGGGCTGATTTATCCTGACGAAAACGGTCGGTGGTTTCTGTCTGCGCATCCGGCTCATCGCTTTTTGGGTCTAGCGGCGGCTGACCGCCCTTAGGTGACGCCAGCGTCAGCTCGGCCCCTGCATCCAGAAACTGGTAGTAGGGGGCGGTGAACTCTTCCAGCCAAAAGCCGGTTTTCTTGCCGGTATCGCCGAGCCTGTCGTGTGACGTTAATACAATCAGTAATTTCATGTTACCTCCTGCGGGTCCGGTCACGCCGTGGCCCGGCTATGGTCATTAATTCGCTATCACGCTTTATCTTTCGCGACGCGAACCACGAGTTTGCCGAAGTTTTTACCTTCCAGCAGGCCGATAAACGCCTGAGGCGCATTCTCTAAGCCATCCACCACGTCTTCGCGGAATTTCACTTTTCCGGCTTCAAACCATTCGCCCATTTGCTTGGCAAATTCTGGGTAACGATGGCCATAGTCATCAAAGATGATGAAGCCCTGCATGCGAATACGCTTTCTTAAAATCGTGCTGGCGAGCAGTGAAACGCGGTCTTTGCCATCAGGCAGCTCCGTCGCATTGTATTGGGAAACCAGCCCGCAGACTGGAATGCGCGCTTTGGTGTTGAGCAGGGGCAGTACGGCGTCGAAGACCGCGCCACCGACGTTTTCGAAATAGACGTCGATACCGTCCGGGCAGGCGGCTTTCAGGCGTTTATCCAGATCCGGTGCGCGATGATCGAGGCACTCATCAAAGCCAAAATGCTCGACCGCGTAGCGACATTTATCCTCGCCACCGGCGATACCAATCACTTTACAACCCTTAATTTTAGCAATCTGGCCCACCAGTGAACCCACAGGCCCGGTGGCGGCCGCGACGACCACGGTTTCGCCGGACTGAGGTTGGCCAATGTCCAGTAACCCCATAAATGCCGTAAAGCCTGGCATACCCAGAACGCCCAGTGCCAGAGAAGGGTGCTTCTCTGCCGGGCCTTCGAGCTTTTTCACCTCTTTGGCTTTGACCACCGGATGGTCTTGCCAGCCGGTGCTGCCCAAAACGATATCGCCAGGTTTAAAGTCAGGACTTTTCGAGCTGACAACCTCAGATACCGCGCCGCCGGTCATTACCGCATCGATTTGTACCGGCGCGGCGTAAGAGGGGGCGTCGCTCATGCGGCCGCGCATATAGGGATCGAGAGAGAGGTAGAGGGTGCGCAGGACCAGCTCGCCTTCTTTGGCCTCAGGTACGGGTTGCTCTTCCAGACGGAAGTTATCTGGCGTCGGGGCACCTTTCGGGCGCGAAGCCAGCACAAAGCGGCGGTTTACTGCTGAATTCTGAGACATACAAACTCCTATTCTGATGATTGTTTGGTGAAAACCACTACCAAATGGCAACAGGTCATGAGGAATAAGTATAGGCAGCTAACTGAACCTTAGGCTGAGCGGTTTATGCTTTGTTAAAATGTGCTGTCACAAAACCGTCACAATGCCCTTCCGCTCTTGGCTTTTCACGCGTATGTTTTGAATCGATGATGTTGCGTTAACTCACCGATAAATAAGCATAAAAGGAAAATAAGATGCAGAAGATTAAATTGGCACTCGGGGCGGTTTGTGTACTGCTGAGTCTGAACCAGAGCGCGCTGGCGAAAGAGTCCACCCCCGCGCCGCTCTATCCGGGCGTCAATGTCGCGCAGCTGGCGCAGCAGTCGCCGGTACACTGGGTGTCAGTGGCGCAGATTGAGAACAGCCTGGTGGGTCGCCCGCCAATTGCCGTGGGTTTTGATATTGATGACACCGTGCTTTTCTCAAGCCCTGGCTTCTACCGTGGGCAGAAAGAGTTCTCTCCGGGCAAACAGGATTACCTGAAAAATCCGCAGTTCTGGGAAAAGATGAACAACGGCTGGGATGATTTTAGTATGCCGAAAGAAGTGGCGAAGCAATTGATTGATATGCATCTCAAACGCGGCGACAGCATCTACTTCGTCACCGGGCGCAGCGAGACTAAAACCGAGACCGTCACCAAGACCTTGCAGGGCGATTTCCAAATCCCACAAGACAAAGTGAACCCAGTGATTTTCGCCGGTGACCAGCCGGGTCAGAACACCAAAACCCAGTGGCTGAAAGATAAGCAGATTAAGATTTTCTACGGTGATTCCGACGGTGATATTACCGCCGCGCAGGCCGTGAGCGCCCGTGGTATCCGCGTTCTTCGCGCCTCTAACTCCAGCTACAAGCCATTGCCGCAGGCCGGGGCATTTGGTGAAGAGGTGGTGGTGAATTCGGAGTATTGATTAGTGTGAGTTTTCGCGCCTTCTCCCCTCAGCGGAGAAGGCTGGGATGAGGAGTGATTTGAATTGTACTCAATGCGGCATACCTCGCCTCAGCCCTCTCCTTAAAAGGAGAGGGCGCAAAGACAAAACCAAAATCAAAACTTACTTCACTGTCACATCGATATCGCCGAAATACTTCTTCGCCAGCTGCTGAATCACGCCTTCCTGCTTAATCTTGGCGATGGCGGCGTCCAGCTTCTGCTTATTGGCGGTGTCGCCTTTGCGCAGGCCGAAAGCGATGCCGCTGCCGAGGATTTTGTCATCGCGCACGGCGTCACCGGCGAAGGCGAAATCTTTACCGTCCGGGCGGTCAAGGAAGCCGGTTTGCCCAGCCGGAGCCAGCACCAGCGTGCCGTCGAGGCGGCCGGAGGAGAGGTCCAGATAGACCTGATTCTGATCCTGATAAGAGACCACATCGACCCCTTTCGGTGCCCAGTGCGCCTGCGCGTAGCTCTCCTGAATCGAACCTTGCAGTACGCCAACGTGTTTGCCTTTCAGCGACTCAACCGTCGGCAGCAGGCCGGAGGACTTCTTGGCAATCAGCTGGCTCGGTACGCGGTAGATAACGTCTGTGAAATCAATGGCCTGACGGCGCTTCTCGGTAACGTTCATCGCCGAGTTAATGGCATCGAATTTACGCGCTTGCAGCGCCGGGATCAGGCCGTCAAAGGCGGTATCAAACCACTCACACTTCAGCTTGGCGGCGGCACAGACCGCGTTGCCGACGTCGATATCAAAACCCTGCAACTCGCCGCTGGCGCTTTTGGATTCGAACGGCGGGTATTGCGCTTCCAGACCAAATTTAAACGCGGTGCCCTCTGCCAGTGTTGAGAAAGAGGCCAGTGCGCAACCCAACAGTAATGCGATCTTCATTTTTTTCATGTCATTTCCTCGGAGAGATTAAACCCGGCTCAGGCGGCGGGCACCTTCGTACAGTGTGTCATCGTCTTTGGCAAAGCTCAGGCGAATAAGCCCAGTCGGCTGGTTGTGGCTGTAAAACGCCGACAGCGGGATGGTGGCGACCTGATAATCACGGATCAAACTCAGTACAAACTCGTCATCGGTCAGCGGGCTAAAGTGGCTAAAGCGCGCCAACATAAAGAAGCTGCCACGGCTTGGCAGCAGCTCAAAACGCGAGCCGCTCAGGGCATCGGCCAGCAGGTCGCGTTTGTGCTGGTAGAAGTCTGCCAGCCCCAGATAGCTTTGCGGATCGGCCATGGCTTCGGCGAAAGCCACCTGCATCGGGGTATCGGCGGAGAACATCATAAACTGATGTACCTTGCGGATTTCATTCATTAATTCTGCCGGAGCCAGACAGTAGCCCACGCGCCAGCCGGTGACGTGGTAGGTCTTACCGAAGGAGGAGACAATCACGCTGCGCTCGGCCAACTGCGGGTGGCAGGCCATGCTGTGGTGGCGCTCGCCGTCGAACACCACGTGCTCATAGACCTCATCGGACAAAATCACGATATCGGTATCGCGGGTGAGGGCGGTCAGGCGCTCAATGTCCACGTCGCTGAAAATCGCGCCGGTAGGGTTGTGCGGGCTATTAATGATGATCATCCGCGTTTTGCTGTTAATGGCGCTGGCGACCTGATCCCAGTCGATGCTGAAATCTTCCAGCGAAAGGCTAATTGCGACCGGCGTCGCGCCCTGCAAACGGACAATCGGCGCGTAGCTGTCAAACGACGGCTCGAAATAGATCACTTCATCGCCCGGATGTACCAGCGCGCTGATGGCCGAGTACAGGCCTTCGCTGGCGCTGGCGGTAACCGTCACTTCTTCATTGGCGTCATAGTGGCAGCCATACAGCGCCTCGACCTTGGCCGACAGCGCGTGGCGCAGCGCGGCGACGCCGCTCATTGGCGCATATTGGTTATGACCATCGCGCATGGCTTTGGTTACGGCGTCAATCAGCGAAGGCTGGCAGGAGAAGTTAGGGGCGCCCTGAGATAAATTCAGCGCGTTATGCTCAGCACTTAACTGGCCAATGACGGTGAAAATCGTGGTGCCGACATCAGGCAATTTGGATTGAGTCGATAAAGGGCTTTTCATGCATCACCTCGGGAGGGCATAAATATTTATATATTATGAATGATTAAGCAGTAGTTTATTTGTGCAGACAATGGATAATTTGTCATACTCGCCATGATCTAGATGCATGGCTGGCAGCAATTCCAAGAGGTGATCATGGCAACTCCCCCAGACCTTTCCTATCTGACGGCGCTCAATCTTCCTTCGCTTAACCTGTTGAAAACCTTCAGCGTGGTGGCGAAAACCCTTAACTTGACCCACGCGGCGGAGCTGTTGCACATCACCCAGGGTGCGGTGAGTCGGCAGATCACCGGGTTGGAGAATACGCTGGGCTACCCGCTGTTTTTGCGTCAGGCGCGAGGGCTAACCCTGACCCCACGCGGCGCGCAGTTGCTGCCGCCAATTCAACAGGCGCTGGAGCAGATGGGCGAAGCGATGAAGCGCGTCGGCTCGCACCCCGATACCTTGCGCATCAAGTGCCCGACCTGCTCCATGCGCTGGCTGCTGCCACGGGTCATTCAGTTGCAGAATGATCGCCCGGAGCTGCGCATCGAGCTGACCGCCTCCATTGCTCACGGCGTGGATTTCAGCACCGAGCACTTCGACGCCGCCGTGGTGTTTGGCCGCGCGCCGGACTCGCCGCGCCGGGCGCATCATCTGTTTGATGAGATCTTAACGCCCATCTGCACACCGGACTTCTTCGGCAAGAGCGCGGAGAGCACCACGCTTGAGGATCTGGCGGAGAAAACCCTGCTGCACCCGACGCGCGACCGCCGCGACTGGCTGCTGTGGCTGCGGGAATCCGGCGTCAAAGGGCTACCGTCGGCCAAGTCTCAGCACTTCGACACGCTGGATCTGGCCATCAATTCGGCCTTGCAGGGGTATGGCATCGCGATTGGGGATTTGACGCTAATAGAAGATGACCTACAGGCCAAGCGCGTCATGGCGCCGTTCCCACTCTGCGTGGCGAGCGGCGCGTCTTACACCTTGCTCTATCCGGATAACCCGACTCCTGCGCTACAGGTCGCTATCGACTATCTGAACGAGCAGGCCAGAATCAGCCGGAAGAAGCTGAGCACGCTGCTTTCCACCTCCCACCGGCTGGTGACCAGCAATTAATTGCCGGGATTAATAGAGCGACTCGAGCGCGCTGGCAATCGCGCCGGTCAGCTGGCTGAGCTGGGCGGGGGAGATACCATAAGGCGGCATCAGGTAAATCAGCTTGCCAAAAGGCCGAATCCACACGCCCTGATTGACGAAGTGCTTTTGCAACGCCGCCATGTTTACCGGCTCGCGCATCTCCACCACGCCAATCGCGCCCAGCACCCGCACGTCGGCCACTGCGGAGTGCGCCGCCAGCGGGGTAAGCTCGCTTTTCAACTGCTGCTCAATGCCAGCAACCTGTTGCTGCCAGCGATTTTCCGCCAGTAAACTCAGGCTGGCGTTAGCCACCGCGCAGGCCAGCGGATTGCCCATAAAGGTCGGGCCGTGCATAAAGCAGCCCGCCTCACCGTCGCTGATCACCTCGGCGACGTGGCGGGTGGTGAGGGTCGCCGATAGGGTCATGTAGCCGCCGGTCAGGGCTTTGCCCAGACACATAATGTCCGGCGAGATCCCCGCGTGGTCGCAGGCGAACGGCTTGCCGGTGCGGCCAAAGCCGGTGGCAATTTCATCGGCAATCAGCAGCACGCCGTACTGGTCGCAAAGCTGCCGCACGCGTTGCAAATAGGTCGGGTGATAGATGCGCATCCCGCCCGCGCCTTGCACCACCGGCTCGAGAATGACGGCGGCAATGGCGGATTGATGCTGCTCCAGCAGGGCGGAAAACGGTGCGATATCTTCTTCATTCCACGCCTCGCCGAAGCGCGACTGCGGCGCATCGGCAAACAGATGCTGCGGCAAATAGCCCTGATACAGACTGTGCATCGAGTTTTGCGGATCGCACACCGACATCGCGCCGAAGGTGTCACCGTGATAGCCGTTGCGCAGCGTCAACAGGGTCTGGCGCTTCTCGCCGCGCGCCTGCCAGTACTGCATCGCCATCTTCAGCGCCACTTCCACCGCCACCGAACCCGAGTCGGCCAGAAATACGCACTCCAGCCCGGCGGGCGTCATCTCGACTAAACGCCGCGACAGCGCCACCGCCGACGGATGGGTTATGCCGCCAAACATCACGTGGGACATCTTGCCAATCTGATCAATCGCCGCCTGATTCAGCACCGGATGGTTGTAGCCGTGGATCGCCGCCCACCATGACGACATGCCGTCGATAAGCTGCCGCCCGTCTGCCAGTTGTAGCTCCACGCCCTGGGCTGATTCCACGGGATAGCACGGCAGCGGGTGAGTCATAGAGGTGTAAGGGTGCCAGATGTGGCGCTGGTCGAAATCGAGATCGGCAGGGGTCATTGCGATATCCTGAAAGCTAACTTGTAAACCAAAAAATAATTTTAACGTTGACGGTAAACCAAAACAAATGAAAAATGGTTTACAGAATAGGTAAAAAACAAAACTCAGAATATTTTGGAGATGGCAACGATGTCGACCCGCACCCACTGGACGCTGGAAAAAACCCAAGCTTTGTTCGATAAACCCTTCCTCGAGCTGATGTTCGAAGCCCAGCAGGTCCACCGCCAACACTTCGATCCGCGTCAGGTTCAGGTCAGCACCTTGCTGTCGATCAAAACCGGTGCTTGCCCGGAAGACTGTAAATACTGCCCGCAAAGCTCGCGTTACAAAACCGGGCTGGAAACTGAACGCCTGATGGAAGTGAAGCAGGTGCTGGAGTCTGCCCGTCAGGCCAAGGCCGCCGGTTCCACTCGTTTCTGCATGGGCGCGGCGTGGAAAAACCCGCACGAGCGCGACATGCCTTACCTTGAGCAGATGGTGCAGGGCGTGAAAGAGCTGGGGATGGAAACCTGCATGACGCTCGGCACGCTGGACACCTCGCAGGCGCAGCGACTGGCGACGGCGGGTCTGGATTTCTACAACCATAACCTCGACACCTCGCCAGAATTCTACGGCAGCATCATCACCACCCGAAGCTATCAAGAGCGTCTGGATACCCTGTCAGAAGTGCGCAACGCGGGGATTAAAGTCTGCTCCGGCGGCATCGTGGGTCTGGGCGAAACGGTCAAAGACCGCGCCGGATTGCTGATGCAATTAGCCAACCTGCCGGTCGCGCCGGAGAGCGTACCAATCAACATGCTGGTCAAAGTGAAAGGCACGCCGCTGGCTAACAACGACGACGTCGATCCTTTCGATTTTATTCGCACCATCGCCGTGGCGCGCATCATGATGCCAAGCTCCTATGTGCGCCTGTCTGCCGGTCGCGAGCAGATGAGCGAGCAGACACAGGCGATGTGCTTTATGGCCGGTGCTAACTCGATTTTCTACGGCTGCAAGCTGTTGACCACGCCAAACCCGGCGGAAGACAAAGACCTGATCCTGTTCGGCAAGCTGGGCCTCAACCCACAAGTTTTCGAAACCGAAATGGGCGACAACCAGCAGCAAGAGGCGCTGGCCGAGCAGTTGGTTCACGCCGACACCGACCAGTTCTACAACGCAGCCGTCTAAACCATGAGCTGGGAAAGCCGAATTCAGGACGCCCTTCAGGCACGGCGCGAGGCGGCGGCGTTTCGCGTGCGCCTGCCGAACGCCGGAGGCAGCGCCTGCTGGCTGATACAGGGCGAGCGCCGCTGGCTGAATTTCTCCGGCAATGACTATCTTGGGCTGAGCCAGCACGAGGAGATTGTGGCCGCTTGGCGGCAGGGCGCGTCGCGGTTTGGCGTCGGCAGCGGCGGCTCGGGGCATGTTACGGGCTATAGCGATGTCCACGCCGAGTTCGAGCAGCATCTGGCGCAGTGGCAGGGCTACCCGCGCGCGCTGCTGTTTATCTCCGGTTTTGCGGCCAATCAGGCGATTTTGGCCGCGCTGCTGCAAAAAGACGACCGCGCGCTGGCAGACAAGCTGAGCCACGCGTCGCTGCTTGAGGCGGCGACTCAGTCTCCGGCCCAGTTGCGACGCTTCGCTCATAATCAGCCGGACTCTCTGCAACGCCTGCTGCAATCCTCATGCGACGGCGAAACTCTGGTGGTGACTGAAGGGGTGTTCAGTATGGATGGCGATGCCGCGCCTCTGGCTGAGATCCACCAACAGGCTCGCGATAACCACGCGTGGCTGTTGGTGGACGATGCCCACGGCGTCGGGGTGATTGGCGAGCAGGGGCGGGGCAGTTGCTGGCAGCAAGGGGTTCGCCCCGAGCTGCTGGTGGTCACCTTCGGCAAGGCGTTTGGCTGTAGCGGCGCCGCCGTGCTGTGCGACGACGACACGGCGGACTACCTGTTGCAGTTCGCCCGTCATCTGATTTATAGCACCGCCATGCCCGCCGCGCAGGTCTGCGCGCTACAGGCCAGCCTGCGCTGTATTCAGCAAGGCGATGCGCTGCGTGATAAACTGGCGGCCAATATTGCCCGTTTTCGCGCTGGCGCGGCGGAGTTGCCTTATCGGCTAACTTCGTCAGCGACCGCCATTCAGCCGCTGATTGTCGGTGAAAACCAGCCGACGCTCGACTTAGCTCAGCGTCTGCGCGAGCGCGGCCTGTGGGTGAGCGCCATTCGCCCGCCGACCGTACCGCCGGGCAGCGCAAGACTGCGCATTACCCTCACGGCTGCTCATCAGCCGGAAGATATCGATTTTTTGCTGGAGTCCCTTCATGGGTGCAGTCACTGAATTAGTGAACAAACAAGCCGTAGCCGACGCCTTTAGCCGCGCTGCCGGTCATTACGAAAACGCCGCACAGTTACAGCGTGACGTGGGCGAACACCTGCTCAGCATGGTGGCAGAGCAGCATCAAAGCGCCGGTAACCGCGTACTCGACGCGGGCTGCGGCACCGGCTATTTCAGCCGCCGCTGGCGCGATATGGGCAAACAGGTGACGGCGCTGGATTTGTCGCAAGGCATGCTGGACGTGGCCAGCGCGCTGAATTCCGCCGAAAGCTATATTCCCGGCGACATTGAACGCCTGCCGCTGGCGGATCAGTCAGTGGACATCTGCTACAGCAATCTGGCGGTACAGTGGTGCAACGCGCTGCCGCGCGCGCTGGAAGAGATGCACCGCGTGACGCGCATTGGCGGGCTGGTGGTGTTTTCCACGCTGGCCGAAGGCTCGCTCGGCGAGCTGGCTGCGGCATGGATGAAGGTCGACGGGCGTCGCCACGTCAATCAGTTCCTCACCCCGGACAAAATCGCCGAAGCCTGCGCGCCTTATCGCCACGACGTGCAGTTCAGCCAGCAAACCCTGCTGTTTCCCGACGTCATGAGCCTGATGCGTTCACTGAAAGGCATCGGCGCGACCCACATCAAAAACGGTCGCCTTGGCGGTCTGGGCGGGCGCGAACGCCTCGCCAAGCTGGAAAAGCACTACGCCCGTCAAGACGGCATGCTGCCGCTGACCTATAAGTTGGTGTATGGAGTGCTTCAGGTCGAAGAATTAATCCCACGCTAAAATCCGTCGTCCTTGACGCTGTCTCTGCGTTGGCTGCGCGTGCTCACCCGAATCACTGACCTATGTCAGCTCATCGGGCTGAACCCGCTTGTCGCCTTGATACAGCGCCAATGACTTTGGATTTCGATTTTGTTCGAGAAAGACATTGGCTATTTAAAATGAAAAAAACATTCTTCATTACCGGCACGGACACTGAAGTCGGTAAAACCGTGGCGACCACGGCTTTTTTGCAAGCTGCGGCGCAGGCTGGATTTTCTACGGCGGGCTATAAGCCGGTGGCGTCAGGCAGTGAAATGACCGCCGAGGGCGCGCGAAATAGCGACGCGCTGGCCTTGCAGGCCAATAGCTCGGTGGCCCTGAGTTATGACGAGGTGAATCCGTGCACCTTCCTTGAGCCGACTTCGCCACACATCGTCAGCCAACTGGAACAGCGACCTATCGCGCTGGAAACTCTGTCGGCGGGGTTACGCCATCTACAGCCGAAAGCTGACTGGACGGTGGTTGAAGGGGCGGGGGGCTGGTTTACGCCGCTCAGCGAGCAGCACACGTTTGCCGACTGGGTGGTGCGCGAACAGCTGCCGGTGGTTCTGGTGGTGGGAATGCGTCTGGGCTGCATCAACCATGCGCTGCTCACCGCGCAGGCGGTGGCGCAAAGCGGCCTAAAATTGGTGGGATGGATTGCCAATGATGTACAGGAAACGGGGAAGCATCATCAGGCCTATCTCGCGACGCTCGCGCGTATGCTGCCTGCGCCCATGCTGGGCGAGATCCCGTTCCTTGATAACACCAGCGATACCGATCTAGGGCAGTATCTCGACCTTTCGCCTCTCACACGCTGAGATAGTCTTTCACTAAATCGTCGTTAAGCTGGGCCAGCGTGCCCTGTGCCACGTTGCGGCCGCTATCGAGCAGGCAGAAGCGGTCCGCCACGCTGCGAATAAAGGGTAGGCGGTGACCGACCAGCAGCAGCGTCAGGCCTAAATCGCGGTTGAGGCGGTGAATGATATTGCCCATGTTGGCCGCCATCGCCGGGCTGGTGTGCTCGGTTGGCTCATCAAGGATCAATAACTCCGGCTCCAGCACCAGCGCGCGGCTGATCGCCAGCTGCTGCTGCTCGCTTTCATCCAGCTCTCCGGCCTTGTGTGACCCCATCTCCTTCAATGCAGGGAAAAGTTCGTAGACCTGCTCGGGGATGCGGCGATTCTTGTTGCGCCCGGCCATCATGGCAATTTGCAGGTTTTCATCGACGCTCATTTGCGAAAAAATCTGCCGACCTTCAGGCACATAGCCAATTCCCACTAGGGCACGCCCCTCGACGGGTAAATCTAATAGGTTCTGCGGTTCGGCATCCGCCGACTGCCACGAGATGCTGCCGCTTTTCACCGGCAAATGCCCCATGATGCAGTTGATCAGCGTGGTCTTGCCGACGCCGTTGCGGCCAATCAGGAAAGTGCACTGGCCGCGATACAGCTCCAGATTGATATCCCACAGAATATGCTTCTGGCCGTAATACTGATTTACCGACTTTATACTCAACATCAGACCTCCCTAAACTCCTGCCGCTGGCTGGCCTCATGGCTTTAGCTTGGCGGAGTCACTGTTTAACTGACCGTCACTGTCATATTTCTGACATTTATGTTTCGCAATTTCCGTAATTTCACAGAATTTTATGCGGCAGGTTAGCGAGTTTGCTAACAGCATCAATTGGCAATAAATAGCCTTTAGCCAGTGATAAAAGGCTGAAACGGCGGTTTCTTACGGCTTAAGCTAGCGAGAGCGACCCAAAAATAGCGTTTTCGTAAAAGCTGCGTTTTTAGGGCGATGCGCTGTAAACGACCGATATGAATAATATTGCAACTCTTAGGCCAAGTTTGGCGGGATAACTCCTAAAGAGGTTGTAACCAGACTGTTAATGGTTTGAAAGAGTGCCAAAGAGGCAAAATCATTAAATTGGGCAATCAGTGTGACGGGGAAGTGGCGAAATAGTGCACTTTACCAGTGCTGAACAGAGAGTTTGTGGTGCAATACTGGTGTGTGGATAAGACAAATCCGACTGTCGATATACAAATTTTTTCATTTTGCAATATCTATGGCACAGCATATCTAGGCAAAATCGGCATATATAAAGAAGTAAAAAAGGCAAAAAATAACTAAAAACCTTAGCCCGAAACCCATCGCGGGTGAAACTGCCTTTTTTGACAGGTCGCGCTGCGTGGGGCGTGCTGTGAGTTATCCACCATTCCTGTGGATAACCATGTGCATGAGAGTAAGAAAAGTTGCTACAAGCGAGTCTGGACGCGGCCTGCGCTCGGTTTGTCGTTAATCCCACCTTTTTAATCATAATGATATTTTTCAATGAGTTATGATAAATCAAGCGTTGTCAAATTGTGATCTGGCGCTTGTGTCAATTTTCGTCAGTCTGTGGTCAAAAAGTTAATTCGTAAAAATAATTGGGGATAAATGTTCTCTCATGGGGAAAAGTGGGTTAATGGAATAACCTAAAAAAGTGCAGCTTTCTTCGCATCTTAGAAACCACGCTATGGCCTGCGAACAAATCAACAGCACATCGCCATTGGAAGCTGGTTTTATATCCAGTACTATATAGCTGGCAAAATTCATGGAGTCTTCCATACTGAGTCTCCGCAGCCCGTGTTATGCGATTCTTCTCTTCTGTCAGGTAGCCCGTTCATGAGCAAAGTATTCAAACTGCATTCCGACTTTAAACCGTCAGGCGATCAGCCTGAGGCCATACGCGCTTTGGAAGAAGGGCTGGAGAATGGTCTGGCGCACCAAACGCTGCTGGGGGTGACCGGCTCGGGGAAAACCTTTACCGTCGCCAACGTGATTGCCGACCTGAATCGCCCAACCATGGTGCTGGCGCCCAACAAGACGCTGGCTGCCCAGTTGTATGGCGAGATGAAAGAGTTTTTCCCGGAAAACGCCGTCGAATATTTTGTCTCTTACTACGACTACTATCAGCCTGAAGCCTATGTGCCTAGCTCTGATACCTTTATCGAAAAAGACGCCTCGGTGAATGAACACATCGAGCAGATGCGTCTTTCCGCCACCAAAGCCCTGCTTGAACGCCGCGACGTGGTGGTGGTGGCTTCGGTTTCGGCAATCTATGGTCTGGGTGACCCAGATCTCTATCTGAAGATGATGCTGCACCTGACCAAAGGGATGATCATCGACCAGCGCGCTATCCTGCGCCGACTGGCCGAACTGCAATATGCCCGCAACGATCAGGCCTTCCAGCGCAGTACCTTCCGCGTGCGCGGCGAGGTGATCGACGTGTTCCCCGCAGAGTCCGACGACATGGCGCTGCGCATCGAACTGTTTGACCAAGAAGTGGAGCGCCTGTCGCTGTTTGACCCGCTGACCGGGCAGATTCAGCAAGAGGTTCCTCGCTTCACCATCTACCCGAAAACCCACTACGTGACGCCACGCGAGCGAATCGTGCAGGCGATGGAAGAGATCAAAGTCGAGCTGGCGGATCGTCGCAAAAATCTGCTCGACAACAACAAACTGCTGGAAGAGCAGCGCATTAGCCAGCGCACCCAGTTTGATCTGGAGATGATGAATGAGCTGGGCTACTGCTCGGGGATCGAAAACTACTCGCGCTACCTGTCAGGGCGCGGGCCGGGCGAGCCGCCACCGACGCTGTTCGACTATTTACCCGCCGATGGCCTGCTGATTGTCGACGAATCCCACGTCACCATCCCGCAAATCGGCGGCATGTACAAAGGCGACCGTTCGCGCAAAGAGACGCTGGTGGAGTATGGTTTCCGCCTGCCTTCCGCGCTGGATAACCGACCAATGCGTTTCGAAGAGTTTGAAGCCGCCGCGCCGCAAAGTATCTATGTGTCCGCCACGCCAGGCACCTATGAAATGGAAAAATCTGGCGGCGACGTAGTGGAGCAAGTAGTGCGCCCAACGGGCCTGCTTGATCCATTGATTGAAGTGCGCCCGGTGGCGACCCAGGTCGATGACCTGTTGTCGGAAATCCGCAAACGCGTGGAGATTAACGAGCGCGTGCTGGTGACCACGCTGACCAAGCGCATGGCCGAGGACTTGACCGAGTATCTGGAAGAGCACGGCGAGCGCGTGCGTTATCTGCACTCTGACATCGACACCGTCGAGCGCGTAGAAATCATTCGTGATTTGCGTTTAGGCGAGTTTGACGTGCTGGTGGGCATCAACTTACTGCGAGAAGGTTTGGACATGCCTGAAGTGTCGCTGGTGGCGATTTTGGACGCCGACAAAGAGGGCTTCCTGCGCTCCGAGCGCTCTCTGATTCAGACCATCGGCCGCGCGGCCCGTAACCTCAACGGCAAAGCCATTCTTTACGGCGACAAAATCACTAACTCGATGCGTAGGGCTATCGACGAAACCGAGCGCCGTCGCGCCAAGCAAGAGGCTTACAACACCGAGCACGGCATTACGCCGATGGGCCTTAATAAGAAAATCTCTGACATTCTTCAACTGGGCCAGCCTAAGACCAAGAAGAACAAAGACAAGCGCGATGCCGAAGCTTTCGAAACCGCCAAGCTGCTTACGCCAAAAGCGCTGGAGCAGCGTATTCGCGAGCTAGAAAGCAAGATGTACACCCACGCGCAGAATCTGGAGTTTGAAGACGCGGCGAGAACCCGTGATGAGTTGCAGTCTCTGCGAGATCAATTTATCGCCTTGTCCTAATCCTTCCTGCCCATCCAACATGGTCGCGCGCAGTGAAAAGATGCTAGACTGCGCGCCCTGTAAAATCGACTTGCGAGCGAACCATGACTGACACACCTTCACCGAAACCCGCTGCGGCGAAAGACCCTCTGCACGGCGTGACGCTGGAAGCACTGCTGACTAAGCTGGTGGACAGTTTTGGCTGGCCGGCGCTGGCGGCGCAGGTGAACATCAACTGCTTCAAAAGTGACCCGAGCATCAAGTCCAGTTTGAAGTTTTTGCGTCGGACGCCGTGGGCGAGAAAGGAAGTGGAAACGCTGTATCTGGATTTCGTGGAAGGGCATTTGCGTCCTGACATGACACGGAGCAAACGCCGCACGCCACTGTCTGCCGAGAAGCCGCAAAAGCCGAAAGTCAGCACCGCCAAACCGGCAGCGGACAGCCCGTGGAACAACCATCCGCTGGTGAACAAAAAACCTTAAATCATTTTTTGCAGGGCTTCTTCCAGCGCTTTGCGCAGTAATTCGCGGTCGTGGCGATAAGGAATGTCGCTGGCTTCGAGCTGGGTTTGAATGATCAACCGCTCGCTGGCATCGTCGATATTCACCTTCGGCCCGACAATCGCCGCATCCACCGCGCGGCGGCCAATCTGGTTTTCAATTAGCGAAAGCTTGTCATGCAGGGTCAGCGATGCCGCCGCCACGCTAAGCTCTTTGCCCAAATTACCAATGTAGACGATGTGCGCGCGGCTGCGGCGCAGCGCCTGAGTTAAGTCTTTCATCAACAGGAGAGGCATCAGGCTGGTGTAAAAGCTGCCCGGGCCAATCAGCACTAAATCCGCTTCTTTAATCGCCAGAATGGCTTCGCGCGTGGCACTCACCTCGGGTTGCAGCATCAGCTCGCGAGGGATTTGCGTCAACTTGTCGACATTCACTTCGCCATGAACCCACTCGCCATTGGCATCCAGCGCCGCCAAATCCACAGGATGCTCTGACATCGGGATCAGCTCGGCGTCTACTTTCAGCAGGCTGCGCACCAAGTTGATCGCTTCCAGAGGGCGCACGCTCAGGTGATCCAGCGCGCGCAGCATCAAGTTGCCGAGGTTATGCCCGGCCAGCTCGCCTTGCCCACCAAAGCGGAATTCGAACATGGCGGACGCCACGCTTGGCTCAGTGATCAGCTGATTGAGACAGTTACGCATATCGCCCCAGGCGATGCCGCCCTCGGCGCTGCGAATGCGCCCGGTGGAGCCGCCGTTGTCGGTGGTGGTGACAATGCCGGTCAAACGCGATCCAAGGGAGGAGAGGGATGACATAACGCGGCCCAGGCCGTGTCCGCCCCCCAGTGCTACTACGCGGTCGAGATCGGCTAACGTGCGATTGCGCATAAAGATCCTTGAAGCTGTCCAGAGAAAATTAAACCTGCCACTCGCGCGGCAGCAAATTAGGGTTTTGATGTCATTTCTTCGGTTGATTTTACCCAATTTTGCAACAAGGTGTTATTCAACTTATGTCTGAAATGCGAGGTAAACCCGCAGCATTGATGAGGTTTCTTGTCGTTATCGTGCTGAGAATTGCCTTTAAAATCCGCTATATATATAAATACATAGCGAAAACCGCCTTGGAGTTCCTTCCCGCGCGGCGTTACAATAGCCCTCGTAACCACGTTTTTTCCCCTGCGCTTGCAGCTGAAAAAATCAAACTCCTAGCCTTGCCGCCTAAGTTATCTGCCCGAATTGGTGAACTTTCTCACTGATTTTGCACAATAATACGGCGTCCTGGCCGTGGCTCAGCCACCAGGGTGCAAGGTAGAAATGCCTGCATCTCCCGTATTTGGAAAGGTGTTAAGGTGCTTCAACTTACCGATGCTTTTGCTCGCAAGTTTTATTACTTGCGGCTATCAATTACTGACGTGTGCAATTTCCGTTGCACCTATTGCCTGCCCGACGGCTATAAGCCGCAGGGACACAGCAATAAAAGTTTTCTGTCGCTGGACGAAATCCGTCGTGTCAGCCGCGCTTTTGCCCATCTAGGGACTGAAAAAGTGCGCCTGACCGGGGGCGAGCCGTCCCTGCGCCGCGACTTCTGCGACATCATTGCCGCCGTGCGCGAAAACCCCACCATCAAAACGCTGGCTGTCACCACCAATGGCTATCGCATGGCGCGTGACGCTAAACAGTGGCGCGACGCGGGCCTGACCGCGATTAACGTCAGCGTCGACAGCCTCGACGCTCGCCAATTCCACGCCATTACCGGGCAGGACAAATTCAACGACGTGATGCGCGGCATCGACGCCGCGTTTGAGGCCGGTTTCAGCAAGGTGAAAGTCAACGCCGTACTGATGCGCGACGTCAACCACGCCAGCCTGAATACTTTCCTCAACTGGATCAAACATCGCCCAATCCAACTACGCTTTATTGAGCTGATGGAGACCGGCGACGGCAGCGAGCTATTTCGCAAACACCACGTCTCAGGCGAAGTCCTGCGCGAACAGCTGGTGCAGCAGGGCTGGCAGCTACAGATCCGTGCGCGCAGCGACGGCCCGGCGCAGGTGTTCAGTCACCCGAATTATGTCGGCGAAATCGGCCTGATCATGCCTTATGAGAAAGACTTCTGCGCCAGCTGCAACCGCCTGCGGGTATCTGCCATCGGCAACCTGCACCTGTGCCTGTTCGGCGAGCAGGGCATTCCGCTGCGTGATTTGCTGGCGGACGATATGCAGCAAGATGACTTAATGGATAGAATTCAAGGCGGCCTGCGGCAGAAAAAGCAGACCCATTTCTTGCATCAGGGCAACACGGGTATTACCCAGAACCTGTCGTTTATTGGTGGTTGAAGTCATTCAAGGAGCAACAAGATGAGCAAGGCCAGCAAAGATTTCCTTCCCCTTTCTTTGGCAATTCTGACCGTTTCTGACCATCGTACCGAGGCAGAAAACACCTCCGGGCACTATCTGAAAGAGGTGGCCGAAGAGGCAGGGCACCGCGTTGCGGCGCAAACCATCGTCAAAGATAACCTGTATAAAATTCGCGCGGTGGTCTCGCAATGGATTGCCGATGAGCAGATCCAAGCCATTTTGATCAACGGCGGCACGGGCTTCACGCAGGGCGACAATACGCCGGAAGCACTCAAACCGCTGTTTGACCGCGAAATCGAAGGCTTCGGCGAGCTGTTCCGTATGGTGTCTTTTGAAGAGATTGGCACTTCGACCATTCAGTCCCGCGCCTTAGCCGGCATGGCGAATCAGACCGTAATTTTTGCCGTGCCTGGCTCGACCAGCGCCTGCCGCACCGCGTGGGAACACGTTATCGAGGCCCAGTTAGACGCGCGCAACGGCCCGTGTAACTTCACGCCTCACGTCAAGAAATAAGCCCATTATGACCACTTTTACTCACATTAACGCCTCCGGCGACGCCCATATGGTGGATGTCTCCGCCAAAGCCGAAACCGTGCGCGAAGCCCGCGCCGAATCCTTTGTCACCATGGCCGCCGAGACGCTGGCGATGATTGTTAACGGCAATCACCACAAGGGCGACGTGTTCGCCACGGCGCGTATCGCGGGGATTCAGGCGGCGAAAAAAACCTGGGATTTGATCCCCCTTTGCCATCCGCTGCTGCTCACCAAGGTTGAAGTCAATCTGGAAGCCCAGCCGGAGCACAATCGCGTGCGCATTGAGTCGCGCTGTCGCCTGAGCGGCAAAACCGGCGTTGAAATGGAAGCCCTGACGGCGGCGTCCGTCGCTGCTTTGACCATTTACGACATGTGTAAAGCCGTGCAGAAAGATATGGTGATCGGCCCGATTCGCCTGCTGGAGAAAACCGGCGGCAAGTCCGGTGATTTCAAGGTGGAGCCATGATCGACATTCTGTTTTTTGCTCAGGTGCGTGAAATCATCGGCGTCGGTTCGCTGCAACTGCCTGCCGAATTCATCAATGTTGAAGCGCTGCGCCAGTCATTGTGCCAGCGCGGCGATCGCTGGGCGCTGGCGTTAGAGTCCGGCAAGCTGTTGGTGGCGGTGAATCAAACTCTGGTCGACATCGACCATCCGGTGAAGGCCGGGGACGAAGTGGCCTTCTTCCCACCGGTGACAGGAGGCTGATATGGAAAACACGCGGATCGTGGTCGACAGCGCGGCGTTTAGCGTTGGCGATGAATACCAGTGGCTGGCCCAGTCAGACGCCGACGGCGCGGTGGTGACTTTCACCGGCAAGGTGCGCAATCACAATTTGGGCGACAACGTCAGTGCGTTGACCCTCGAACACTATCCGGGCATGACCGAAAAAGCCTTGGCGGAAATTGTCGCCGACGCCCGCCAGCGCTGGCCGCTGCAACGGGTGTCGGTGTATCACCGCGTCGGGGCGATGTATCCCGGCGATGAAATTGTGTTCGTTGGCGTGACCAGCGCTCATCGCGGCATGGCCTTTGAAGCCACCGAATTTATTATGGATTATCTCAAAACCCGCGCCCCGTTTTGGAAGCGTGAAGCCACCGAGCAAGGCGACCGCTGGGTAGATGCCCGCGACAGCGACAAAGAGGCCGCCAAGCGCTGGTAAACTGCAACTAAACCTTACGCTTAGCAACCGCGCAAAGCCGTGGTTTTGTGATACTGTTATCCCACAGGCGGGCTGTGTTTACGGCCTAAATTTTGTCCTCCATGCAAGAGGTAATCATCATGGATCGATATCCACGCAGTAACGGCTCGATTGTTGAACGCGCTAACTCCGGCATTCAAGCCTACATGGCGCAGGTCTATGGTTGGATGACCTGTGGTCTGCTATTAACCGCATTTGTCGCCTGGTACGCATCTCGCTCACCAGCCATTCTCGGTTTTATTTTCTCCAGCCAAATAACCTTCTTTGGTCTGATCATTGCCCAGCTGGCGCTGGTCTTCGTAATTTCCGGCATGGTGAATCGTCTGAGCGGCACCGTCGCTACCGGCTTGTTCATGCTGTATTCGGCCCTAACCGGGCTGACGCTCTCCAGTATTTTCATCGTCTACACCGGCTCTTCTATTGCCAGCACCTTCGTGGTTGCCGGGGGGATGTTCGGGGCGATGAGCGTATTTGGTTATACCACCAAGCGCGACCTAAGCCGTATGGGCAGCCTGCTGTTCATGGGGTTGATTGGTATCGTGCTGGCGTCGCTGGTCAACATCTGGCTGAAAAGCCCGGCATTGATGTGGGCGGTGACCTACATCGGCGTGGTTATCTTCGTTGGCCTGACAGCTTATGACACCCAGAAGTTGAAAAACATGGGTGAGCAGCTGGACGTTAACGATAAAGACAGCTTCCGCAAGTACTCTATCGTGGGCGCGCTGACGCTATATTTGGATTTCATCAACCTGTTCTTGATGCTGTTACGCATTTTTGGCAACCGCCGGTAGGGTTTTTGATTTCAAATTGAGGGGGCCGAAAGGCCCCTTTTTTGTTTTTGGGCGGCGGCCCAATCCTGCTGACACCTTGGGCGGCAGCGCACGACCTTGACCTTGAATTTGAATTTAAAATCTCGTCTGGCGTGTCGGCACATGCCTAAAACTCCACGCTACCTGTATTAAGTTGAACAACACCAAAATCGCCGTCACGAGGAACACCCACCGGAAGCCCATTAACGCCGAGACGCTGGAGCCGAGCAGGGGGCCGATGACGTTGCCGAGATACATAAACGATTGGTTGTAGCCGAAGATGCGGCCGGTGGTTTGGTCGCTGCTGTATTTCACTAACAATGCCTGAATCGCCGGCATCAGCGCGCCGTCGCAGAAGCCAAGCATAAAGCGCAGGATGCCGAGCTGGGTGGGTGAGCTGATGGTCGACATCAGACAGAACAGCACGAAGCACAGCACCAGCGCGGCGATAAGGATACGGTGTGCGCCGATTCGGTCGCCCAGCTTGCCCAGCTTAGGCGCGGACATTAGCGCGGAAACCCCCGGCACGGCGGCAATCACCCCGCTGATAAAGGCGATATTGCTGGTGTCGGAAGAGAGATCGCGGATGAACAGCGTCAAGATGGGGCTGATCGAACCGTTGGCCAATTGCACCATTAGGGTGGTGACGAACAGGCTGACAATCAGCCACGGGTAGGGCAGCGCGGTGAAGACCGCTTTGCCGCTCAGGCGATCGGCCTTGGCGACCGGCACCACGCGCTCTTTGATTAAGAATAGAGTGATGAGGAAACTGGTAAACAACATGCCGCCAGTGACGAAGAACACCGTGCGCAGGCCGAGGTGGTCGGCCATAAAACCGCCGAGCAGCGGGCCGATAATCACGCCAGCCACTTGCCCGGTAGACAGCGTGCCGAGCGCCCAGCCGCTTTTATCGCGCGGAACCTGTGAGGCCACTAAAGCCATGGCATTGGGGATATAGCCTGAGGTTAAACCCATCAGCGTGCGCAGGATAAACAGCTGCCAGACGTTGGTGGCGAAACCCTGTAACACCATCACAATCGCCATACCCAGCGCGGCGCGCAGCAGCATCAACTTACGGCCTTTGCGGTCGGCGAGACTCCCCCATAGTGGAGCCACAATGGCAGAAACCAAAAAGGTGCCGCTGAAGACTAAACCAGACCATAAACTCAGAGATGCGTGGGACGTGACGCCAAGCTGTTCAATATAAAGCGGCAGGAAAGGCAGGATTTGGCTCATCGCCATTCCGGTGAAAAAACACCCAAGCCAGACGGAGATTAAATTGAGTTTCCAAGTTTCCATTATGCTGCGGGTTTACCTTAACCATGAGTGTGTTGACTGCATAAAGCATAGCAACTCAGGGCGTTAAGGTGACGGCAAAAAGTGGGAAGGTATTCATCAAATCAATAATTGATGCTCTGTATTAGCCTTTTTACCTAAGTCCACACAATCTGTCGTCAGCGTTGAAAACTCGACAGTTAATGTGCTTTTCATGCTCTTATTACACCTGCTTACACCGATGGATGGCAGATAATTTAACGCCTTGACGCGTCTTGTGTTAAAATCTCGCTAACTGGCGCACTGCAGTTTGTGCCGAATCCTCGTGGTAATGCCTCATTTGCCTCGTCTGATCATCCACTCTTGAAACTGCACCGAACCCCGTTCGGGTTAGAGTGGACTGGAGCTTTTCCCTATATGTCATTTGATACTCTCGGCTTAAGTGCCGAAATTTTGCGTGCTGTTGAAGAACAGGGCTATCGTGAACCTACGCCTATTCAGCGTCAGGCTATTCCTGTTGTGATGCAAGGCCGTGACTTAATGGCAAGTGCGCAGACTGGTACCGGTAAAACCGCTGGTTTTACTCTGCCGCTGCTGAACATGCTGAGCCACTCCAACCCGCAATTCAAAGGACGTCGCCCGGTCCGCGCGCTGATCCTGACTCCGACCCGTGAGCTGGCAGCACAGATCGGTGAGAACGTGCAGTCTTACAGCAAATATTTGACCCTGCGCTCGCTGGTGGTTTTCGGCGGCGTGAGCATTAACCCGCAGATGATGAAACTGCGCGCCGGTGTTGACGTGCTGGTTGCCACCCCAGGCCGCCTGCTGGATTTAGAACATCAGAACGCGGTGGATTTATCCAAAGTAGAAATTCTGGTGCTGGACGAAGCTGACCGCATGCTGGACATGGGCTTCATCCACGACATCCGTCGCGTACTGGCCAAGCTGCCCGCTAAACGCCAGAACCTGCTGTTCTCCGCGACCTTCTCTGACGAAATCAAAGCGCTGGCTAGCAAATTGCTGACCAACCCTGCGTCGGTTGAAGTGGCGCGTCGTAACACGGCGTCCGAGCAAATCGAACAGAGCGTTCATTTCGTTGATAAGAAACGTAAAAGAGAACTGCTGTCACAGATGATCGGCGAAGGCGACTGGAAACAGGTGCTGGTGTTCACCCGTACTAAACACGGCGCGAACCATTTGGCCGAGCAGCTGAATAAAGACGGCATCACCGCCGCCGCTATTCACGGTAACAAGAGTCAGGGCGCCCGTACTCGCGCACTGGCGGATTTCAAAGACGGCGGCATTCGCGTGCTAGTGGCCACTGACATCGCGGCGCGCGGTCTGGAC
Source organism: Ewingella sp. AOP8-B2-18 (assembly GCF_052376015.1). Lineage (NCBI taxonomy): Bacteria > Pseudomonadati > Pseudomonadota > Gammaproteobacteria > Enterobacterales > Yersiniaceae > Ewingella > Ewingella sp. AOP8-B2-18. The sequence continues at coordinate 375,478 of NZ_JBQSVB010000001.1, forward strand.
ATCGACCAACTGCCTCACGTCGTTAACTACGAGCTGCCAAACGTACCGGAAGACTATGTTCACCGTATTGGCCGTACAGGCCGTGCGGAATCCACCGGCGAAGCGATTTCTCTGGTGTGCGTGGATGAACACAAGCTGTTGCGTGACATCGAGCGCCTGCTTAAGCGTGAAATCCCACGCTTCGCGCTGGAAGGCTACGAGCCAGACCCAAGCATTAAAGCCGAGCCGATCATCAATGGTCGTCAGGGCAGCGGCGGTCGCGGTGCTCCACGTCAGGGCGGTCAGCGTTCTGGTTCAGGCGCACCTCGCTCAAGCGCTCCGCGTTCTGGCGCAGCACCGCGCACCGGCGGCAATGGTCAACGTAGCGGCAACGGCGGCGGCGAAAGCCGTGGCGCAGGCGCGGGTGAAGGGCGTCCAGCACGTCCGGCGCGCGCAGCCAATGCGGGCCAACGTCGTTCAAACCCGGCTAACGCAGGGCGTCGTAAACCGTCAGGCGAATAATCGCTCCGGTTGAATAAACAAAAACCGCCTCTTCGCAGGCGGTTTTTTTATGTCTATTGTTCAGGAAATTCTACAGCCAGATGCGATATGCGCAGCGACGCGCGCCTTGCAAAATGTGCTCGGTACGTTCAACATTCGCCTCCAGCGTGGCGCTAAACACCTCCCGTTCGGCGCGGCAGAAGCCCTGACAGGCAGTGGCGGCGGCGCAGATAGGGCAGTGGTTCTCAATCAGTAGATAACTGCCATCTTCTTCCTGCTGCCAGTCCGCCATATAGCCTTCGCGGGTGCGGATGGCGGTGAGCCTTTGCAGGCGCTCTTCCAGCGTTTCTGCCCCTTCCATCGCCAGATGATAGGCATTGCGAGTGAGTTCTTCACGGCTGGTGATCAGCTGTTCCAGCGCATTTTCACCCAGCGAGCTGCGGATAAGTGTCAGCAGTTGTACGGTGAGATCGGCGTGGGCGTCGGGGAAACGGGCATGGCCCTGTGCCGTCAACTGCCAGAACTGCGACGGGCGGCCTACGCCCTGCGAAACGGATTTCGGCTCCACCAGACCTTCTTTCGCCAGCTTAACAAACTGCTGGCGCGCGGCTTCGCCCGTGGTACCTAAAATGTGGCCCGCGTCGCTGGCCTGCAATTCTCCACGAGTTTTAAGCAGCATGAGCAGGCGTTCGGCGACGCTTTGCTTAACCTCAGACGTATTTTCCAAGTGTTTGCTTGACATATTGCCTCGTCAGATCTTAGATTACGGAACCGTTAAGTATTCCAAGTTAATTCTTGTTTAATCTTATCACAACCTTAATAGACTTTAAAAACAAAAGGGATATACCGATGTCGGACAACGAAACAGGCTGGGGCGGCTTATTCAGTACGGAAAATCGCGGCAGCGCCATTGCCCTCAGCGCGGGTGTGGCGCTGTATGCGACCAACAGCTATATCGTCATCACCATTCTGCCTTCCGTTGTACAGGATATCGGCGGGCTGGCGTGGTACGCGTGGAACATGACGCTATTCGTGGTCTTCTCGATTCTCGGCTCGGCGCTGTCTGCCCGGCTGATGCGCAAAGCCGGACCGCGCGGCAGCTATCTCACCGCGACCGGCATCTTCATGGCCGGTGCCGCCATCTGCGCCATGGCACCTAGCATGCCGGTACTGCTGCTGGGCCGCGCCATTCAGGGGCTGGGCGGCGGTTTCCTCTTCGCGCTCTCCTACGCCATGATCAACTTGGTGTTTAAAGAATCCCTTTGGCCACGCGCTATGGCGCTGATTTCCGCTATGTGGGGGATCGCCACGCTGATCGGTCCGGCGGTGGGCGGAATTTTTGCCGAGCTGCACGCCTGGCGCTGGGCCTTCGGCCTGCTGGTGCCGGTCACGCTGCTGTTTGGCCTGCTGGTTTGGCGAACGCTGCCCGCCCAGCAAAAGGAAAAACGCGCCGTCGAGCCTCTGCCTCTCTATCAACTTCTGCTGCTTACCGGCTCCGTGCTGGTGGTATCGGCGGGAAGCTTGTCCTCCCACGGCTGGGTTAACTTCGCCGGGATTGTGCTGGCGGTGCTGATGGTGATTGCTCTGCGCCAGCGCGAGTTCAGCTCTAACGTTCGCCTGTTGCCGCGCAACTCGCTGTCGCTCTCTTCGCCGATTTGCTGGCTATACATGACCATGGCAACCCTGATGATTGCGATGGGCTGCGAAATCTATGTGCCTTATATGCTGCAACACCTGCACGGCCAGACGCCTTTGGCCGCGGGCTACATCACGGCGGCCGCTGCGGCGGGCTGGACCCTGAGCGAAATGGTCAGCGCCAGTTGGACCGGGCGTCTTGCCAACCGGGCGATCATCTCTGGCCCACTGGTGTTAGGCGCGGGCTTACTGCTGTTGCTGATTTCCGTGCCGGTGGTGTTTGCTCTGCACGCGCTGAATATTAGCGGCATCGTGCTTGGTCTGACGCTGGCGGGTTTTGGTATCGGGCTGGGCTGGCCGCACATTTTGACCCGCGTTCTACAGCAGGCGGATGAAGCGGAGAAAGAGACCGCCGGGGCTTCGATTACCGTGGTGCAATCCTTCTCGGCGGCGCTGGGCGCGGCGCTATCGGGGACCATCGCCAATCTGGCCGGGATGAACACCGGGCCGGAAAATGCCAGCAACGTGGCTTTCTGGCTGTTCGTATTCTTCTTAATTCCCGTCGGTCTGGCCGTGTTAACCGCCATCCGTTCGGTACGAAAACGGCGACTGTCGCACCCAGAAACCTTGGTCTGTAAGGGATAACGGCATTGCCTTGACGCATCGTTCAACCTTATCATTGCCCGTCATTTTTTAAGGGTTGAACCACATGCGTGTATTACTGGCTCCGATGGAAGGCGTACTGGACCCTTTGGTCAGAGAACTGCTGACTGAAGTGAACGATTACGACTTATGCATCACCGAGTTTTTGCGCGTGGTAGATCAACTGCTTCCCGCCAAATCCTTCTATCGACTCTGCCCTGAATTACTCAATCAAAGCCGCACGCCGTCGGGCACGCGGGTGCGCGTCCAACTGCTGGGGCAATACCCGCAGTGGCTGGCCGAAAACGCCGCGCTGGCGGTGCAACTTGGCTCTTACGGGGTGGATCTCAACTGCGGCTGTCCGTCGAAAACGGTCAACGGCAGCGGCGGCGGGGCGACGCTGCTCAAAGACCCTGAGCTGATTTATCAGGGAGCCAAGGCGATGCGCGAAGCCGTGCCCGCCGAGCTGCCGGTGACGGTGAAAGTGCGGCTGGGCTGGGATTCGTTGGCGCAAAGTTTTGAAATTGCCGACGCGGTTCAGCAGGCCGGAGCCACCGAACTGACGGTGCACGGGCGCACCAAGGAAGACGGGTATAAGGCCGAGCGCATTAACTGGCAGGCGATTGGCGAGATCCGCCAGCGGCTGACCATTCCGGTGATCGCCAATGGCGAAATCTGGGACTATGCCAGTGCCCAAGCCTGTATGCAGACCACCGGCTGCGACGCGGTAATGATTGGGCGCGGCGCGCTCAACGTGCCAAACCTCAGTCGGGTGGTGAAGTACAACGAGCCGCGCATGCCGTGGTCTGGCGTGATGACGCTGTTGCAGAAATACACCCATCTGGAGAAGCAGGGCGACACTGGGCTATATCACGTCGCGCGCATCAAGCAGTGGCTGGGGTATTTACGCAAAGAGTACGACGAAGCGACCGAGTTATTTAGTGAAGTGCGCGTGTTGCAAACATCGAAAGAGATCGCCGAACGCATTAACCGCTGATCGTTTTCCCTGATTTCTCCACGCGCTGCTTCAAGCACAAAAGCAAAATGGAGAAATATCATGGATAACAAAGATAAAGGTCTGACCCACATCGCTTTTTCCGTCAAAGATCTCGATACCAGCATCGCCTTCTATGAAAAATTTGCCGATATGCAAGTGATCCACCGGCGCGGGGAGCGTGGGACAGATGTCGACCCGGTGGCTTGGATGAGCGATATGACCCGACCTTTTGCCATCGTTCTGGCGGAAGACCCTGACTCAAAAGACACCAAGCTCGGCCCTTTCGGCCATCTCGGCGTGGCCTGTAAAACCAAAGAATATATGGACGCCAAGCTGGCTCTGGCTCGCGCCGACGGCGTGTTGCGCACTGAGCCAAAACAGAGCGGGGCACCCGTCGGTTACTGGGCCCTTCTCGATGACCCGGACGGCAACACCTTCGAGCTATCTTACGGCCAAGAAATCCGCTACCTGATTGAAAATACCTAACGTTCGCCTGTCTCTGTGAGACCACTTTACTCAGCCACGGCATGCTCCGTGGCTGATGTTGTTCATCTCTCGCTCGCCTCTTATCCTTCCATTCTCTACACTTCGCGCAAGTGTTCACTTACTCGTCAGCCCCTGCCATCAAAGGCGTTGTGACAGACTTTGTGACAAATGCACAGGAAAAATCCGAGTGCCAAGCCCATCAGCCTAACTTATAATTCGCCGGCAGTTTTGATGCTCCATTGATGACAACCTTCTTAAATACAGAGCAATGCATGTGAAAATTCGTCTTTTGGTTGTGAGCCTGTTGGCTCTTAATGCAGGCATGATGTCTGCCACTTCCGCCGTAGCTGGCGAAAAACATGCGCCGGTTGTCGCGCCTATCGTGCAAATTGCCTCCGGCAGCGCGATGGTGGTTGATCTTAAATCTCATGAAGTGATTTATTCCCGAAATCCAGACCAAGTGCGGCCAATCGCCTCACTCACCAAATTAATGACGGCGATGGTGACGCTCGACGCGAAGCTGCCGCTGGACGAAGTGATTTCGGTTGATATTCATAACACTAAAGAGATGCGTGGCGTGTTTTCCCGCGTGAAGGTTAACAGTGAAATTAATCGCCGCCAGATGATCCAACTGGCGCTGATGTCTTCCGAAAACCGCGCCGCCGCCAGTCTGGCCGCGCACTATCCGGGCGGCTACGAAGCCTTTATCCGCGCGATGAATGCCAAAGCCAAGCAGCTGGGAATGACCCACACCCGCTACGTCGAGCCAACCGGCCTGTCGCCGCAAAACGTCTCTACGGCGCGCGATTTAACCCGCCTGCTGCTGGCTTCGCAGAAATATCCGCTGATTGGCGAGCTGAGTACCACGCAGGAGAAAACCGCGGTGTTCAGCAGCCCGGCCTACGCCTTGCCGTTCCGCAACACCAATCATCTGGTCATGAACCCGAGCTGGAGCATTCAGCTAACCAAAACCGGCTATACCGATTTGGCGGGCCACTGTCTGGCGATGCGCACCACCATCAATGGTAAGCCTGTGACGCTGGTGGTGATGGACGCGTTCGGCAAATACACTGCCTTTGCGGATGCCAACCGCCTGCGCACATGGATGGAAACCGGCAAGAGCGTGCCGGTGCCGCAGATCGCCAAAACTTACCGTAAAACCAAGGACCAGCAGCGCACCCAGCCGAGCGTTGAAGAGGCCGACGACTAAGGTTGCCGAAGCCCGATTAGCCATAAAAAAAGCGGCGTTGCCATCCAGCAACGCCGCTTTTTTGTTATCAATGTCTAGCAGAACTGACGATCAGAAAATCAGTTTAAATACGCCAGTTAGGGTCAATAGGCCGACGATAAAGATAATGGCGATGATCCACAGAATAATTTTCATGCGCAGTCCCTCAAAAAAATAATGAATGTAAAGAAATCTCTAAACCGCTGATATCTTTCATTCAGTATAGACAGGATTATGAATTTTGCTCTGTTTGCGCGGTGCGTAAAAACTGAATTGCGTCACGCAACGCGCAAATTGGGCTGGAAAGCGGCGCGCCGAGTTGAGTCAGATTCCCCGCGCCAGCCATGGAAGCCTGCGCCAACGCCACGCGCTCCACGCCCTGTTGAAAGGCCAGATCGGCCTGTGCCGCAATGCGTTGCAAATACCCGGCAATATTTCCCGCTAAAAAGATTTCCCACGCACCTTTCACCTGTTGGAATTCCACTTCGGCCTGCGGATGACGCTCCACCTGTTCGAACAGGCGCTGGGTTGGCTCGAGGGTAGTTGGCGCGGCATACAGCACCCGGGTTTTGCCCGGTGCAGCCATGGATTGCTCTGCCAAGGCGCGATCAACGCGCCAGACGGGAATCTCGAGCAACGCGTTGGCCTCGGTGGCGGCTGGCCCCAGCGTCGAGCAGGTGAGCAGGATCAGGTCGGCGCCCTCCGCCAAACTCAGCAGCATCTCGCGGGTTTGCTGCTGAATCTCTGGCGTCAGCCCACCGGCTTGTCCGGCGGCGGCCAGCAGGTCAGGGCGCGCGTGGTGTGAGAGTTGGTCGGGTGAGATCCCCAGCGCGTCGGCGGCGGCATCAAAAATAGCGATATTACTTTCGGCAGTGTGTAAGCAGGCGATACGCAATTGAGGCTCCGGGGTAGGCAATATAAAAGGGAAAACCCCACCCGCGGCAAGCCACGGAGCGGGGCAGTGGGGCTTATTTATCGGACGAGGCTTGCCACAGATTCAGCTCGCCATCGGCCACATGCTTATCAATAGCGGCGAGCTCCTCGGCGGTGAAGTGCAGGTTGCCGAGCGCCGCGACGTTCTCTTCCAACTGCTCTGGTCGGCTGGCACCAATCAGCACCGAGGTCACGCGGTCGTCTTTCAGCAGCCAGCTCAGGGCCATCTGCGCCATGCTTTGGCCGCGTTTTTGCGCCATGTCGTTGAGTAGGCGCAGGCTATTGAGGTTCTCCTCGGTCAGCATTTTCTCTGACAGGCCGCGCGCCTTTTTGCCTTCGGTCTGCATCCGCGAACCGTCCGGGATGCCGTTGAGATATTTGCCGGTCAGCAGCCCCTGCGCCAGCGGGGTGAAGGCGATGCAGCCAGTGCCGTTCTCTTCCAGCACGTCGAGCAGCCCGCTTTTATCTACCCAGCGGTTGAGCAGATTGTAAGAAGGCTGATGGATTAACAGCGGGATTTTCCACTCGCGCAGCAGTTCGGTCATTTTCTGCGTGCGTTCCGGCGAGTAAGAGGAGATGCCGACATACAGCGCCTTGCCGCTCTGCACCGCGTGGGCCAGGGCCGACGCCGTCTCTTCCATCGGGGTTTTTTCATCAACGCGGTGGGAGTAGAAGATGTCGACATACTCCAGCCCCATGCGTTGCAGGCTTTGGTCGAGGCTGGACAACAGATATTTACGCGAGCCGCCGGAGCCGTACGGGCCAGGCCACATGTCATAACCGGCCTTGGTGGAGATGATCAACTCGTCGCGATAGGGGGCGAAATCCTCACGCAGCAGACGGCCAAAGTTCTCTTCCGCAGACCCCGCAGGCGGGCCGTAGTTGTTGGCTAAGTCGAAGTGGGTGATACCTAAATCAAAGGCTTTGCGCAGCAGGTTGCGTTGGGATTCCAGCGCGCTGATATGCCCGAAGTTGTGCCACAGGCCGAGTGACAGCGCGGGCAGTTGCAGCCCGCTGCGGCCGCAGAAGCGATATTGCATGTTCTCGTAACGGGAAGGGCTTGCCTGATACGGCATGATGTCTCCTTATCCTGATAGGTTTTTTGTAGGGTAGATTTGAAACATTGTTCCTATCTTAACGCTCATCAAGACAACGGCAACCTGAGGACGTGATATTTCTGCCTTATCTTGTTACGGATTTGTAAAAGGATTTGTTTAACCAGCAGGCAGAAAAAACAGGGCGAACTATAATTAACTCAGGCCGCCACCTTCTTAATGCGTGTGACACGCCCTGTGACGCTGCATCCCGGAAGGTCATTATCACCCGCGCCGTTGGCGGTTTCCGGCGTTTATGGGGGTGTACCATGGTCAATCATGTCTGGGGACTGATGTCCCGTCCCGGTCCAGAATTGCAACAAATCCAGCGCGAGCGGGAAACCGTCTCACACGTCTATTTTCATCACGTATTGCTTATGGCGCTGATCCCGGTGGTGTGCTCCTTTATCGGGACCACCCAGTTGGGATGGAACTTTGGCGACGGTCAGCGCCTGATTGTTTCCATGTTCACCGCCTCTTATATCGCCGTAATTTTCTATGTGCTGATGCTCGGCGCGGTCGCGCTGATGGGGCGGATCATCTACTGGATGGCTCGCCGTTATGACAGCCGGCCTTCGCTCAATAGCTGTATCGTCTTCGCCGGGTATGTGGCGACGCCGATGTTCCTCAGCGGCGTGGTGGCGCTCTATCCGATGGTCTGGCTGTGCCTGTTCGTCGGGCTGATTGGCCTGTGCTACAGCGGCTATCTGCTGTATCTCGGCATCCCTAACTTCCTCAATATTGACCACCGCGAAGGCTTCCTGTTCTCCAGCTCGACGCTGGCGATGGGCGTGCTGGTGCTAGAGCTGCTGCTGGCCCTGACCGTATTGATGTGGGGTTATGGCGCGAAACTGTTCTGACCTGAGTTAACGCGTTGAGGCAGGGAGAGGCGAATCCTCATCCCTGCCTTTTTTATGCCTGCGAAATGACTACTCCCGCCAGCCTTTCAGCTTGCTGGTTTTACCAATGCCGGGGTTGAAGCTATTGGTCGGGTCGGCTTGCTGATAGAAGGCTTTCAGATGCGGCTTGGCGATATAGAGATGCCCGACGTTGTGCTCGGCGGGGTACTCAGCACCTTTCGCGTCGAGGATTTCCAGCATCTGGTGCTTGAGCTTCTTGCTGTCCGCCCCTTTCTTGACGATGTAATCCTGATGAAAAACGTGACACATAAAGTGGCCGTAGTAGAGCTTGGCGACTAACTGGTTGTCGATTTCAGCAGGCAGCGTTTCGAACCAGTCGCGGTCGTTGCGGCGCAGGGCGATGTCCAGTGCCAAAATGTCTTCCACTTCCTTCTCGTGCACCGCGTGATAGCGCACGGCGGCCCCGGCGGCGGCAAAGCGATGCAGAAAGGCCTTCTTGCCCTCTTCGTCAGTACAGACAAAGAAGTCGCCTTCGTGCTGTTTAAAGAATTCGGTGAGGAAGCTTTGCGCCTCGGCGATGCCGTCGCCGGACATTTTTAACAGCAGGTGATGCTCGTAGCGGTCGCGGAATTTTTTCATGCGCGGCGGCAGGTGGTTCGGCAGCGCCTTGCTGATGCACTGCATCACGCGGTCGCTAAAGTTCTTCGGCAGGAAAGGCACCTTGCTGGCGTGGGCGTCAAACTTGCCCTTGGCGCTGAACATGTCCGGCATTTTGTCGGTGCCGAGCTTGTCGATCATCATGAAGGTATCTTTGCCGTAGACTTCGGTGATATCAAAAATGTCGCGGTGCATGTACTCACCGGCCACCGGCAGGTTTTTGAAATCACCCAGAATCTGGCGTCGCAGCTCGGTCAACACCGCCGTGCTGTTGGTGCCGATATAGAAAACTTGCTGCTGGCTTTCCGCCGGGAAGGTGTCCAGACGCACGGCAAACACCGCCAGCTTGCCCGCGCAGCCGGAGGCTTCGAACAGGCGGCGCTGGTCGGCGTTGAAGCGAGAAGGGGTGTCGGCATCCACGTCGCGCACGCGCTCGGCGTAGTCATGGTCAGAGGCCAAGCGCTGGTCGTGATGCACTTCGCTGGCGGTGAAATTGCCTTTCTCCAGCCGGGTGAGGATCTGCTCTGGCGTGTCGCCCAGCTCAATCCCCAAGTGGTTAATCAACTGCAGCTGGCCCTGTTCGTCAATCTGCGCGTAGAGCGCCATTTCGGTGTAAGCCGGGCCGCGTTTGACCAGCGATCCGCCGGAGTTATTGCAGATACCGCCGACCACCGACGCGCCAATACAGGAGGAGCCAATCACCGAATGTGGCTCGCGGCCGTAAGGTTTGAGGATTTTTTCCAGCTTATATAAGGTGCTGCCGGGGAAGCCAATCACCTGATTGCCGCCGTCGAGCAGTTCAATATGGTCGAGCTTGAGGGTGCTGAAGATGACGATATCGCGGTCATAATCATCGCCGCTCGGCGTCGAGCCTTCGGTCAGTCCGGTGTTGGCCGCCTGCATAATGACAATCTTGTCAGCCTCGACGCAGGCCTTGAGCAGTTGCCACTGCTGGAGCAGGGTCTGCGGAAACACTACCGCTAAGGCTTTACCACCGCCGGAGCGAAAACCCTTGCGGTAGCGCTCGGTGTTGCTGTCGCCGGTGAGTACATGGCGGTAGCCGACGATCTCTTTCAGACGTGTGATCAGCGTCTGATTATCCTGATGAATGCTCATGTCCTATTCCTCACTTATTACCCAGAGGGCCAAAATCGCTGCCCTGAATAATCATAGGCTTAAATGATATTAAAGGAAGGGTTCATATTTGAGCGTCATGGGATGGTTATTAAAGCATCATCAATGTGTCACAAAACTCCCGCTTAATGATTGCCAGAATCTGTAGGCAACCGAGAGAACGCACCATGGCGCAAGCTCAACTTAAGCTGGCACAGGCCGAATATCCACAGGCCCGCACGCTGCAACAGAACAAAGTTTTAGACGTTAAAGGATTGGTGAAATCCTACAAATCAGGACAGCGCGTTCTGAATGACATCAATTTTGATCTGCACGCCGGTGAGTTCGTGGCGGTGATTGGTCGCTCTGGTGCCGGTAAATCAACCTTACTGCACGTGCTGAACGGCACCATCCCTCTGTCTGACGGTAGCGTTGTCTGCCATTACGAAAATGGCGAACAGCAGCAGTTAGCAGGTTTGACTGGCAAGGCGCTGCGCCGCTGGCGTTCAGGCTGTGGCATGATTTTTCAGGATTTCTGTCTGGTACCTCGTCTAGACGTCTTGACCAACGTACTCTTGGGCCGCCTCAGTCAGACTTCTACTTTCAAATCTTTCTTTAACCAATTCGACGACGAAGACCGCGCCCGCGCTATCTCCTTGCTGGAGTGGTTGCATATGTTGCCGCACGCCTTGCAGCGCGCGGAGAACCTCTCTGGTGGACAGATGCAGCGCGTTGCTATCTGTCGCGCATTAATGCAAAACCCCAAAATTCTGCTGGCCGATGAGCCGGTGGCCTCGCTGGACCCAAAAAACACGCTGCGCATCATGAACGCGTTGAAAAAGGTCAGCGAAGAGAATATCGCCGTGATGGTCAACCTGCACTCGGTTGAACTGGTGAAAGACTTCTGTACCCGCGTAATTGGTATTGCCAAAGGGCAGATTATTTTCGACGGGCATCCTGATGATTTAAATGATTCAATTCTTCATCAACTTTATGGTGAAGACGGCGAATCATCTCATTGATCTTATTTATTCGTCACAATAAGTAGTTTGTAATATTCATTGTTTTTATTTATTTCAACTTTCTCTCCATCTACACAAGGTCATTATTACATGAAGAAGTTATTACGTCTGGCGGTATTGGTGGCAGGTACTTTTACCGCAATGCACAGCATGGCAGCAGATGCGCCAAAAGAATTAAACCTGGGTATTCTGGGTGGTCAGAATGCCACTCAACAGATTGGCGATAATCAGTGTGTGAAAGATTTCTTTGATAAAGAATTAAATGTAGATACTAAACTGCGTAACTCTTCTGACTATTCAGGGGTTATTCAGGGCTTATTAGGCGGGAAAGTTGACATGGTATTAAGCATGTCACCTTCATCTTACGCTTCGGTGTATATTAATAACCCGAAAGCCGTCGATTTGGTAGGTATTACTATTGATGACACCGATAAATCTCGCGGTTACCACTCTATCGTGGTGGTAAAAGCCGACAGCCCGTACAAAAAATTGTCTGACCTGAAAGGCACGGCTTTTGGCTTCGCTGACCCAGATTCTACCTCGGGTTATCTGATCCCTAACCAAGCCTTCAAGAAAGAGTTTGGCGGCAACACGGATAACAAATACAACAACTTCTTCTCTAGCGTCACCTTCTCCGGCGGCCACGAGCAGGACATTCTGGGCGTGCTGAACGGCCAATTCGCTGGCGCAGTGACTTGGGCTTCCATGATTGGCGACCGCGAAACAGGCTACACCTCTGGCGCGTTCAACCGCATGATCCGTATGGATCACCCGGACCTGATGAAGAAAATCCGTATTATTTGGGAATCTCCGTTAATTCCAAATGGCCCAATCTTAGTGCGTAGCGACCTGCCAGCTGATTTCAAAGCGAAACTGGTTGCCGCTATTAAGAAATTGGACACCAGCGATCACGCCTGCTTCGTTAAAGCAGTGGGCGGCACGATGCATATTGGTGAAACGTCACTGGCCGAATATCAACAGATTATCGACATGAAGCGTGAATTGACTAAGGGTTCTCGCTAACAGGCTATTTTACTTGCCACTTTGAATGCGGGCAGTGCTCGGATTCCTCACGTACTTTATGTACGCTGCGGATCCTGCGCGCTGGCCGCATCCAAATTGCCTGCGACAATAACGCCTGCATATATTTTACTCTTTAATATCGATAGAAATACGGAATCATTATTTTGAATAAAGACTTCAATCGTTATTATCAGCAAATTCGCGGCAAACAAAAACGTGAAGCGCTGGTATGGTCGGGAATAATGCTGCTGCTCTATTTATGGTCCGGCAATGTTTCTGAACTCAATCTGAAAACCGTATTTTTCTCTGCTCCACACTTCTTCGATTATATTGGCGAAACCGTGCCGGTATTGCACTGGTCAAAACTGTTTGCTGATGGTCACACTGAAGGTTCGCTGGCTTATTGGGGATACCGTCTGAATATTCAGCTGCCGCTGATTTGGGAAACCATTCAACTGGCGCTCTCATCGACGATTTTATCCACCGCGCTCGCCACCTTGCTGGCTTTTATGGCCGCCAGTAACACCGACTCGCCGAAATGGCTCAAATTTAGTATCCGCACTTTTGTGGCTTTCCTGCGCACCATGCCCGAGCTGGCGTGGGCGGTAATGTGCGTCATGGCGTTCGGCGTCGGGGCTATTCCGGGCTTTATCGCCCTGACCCTGCACACCGTGGGCAGCCTGACCAAACTGTTTTATGAGTCGATTGAAACCGCCTCTGACAAGCCGGTTCGCGGCTTGAAGTCTTGCGGAGCCGGGCGTTTGCAGCGCATGCGCTTTGCTCTCTGGCCGCAGGTCAAACCGATTTTCCTCTCCTACAGCTTTATGCGTCTGGAGATTAACTTCCGCCAGTCAACCATTCTGGGGCTGGTCGGGGCAGGGGGCATCGGCCAAGAGCTGATGACGTCCATCAAACTTGACCGTTACGACCAAGTCAGTATGACGCTGCTGCTGATCATTTTGGTGGTTTCCATCATGGACTTTTTATCCGGCAAGCTGCGTAAACTCGCGGTAGAGGGCACGTTCTGATGCTGACTGAAGCTCTGGCACCATCGGCTATCGCCAATATCAAGCGCGATAACCCAACACTGTTTTCCGCCCAGCGTCGCTATCTGCGCTACCTCGGCACCTTCGCCGTGCTGATCACGCTGTATTACATCTACTTTTTCACCTTCTACGGCATTCCGTGGACCGCCGTGGTGCACGGCTCATCGGAGATTGGTCGTTATTTCCTGCGCATGTTTGTGTGGCATAACTTCTCCGAATGGCCGCTGATGTATTACTTCGAGCAAATTGTGATGACGCTGGCGATTGTCTTCGCCGGGACCATCACCGCCTCCTTCCTCGCACTGCCGCTGTCGTTTTTGGCGGCGCGAAATGTGATGTCCACGCCGGTGCTGCGGCCGATTTCGCTGGTGGTGCGCCGCATTCTGGATGTCCTGCGCGGTTTGGACATGGCTATCTGGGGGCTGATTTTTGTCCGCGCCGTCGGCATGGGCCCGCTGGCCGGGGTACTGGCGATTATTCTGCAAGATCTTGGCCTGCTCGGTAAGCTTTACGCCGAAGGGCACGAAGCCGTGGAACGCTCGCCAAGTCGTGGTTTACGGGCCTTGGGCGCGAATCCGCTGCAAACCCATCGCTTTGGTATTTTCACCCAGTCATTCCCGACCTTCCTCGCGCTGTCGCTGTACCAGATTGAGTCCAACACCCGTTCTGCGGCGGTATTGGGTTTTGTTGGGGCAGGGGGGATTGGTCTGGTGTATGCCGAAAACATGCGTTTATGGAACTGGGACGTGGTGATGTTTATCACCCTGATTTTGGTGGTGATCGTGATGACGATGGATAAGATTTCCTCCATCCTGCGCGCGAAATATATTCATGGCGAAGATATCGATTTGTTCGAAGCGCCGCCGAAGCCTAAGCCGCCAATTGAGCTGTACAAACCTTAATAAAAGCCACGTCATCAAGGTCTTAGGCATAAAAAAAGCCCCTTCTCCGCGCGGAGAAAGGGCTTTTTTACTGACTACTAAACTAGGATTTTGCAGCCAGTACTACCAGTTTCTGGTTCACAAACTCTTTGATCCCCAAATCTGATAACTCGCGGCCGAAGCCCGAGCGTTTCACCCCACCAAACGGCAGTTCTGGCGCGGTGTTGGACGGCGAATTGACATACAGCATGCCGGTTTCGATTTGCGTCGCCAGCTTACGGGCGCGTTTCATGTCTTTGGTAAACAGGGAACCGCCAAGGCCGTAGTTGGAGTCATTCGCCAACTTCACTAACTCTTCATCGTTTTTTACCACGTAAATCTGCGCCACCGGGCCGAAGAACTCTTCGAAGTAGGCCGGATTGTCGCGGGTGATGTGAGTCAGAATGGTCGCTTCATAGAAGTTACCCGGATTGTTAGCCACGGCTTTACCGCCGACGTGGACTTTCGCACCGTTTTTCACCGCTTGATCCACCTGCTTGGTCAGGGTTTTCAGCGCGTCGGCTGAAGAGAGCGGGCCAAGGGTGGTGCTGCTGTCGAGCGGGTCACCGATCTTCAGCGCCTTGAAGTGTTCGGTGAATTTCTTCAGGAACTCATCGGCGACTTTCTCATGGAGAATAAAGCGCTTAGCGGCGGTACACACCTGCCCGGCATTGGCCACGCGGGCCTGAGCACCGGCTTCGGCGGCATGGTCGATATCGGCATCTTCCAGTACGGCGAAGACGTCATTACCGCCCAGCTCCAAGGTCGATTTCTTCAGTTTGCTGGCCGCTTTGGCGGCTACCACGGCACCGGCTTTTTCCGAGCCGGTCAAGGCAACGCCCTGCACGCGGTCATCTTCAATGATATCGGCCACCTGATCCTGAGAAATAAACAGGTTGGTGTAAGCACCTTTTGGTGCCCCGGCTTCGCTGACCAATTTCTCAAAGGTTTCGGCACAGTGCGGAACAATACCGGCATGCTTGACGATGACGCTGTTACCGGCGGCCAGGTTCGGCGCCAACACGCGCATCAGCTGGTAGAATGGGAAGTTCCACGGCTCAACCGCCATGATAACCCCAATCGGGCTGTGCTCGACCCAGGCTTCGCCCAGGCTGGACTTGTAGGGAACGGGCTTGAGGAACTCTTCGGCGTTGTCGGCGTAATACTTGGCAATCTCCGCGCAGAGCTTCACTTCATCGCGGCTTTGCTCAATCAGTTTACCCATCTCAATGCTGACGATTTTCGCCAGCTCTTCCACTCGGGAAGACATAATATCGGATAATTTATGCAGCACTTTCAGGCGTTGCTGCATATCCCCTTGACCCCATTCGGACTTATACAGGTCATGGGCTGCACTCAGCGTTTGTTCAACCTGCTGATCATTATGTGTTTGATATTCTTTGATAAGCTTGTTGTTGAAAGGATTAATCGTTTGATAAGGCATAAATAGCTCCTTGTTTATAACGCTTTTGCGAACGTAACTTAAGCCTAGTTGATAAAAACGCGTTTTGGGACGGGAGTCACCTTTGGCAACACTCTAGAATCGGCAGTTTTTGCGCCAAGCCCCACAGCCCGCGCCGCGCCAGCCCTGTGGGCTGTCCTTCGGATAATTCGGCTTTACTTAACTTTGCAGCCACGGCATTGATAGACGCCATGAACTCTTTTTCAGCTCATATTCATCCCGCCAATCAACATTGATTGATAAAAACCGCGCTCACTTTTATGCTGGATTTCCTTTTTGATCTGACAGATAGCGAGAAGTCGATGAAGCTTGCTGCAATTCCGTTTTGCACCACCGACTGGAGCCAGATAGAGCCAACCGAGCACGCGGGAGAAACCGGCGTAGCCCTGTGGCGCACCCAGCATTTCGGCGATATTCGCGTGAGGATCGTCGAGTATTCGGCGGGCTATTTGGCGGACCACTGGTGTAGCAAGGGGCACGTGCTGTTTTGTCTCGAGGGCGAATTACAGACTCGTCTCGACGACGGCCGCACCTTCACCCTAACACCCGGCATGAGCTATCAGGTGGCGGATAACGCAGAGGCGCACCAATCCTCGACCGCGTTGGGCGCAAAGCTGTTTGTGGTTGACTGATTTTTCAGTCCTAACAACCCTTTAGATACTGTTTTTGAGGAGCTTTGGTGAGTAAATTACGCGTAGGCATCATTTTTGGCGGGAAATCGGCAGAGCACGAAGTCTCGTTGCAGTCGGCAAAGAATATTGTGGATGCCATAGATAAGCAGCGTTTTGACGTCACGCTGTTAGGCATTGATAAAACAGGCGAATGGCACATTAACGACGCCAGTAACTACTTGATCAATGCTGAAAATCCGTCACTGATTGCGCTGAATAAGTCCAACAATCAGGTGGCTCTGATCCCCGGCCAGACTGAAAACCAGCTGATTGAAACCCGCAGCGCCAGCGTGCTTTCCCAACTGGATGTCATTTTCCCGATTGTACACGGCACCTTGGGTGAAGATGGCTCGCTGCAAGGGCTGCTGCGCATGGCGAATATTCCCTTTGTCGGCTCTGGCGTGCTGGGATCGGCGGTCAGTATGGACAAGGATGTGACCAAGCGCCTGCTGCGCGACGCGGGCCTCAGTGTGGCGCCTTTTGTCACCGTGACGCGCAGTAACCGCGCCAATCAGACCTTTGAGAAAGTGGCGCAAGAGCTGGGGCTGCCGCTGTTCATCAAGCCTGCTAACCAAGGCTCTTCGGTAGGCGTCAGCAAGGTCAGCGATCAGGCTGGATATGCCCGCGCATTGGACTTGGCCTTTGATTTCGACCATAAAGTGCTGGTGGAGTCGGCCATTGTCGGGCGTGAAATCGAGTGTGCCGTGCTGGGTAACGCGCAGCCGCAGGCCAGCGTCTGTGGCGAAGTTATCCTGCACGATGAGTTCTACTCTTACGACACCAAATACATCAACGAGCAAGGCGCCTCGGTGGCGGTTCCGGCGGATTTATCCCCTGAAATCAATGATCGAATTCGCGCCATCGCCTTGCAGGCGTTTGAAGTCTTAGAGTGTCGCGGTATGGCGCGCGTGGACGTGTTCCTCACCCAGCAGGGCGAGGTGGTGATTAACGAAATCAACACCTTGCCGGGATTCACCAATATCAGCATGTATCCAAAACTCTGGGCCGCCAGCGGCTTAAGCTATAGCGATTTGATCACCAAATTGCTGGAACTGGCTCTAGAACAGCACCAGCAAGACAGCCAGTTGAAAAGCTCCGCCAACTAATTTTGCAGCAAAAACCTCCCCTGATGACCGGGGAGGTTTGCCCGACTTAGCGGCGATACTTCCACAAAATGCCAACCGCGGTGCTCAATATTAATCATTACCAGCGGCGCTAAAGGCCACGCGGACATGGGCGGGATCAGCAGAAAGCAAAAAGGCAGAAATCAGATTCTGCCTTTTCCATTTTTACCGCCGGTCTTAGCCATACTTTCTGGCAAAATCTTCGTCCGACATGCAGAGATAAATAATAAATTCTACAAATGCGACGATCGAAGGAATAAAGGTCCAGCAGAAGAGTAAGTACAGGAAACCTTGCCCGATTTTACCCAAATAGAACTTATGCACCCCAAAGGCACCGAGGAAGAAGGCCAGCAAGGCCGCCGCGATGCGGTTCTTCGAACCCGGCACGCTGTTGGTTGCGCCACAGTGAGGGCAGTTTCTGGCAGTTTCGTGGATCTCTTTGCCGCAGCCTCTACAAAAAACCATATTAGACATCGTTATTTCATCCCATGAAAATTCTTATAAATTGTGCAGCAGCATTATAGAGGCTGTTGATAGCGGCGATATAGCCTTTCTCTAAACGAGGGATGAAAATAATTACTTTAGCGGGGGATGGGCGAGAGGCAGGCATGAAAAAGGCGGCCAAAGCCGCCTCTTCTTCATATTTCTACTGCTTAACGCTTACTTGTACAACTCAGCCGTGCCGTAAGTGTGGTTATCGCCGTCACCGGAAGTGAAGATGATGCGATAAGCACTTGCCCCGCGGGCCTGGGCTTCATTAGCGAGTTCACTCTTCAGGCCAGATAAGTCGGTACCAGCCTGTGCGCTAATCACCCCGATGGACTGCGAGTTAGCGGGTGCAGATTGCACCTGAGTCGCCGCCAGCGTGGTAAAAGAGGCCGTTGCCAGTGCGATGGCTGCCAGAGTCTTTGTCAGGTTTTTCATGATGTCTTGCCCTCAGTCGTCGTATAGCTGCGACGATTATTTGTACAGCTCAGCAGTCCCGTACAGGCGGTTGTCGCCGGATGCGGAGATGATGCGATAAGAGGTAGCACCATTAGCTTCTGCTTTGGCGGCCAGTTTATTTTCCAGACTAGACAGGTTAGTGCCGGCCTGTGCGCTGATCACGCCGATTGGCTGTGAGTTAGCAGGAGCAGACTGAACCTGGGTGGCGGCCATGGTGGTGAAAGAAGCCGTTGCCAGTGCGATGGCTGCGAGGGTCATTGTCAGGTTTTTCATAATATATTGTCCTATTGATTCGTCGTTTATCAGACTTTGTTAGCTGGGCGCTCTTCGCGCGCTCTTTCTGGGCAACAAAGCCACTCTTCTGTCCGTTCGGTACCCTTTAAAACTCAATACTTCAGGACTTATTTGTACAGCTCGGCAGTCCCGTACAGGCGGTTGTCGCCGGAAGCGGAGATGATGCGATAAGAGGTTGCACCATTAGCTTCTGCTTTAGCGGCCAGCTGGTGTTCCAGGCTAGACAAGTTGGTACCGGCCTGCGCGCTAACTACGCCGATTGACTGGGCGTTAGTTGGAGCAGACTGAACCTGAGTCGCAGCCAGAGTGGAGAAAGAAGCCGTGGCCAGTGCGATGGCAGCAAGAGTCATTGTTACGTTTTTCATGATAAGTACCTTTAATTATGAATCATTATTATTAATCGTTAACTAATTTAGTGCGATAACGCTTTAAAAGCGGCTCGCTGTTATTTGTACAGCTCAGCAGTACCGTGCAGGTAGTTGTCACCAGAAGCACCGATGATGCGGTAAGAGCTGGCACCTGCTTCAGTGGCTTTGGCATTCAGTTCACGCTGCAAGCTAGACAGGCCATTGCTTGAGTTCGCGCTGATCACGCCAATTTTTTCTTGGTTAGCCGGAGCTGAATCAACCAGCGTTGCCGCCATGGAAGAGAAAGATACGGTAGCCAGAGCCAGTGCTGCGATAGTCATTTTTACGTTTTTCATGATGTTAGTTCCTTATCTCTATTTGTTTATCGTGCTGTCGAAAGTCTTTATGATTTGGTCAACGTTATTAATTAACGTTCGATAATTAAATGTTAGTCGTTGACAGAATCTTGTGCAACTTATTTTTTTAATAATCGTTAACTAAAAGTGCTGTGAGCCAGATCACGTTAACAAGAGGGATATGTATCTCAATTGTTAAATCTTCACGGCAAGTTAATTAATTAACGGTCGATAACTAAATGCTAGTGGGTTTTTATGACACAAGCAAGAATTATTTAATGAGTGATAACTTAATGGTTGGAGTGAAGGGCGAAGGATGGTAAAACCGTTGGGTGGTTTTCAGAAGTCTCGCTCTGCTGAGAATCAGAAAGGCGACCTTTATGTCGCCTTTCTATTACATCCCCTTTCTGCGTTGGCGTCTAAAGCGACGGTGCAATAAGGGGTCAGGTGATCACCTAGTAATAAACGGGAGGGTGATTGCCTGAGCCCGCTGGGGCAGGTGGCATGGTTGGAGAAGTTGGAATGCGCTGTTGTGACGATTTGCCGTTGACGAAGCGGGCAGGGTGACAAAAGTTACTGTCCCCAGTCACATTGACCATGGCAACTTCCTGACTCTGTGTTGGCATCATGATAACCTGCTGTGCGGCGACATTGGCAACCGGGGCAGCGGTTAAAGCCATAACGGCAAGAAGGATTTTTAAAGCACGCATGATGGTTTGTCCTGAGATTCTAGATGCTAAGAGTGATTTACTTATCGCTCGATAATTAAATAATAATCTCTGCTGGACTTGTGCGCAACTATTTTTAATAATGATCGTTAAATTATTCTGATAACCAGAACCAATAAGGTGATGGAAGGAGGGTGTATGAGCACTGAACACACGGCTTTGGTCCGGAAAAGTCGCGGTCGCCCAAAACAGTTCGATCGTGGAACTGCTCTGAGCAAGGCCCTGAATTTATTCTGGCGTCATGGCTATGAGGCCACTTCTTTAGCGGACTTGGTCGAAGCCACGGGTGCGAAAGCTCCTACCTTATATGCCGAGTTCGGCAATAAAGAGGGGTTATTCCGCGCGGCCGTTGAACACTATCTGGCAACCTTTTACGAAAAGAGTTTCTGTTTGCTGAGCAGAACAGATTTGTCCGTTGAACAGGCTATCGAACAGTATCTGCGCACCACGGCAGAGATGTTCACCGACTGCGATACGCCGAGCGGCTGCTTTATGGTTAGCGCCTCATCCGGCATGTCTTCCTCTTCGCAAGACATCGCGGAAATGCTGCGCAACCGCCACTTGTCGCAGGAACGCACTTTGTTTGAGTACTTCGAAAAGAAAAAACTCAGCAACGAGCTTCCACAAACGACTGACAGCGCGCTGTTGGCGAAATATCTGGCATGTACCGTTCAGGGGATGTCAGTACAGGCCCGCGATGGGGCCAGCACCGAGCAGCTTAATCGCTTGATTGATATGGTCATTCATCTGTGGCCAGAGCTGAATAAAGCCACGGCGGCGAAACCTCTGGCTCACTAAGCTCGATAGCCACGCCGTTATGCTATAAACCAACACGCCAGACGCCGAGATTCGGGTCTGGCGTTATTTTTCCCGCTGGTTGCCTGCTGTTTACTCAATTTCGCCTCTGTTTTCCCCGCTATCACAAGGATTTTTGGGACTTTTGCCCGTTATCCTCACTTGCTAATCGTTCTACACTGACTGGAAAGCGACCCAGACGCTTCAAATCCTATTGAGGCCCACCGTTGAGGTTTTATGCGCCAGTCAGACATTCTCGTCGAAGTCAGTAACGACAAACAAACCCTGACCGCGCTGGTCGAGCAGGATGACCGCGTGGCTTATCTCTATATTTACGCCCGCGAAGATTTACGCGATCGCTTCCCGCGCATGCGCGCCTGCTGGATCCGCAATCTTTCTCCCGCCCCGCAGCACGACGACCATGCCGCCATGGAGAGCGGGAAGGCGCCGATGCTCGCCGCGCAGTATTGCCGCAGCCTGGAGGCAGAAGCACCGCTGGATCCGGCACAAATTCAAATTTTATGGAATGAAAGCGACGACGGCGCGGCCCTCTGGTATCAAGGGTTGCTGCTGGCGGTGATCCCCGGCTGGAGCCTGTATATCGACCATTCGGTCTGCTATTCGGCGGGCTGTATCAAGCAAAACCCGCTGACTTTCCCATTGGGATCGGCGTCGACCAATACGCAATATGAGTTGGCCGACAAGACGCGCCAATTCTGGCGCGACTGGCAGCAGGAAGAGCACAACCCGTGGCCGAAAATTCAGCGTAAATTCCTCGCCAGCTATGAGGAGCGCTTCGGGCCATCGGTGAAATATTACGGCATTGATCAGGGCAACTGGCCGCCAATGGCCATTTCCCAGCACGAGGATGAGGAGAATTACTACTTCTTCACGCTGGGCATGAGCATCCGCCCAATGCCGCAAATCGACATTATTTTCAATGACGAAGCCCGCGAACACCGGCGCATCGAGCTGGCTTTCGCCGTCGGCAAAGAGTATGTCACCGAAGAGAACGCGGTGCAGATGGCCAGCGCGCTTTCTGGCTATGCGCAGCTGCCGTGGACCACGCTGAGCTGGCTGGGAGAAGGGCATACGCTGATTTCACCGATGGCGCCGCTGGGCTATGAGGGACACGTGGTCTCTTCCGCGCTCTGTTCGCCTTCCAGCAAAATGACCCTGCCAGATAACTATGGTGACCCGGTAAACCAGTTCTGGATCAGCCCGATTTTCACCGCCGAACGGGAGTTTGCGCTTTCCCGCCCCAATGGCGGATACGATTTGGTGGCGGCGATGATTGAGCAGGGGGCGCGTCACGTCTTTGCACCGCGTTCACCGGTAATGGGATAAATGTTTAAATCTATCTAACTGTTTTATATCGTTTTAATTTTGATGCTGTTGTGCCAGCGGTGCTACTACCCTGATCGAATGCATCAAAAAAGGTTGTAGGAGAAGATGACTTTGCCGCCGGAGAAGGCCCCGGCGTAAACGTTCTTACCTACATAAAAAAGGATATAAAACATGGCTACTTTATATACCCCTTATATTGATGTGTCCCTGAATGCGCTGTGGAGTGACTGGCAGAATTACCCTAACGGTCGCCCAAACCCGCTTTACTCTCAACAGGCTATTTCTTACGGCGTTGACGGTCTGGTGCTGGGCTTCCTGACACTTTCCCCGTCGAATAAAGCCTGCTGGGCCGCCTCCGACGCCATGCCGCTGGAATGGGCGCTGCCGCTGGCAAACGACCTGAACGCGGCAAACCGTCAGGTAATTGTCTCCTTCGGCGGCGCGTCCAACGCCGATATCTCCACCAAGTTCACTGTTGACCAACTGGTACAGACTTACACCGACGTGGTACAGAAGTTTAAAGCCAAACAGCTGGACTTCGACTTGGAAAACGGTCAATACGACTACGGTAAAATCAGCTCAGCCCTGGCGATTTTCCAGAAGAGCAACCCATCGGTTCGCATCAGCTTTACACTGCCAACCATGCCAGCAGGTTTGGTGACTGAAGGTCTGAACATCATTCAGAGCGCCAAAAATGCCGGTGTGAAGTTCAGCGTAAACGGTATGGCGATGGACTATAACGACGGCGTTTCCAGCCAAGATATGGGTAAAGCAGCGACCAACGCGGCAACCAGCATCAAAACTCAGCTGGGCAAACTCTATCCGGGCCAGACTGACGCGCAGCTCTACCCACTGGTAGCCATCACCCCGATGATCGGTCTAAACGACGACACCACCGAGATGTTCAAACTGCCAGACGCGACCACGGTTGCCGCTTTCGCCAAGCAGAAGAACATGGCGTTTATCGGTAGCTGGTCGTTTAACCGTGACAACCCATCGAGCTACACCTACGTTGATTTGCAGACCAGCAGTAACCCGGCGCAGAAAGCCTCAGGTGATTATGCGAAGACGTTCTTAGCGGGTATTCGCTAAGGGGAAATAGTGGGCAGGGAGGCCCACAGCTCCTTTAGATCTTTAAATTCAAAACCGTGGGCTCGCCGCCCACATTTAGGTCTTTAAATTCAAAACCGTGGGCTCGCCGCCCACACTGGCCCAAAGGGTTTTAAACGAAACCCTTTGGAATCCTGCGTTTTTTTGCTGTTGTAAGATCGAGGCTTCGCAGGGTTCCAAGGGAGGCGCGTTTACGCCTCCCTTGGTCGGTGTGGGCCGACGCCCACGACCTTGACCTTAAAAAAAAGGTTTGCTCAGCTTTCCCCAAAAGCTGCCCCCTAAAAATCTTCTGCATCAACATCATACCCTGAGGGTTCCCAGCGAATCGCCGTCAACACGATAAGCCCTGCCAGCGGCGCTAATGCGATCACCCAGAATACGCCGGTTCCGAGGGCGGCGGCTAATACGGGGAACAGGAACAGCGAAACCGTTGAGCTGCCGCGCATTAACGTTTGGTTGAAGCCTACGCCCATGCCGCGCAGCGAGGTCGGGTAGCTCAGTGAGGCGAAGGTCATGGTGTGGGAGCCGGGGCCGAAACCTTGGCCGAACAGGAATAGCGCCAACATGCCGATGGAAATCGCGGCTTCTGCGCCGTCGGTTGGGCGACCAATGGCAGCGAGGACCACCAGGGCGATCAGCTGACAGGCATATCCGGCGACGGTCATCTTCCATGCGCCGAACTTCGACACATAGCGCACCGCAATCAGCCCGCCGACAAAGGCAAACAGCAGATTAAGCGCCAGCGACACCAGAATGGTGCTGATCATCGACTGGGCCAAAAACGTCGACAGGATCACCGGCAGGCCGAAGGCCACGGCGTTATAGGCGAAGGAGGAGGCCACGGCGGTCACCGTCGCCAGCACGGTGCGGCGCAGATAAACCCCTTGCAGCAGCGTGCCGTAGTTGCGCCACGCGGCTTTGCGCACTTTTACCGCCGGTTCCAGATCGGCCTCGTCGGCCACCACGGCATTAATATTGTATGACTTACGCAAAATCGCGGCGGCACCTTGCAGGTCGCCCTGATTGGCGGCCCACACCGGCGACTCATTCATATAACGATGGCGGATGGCGATGATCAGCAGAGCCGGAACCGCGCCGAAGCCAAGGATTAAACGCCACAACCAGTCGGTGTGCGTGGCAGGCAATACCGCGTAAAGCAGCAGTACGAGCAGATAGGAGATGCTGATGGCGGCGTACCACGTCGGGCACCACATCGCCACGCGCGAGGCTTTATTGCCGCGCCCGGACAGCTTGGAGAACTCAGCTAAAAACGCCATCGCCACCGGCAAATCAATGCCGACTCCGAGGCCCATCACAAAGCGTGAGCCGCCCAGCACCCACTCGTTTGGGGCAAATGCACAGGCCAGCGCGGCAAAGACGAAGAAGAACATGTCGGCCATAAACACCCGGTAACGGCCAATTTTGTCGGTGAGATAGCCGCCGAACAGCGCGCCGATGATCGCCCCGAAGGTGATTGCGGAAGCCACCATGCCGGTACCCGACGGCGTCAGGCTAAATTCGCGCGTGATGTCTTTAATGCCGAAGGCCAGCGCGCCGAGGTCATAGGCGTCGAGGAAAACGCCGCCGAGTGCGATAGCAATCACGATGCGTGCGTCGCTGAGCTTCGCGGCCCCACGGTTGACGAGCTGGGTGATATCGGCGGCGGAGCGGATTAAAACCGGCGCGTCGCTGGAGGATGAACTGACTGAACCTGTATTCCCTGAACCGGCGGGAGCCGCCGCAAATGAATCTGACATAATTATTTTTACGCTTTTAGACAAAAAATCAGCATAGAAGGGGCGTGACCTTAGTCACAACTGATTTTTATTCATGAGGTAAATGAAATAGTTATAACTTAAAACATTTTCATCTGAGAGGAGGGGCGCGTCGGCTAGGCTAGCCCTGTTACTTTAGGCGCTGAGTGGCAAAGCTTTTCACAAATAAGCATTTTACTCAAAAATCCAGCCTTGGTGTGATGACCCGCCATTTTGTCCGAATTTGCAAAATTGAACTATTCTTTATCACACCGTATGTGTATACGAATTAATGTTGTTGGTGATATCAAAGCCTTAACATAAAAGTAACCCGATAAGAGGAAATAAGATGGCTTTCATGACAGGACGTGGGCGAGTGCGGGCAATAGCGGCAGCAGCGACGTTGGCAATGGTTTCTACTTTTAGTCTTTCTGCGCAAGCCGCAGACAGCGTGCGCGTCGGCTCGAAAATCGATACCGAAGGCTCGCTGCTGGGCAATCTGATTGTGCAGGTGCTGGAAGCCAACGGCATCAAGACCACCAATAAACTGCAACTGGGGACCACCAAAGTGGTGCGCGGCGCAATCACCGCCGGCGAAATCGATATCTACCCTGAGTACACCGGCAACGGCGCGTTCTTCTTCTCTGATGAGAAAGACCCGGCGTGGAAAGATGCCAAGGCCGGTTTCGAGAAAGTGAAAAAGCTCGACTATGACCAGAACAAAATTGTCTGGCTGGATGCTTCCCCTGCCAACAACACCTGGACTATCGCGGTGCGTGACGACCTCGCCAGTGCGCATAACCTGAAAAGCCTTGAAGATTTGGGCAAGTGGATTAAAAGCGGCGGCGACTTCAAACTGGCGGCCTCTGCCGAGTTCATCGAGCGCCCGGATGCTTTACCGGCGTTTGAAAATGCTTACGACTTTAAGCTGAAACAGAACCAGCTGCTTTCGCTGGCGGGCGGGGATACCGCAGTGACCATCAAGGCGGCGGCGGAAAAAACCTCTGGCGTGAACGCGGCGATGGCGTACGGCACCGACGGCCCGGTTGCGGCATTGGGTCTGGTAACGCTGACTGACCCGAAAGGGGTGCAACCGATTTACGCTCCGGCACCGATCATTCGTGAATCCGTGCTGAAGGCGCATCCCAACATTCCAGAACTGTTGAAGCCGGTCTTCGCCTCCCTCGATGGCCCGACGCTGCAAAAGCTGAATGCTAAAATCGCGGTTGACGGTCAAGATGCCAAAAAAGTGGCCGCGAAATACCTGCAAGACAAAGGTTTCGTCAAAAAATGATCCTTGCCATATCGGTGAGGAGATAACTCAAGCCCGCCCGGTTCGCCGCGCGGGCTGAACTTTTTAGATTTAGGTGACTTTTTTGACCCGGGACTTCGTTAAAAATCGCGTACTACTGACGCTGGTTATTCTGATTGTTGCCGCCGGAAGCGGCCTGGCCTTTCTGAGCCATGCCCCGAACCGACTGGTGTCTGGCAAAGGGATCTCCCTCGCCAGCCTGCTCGACGGGCAGAGCCTGTGGCTGCTGCTGCCGGTGCTGCTCCTGCTGCTGCTCTCCTTCTTTACCCCTTCGCGCCGCAACATGATTGTGGTGATGCTGCTGGCGGAAATCTTGCTGTTTGGCCTGACGGCGTTGACCGGCCACGCGGCTATTGCGCTGACCGGCGGAGATGAAGATAGCGTGGCGAGAACCTCGCTCGGCGGGGCATTCTGGGCCAGCGCGGCGCTCTCTCTGCTTATCGCCTCTGATGCCATTTCCCGCATTACCAAGAGCCCGACGTGGCGCATCCTGCTCAACGTGCAGGTGGTTATTCCGGTGATTGCGCTGATTGTCACCGGCCAGTTGAGCGAACTGTCGCTGCTCAAAGAGTATGACAATCGCTCCGACGTGTTCAATGACGCGCTGTGGCAGCATCTCGGTATTCTGTTTGGCACACTGGTTCCGGCCATTCTGCTCGGCCTGCCGCTGGGCATTATTTGCCATCGCTCGGCTCGCTGGCAGACGCCGATCCTCTCGGTGCTCAACATCATTCAAACGGTGCCTTCGATTGCGCTGTTTGGCCTGCTGCTGGCGCCCCTTGCCGGGCTGGCGAAGGCGCTGCCGTGGCTGGCGGAGCACGGTATCAGCGGCATCGGGCTGGCCCCGGCGATTATCGCGCTGGTGCTCTATTCGCTG
The DNA here is from genome assembly GCF_052376015.1 of Ewingella sp. AOP8-B2-18. NCBI lineage: Bacteria > Pseudomonadati > Pseudomonadota > Gammaproteobacteria > Enterobacterales > Yersiniaceae > Ewingella > Ewingella sp. AOP8-B2-18. Next base: position 402,736 of record NZ_JBQSVB010000001.1, read on the forward strand.
TTGCCGCTGGTGCGTAGCGTGATTGCCGGGTTGGATTCGGTCTCTCCGGGCGTGATTGAGTCGGCACGCGGCATGGGGATGAACCGGCTACAGGTGTTTTACAAAGTACAAATTCCTATCGCGCTGCCGGTGATCCTCACCGGTATTCGTATCGTCGCGGTGCAAACCGTCGGCATGGCGGTGGTGGCCGCGCTGATTGGCGCAGGCGGCTTCGGCGCCATTATGTTCCAGGGGCTGCTGAGCAGCGCACTGGACTTGGTGCTGCTCGGGGTGATCCCAGTGGTTCTAATGGCAGTCATCGTCGATGGCATCTTTAAATTTTTAGTCTCAATGTTGGAAACCTCACGCAGATGATTCATTTCAATCAGGTAAGCAAACACTTCGCCGGAAAAGCGGTGGTTCGGGATCTGACGCTGGAGATGTCCAAGGGCGAGTTTACGGTGCTGATTGGCACCTCCGGCTCGGGCAAATCCACGACGCTGAAGATGATTAACCGTCTGGTGGAGCACGATCAGGGGCAGATCACCTTTGCCGGGGAGCCTATCAGTCAATTCCGCGCGCAGGATCTGCGCCGCCGCATGGGTTACGCCATCCAGTCAATCGGCCTGTTCCCGCACTGGACGGTGGAAGAGAATATCGCCACCGTGCCGCAACTGCTCAAATGGCCGAAGGCCAAAATTCGCGATCGCGTGACAGAGCTGATGGAGCTGCTGCACCTCGACCCAAACCAGTTCCGCCATCGCTATCCGCATCAGCTTTCTGGCGGCCAGCAGCAGCGCGTGGGCGTGGCTCGCGCACTGGCCTCTGACCCCGAAGTGCTGTTAATGGACGAACCTTTTGGCGCCCTTGACCCAGTCACTCGCGCCACTTTGCAGCAAGAAGTGGCGCGAATTCATCAGCTTACTAATCGCACCATTGTGCTGGTGACGCATGATATTGATGAAGCGCTGAGCCTGGCGGACCGCATTGTGTTGCTCAATGAAGGGCAGGTGATTCAGCAGGGCACGCCGCTGGAAATGCTCACCAAGCCCGCCACGCCGTTTGTGCGTGACTTCTTCGGGCGCAGCGACATGGGCATCAAGCTGCTCTCTTTAGGGCTGGTGGGCGAGCGCACCCGTCGCGGCGAAACCTTGCCAACTTCCCTTGAGCCGATTGCCGCCTCCATGACGCTGCGTGAAGCGCTGTCGGTCTTTGTCGCCCGCCACGTCGAGCAGCTGCCGGTGATTGATGACGCCGGGCAGCCGCTGGGCGTGCTGCACTTTGGCGATTTGGTGGCCGAAAGGAGTGAAGCATGACCTTGCGTTGGCTGAAAGATCCGCTGCCATGGGTGATCCTGCTGCTGGTCGCGCTGGTGTTCGGCATGACCTCGCTCGGCGGCTTATTCCACTGGATGTTTCCAGCGCTAGACCGCCCGGTGTATCTGCAAGAGAGCTTTGCCTCTCTGGTGCGTGCGCACTTGCTGCTGGTGGGCATCTCTAGCCTGATTGCCGTGGTGATTGGCGTGGCGGCGGGGATTGGCGTTACGCGCCACGCGGGTAAGGAGTTTCGCTCGCTGGTGGAAACCATTGTGGCGATGGGTCAGACGTTCCCGCCGGTTGCAGTATTAGCCGTGGCGGTGCCGGTGATGGGCTTTAGCGAGAAACCGGCGATTATCGCGCTGGTGCTGTACGGGCTGCTGCCTATCCTGCAAGGGACCATTGCCGGGATTGAGTCGGTTCCGGCCTCGGCGCGGGAAATCGCGCAGGGCGTCGGCATGAGCCGCTGGCAAATTCTGCGCAAGGTGGAGATCCCACTGGCCGCGCCGGTGATTGTCTCCGGCATTCGCACCTCGGTGATCATCAATATCGGCACCGCGGCGATTGCCTCAAGCGTCGGTACCCAGAGTCTCGGCTCACCGATCGTGATTGGCCTGAGTGGGTTTAACACGGCCTATGTGTTGCAGGGGGCGATCATTGTCGCCTTGCTGGCGATCATTGTGGATATGGCTTTCGAACGCTGGAGCCGTCGCCTGCAATGCTGGCAGGTGACTCCGCCGCAGGAATAGCGCGGCAGAAAAGCGGGGGAGTTTTGAATCGAAACGCGTCTTAGGACGCGTTTTGTGTAGCTGGTGCAGGAACCACGGAAGGAGCGGAGCTGGTATCTGGCGCTTTATCTTCCTGAATCACCACTGCGTAACCTGCCACCATCACGCCGCCGATTGCGCCAATAGCCATCAGGCCGAACAGGGCGATAAGACATTTTTTGCCGAACGTATTCATTTGCGAACCTCTTAAATAATTGCCCGGAATTATAAGTCGTTTGCCCCCACCTGCAACAGTCTATTGATGCGCTTGTTACCTCGCGGAGAGGTTTTCGGTGCAAACCGCGTGCTAAAGAAACTTTTTCGTAACATCTGGACGTAATAGCACATATTTACTTGCCGCTCTGCTGAGCAATAGCGTTAACTGTTCGCCTTCTAACTAATTCTAAAAAAGTACTTACCATGACCCGAACAGCCTTTCGCTCCCTGCTGCCTTTAATCGGTGCACTTTTCGCGTTGTATTTTATCTGGGGTTCGACCTATTTTGTCATTCGCATCGGCGTAGAGAGCTGGCCGCCGCTGATGATGGCCGGCCTGCGCTTTTTCATCGCGGGCTGCGTGATGTTCACCTTTTTGCTACTGCGCGGCTATAAGTTCCCGACGCTGAAACAGTGGCTGTCGGCGGGGGCCATCGGCATTCTGCTGCTGGCGGTGGGCAATGGCCTGGTGACCGTCGCCGAGCATTTGGACGTGCCCTCCGGCATTGCCGCCGTGATGGTCGCCACCGTGCCGCTTTTTACTTTATGTTTCAGCCGCCTGTGGGGGATGCCGAACAGCCGACTGGAGTGGACCGGCGTCGCCATCGGCCTGTTTGGCATTGTGTTGTTGAATACCGGCAGCAGCCTCGGCGGAAATCCCTGGGGCGCGGTACTGATTTTGATCGCCTCCATCAGCTGGGCTTTTGGCTCGGTATGGAGTTCACGCCTGACCTTGCCAACTGGCCTGATGGCCGGTGCCGCCGAGATGATTGTCGCGGGCGTCGTGCTGCTTGCCGCCAGCTATTTGAATGGCGAAAAGCTCGCTGCCACGCCGTCGCTGAGTGGTTTTCTGGCGCTCGGCTACCTGATGGTGTTCGGCTCGATGATTGCCATTAGCGCCTATATGTTCCTGCTGAAAACCGTCCGCCCGGCCATCGCCACCAGCTACGCCTACGTCAACCCCATCGTCGCCGTACTGATCGGCATCGGGTTCGGCGGCGAATGGCTATCCCCAGTAGAGTGGGTGGCGCTGGTAGTGATTTTGTGCGCGGTGCTGTTGGTGACCCTTGGCAAGTTTGTGTTTGGGAGGAAACCGGCGGTGATTCAGGAGGTTAAGACTAACCGGTGAGTCTTTAAATCTTCAAATTCTAGTTCAAAACCGTGGGCTCGCCGCCCACACTGGCCCAAAGGGTTTTAAACGAAACCCTTTGGAATCCTACGTTCTTTGCTGTTGGAAGATCGAGGCTGCGCAGGGTTGGAATGGACGTGTTTCAGCGGCCACGGTGATCGTCGCGAAGTGCCGCCGCTTAGGCGGTTCCCGAATTTCAGGCTTCGAGCCTTTGGTCTCGAACCGTTCATTCGGCGTCACTTCTGAACGCGACCTACTGGCATTTCAACCGTGCCGTTTCAGTGGGAGGCTGGGAGGGAGCAAGGCAAAACTAACTGAAACGGCTCGGTTTAGATGCCTCAAAACCGCGCTCAAAAATGGCGCTGAGCGAATGGTTCGAGACCAAAGGCTCGAAGCCTGAAGCGAAGGCACCGCCTAAGCGGCGACATTTTGCGGTGGATAATTGAAGTACCTGAAACACGTCCGCCCAACGAGCGGAGCGCGCAGTAAAGAGCCGGGGAGTCTTGAGGGGCGCGGCGATAGGCGCCCCTCAAGGCCGGTGTGGCGGCAGCGCACGGTTTTGACTTTAAAAACGGTGTGGGCCGACGCCCACGACCTTGACCTTAAAGATGCAATTGAAAAGAAAGCGCACATGAGTCGCTCAACTCATCATTTCTTCTCAAAAAATAGAGTCACCTTCGCCACTTCCACCCCGAATTTCTTCAGTGAAGTCACATTAAACAGATGCTTATCATCCTGCTGGAAAATCCAGTCGTCGAAGGTCAGGCGATAGGTGCTGCCGCTGGCTTTCACATCCATGACGTATTTCCAGTTGAAGGCGTTGCCTGCCGCGTGGCCGGTGGCGGTGCCGATGATATCGCCCGCGGTGCCGCTGTAGCTGCCATCGTCCAGTTTGCGGATATGCCAGACGCGGGTCTGCTTCTCGCCGTCGTCATAGACGAAATCTTCATGCAATGTCAGGGTAGGGCCGACCACGTCGCCGCGAATCTTCACCGAAAAGCGCCGAGTCTGCTTGTTGGTGTAGTCCTGCACCATCCCGTAAGCCACGCTGTCGCCCTGGAAATAGCTAAAGATATCCAGCTTGGGCTGGGACTGCTGGTAATCCTTGATATCGGCGCTACAGCCGGCGAGAAAAATCAGGGTGAGCAGCATCAATCCTTTCAGAGCATTGCTTAATCTGAGCATGATAAATCCTCAAGGTTATGGCGTGGTGTCGCCAATCAGGTCTTTGCGTAAATCGGGATATTGCGTAGCGGGCGACAACCAAATGGCGAGAAAGGCGTCGCGAAAATCTGCGCTGAAATGCTCGCCAAGAGGCTCGGTCAACACGCTGTCGGGGGCGCGATAGTAAAACTGTCCGCCATCGGCATCCGCCAGAAAGGTGATTTGGCTGCCTTCGCTGACGTCAGGCCAGGTTTTTGCCACCTGTTCAGACCAGCCGTTGTGCTGCGCCTTGGGCAATAACCCGAGTTTTTCCCACTGCTCGCCCGTCGCTTTTACCAACTCTTCCCGACTTATGCTGCGCAGATATTCAATGCTCAGCGCCTGCGGCCACTGCGCCGCCTGATAATGGCCATTCGGCGTGCGCAGCTGCGAGTGATAAACGTCAAACGGCCCCCAGGTCAGGGTGGCGTGACCCACCTCCGGCCATGAGCTCCATGCAGGCGTGGCCTGCGCGGCGAACGCCATCAGCGACAGTAAACAGGCAAAAATCAGCTTCATGCGTGATCCTTTGAGAGGAGTAAAATCAAATCCACACTGAAAGCAGTCCTGCTCCCTCCCCTATTTAGGGGAGGGTTGGGGTGGGGTATTTCTCACATAAGCCACTGAGTTTTCTGCAATACCCCCTCCCAGCCTCCCCCTTTTCAGGGGGAGGAGCGAAAAAGATAATTATCGCCTCTCAACCGTCATCTGTACCGTGCTAATGGTCCTCGCCCTGAACCCCGCCTCGCAGTAGCAGAGATAAAACAGCCACAGGCGGCGGAAGCGATCGTCGCTGTCGGGGACGGTTTGGCCATTCCAATAATTGACCACCCGCTCGCGCCATTCGTGCAGGGTGCGGGCGTAGTCGGAGCCAATATCGAACAGATCGCGAACCACTAAGCCGGTGTGGCGCGTCATGGCCTCGCTCATGGCGGTGATCGACGGCAGGAAGCCGCCGGGGAAAACGTAGCGCTGGATAAAATCGACGTTGCGGCTGTAATACTTGTAGCGCTGGTCGGCGATGGTGATGGCCTGCAAGGCCATGCGACCCTGAGGTTTCAGCAGCTCGTTACAGCGTTTGAAGAAGGTTGGCAGGTAGCGTTTGCCAACGGCCTCGATCATTTCGATGGAAACCAGCTTGTCGTACTGCCCGCGCAGGGCGCGATAGTCCTCGAACAGTACGGTGACGCGGTCGCTCAATCCGGCCTGTTCAATGCGTTTCACCGCAAAATCGAACTGCTCGCGGGAAATGGTGGTAGTAGTAACCCGGCAGCCGTACTCGCGGGCGGCGAATTCGGCCATCGCCCCCCAGCCAGTGCCGATCTCCAATAAATGGTCTTCGGCACGCAGCTGTAATTGCTCACACAGGCGGCGCATTTTGGCCTGCTGCGCCTGTTCCAGCGTCATCTGCGGGTCTTGAAACCACGCCGACGAGTAGAGCATTTGGCTATCAAGGAAGCCCTGGTAGAACTCATTCCCCAAGTCGTAATGGGCCGAAATGTTCTTACGCGCCTGCTTGCGGCTGTTACTGCGCAGCAGGTGAATCAGGCCGTTGACCGGCGTACTTAACCAACTCAGGCGGGCTTCGATTTTATCCACCAGACCCAAGTTCTCAGCCAAGAGTTGCAAAACGGCAGTCAGGTTGGGCGTCGTCCAGTCGCCATCGATAAAGCTTTCACCCGCCGCGATACTGCCACCGAGCAAAACGCGGCGATAGGCGCGCAGCCGTTGCACTTCAATCACCCCTTGTAAGGGCGCGTGCTCCTCGCCAAAGAACAGCGTCTGGCCGCCCGGCTCCTGAATAGTCAGGCCCGCGCCGCGTAGCTGTTTCAGCACGCTGAGGATCAAACCCCGCGCCGCTCGACTACGACGACTGTCTGCGCCCTCACGGGCAAGCTGCATATCTGGATGGCTCATGGGTCAGTCCTTATCAGCAGGAGGGTGAGCGTAAATAGGGGCGCGTTTCAGCCACAGTTTCAGGGCCTGCCAGTAAATGGTGACGGCGGTTTTCATCGTCATCAGCGGCAACTGCCATAGCTGTTTACGCAGAGTTTGTCGGGTCAGCGGCTGCGCCCTGAGAGTCAGGGTGGCGTCGAATTCCCGGGTTTTGCGATGGTTCTCAATATGCACCAACAACTGCTTGCCCGGCGGGGTTAGCCGCCAGTGGTACACCATGTCCATCGGGTTGAAAGGCGAAACGTGAAAGGCTTTCGCCACGGGCTGGCTGCCATCGGGTAGCACGGCGTAGGTATGGCGCTCGTTCCACGGCGTGTTGCGCACTTCGGCCAGCATCCAGCGCAGTTCACCCAGATGGTCATACAGGTAATAAAAGTTGACCGGATTAAAGTACAGGCCGAAGTAGCGCAGCTGGCAGAGCAGCATCACGCGGCCAGTCAGGCGTTCACTGGTCAGTTCGGCAATGCGTTCCTGCGCTTTGGTTTTGATGTCGCCGCCGCCCAGATAGTCGCTGCGCTTAAAGGTCGCAGAGGAGAACTTCTCCAGCCGAATCCCTGCCCGATGTAACTCATCCAGCTCATCGAGATCGATAAGCGGCATAAAGATCCCATAGTTGAATGCGTGATCGACCGGCGTAAACCGCCGATGACGCACATTGCCAACATACAGGGTGCTGTTCATGATGCGGCCCGCTCGGCGCGAGGTTGCAGCAGCGCAGGATGGGTTTTCAGCATCTCTTCCACCACGTCTTTGGCGCTGTTGACCCCATCTTCATGGAAGCCGTTGTACCAATACGCGCCGCAGAACCAGCTGCGATGGTGGCCGTTAATCCAGCCGCGTTGCAGCTGGGCGCAGTGGCTAGCGAGGTTCAGCACCGGGTGCATATAGTGGGCGCGGAACAGGATTTTGCTTTCGTCTACTGGCGTCGTCGGGTTGAGCGACACGCAGAAGGTGTGCGGCGCGTCCAGCCCTTGCAGAATGTTCATGTTGTAGGTGACGCTGGCGCGGCGGGTGTTAGCGTCCGGGAATTCAACTGGCAATTGATAATTCCAACTGGCCCAGGCGCGTTGCTGTTTCGGCAGATGGCGGCGGTCAGTGTGCAGAATCACCTCATTTGACTGATAAGGCAGCGCGCCCAGAATGTCTTTTTCATCCTCGGTGGCATTTTCCCCCAGCAGTCTCAGGGTTTGGTCGGCGTGACAGGCGAAAATCACCTGATCAAAATGCTCTGCCCCGCGCGAGGTTTGCAGGGTGACGCCCGCCCCGTGGCGCACCACGCTGTGAACCGGCGTGGAGGTCAATACCTCGACGCTGGCGGGTAACTTTTGCTGCATGCGGCGGACATATTCCCGCGAGCCGCCCGGCACCACCATCCACTGCGGGCGGTTGGTGACGTCCAGCAGGCCGTGATTCTCGAAGAAGCGCAAGAACAGCGACAGCGGGAATTTGGACATGTCGTCCAGCGACGATGACCAGATCGCCGCGCCCATCGGCAGAATGTAGTGCAGGGCAAAAAAGTCGGAAAACTGGTTTTGGTCCAGCAAATCGCCGAGTGTCACTTCATCATTGGCCGGGTTATTCAGGCGCATTTTGCACAGCTTGTTGAAGCGCAGAATTTCCCGCAAGAAGCGCCAGAACTTAGGCTTAAACAGATTGCGCCGCTGGGCAAACAGGGTGTTCAGAGTGTGGCCGTTGTACTCCAGCCCGCTGGCCGGGTTATGCACCGAAAAGCTCATTTCAGTTGGCTGGCCCTGAATGCCCAATTCGCGCAGCAGCGCGATGAAATTCGGATAGGTGCGGGTGTTGTACACGATAAAGCCGGTATCAATGGCGTAATCGCGCCCGTCGAGAGACACGTCCACCGTGGCGGTGTGCCCGCCCAGCGTGTCGGCGGCTTCAAACAGGGTGATATCACAGTTTTGGGACTGTTTGGACAGCATCCACGCGCAGCTAAGCCCGGAAATTCCGCTGCCGATAATGGCGACTTTCATCGGTTTTCTACCTCACCAGTCGTTGAGTCAGGCGCTTTTGCAGCGCCAGTGGCAGCAATGCGATAGTTTTGAGCAGCAGTGACAGGCGGGGAGGAAAAGCAATTTCACTCGCGCCTTTCGCCAGCCCTTTACGGATATAGGCCGAAGCTTGTTCAACGGTAATCATCATCGGCATTGGGAAATCATTGCGATCGGTGAGCGGCGTTTTCACAAAGCCCGGCAAGACAGTGGAAACGTGAATATTGCGCGGCCCTAAATCCAAAGCCAGCGAGCGGGAGAAGTAGGCCAGTGCGGCTTTCGACGCGCCATAGGCTTCGGCGCGAGGCAAGGGCACCAGCGAGGCGGTTGAGCCGACCAGCGCCACGCGGCTGCCCGCTGCCATGCCCGGCAAAATCGCATCCAGGCAGTTAACCGGGCCGATAAGATTGGTGTTAATAACTCGCGTCACGCTTTCGGCATCCACCACCCCGTTATCGAGATATTCGCAGGTCCCGGCATTCAGAATCACTAAATCGGCCTGCACCCATGCCATCGCCTGACGGGTGAGCGCCAGATCGGTCATATCAAAGCTCAGGGTTTCGATGTTGCTGTGCAAGCGCGTCAGGGCTTCCAGCTTTTGCGGGTCGCGCCCGCAGGCGGTGACTTTCCAGCCGTCGGCGGCGTAGTCCAGCGCAAGTTGTTTGCCAATGCCTGAACTGGCACCGGTTATCAGAACATGATTCATGCTTTTAACCTCGCCTTCAGCGCCTTAACGGCTCGCCCCAGAAGTGGCACGTGCTCATAGAGCATGGCCCCCAAATCGTAATAATCTCGCTGATAAATCACCTGATCTTCAGCCAGTTTTAAATGGCTAATGCCATCCAGATAGAGCGTCTCACCCTTTTTTAACGAGGGATGAGAGTAGGCCATACACCACACCAGCGTGGCTTCATCGCCACTCACTAAGGTTTGCTGAATATCGAAACGGCAGTCGTTAACGCTTTTTAGCAATTGGCGAAAGTAGCCCTCGAGGGCGGCAATGCCGTCGTGCTGGCCCACCGGGTCAATAAATATCACCTGCGGGTGGTAGATTTGCGCCAGTTGGGGCAGCGAGCTTTGGTCGAGCTGGCGATAAACTTCCGCCAACTGCGCTAGCGTTTTCTGTACCGATTCAGACTCAGTGACCTTCAGTGTCATGGGATTCTTCTGCCTCGTTCAATAGCACGCTGCTGCCGAGAAGTTGCACCGGGATCCCCTGTGCATGCCACTGCGCCAGCTTGTTTTTCTGCACGCGCGTCAGGCGGCCTTCCGACCACATTAAAATCTGATGCACGTTCAGGTTTTCCAGATAAGGCTCGTCCACCGGCTGCGGCAGCAGGTCTATCTGCACGCCTTCTTCGCTACGAATAATGGCTTCGAGCCACAGTTCGGTGCTGTCCATCTCGCCCCAGCCCATCAGCACTACGCGCACGCCGGGCTTTTTGCGCGCGGCGTTGAGGCACATTACCGCATGCTCGATCAGCATGCCGTCGAGCAAATGGCGCAGCAGGTGCAGAGAAGGGCCGCCAGAGCCGAGGCGTTTTCTCAATGGGCGAATGACGTTGTTGATGAGCGCCATTGCCGGATATTCACGGCCCAGTTCGGCCAGCAGTTGGCGCACCTTATGCATGCTGCTCTCTTGCAAGGCGGTGAGCAGGCGCTGTTCCGACTGAACCCAGCCGCTCGGCAGCGGCGCGACAGTGCCTTCGAGCAGCGCTCTGACTTGCCCGACCGGCACGCCGCGGTTAATCCAAGACAAAATGGTGCGAATGGTGTCGATGTCGTTATCGTCGAACAACCGATGACCACCTTCGCTGCGCTGTGGCTTGAGCAGCCCGTAGCGCCGTTGCCACGCCCGCAGCGTGACAGGGTTGATACCGCAGATACGCGCCACTTCCCCTATGCTGTACAGAGACATAGATCCCTCCTGAATATTCGTACTTCTTCTCTTCACTCTAGCCGTTATGGGGAAAGTTGTACAAGTTTATTATTGTTGTACAAGTTGAGGGCGGCTGCCCACACAAAACCTTGCGTTGCCACGCAAACTGGCCCAGAAGGCGCGAAAGCGCGCGCCCTCTGGACTCCCGCGCTTTTTATCGCTGCGTGTTCGAGGCTTCGCAGGGTCGGAATGGACATGTTTCAGCAACTCCAGTGATCGTCGCGAAGTGCCGTCGCTTAGGCGATTCCCTCAGTTCGGGCTTACTCGGCCTCTGGCCTCGCCCTTCGGGTCGTTGCTATGCAACGCTGTCTCGCTTCGCTCGGCTCGAGCCTCAGGTCTCGAACCACTCCCTCGGCGTCACTTCTGAATGCGACTTACTGGCTTTTCAACCGTGCCGTTTCAGGGGAGGATTTTTGCTTTATCCATATTGCTTAACTCCCATATATGGAATAAGTTCTCGATATTGAGAATTTAAGGTGCGTGGCGATGGACGATGAAAACCTAAATGATGATATGCGGTTGGCGGAGCGATTGGCTTGGCTAAGGGTGAATCAGGGCTGGTCGCTGGAGGTGCTGGCAGCGCAAACGGGGATCAGCCGCGCGACGCTCTCGCGCATCGAGCGGGGCGAGACCAGCCCAACGGCGTCGCTGTTGGGTAAGTTGAGCGCGGCTTATGGCTTGACCACTTCGCGGCTGTTAATGGCGTTGGAGGATAACCCGCCGGAGCTGATTCGCCACGGGCAGCAGTCGGTGTGGCGCGACACGGCGACCGGGTTTGAGCGGCGTTCTGTGTCGCCACCGGCTCATGGCTATCGAGTTGAACTCATGACCGGCAAGTTGCAGGCTGGCGCCACTATCTCCTATGACTCGCCGCCGGTGGCGGGCCTTGAGCAACATATTTGGGTGCTGGAGGGCGTGCTGGAACTGACGCTCGACCAGCGCCAGTTCAGGCTGGAGAAGGGCGATAGCATGCGATTCCTGCTGTTCGGCACCTCGGCTTTCCACGTGCCCGGCCCTGATGACGCCCATTACCTGATCGCTATTTCCCGGCCTTAACCTTTAAACCATCCTGAGGAGGAAGCTCTGTATGTCGAAAATTCACCAAGTGGCAGTGACGGAAGTGTTTGATGGCGCGTTGAGTGAAACGGACCTCGACCAATTGGCGGAAACCCTGAATTTGGCGGTAGAGCAGGGGGCGAGCATTGGTTTTGTTCCGCCGTTCGCACATCCGCAGGCTGTGGCGTTTTGGCACAAACTCATTCCGGCATTCATCTCCGGCGAGCGTCGGCTGCTGGTGGCCCGGCTGAACGGCAGGATTGTCGGCACGGTACAACTGGCGGTGAGCCAACCCGCCAATGGCGCACATCGGGCAGAGATCAATAAGCTGATGGTGCATCCCGCAGCCCGTCGTTTGGGGATTGCGCGTTCGCTGATGGTGGCGATTGAAGAAGTGGCACGCAGCGCGGGTAAGCAACTGCTGGTGCTGGATACCATCACCGACGGAGCCGCCGAGGGGCTTTATCGCTCGTTAGGGTATGAGGTGGCGGGGCAGATCCCACAGTATGCAATGTCAACGCAAGGACAACTTGAGCCGACCACGGTGATGTTTAAGGTATTGGGGTGAAAGAATTAACGAATGGTAGAGAACAAGCCTAAATCCAAAAGCCCACTGAAACGGCACAGCTGTAACAAGGGTGCCTGAAACACGTCCATCCCAACCCTGCGCAGCCTCGATCTACCAGCAAGAAAAAACGCAGGGTTCCAAGGGAGGCGCGTTTACGCCTCCCTTGGTCGGTGTGGGCCGACGCCCACGACCTTGAACTTGACCTTAAGGTAAACCTAAAAGGTTATTTCCCGTTCCACGCCTTCAAGTTTGTATCACGCACTTTCAGCTTCTGTTCTGGCGTCAGCTTGTTGTATTCCGCAGCCAGGCCGCTTTCCCAGTCGCCGTACAGTGGGTTTGGCAACACGATGAACTGGGTGCCGAACTGCTTGTAGTTCTGGTTTACGAAGGCGCGACGCTGGGTGTTGTCTTTGTGATAGGTCGCGGCACCGAAGTCGTTCAGGTTGTCACCGGCGTAAATCACGATGTTATAACCCGCGGCTTTGATGGAGTCGAAACGCGCCTGTTTGTTCGAAGTGTCGCTGCTCAGTAACAGGGTTTTCTCGTTCACGCCGGTGAAGCCCAGACGGTTCAGGTTTTCCAGCGTGGCGGCGTATTCGCTGGTTTTACGGTTTGACACATAGAACATGGTGCCGCCGTGGGAGTTAACATAGTTGGCGAAATTCACCGCGCCCGGCACGGCGGTTGCCTGCTTGGCGGCGGTCCATTCAGACCAGGTTTTGCTGTCGAATGGCTTGTTGGCTTTAACCTGCCACGCGCTGTAGGCGCTGTTATCAATCATGGTTTCGTCGAGATCGACTACCACGGCTTTAGGCTTGCCATCCAAAGGCTTAGCATTGTCAAAGGCGGCGGTTGCTGCGTTGAAAGCCTGATAAGTCAGCGCCTGATATTCACCAGACTGTTGGAACCAGTTGAGGGCCATCACCGATTGGTCGTTCAGCTTCTGTTGGTCTTGGGCAGCTTTTGGCGCACAGCCCGTCAGAGCCAGCATAACCAGCGCAGCGGTGGCGCACAGCGTCATCTTTTTCATTCACTATCACCTTTGATTTTTAGTATTAGTAAGAAAATCCTCCAAAACTGTAGCAGATTCATAGGATTAAGGAAGAGTGAAAAGTCAGTTACGGGAGACAGGCAATAAAAAAGCCGGGGGATGAGCCCGGCGAAGTGTTCACAGAGAATTTATGACAATGAGGTCTTATTTGATGAAGGTTACTTCTTACTACAAGTTAGAACTGGTAAACCAGGCCTAACGCAACAACATCGTCGTTGTTCAGTTTCAGTGTATTATTATCGTTCAGCTGGTTGATTTTATAATCAACAAAGGCTGACATGTTTTTGTTGAAATAATAATAGGTCGCTACGTCGATATATTTCGCCAAATCTGCATCGCCAATGCCTTCAATATCCTTAGCTTTGGTCTGAACATAACCCAATGATGGACGCAGACCCCAGTCGAATTGATATTGCGCAACGGTTTCGAAGGTCTGAGTTTTATTTGCGAAGCCGCTCACTGATGCAGGAGTACCAGCCAGGCTGCCCGGTACGGAAATAGCGTACAGGTTGCGAGTTTCAGCATAAATAGCTGCTAAATAAACGCTGTTATTGTCATATTTCAGACCGCCAGTCCACGCGTCAGCTTTATCGCCTTTACCGTAACGAACCGCAGTTTGTGCTGAAGTACGGTCAGAAGAAGAGTAGGCACCGCCGACGCTCACGCCTGAATCACCGAAGGCGTAAGTGGTAGACAGCGCGTAGCCGTCGCCGTTAGCCGTGTTCAGAGAGCGGCCGTCGTTTTCGTTCTTACCTTGGTACTGAACGGCGACGTTCAGACCATCAACCAGGCCGAAGAAGCCGCGGTTACGGTAGGTTGCCACGCCGTTAGCACGGCCTGTCAGGAAGCGGTCTGCCTTGGTGTAACCGTCGCCACCGAACTCTGGGAACATATCGGTCCAGGCTTCTACATCGTACAGCGCGCCGTAGTTACGGCCGTAGTCGAATGAGCCATATTGAGCGAATTTCAGACCGGCAAAGCCCAGACGCGTTTTGGTGTCTTGGGTGCCTTGAGCTTCTGAATGGTTTGCAGCGACTTGATATTCCCACTGGCCATAACCGGTCAGAATATCGTTAATTTGTGTCTGGCCTTTAAAACCGAAACGAACATAAGTCTGGTCGCCATCAACACCGGCATTATCAGAAATATAATGTTCGGCTTTAACTTTTCCGTACAGGTCCAGTTTGTTACCGTCTTTATTATAAACTTCGGCTGCGTGTGCCCCGGATGCAATCAGTAAACCAGGAATTAATAATGCCAGAATCTTATGTTTCATTTTATATACCCTGCTTTCCCATTATCTCTATTGATATAAAAAGAGACTAAAAGGGTTTTATTTAAAGGACGCGAGTCATCTCATGTACTGTGCTTTCAATGTGTGCCTGAAATTTTCACAGCGAGGATTTTTTACCTTATGTTTGTGATCGATTTATGACAGAAAAAAATGAACTTTCTTTTTGTTTTACAAATGCACCTAGATTTACATCTTCCGAAACAGGATTTGCAGGCTGATCCGCAGGCCGGTCTGTGGGACAATGGGTAGCAGAATTTCTCGATAACTCAATTTTATAAGGGATGAATGGCGCTTTCCCCCGCAGTAAAAGATCAGATAAGCCAGTGGTACAAAGCCCTGCAACAACAAATTCCGGATTTTATCTCCCGAGCGCCACAGCGACAAATGATCGCTGAGGTTGCCAAGGCGTTTTCTGGCGATGCTGCACGTCATTTGGCGATTGAAGCGCCCACCGGCGTGGGCAAAACCCTGTCCTATCTGATCCCCGGCATTGCTGTAAGCCGTGAGGAGGAGAAGCCGTTAATCGTCAGCACCGCTAATGTGGCGTTGCAGGATCAGATCTACAGCAAAGACCTGCCGCTGCTGAAAAAGATTATTCCTGACCTCAAGTTCACCGGTGCCTTTGGCCGCCGACGTTACGTCTGCCCGCGCAACCTGTCGATGATGAGCAACGAGAATGCGCAGGGCGATTTAGGGCTGTTCCTCGGCGACGAGCTGGCACCTTCAAACTCAGAAGAGCAGAAGTTTTCCAAGACGCTGGAAACCGCGCTGGCGCGCTACCAGTGGGATGGCCTGCGCGACCACTATCAGCAGATGATTCAGGACTCCTTGTGGGAAAAAATTAGTACCGACAAGGCTAACTGCCTGAACCGTAACTGCCATTACTATAAAGAGTGCCCCTATTTTGTGGCGCGAAAAGAGATTGAAACCGCCGACGTGGTGGTGACCAACCACGCGTTGGTGATGGCCGCGCTGGAGTCAGACATGGTGCTGCCCCCGGCCAAAGACCTGCTGTTAGTGCTCGACGAAGGCCACCACCTGCCCGACGTCGCCCGCGACGCCCTGGAGGTCGAGGCCAATATCTCGGCGGTGTGGAACCATCTGCAACTCGATAACTTTGTTCGCCAGATTGAGCAGTGCCTTGGGTTATTCACCCCGAAAAACCCGCCGCCGCTGACCAACGCCGAGCGGCTGCACAACCACTGCGCCGAGATGCGCGAGCTGTTGTTGTCGATTGAGCAGCAGATTAGCCAATATCTGCCGCCCGACGCGCCGGAGGCCGAGCACCGTTTCGAGATGGGCGCGCTCTCTCCTGAGCTGACCGAGCAGTGCGCGCGGCTGTTTAAACTGACCGACGCGCTGCGTGGTTTGGCCGAGTTCATGCTCAATGATCTCAGCGAAAAGACTGGCAAACACGACATTGGCCGTCTGCATCGGGCGATTTTGCACATGAGCCGCATGCTGGGTTATCTCGAAACCATGAGCAAGCTCTGGCGGCTGGCGGCGATGGAAAAAGCCTCCAACGCGCCAATCAGCAAATGGGTGACGCGGGAGTTTTTCGACAATCAAAGCCATCTGATGCTGCACTGCGTGGGCATTCGCGTCAGCGAACAGTTGGAAAAACTGCTTTGGCGCAAGGTGCCTCACGTGGTGATCACCTCCGCCACGCTGCGCTCGCTGAACAGCTTCTCCCGCCTGCAAGAGATGACCGGTTTGAATGAAAAGGCGGGCGATCGCTTCGTCAGTCTGGATTCGCCGTTTAACCATATTGAGCAGGGCAAGCTGGTAATTCCGCAGATGAAAAACGAGCCGATGATGGCCAATGAGGCGGCTCATTTGGAAGAGATGGCCGACTTCTTCCGCGCCGAGTTAGCCAAAGGTGAACACAAAGGCCAACTGGTGCTGTTTGCCAGCAATCGGGCGTTGCAGCAGTTTGTCAGCCTGATGCCCGACCTGAGACTAATGCTGCTGGTGCAGGGCGATCAGCCACGCTACCGTCTGGTGGAGGAGCACCGTCGGCGGGTCGAGGCGGGCACCACGAGCGTGCTAATTGGTCTGCAATCCTTTGCCGAAGGCTTGGATCTCAAAGGGGATCTGCTCACTCAGGTGCACATCCATAAAATTGCCTTTCCGCCAATCGACAGCCCGGTGATTTTGACCGAGGGCGAGTGGCTGAAAACCCTGAAACGCTATCCGTTTGAAGTACAGAGCCTGCCGAGCGCGTCATTCAACCTGATTCAGCAGGTAGGGCGTCTGATCCGCAGCCACGAATGCCGGGGCGAAATCGTGATTTACGACCGGCGGCTGATCAGCAAAAACTATGGCTCGCGGCTGCTGGCGGCGCTGCCGATTTTCCCTATTGAGCAGCGAGAAATGCCCGCGCCCGGCTCGGTTAAACGCCCGGACCGACTAAAAAGCACCACTAAAATGGTCAAACGCCGCCGCAAAGCGCGCTAACCAAGCTGTACCACGCCTTTTCCGCAAAACTGTGTCTTTACTGTTCTCTTAATCGTGGTTATCAATAGATTCATAACTGACGGTTAAGAGACTTCATCAATGTATTTACCCGCTGCATTTAAACAACAAGACGTTCAGGCTCAGGCGGAGCTTATCCGCCAGTATCCACTGGGACTGTTGATTTCCAACGGGCCTGAGGGTTTTGAAGCCAACCCGATCCCTTTTTTGGTGGATGTCGACGCCGACGGCCAGCTGACGCTGCGCGCCCACCTTTCGCGCGGCAATGCCCAGTGGAAGTCGCTGGCCGAAAACGGACATTGCATGGTGGTGTTTCAGGGCGTTGAGGGCTATGTCTCGCCGTCCTGGTATCCTTCGAAGCAGCAAAACGGCGGGAAAACGGTGCCCACCTGGAACTACGCCACGGTGCAGGTCAGCGGCGAAGCCAAGATTATCGACAGTCCCGGCTGGTTGCTAACCCTACTCAAAGGACTGACCACCCAGCATGAAGCGGGGCAGCGAGAGCCGTGGGCGGTGAGTGACGCCCCTGATAACTTCATCGCCGCGCAGTTGAAAGGCATCGTGGGCTTTGAGCTGGTGGCGCGCAAAGTCGAGGGGAAATGGAAGCTGAGCCAGAACCGTAGCGCCGAAGACGTTAATGGCGTAATCGATGGCCTGAAAGAGCTGCAAGGCGACGCCAGCCCGCTGGCGCAGGCGATGGTCAACGCCAAATCCGACAAATGACCGGCGCGTTGCCGTTTTCCCTGATTGCTGGCTGAGTTATGCTGGCCTTATTCGATTTTCATCACATGGCAGACCAATGGATTACACCAAACTGATTAAAGAAGTGGGCCGTGGAAAGAACCACGCCCGTGACTTGGACCGCGAGCAGTCGCTGGCGCTGTATCGCGAGATGCTGGCGGGCGAAGTGCCTGATTTACAGCTCGGCGGCCTGCTGATTGCTTTGCGCATCAAGGGCGAGTCGGAAGAGGAGATGCTCGGTTTCTATCAGGCGATGGAAGAGCAGGTGATGCAGCTGCAAGCCCCTGCCGACAGGCCGATGCCGATTGTGATCCCCACTTATAACGGTGCGCGCAAGCAGGCCAACCTGACGCCATTGTTGGCGATGCTGCTAAGCAAGCTGGGCTTCCCGGTGCTGGTTCACGGCGTCGATGAAGACCCGACGCGCATCACCAGCGCGGAGATTTTCCGCCAGCTCGGTGTCGAGCCCGCGCAGGACCAGCAGCAGGCGCAGCAGCAGTTGGATGCAGGCCAGCAGCCGGTTTTCGTGCCGGTTTCCGTGCTCTGCCCGCCAATGGACAAGCAGCTGGCACTGCGCTGGCAGATGGGCGTTCGCAACAGCGCTCACACCCTAGCCAAGTTGATCACGCCTTTCGGCAAGCAAGATGTGCTGCGGCTGTCGAGCGTGTCGCACCCGGAATATATTCAGAAAGTTTCATCGTTTTTCCGCCAGGTGGAAGGGCGCGCGCTGCTGTCGCAAGGCACCGAAGGCGAGGTGTACGCCAACCCGCAGCGCTGTCCGGCCATCTATCTTCTCGCTAACGGCGAGCAGCAGGTGCTGGCCGACAAGCAGGAGTTCACCGATGTCGATCTGCCTGACAGTAAAGACGTCGCCACCACCGTCGCCTTCACTAACGCGTGTTTGCGAGGGGAGCGTGCTATCCCGCAGGCATTGCTCAATCAGCTTATCTGTTGTCTGGTCGGGGCGGGGGTCTCGGCAGATATGGCGGAGGCCAAGATGATTATTGAACAGGTGTTTTAGGGGGCTTTTCTCCTCCCCTAATTAGGGGAGGAGCAGAACAGCTTTCGACTTAGATTTTGCGTTTCTGCCCATAAATCTACCCATCTCCATCCTGAAAAGGTAAAATACTCGTTATTAATCATTTCTCTTATGATTTTACTCATTTTTTTAAAAATAATTTAACGAGATAAATACATGGAAAAGTTACCCAATTGCCCGGCTTGTAGTTCTGAATTCACATGGCAGGACGGCGCGATGCTCAATTGCCCTGAATGTGGACATGTTTGGTCTTTGGAAGGGGATGCCGATGCTCAGGACGACGCGCTGGTGGTAGTTGATGCCAACGGTAACACGCTGGTGGACGGCGACTCGGTGACCGTCATTAAAGATCTCAAAGTAAAAGGCAGCTCGTCGATGCTCAAGATTGGCACCAAAGTGAAAAGCATCCGTTTGTGCGAAGGTGACCACAATATTGACTGCAAAATTGACGGATTTGGTCAGATGAAACTCAAATCTGAGTTCGTGAAGAAAAACTAAGCTTTCCTGCCTCACATCCTCGTAACAACCGCGGTTCTCTCATGTCGACAGAACCGCCGTCTAAACATACACTCAATGCATAATCTCGTTACCTATCAATAGAGAAGACTGCATGAAAAAGGCTCAAGACTATTTTAATGCCCTAAATCACGATTATCTGCAGGTGCACAAGGCCAAAGAAGAACTTTTCTGGCAGAACTACATGGGAACTGGCGATGAAAACGTGTCGGCAGACTTCGCGGCAGCAGAGACTGCTCACAAGCGTTTTATCTCTGAATCCCGCCGGTTGGGCGAATTGCGCGAGCATATTGCCTCGCTGGAAAAACTGACTCTCGACGAAGAGGGCAAGGCGCTGCTGCACGGCCTGCAGGGCTGGTATCGCTTCTTTGACTGCAACACTATTGAAGACCCACAGGCGCAGGCGCTGCTGGATGAAATCATTCAGGCCGAATCCGCGCTGTTCGCCAAGCGCAAGGCGCACCGCCTGACCCATATCAATGCCAAAGGCGAGCGGGTGAATGCTTCTCTCGGCGAGCTGTTAACCAATCAGGCTAACAACGAAAATGAGGCTTACCGCCGCAGTTCCCAGACCGCGCTGCGCGAGTTGGAAGAGTGGCTGCTGCACAACGGCTTCCCAGAGCTGGTTGGCCTGCGTAACCGTTTTGCCCGCCAGTTGGGCTACCGCAACTATTTCGATTATAAGGTGAACAAAACCGAGCGTATGACGCCGGAACAGCTGTTCGCCATTCTGGATCGCTTCGAAGAGCAGACCCGCGAAGGCAACGTGCGCAGCCTGAATGAGCTGGTCGCGCGTAAGGGCGATGGCGCCCTGCTGCCGTGGAACATTCGTTTTGCCAGCGCCGGAGACGTCACTCGCCAGCTTGACCCTTATTTCCCGTTTGCCGACTCGCTGCGCCGCTGGATTGATAGCTTTAAACGCCTGCATATCGACTTCCAGGGTGCCGAAATGCAGCTCGACCTGCTGGTGCGCGAAGGCAAGTATGAAAATGGCTTTATGCACAGCCCGGTGCCAACCTTCTATGACAACGGCGACTGGGTTTCTGGCGTGATCAACTTCACCAGCCTCGCCAAGCCAGACCAAGTGGGCAGCGGCAGCAGCGGCCTGAACACGCTGTTCCACGAGGGCGGCCACGCGGCGCATTTCGCTAATATTCGCCAGAACGCGCCGTGCTTCTCGCAGGAGTTCCCGCCGACCTCCATGGCCTACGCCGAAACCCAGTCTATGTTCTGCGACAGCCTGCTGGAAGATGCCGACTGGCTAAAGCGTTACGCGAAGAATGCTCAGGGCGAGTCGGTGCCGGATACCCTCATCCACGACAGCATCGCGGCCCGCCAGCCAATGCGCGCCTTTAATGAGCGTCACATTCTGCTGGTGCCCTATTTTGAATGGCAGCTCTACCAGTGGCCGGACGAAAAGCGCACGCCGGAAGCCATTCTGGCGCTGGCGCGCGATGTCGAAACTCACATTTTGGGTGTCACCGGCAGCCCGCGGCCTACCATGGCTATTCCTCACTTGTTATCGATGGAATCTGCCTGTTCCTATCAGGGCTACCTGTTGGCGCTGATGGCCGTCGAACAAACCCGCGCCTTCTTCCTTAAACGCGATGGTTATCTGACCGACAACCCGGCCATCGGCCCGGATTTAGCCAAGCACTACTGGACGCCGGGCAACAGCATTAGCCATGACGAAACCCTGCGTAACCTGACCGGCGAGGGTTTCAACCCTGATTATCTGGCTGAAGCTTGCAACCAAACCGTGGCGGCGGCGTGGGAAGAGGCGCAGCAGACCATGAAAGCCGCGGCGCAGCGCGAACAGCCGGCGGCGGATTTCGATCTGAATGCGCATATTCGCGTAGTGGACGGCAAACGCGTGTTAGCTGACAGCGCCGACGGCGACGAAGCCATGTGCCAGGACTTTGCCGATTTCGTGCAACAGACCTATTTTCATAAGTAAGGCTTCGCGATAGACAACCGCCATCGGTCGCTCGGCTGATGGCGGTTTTTTTACGTCCGGCAGAGAGGGGCAGTTTGTGGTATCTTACGCGCCAGAAATTTTTAATCCTTTGTGAAAGCCATTCGTTTTCAGAAATAGTTCGTTTATCAAACAATACCGGAGAGTCATTCAGGTGGAACAAAAGAAAATCTTCCCGCAGGAAAAAAGCGGCCTGCACCCGCGTAACCGCCACCGTAGCCGCTATGACTTCCCGGCCCTGATTGCCAGCAGCCCGGAGCTTGGCCCGTTCGTTTCTGAAAACAAATGGGGCGATTTGTCAGTAGACTTCGCCGATCCGCAGGCAGTCAAAGCGCTCAACCGCGCGCTGCTGCGTCACTTCTATCAGATTGAAAACTGGGATATCCCTGCTGATTATCTCTGCCCGCCAATCCCAGGCCGCGCGGATTACATTCACCATTTGGCTGATTTGCTGGCAAGCAGCAACAATGGCGAGATCCCGAAAGGCAAGGATCTGGCGATTTTGGATATCGGCGTGGGTGCCAACTGCATCTACCCAATCATTGGTTTGCGCGAATACGGATGGCGCTTTACTGCCAGTGAGATTGACGCCACTTCCATGGCCGCCGCCAAGAAGATTGTTGCTACCAACCCGCAGCTGACCAATCAGGTGCGTTTCCGCCTGCAGTCTAAGCCGCAGCGCATTTTCGATACCATTATTCGTCACGACGAGCGCTACGACTCGGTGCTGTGCAATCCGCCATTCCACGGTTCTGCCGAGGAAGCCGCAGGTAGCAGCCAGCGTAAACGCCAAAATCTTGGCCTCGATCGCCGCGCCGGAAACAAAGCTGAACTGAACTTCGGCGGCCAGCACAACGAGCTGTGGTGCGAAGGGGGCGAAGAAGCTTTCGTGGTGCGCATGGCGGAAGAGAGCGCCGAGAAGCGCACTAACTGCCTGTGGTTCACGGTCTTAGTGTCGAAGAAAACCACCTTGCCACTGCTGTATGAAGCTTTGGAAGAGCTGGAAGCGACGGACGTTCGCACCATAGAAATGACTCAGGGGAATAAAATCAGCCGCTTCGTGGCCTGGACTTTCCTCACCCCTTGGCAGCAAAAAAGCTGGGCAGGAAAGCGTTGGGGCTAATCTAACGCCTTGTTTCTTCCCCGCATTTAATTAGCCTGATACGGATTAATGTGTCAGGCTAAAAAAAATCCTAGCGACCCCTTCCTTTTTTAGTAGTTTAAATTATGATTAATTCATAATAAGAACAGTTCACTTTGTCACCAGTGAAATTATTCATCGCGTTAGGTTTTTACTTTTATCTTTTTTTCTAGCAGCCTCCCAATACACCGACCCAGGGCGAAGCTAAATGTAAATTTACAATCTTTGTAGATTTTAACGTTCAGCGCACGTGTTATTTCCTTATTCACGTAATCAGCCACAGGGTCTCTGCACTATGCAACTTTTCACTCATCAATTCAGCACGGCATGGCGTGATAAATTCTCTGCACTCTCGCAAGCCGTTCCCATGATCGTCTTCACCCCGCAGGGTATTGTTACCGAGGCAAATAGCCTATTTCTCAACACCATAGGTTATACCCGTGATGAGGTGGTTGGGCAGCCCCACAAGATATTCTGCACCCCGGAGTTCGTTGCCAGTGATGCTTATCGGCTGCACTGGCAAGGGCTACAGCAGGGCAAGTCTGTCAGCGGCAATATTAAACGCCTGCATAAAAACGGCTCTCTTATTTGGTTAGAAGCGACGTACGTCCCCGTTTTAAATAAACAAGGGAAGGTGGTTGAGATAATTAAAATAGCCAGTGATGTGACTGATCGTATTAACGAATCGCACGATCATCATGGCTTATTAGAAGCAATCGACCGCTCCATGGCTTTGATAACCTTTACCCCTGAAGGCAATATTCTTTCCGCCAATGCCAACTTTATAAAAGTCATGGGATATTCACTGAACCATATTCAGGGAAAATCCCACGCGATGTTTTGCCTGCCCGATTGGCGAGACTCCAACGATTACCGTTCACACTGGCAGCGCCTGAAAAAAGGTGAGTTTATCCTCGGCCGTTTCGAGCGAGTGAATAGCCGTGGGCAGAGCGTATGGCTGGAAGCCAGCTACAACCCGGTGATGGACGATGAAGGCAAAGTGGTGAAAGTGGTAAAAATCGCCCAAGACATCACGGTGCAAATGAACCAGCAGCGCCAGCAGGAAAATATGATGACTCACGTCCACGAGTTGTCGCTAAATACCGATAAAACGGCCGCGCAGGGCGTGACTATCGTGCAAAAAGCGGTAGAGGATATGCAGGAAGTTGAAGCACTTGCCAAGCGCACGGCGGACATTATCAGCCAGCTGGGTCAAACCTCTGAACGCATTGGTGAGATGGTCGATACCATACGCCGAATCTCTTCACAGACCAATTTATTGGCGATTAACGCCACTATCGAAGCTGCCCACGCCGGGGAACAGGGCCGCGGATTCGCCGTGGTAGCAGGCGAAGTCCGTTCGCTTGCCGACCAATCACGCAAAGCCGCCGTTGAAATTGATCAACTCACGCAAAGCATCCGCGACGGCGTGATGGCCGCCATCGACGGCATGGGGAACTGCGTGAGTCGCGCAGGTGGCGGAGTAACGCTAAGCCGCAACGCCGGTGAGGTCATCAATCAGGTGAATCTCGGCATGCAGGATTTGGTAAGGATGATGGCGGGAGTGGGGGCAAGCCCCAAAGCCCACTAATACCTCGTGTTGCCACACGATCTCAAGGTCAAAACCGTGGGCCGACGCCCACGGTTTTGACCGTGCCTTTAAGGCCAGTTTGCAAGCCTAAGAATAATAAAAGTTTCTATGGCTTTTCAAAGCCATCCCCCACAGCTTTAGGAGGCTCCTCCGTAAACACCCTCATTGCTTGCTTCGGCATGCTAATCCCCGCCTTCTGGAAGTGGATCTTCACCAGCCGGTCAAGCGCATACTGCACGTTCCACTGCTCCAGCGCTTTAGTGCGGATCAGCACGCGGACGCTGAAGGACTGGTCGCCTAGCTCGACTACGCCCTGATAGATTGGCTCGCCGAGCAGGGAGCCTTTAACACTCTCATCCTGCTTCAAGGCTTCTACGGCTTCGGCCAGTACGGCATTGACCTGGTCGACATCTTCATCGCGGCCTACGCGGTAGCTGGCGCGGTATACGCCGAACTCGCGCTCGTAGTTCGACAGCGTGGTTATCGAAGAGTAAGGGACAATGTGGTACACGCCATAAATGTCGCGCAGGCCGATGGAGCGAATGGTCATGCGCTCCACCGTGCCGCTAATCCCCATTACCGTGACGTATTCCCCAGTATTCATCCCATTCTCGAACTGAATGAATACGCCGGTGATCACGTCTTTCACCAATGTCTGGGCACCGAAGCTGATGGCTAAGCCGAGTGCCCCAGCACCGGCAAGCAGGGGCGCGATGTTTAACCCTATTTGCGACAGCATGATCATAATGGTGATGGTGCAAATTACTATGGCCAGCACGTTGCGGAACAGCGTCAGCAGGGTGCGTTCGCGGGCGCTTGGGCGTGAGCCGTTACTCAGCTCCAGCGCCAGGCGGTGCTCGATAATACTGGCGAGCAGGGTCCATGACACGATGGCGAAGAACAGAATAAACAGAATATGGGTCACGCCACCCACCACTTGTTGCCCGCCCTCGGTGGCCAGCCAGTGGTGAAGATTGAATATCTGCCACGCATCCAGCAGGGAGAGGGTGACGGACAGTACGACCAGAACGCGGAGGATTTTCAGCCCGCTGGGAATATAGGAGTTGATGCGCTTTTGCAGCATCGGGTAGCGGCGGTTGATGTCATCGGGCAGGGTGATACGTTTTAAAATCCAGCGCGACAGCAGGCCGGAGATTAAGGCACCCAGCGCGATGATAATCAGGCTCTTCACCGTGGCGGCCATCATAAAGGTCAGGCTGCCAGCGAAGTCGAACTGCGACAGGAAGAACAGCACCAAAAAGTAGCTGACGGCCAAAATATGCCAAATATGGCCCAGCGTTCTCAAGATCACGCTGAAAAAGGCCATCGAGCGTTCGGCCAGCAGATTGAATTCCTGATGAATATTTTTGCGATTGTGCAGAATCAGCCAGCTGGCGTAGAGAGTCAGAGCCAGCATCACGACAAAGTTCACCACGGCGGCGGCCGGGTAGTTAATCTGCGTGGCAACAATCGGCACGGCCACCATCAGAGCGTAACCAATCAGGCCGCTGACCCACGCCAGGCGGGTGTTCCAATAGCTGGCAGTCTTGTCGCGCAGCGGGAAGGGGCGCAGATAGTCGAAGTTGGGCGCGAAGAGTAAACGCAGTACCGCCTTGAAGAATTCAATTACCGCGAAGGCGCTGAGGAACAGCGCCTGCTGGCGAGCAATCAGCGCGCTGCCGCCATTCACATATTGAGTGAACAGGTTTCCGGCGGCCACGGTGAGCAGCAAAATGGCAATATCTATCGCAAAGGCACTCAGAATACTGGCAGGCAGTTGATACCAGTGCGCCTCTTTCAGACGAGCGTGGTGCCCCCATCGCCCCAGCCTTTTATACAGCGGGCTAACCAGAAAACGGATTAAGTGGAACAGGGCGAAGGTCACCACCACGGTCATCAGGAAATAGGAGAGCGCGTGAATAAAACGTTCGGCGTTGAAGGTGCGCTTTGGCCCGGAATCGATGGTTTCTTTGAGCTGCTCCACGCGCTGCATCACCTGTGAGGCATAGCGCTGGCTGGTGTCCACCAGACCATCAACCAGCGACACTTGCTCGGATTTTGGCTCGGCGGCGGGCTGTTGCTGCTCGCCAGACTGAGGCTTGGCGGCGTCGCGCAGGTGAGCAATCAGCTCGGCGCGAGATTTATCATCTTGCAAAATATCCGCCAGCGCAGCATAGGAGGCTTTCTGTTTATCAGCATCGCTGTTGGCAGCAGGCTGCGGGGCGGCGGCTTGTGTGGCGCTGCTGAACAGCGTCAACATCAGCATTAAGAAGGGCAAGACAAGCAATAAAGGGTTTTTATGTCTCTTGGATAATGGTCGTTGCGATAACGCGTTCCAGTCGTTATTCGGCATTGTTCCTCACTTTTAAAGCTGCGGTTTATCGATGGATCTCATACAAGGAGCCGTTGGTGTTACAACAGTGTAGGGAATTTATGTCGTAGAGGGGGAGAAAGGGGGTAAAAAAAACGGATATCCGAGGATATCCGTTTATTCATTGAGCTTTGGTTGAATCAGGAAACGTGCTGCAGGAACTCGCGCAGACGTTCGCTTGGCGGATTGTTCACCAAGTCAGCAGGTTTGCCATCTTCAGCAATGCGCCCTTTGTCGATGAAGATCAGGCGTGATGCCACTTTCTCGGCAAACCCAACTTCGTGGGTCACGATAACCATGGTCATGCCTTCGTCCGCAAGCTGCTTCATGACGGTCAGAACTTCATGACGCAGCTCTGGGTCCAGCGCCGAGGTTGGTTCATCAAACAGCATCAGCTTAGGTTTGACCGCCAGCGCACGGGCGATAGCCACGCGCTGTTGCTGACCACCGGAAAGCTCGGAAGGGTAGTGATGGGCGCGCTCGGACAGGCCGACCTTCGCCAGCAGCTCTTTTGCCAACTTGTTAGCTTCTTCCTTCTTCGCACCACGCACGCGGATCGGGCCAAAGGCCACGTTTTCCAGCGCGGTCATGTGCGGGAACAGGTAGAACTGTTGGAACACCATGCCCGCTTCTTGGCGGATCAGGCGCTCGTCGACTTTCGGATCATTGACCTTCAGGCCGTCGACAATCAGGTCGCCGGAGGTGATCTCTTCCAGCTTATTGATGCAGCGCAGCAGGGTAGATTTACCGGAGCCTGACGGCCCGATGATCACGACCACTTCACCCTGAGAAATCTGCAGATCGATGTCGTGGAGCACTTGGGTTTTACCAAAGTGTTTTGAGACGTTCTTAAATTCAATCATATAATTTTCAGTTTGCGTTCGAGGCGGCGCAGAACAAAGCTCAGAGCCAGCGTGATAATCAGATAAATAATGGCAACCGCACTCCAGATTTCCATCGCGCGGAAGTTACCGGCAATGATCTCCTGGCCCTGACGGGTTAGCTCGGCCACGCCGATAACGATGAACAGTGAGGTGTCCTTGATGCTGACGATCCACTGGTTGCCCAGCGGTGGCAGCATGCGACGCAGTGCCAGAGGCATGATGATGTAACGCAGCGTGTCACGACGCGAAAGACCCAGCGCCAGACCTGCTTCGCGAAAGCCGTTGTGAATCGACAACACGGCGCCACGAGTAATTTCAGCGATGTACGCACCGGAGTTGATGATGATAGTCACCACCGCGGCGGTAAAAGGATCGATACGTAAATCAGGAACCATCATTGGCAGGGCGAAGTAAATAAACATTACCTGCACGACAATCGGGGTGCCGCGAATAAGCTCAATAAATACCAGTGCAATGTGGCTGCTGAACCAGCCGCCAAACGCGCGAGCAAAGCCCGCAATCACACCGATAATCAGACCGCCAACCAGACCGAGGACCGAGATCCACAGGGTCATCTTGGCGCCTTCGAGCAGGATTGGCAGAGCGGGCCAAATAACGCTCCAATCAAACTGCATGTAATCTCTCCAGATAAATCTATTACTTTTAACGCCTGCTCAGCCTGTTGTGCTGGCAGGCGTTAACTTCTCAATCACTTAACGTCTGTTGCGCGCAACAGATATTATTTTGGCTCGGTATCAAACCATTTTTTGTAGATTTTCGCGTAGGTGCCGTTCTCTTTAATGGTTTTCAGAGCGGCGTTGGCTTTTTCACGCAGGTCGCTGCCCTGTGGGAAAGCGATACCGTATTGCTGGCCAGCCAGCGAGTCACCCACGGCTTTGAACTGGCCGTTACCGGCAGTTTTGATGAAGTACAGGATGTTTGGCGTGTCGTGCATGACCGCGTCAGCGCGGCCAGTGCCCAGCTCCATGTAGGCGCTGTCGATGTTCGGGAACTGGCGCAGATCTTTGGTCTGTACGTTGGCTTTCATGTAGTCAACGGAGCTGGTGCCGCTCTTCACTGCCACAGTTTTCCCTTTCAGGTCAGCGACGCTTTTGATGCTGTCGTTGTCTTTCTTAACCATTACCATCAGGCCGCTGTTGTAGTAGCCGTCAGAGAAGTCGATCGCTTTCTTACGCTCAGGGGTGATGGTGATACCCGCCAGCGCCAGATCGATGTTGTGAGTTTGCAGAGCAGGAATGATACCGCCAAAGTCCATTGGTTTCAGTTCGTAGGAGACTTTCATCTCTTTGGCGACGGCGTCCCACAGGTCAATATCGAAACCGACATATTTATCGCCTTGTTTGAATTCAAAAGGAACGAATGCGGTGTCAGTTGCAACGATTAATTTTTTGTCTGCAGCGTGGGAGCTAACGGCAAAGGCCAGCGTCATCGCGGCCAGGGAAACTTTCAACAGTGACTTCATCAGTTAATTTCCTTTATACGTATTATGGGAACGGCATTTGTTGCGTCGATTTTAATGCAATTAGCGTGCCACAGAGCAAGTCGTATAGAATTCAGTGGGTTAATATCTTGCTGAACCGTTAAGGCTTGCTTAATAACTCGGATCGCACTTTTTTGGTGCGTCGTTACAAATTGACATGGATCGTTATGGTGCAACGGTTCATCATTAACCAATTGGCGGCTGTTAAACAATCGCTAATTAACAGTTACGCTGCGTTATTGCTATCAAACTCTAACTTTTACAACTAAGTTCTGAAACAGTTGCCTAATAATGAAGCAATCGGTTGCTTGCTGGGGGGTAAATATGGCGGAGAAAAGGGGCGGGTTGTTCCAATTTGGTGCAATGCAATTGTGAGGCGATATATAAGATATTACCGCAGCTGGCTATCTTTACTCCCCCGACGGTTATAACCCGCACTGGCCTGATGTTTTTTGTCGAGCGCTGTCTGGCAGGCAATGCAATATTGCACTCCAGGCAGGGCTTTGCGACGCGCCTCGGGAATAGGTTCGCCACATTCGTGACAGAATTCTGCACTTTCGCCGTAGCCCAGTGCCTGACGCGCGCGGTTTACAGCGTCTTCGACGGTTGAGTCAATTTGATCTTGAACGGCGCCGTCTTGTGCCCATCCACTTGCCATAAATCCTCCAAATCAATAGAAAACGGGCCAATGATTTTCACCATTGGCCCGTTACGTTCTTAAAGGCTAGAAGTTGATTAAGTCGAAAGCTGGACCCTGATATTATTCAATATTGGATTCAATGAACCACAGGAACTTATCCAGATCTCGTGATGCCGCAGTCAGAATATCTGCAGTATCTTCATCTTCTACTTTGGTTGCCGCTTTGCGTGTGTCGTTGGCAACTTGCCCATAACGATCGGCCAAGGCTTTCAGATGCTCTTGAACGGTGTGAATGTTAGTTGGGTAGCTTTTCAGCGGAGTTTTGTCATTAACCACTTGCACTGTACCCAGTGCTACACCACCTAATTGCACCACGCGTTCTGCGATGTTGTCTTGATGCTCAGTGATGGCAGTGCGGAAACCGTCCAACATTTCGTGAACTGCGATAAAGTTCGCGCCGCGCATGTTCCAGTGAGCTTGCTTAGTGATCAGCGACAGGTCGATGTATTCAGCTACCAAAGGGTTCAGCACTTTGATGGTGTCCAGCTTCACGCCTTCTTCAACATCATTACGTGTGTAGAGAAGCTCAGAAGATTTCGTTTTTACCAATTTAGCGGTACTCATAATAGATATCCTCTTTAGTTATCTTTAGTTTAAGCGTTATACGAATTCGGTATGGGAATAAGTATAGCAACCTTTTTACATTCTGCCTTAAATCATCAGCTATCAATGAAATCGTTAAAATCTAATGGTGATAGCCAGCGTTTTAATATTTTTTTCTCTTTGTGTGCCTCATGCTTTTTACATGACCAGATATACACAAAGATAATTAACGTCGCATTGTCTCGTTGCTGTTAAATACACTAGGGGC
Source organism: Ewingella sp. AOP8-B2-18 (assembly GCF_052376015.1). NCBI lineage: Bacteria > Pseudomonadati > Pseudomonadota > Gammaproteobacteria > Enterobacterales > Yersiniaceae > Ewingella > Ewingella sp. AOP8-B2-18. Next base: position 432,963 of record NZ_JBQSVB010000001.1, read on the forward strand.
GAGCAGGGGTGATTTCAACCCTAAAATTTTATTTAAATCACAACTTATTGTTTTAAATGAATTTTAATGGTGATTATTTGCGATGTAGCAAACTGATAATATTTATCATTTACATTTCCATTGCAGTTTTATGAGGTTTTTTAAGAGCTATCTTAATTATCCATTCAGTTTTACTTATCAGTGATAATAACCCCTAGTGACAGTTGGCCTTTAGCCAGTGAATGGCGGAAAAGGAATTGGTAATATTTTATTTCACGGCTGAGTGAATATATTCTCAGCCGTGAAAGGAAAGGAGTGAAAAATTAATGGCGCGCGCTTTTACGGGCGATTAAAAATAGCCGTGGGAAGGCCAGAAGCACGCTGCGGTCGGCGCGTGGCAGGTAGACCTTCTCCAGCTCTTGCAGGTAGCTGGCGAGAAAAGCTTCTTGCTGGGTTTCATCCAGCGGAGCCAGGAAAGGCCGCAGCCCGGTGGCACTTAGCCAGTCGACAATCGCCTTGGCCGAAGGCATCACGTGGTAATAGGTGGTGCGCCAGATATCCACCAACGCCCCCTGACTTGCCAGCAAATCATAATATTGTTCGGTGGTGAGCAGCTGCTTGCGCGAGTTATCCACCCCGGCAATCGCATTCCTCCACTCCGGCTGGTCGGCCACCTTTTGCATTAACTGGTGCGAGGGCTGGGACAGGTTGTCCGGCATCTGCACGGCAAATACGCCTTCGGGCGCGAGCTGCTGCATGAGATGGGGGATCAGCTCCTCGTGCCCTGTCACCCACTGTAGTGAAGCATTGCCATAGATAATGTCTTGCGGCTGGGTCGGCTTCCATTCGCGAATATCCACCTTTTCAAAGCGGCAGGAAGGCAGGCGTTCGCGCGCTTTTTCCAGCATGGCTTGAGAAGTATCGAGGCCGGTAAGCAGGGCTTGAGGGTAGGCGTGTTGCAGCAGTTCGGTGCTATTCCCCGGCCCACAGCCCAAGTCGGTGATGAATTTGGCGTTAGGATGCAGTACACGGGCAAGGAGTTCAGCGGCGGGGCGTGTGCGTTCGGCTTCGAACTGGCGATAGAGATCAGGATTCCAGTCTTTCATGGCGGTTCCTTAACAGCGTAGTCGGGGTGTTGCCCATAATCCTAGACCGAGTTGATGACGCTGGCGAGTCAGAGCGCAAAGATAAAAAAACGCCGGGCAAGCCAAGCCGCCCGGCGAAAAATGATGAAGACTTCTTTTCAAGCTAGAGGGTACTGATTAAAGCGCAATCGCGCCGCTGTAGAGAACAGCGCCGGTCGGTTGCCCGGTTGGGGAGCCGCCCTGAGGTTCAAGGCTGATAGCCAGCGTCGAGCCGGGGTCAGGCATTCTTGCCGCCAGTGAAAGCTGGGTTGGCGACGCCACATTTAACAATCCGAGCGAGCGCGGTTTGCCGCCCGCCGGAATGGTCCACAATTCCAAGCTTCGGTCCTTGGCTATCTCCTGCAAATGCAGCGGAGTGAGGGTCAACCGGTTGGCGTCTTTATCTACGCTGACCACCCATTGTCCGCTTCCAGCGCTGCTGTTAGCCAAAATGGCCACTGGCGTGATAGGCGAAGGCTGCACCAGCAGCTTAGGTACCAGCAGTAATGCAGCCAGCCCCGCCGCCAGCGCCCAGCCAAGATAGCCGCGCCACGGCATTTTGCTTGGTGTTGGAGCGTTGTCGGTATGCTCCGCTGCCTGAGGCACAGGCCCCAGTTGCAGCTGAATGCGTTTCCACACTGATGACGGCGGGCTGACCGGCGTGAGCCTGTTGTCGAGCTGGGTAAAGGCTTCCTGCCAGCGAGCCACTTCGGCCTGCAGCGCCGAATCATTTTGCATGGCTATCTCAAACTGGCGGCGCGCCGCACCGCGTAAGGTCCCCAGCGCATATTCCGCCGACAGAGCGGCATGGTATTCCCGTCTGTTTTTCATAGGCCCACGCAGCTCTTTAAATGCTCAAGGGCGCGACGGATCCAGCTTTTGATCGTGCCAAGAGGTTGTTGTAAATGGTCTGAGACTTCGCCATGCGAAAGTCCCTGATAGTATGCCAGCACCAAACTTTGCCGCTGTTCATTCGGCAGGTGCGCCATGCAGTCGGCAAGCACTTTGGCCTCGGCGTTGTGCTGCAAATGGCGCAGCGGCTCGTCATTATCCCCGGACAGGCTCTGTTGCAGGCTGTCGTCCAGTTCATCAAGTTGGTTGTCGCTGCCGCGCATCCAGTCAATGGCGCGGTTACGCACGATATGGGTCAGCCAGGTCATCGGGGAACTGAGTGCGGCATTATAAGACGCAGCGCGATTCCACGCGGTGATAAAGCTGTCATGCAGTACCTCTTCGGCCCACGCGTGGCGTCGCAGCATGCGAAGCGCGACGGCAAACAGGCGCGGCGAAGTTAAACGGTACAGTTTTTCGAAGGCCTGACGATCCCCGCCAGCCATGGCGTGCATCAGGTCGCGCAGGGGATCCTCGGACGGATCCGGCATCGTTTTTATTGTTAAATTCTCATGCATTCGCCAGCCCCAAAACCGAAAGTGTGCAGTGGGATTTTTCGCCACTGCACCCAGTATAGACGGTTTTATTTCGGCATCAGCACGGTATCAATCACGTCGATCACGCCATTTTTCTGCTGCACATCATAGGTACTGATGTTGGCCACGTCGCCCTTGGCATCTTTCAACTGAATATTGTGCGGACCATTGCCAATCAGCCACAGCGCCTGACCATTCACGGTTTTCAGCTCGGCTTTACCGCCACCTTTTTTGATCAATTTCTCCAGATCTTTCATCTCATATTTCCCGGCCACCACGTGGTAGGTGAGGATGCTGGTCAGCGTGGCCTTGTTCTCCGGTTTTACCAGATTAGCCACAGTACCTGCTGGAAGCTTGTTAAAGGCGGCATCGGTGGGAGCAAACACGGTAAACGGCCCTTTGCTTTGCAGAGTATCTACCAGACCTGCGGCTTTCACTGCCGCCACCAACGTGGTGTGGTCTTTAGAGTTCACGGCGTTCTCGACGATATTTTTCGACGGGTACATGGCCGCGCCGCCCACCATGGTGGTGTCGGACATCATTGCTGCCATTGACGCGCTGCTGAAAAGAATCGAAGCACAGATTGCGGTACGAATAAGCGTTTTCATGATGTGGTCCTTTTAGGGTAAGTAGACAAGGTCTTGTCTCACATCTGTACATACGAACCAGGGCGGGATTTGGATGCAGAAAAATCAAAATAAAATGCAGATATTTTTAACTGGCTGAATTTAGGCATAAAAAAACCACGCTCGGCGACGTGGTTTTAATGTGAAAGGGTCAGGAAGTCACTTCCCCGAGGGATTATTGCCCGGCACTTCTACCGTCTCCAGCTTGGTTTTGCGCTGAATAGTCAGCGTGGAGCCCGCCGATGCGGCAATAATCGCCGCCAGCGCCAGCCACTGTGTGCCGGTGAGGAACTCGCCGAGGAAGATAATGCCGGACAGCGCGGCCATCGCCGGCTCCATGCTCATCAGCGTGCCGAAGGTTTTGGCGGGAAGCTTGGTCATGGCGACCATTTCCAGCGAATACGGCACGGCGGAGGTTAGCAGGGCAATCAACAGGCCCAACGGCAGGATGGACAGCGAGAAGATTGAGCTATGAGCCTGAAACGCGCCAATCGGAAAGAAGATCAGGGCGCCAATCAATGAACCCAGCGCCGCTGTGCCGGGGCCGTAGCTGCTTCCAGCGCGCTGGCCCGCCAGAATATAGATGGCCCAGCAGGTGCCGGCAAACAGCGCCAGACAGGCCCCTTTCAGGTCGATGCTGTCAGTCGATTGTCCGAGCGGCAACAGGAACCACAGGCCGATCACCGCCAGAATCACCCAGACAAAGTCCACCGGGCGGCGCGAAGAGAACATCGCCACGGCCAGCGGCCCGGTGAATTCTAGCGCCACGCCGACGCCCAGCGGGATAGTTTGGATGGCCAGATAGAAGCTGTAGTTCATGCTGCCAAGCGCCAGTCCGTAAATCAGCAAGGCTTTCAGGTTGCCGCCGCGCATTTTAATCCGCCACGGCCGAAACCACGCCAGCAGGATCAAAGAGCCGATACCCAGACGCAGCGCGGTGACGCCCTGCGGGCCAACCACCGGAAATAAGGTTTTCGCCAGCGACGCGCCACCCTGTAACGAGAGCATGGCAATTAACAGCAGCAGTACAGCAACGAGTGGCGAAGCTGACTTAGCAATCGCGGGCAGGGCAGGTGCCGGGTCTGCAGAAATATGATGAGATGCGGTGTTTCCGTCCGCAGGTGAATTTTTATCTGACTCGGTCATCCTTCGCGCCTTAAATGTGATCCCGATTCCGCGGAATTCTTGTTTTATCACTAAAAACTGTGAGCGATGTGTTGTTGTGGGTTCAGTGTAGAGGGAAAAGAGGGGCGAAAAAATCCAAAAAAAATAATTTTTCGGGTCAGCTTTCGGAAAATCCTGCTCTTTTTTGATTGAAAAGTGCGCAAAACTTTAGGAATTTTCTGCTAATCAGAAAAAGTTCAATAAGTTTCACTTATACTTTTAGGGCCAAAAAATCATTAATAATCATTAAGATATATCGTATTGGAAACTTCTTGTTACACCATATGATGCTTTGGACATCTTATATCAGGCAGAGTTTCACACTGCTTTTTGTTATATTTTCGTGGTGAAGGTTACTTTTGTTTCCCATTTGAGGTGGTTGTTATGAAAAAAATTGCATGTCTTTCCGCATTAGCTTGCGTAGTAGCACTGGGCGCTTCTAGCGCATTCGCAGACACCAGCACCGTAACTGCAGGTTACGCGCAGGGTGATATGCAAGGCGTTGCTAACAAAGCAAACGGCTTCAACCTGAAATACCGTTTCGAGCAAGATAGCAACCCACTGGGCGTTATCGGCTCTTTCACTTACATCGAGAAAAACAGCTACCCAAGCGCTGACAACTACAACAAAGGTCAGTACTACGGTGTGACTGCTGGTCCAGCTTTCCGTCTGAACGACTGGGCTTCCATCTACGGTGTAGTGGGTGTGGGTTACGGTAAATTCGAAGGCACCAACGGTGTTAGCACTGTTGATCGTCAGAAATCTGACACTAGCGACTACGGTGTTTCTTACGGCGCTGGTATGCAGTTCAACCCAATGGAAAACGTTGCAATTGACGTTTCTTACGAACAGTCCCGTATCCGCAGTGTTGACGTTGGCACCTGGATCGCTGGCGTGGGTTACCGCTTCTAATTATTCGAAAAAGTTAGCGTTCAATCGCTACACGGTTTCGAAAATAAAAACCGCCTCTCGGGGCGGTTTTTTTATGCCTGCTTTTTAGCCATTCCTCGTCAAATCCCGCTATACCAGTTGTAACCCTGATCTTCCCAATATCCCCCCGGATATTCATTGGTGACGAATATCGCCCCGATGTGCTTGGCGTTCTTGAAACCGAGCTTGGTAGGCATGCGCAGACGCAGCGGATAGCCAAAGTCTGGGGGCAGGGGCTTACCATCGAAATCCAGCGCCAGAATGGTCTGCGGGTGCAGCGCCGTCGCCATGTCGATGCTCGAGTAATAACGGTCGTCGCACTTGAAGCCGACATATTTGGCCGTCAGATCCGCGCCAACGTGCTGCAAGAAGACTTTCAGCGGCACGCCGCTCCACTGGCCGATGGCGCTCCAGCCTTCAATACAGATAAGCCGGGTGATTTGGCTCTCCTGCGGCAGGCGCTGAAGCTGCTCTAGCGTCCACGGCGCTTTCTTCTGCACTAAGCCCGACACTTCCAGCCGATAGTTAGGAATATCGATTTCCGGCACGTTGTATTCGGGATAATAGGCATTGAAGCGGAACGGCGTGGTGATTTGGTCGGCGCGATAAGTTTGCGCCAGCTTCTGCCCGCCGAACAGCCAACCCTGCACGCGGTCATTCCAGCGCGACATGGCCCACAGCACCTTGTCCACATTGTCGCCATCCTGCAAATTGCAGCCGGTAAGCATCGACACCGCGCCAAGGGTCAGTCCCGAGCGTAACAGCAGGCGGCGCTGGATATTCACCAGCTGCTTGCGCTGATCCGGCTCAAGGATAATTTTCGGTTTGTCAGCGTTGTCACTCATCGGCGTGCTCCTTAAAGGCCGTTTTTTTGCCGCCGGTGACCATGGCGACAAAGGTTTTAGGCACCAGAAGCACCATCAAAACGTGGATCACCACAAACAGCATCACGCCGCTCATGGCAAAGAAATGCACATAACGGGCGATGTCGAAACCGCCGAACAGCCAGACCAGCCCGCTAAACTGCACCGGCTTCCAGATAGACAGCCCTGAGAGCACCAGCAGCGCGCCGAGCAGCAGCACCCCGACATACATCACTTTCTGCACCGCGTTATATTCACCCAGCTTATGAGGCAGCTTGAAGGTGATGGCTTTGACGATGTCACGCCAGATGGAAGCTGGCGTAAAAGGGAAAAAGTCGTGCTTGAAGTGTCCGCTAAAGGCGCCCCAAAGCAGATAAATCAGCGCATTGACGGCCAGCAGCCACATCACCGCCAGATGCCAGGCAATATTGCCACCCAGCCAGCCTCCCAGCGTGCTTTGCTGCGGGAAGGTAAGAAATTCGAACAGGGGGTCGGCGTTATAGATACCCCAGCCGCTCATCACCATGCCAATCATCGCCAGCAGATTAATCCAGTGGCAGAGGCGCACAGGCCAAGGGTGGATTTTTCGTGGCTTAGGTTGGGCTGACGAGAGAGGTTTCAGCGAAGGTTGATGGCTCACAAGAAAGCTCCTGTGCTATCAAGCAGAGTGAAAAAGAGTGAGGCCAAACGGCGCGAAAAGAGGGGGTTTCGCACCGCCTGGCCTCTTAGTATGGCGTTATCGTCAGTAAAAAGTTAGACACAGGAGACTGACGAAATCGCCGTTACATTGGTGGCGCGACGCCGTCTTTGCCAGCGGCGATACCACGAGCAACCAGGTTGCCTTTATCGTCTTTGGCGGCGAACAGCACGATTTTCACGCCTGGTTTCAGCAAGCTGCGGTCGCCCGGCGCTAACAGCACCACGGGTACATCATCTGGCACCACTACGGTTTTCTGTGCGTCGTGGTACTTCACGGTCAGCGTGCGGCCATTGCTGTTGACCAGCTTGCCGACGGTGCCGTTGGTCATGGTGTTGATTTTGCCATCGGCAGATTCAAACGGGTTGAAGCCTTCGCCGCTGCCGCGCAGGCTTGGTGCGAAGACGTGAACTTCCAGCGCTTTCAGCGTGCCGTCGGCCTGTGGAACGGCGGCGGTACCGATAAAGCTGTCAGCTTTAATATCGGAAATCTGGCCTTTAGACACGCTGTTAACTTTGGTTTGGTCATTGATTTGCACATCAAGCTTGTCACCTTGACGGGTGGTGATTTGCATGGATGAATCATTCACCGAGTCGATGGTTCCGCGCGTCGGTTTAATCACGTTATCTGCTGCGAATGCGCCGGTACACATCAGAAGCGAGCTGAGGACTAAGCCCGCCAGGCGTGTTGAAGTCGTCATGTTAACTCTCCATATTTTTGCAGGTTGATCAAAGTGATAGTGTTATTGCTATAGGGTATAGCTTAGTTAAGAGTGGACGATAAACCCGAACAGTGAGATGACAACTTGATGACAAAATTGTCATCAAACATGACAAACAAAACTGCTAAAGTATTCGCCCAAGAGTCTCTCATTGATAGGTAGCCCGCATGCGTATACTGGTAATTGAAGATGACGTCAGCACCGGCGACTACCTGAAAAAGGGGCTGGGCGAGGCGGGATATCGCGTCGATTTAGCCCGCAACGGCGCTGACGGCCTGTTTTTGGCGCTGGAAGAAGAGTATGACGCGGTGATCCTCGACGTGATGCTGCCGGGGCTGAATGGCTGGCAGGTGATGGAAGTACTGCGCAAGAAAAGCGACGTGCCGGTGCTGTTTCTCACCGCCCGCGATGAAGTGCAGGATCGCATTCACGGGCTGGAACTGGGCGCCGACGACTACCTAATTAAACCATTCTCTTTCACCGAGCTGGTGCTGCGCATTCGCACCCTGCTGCGCCGCCCGTCGGCCCGCGAGGCGGACACCTATTCGTTGGCGGATTTGCATCTCGACGTGCTGCGCCGCCGGGTCACTCGCCAAGAGCAGGTCATCCCTCTGACCAATAAAGAGTTCATGCTGCTGCATTTGCTGATGCGCCGCGAAGGCGAAGTGCTGTCGCGCAGCATGATTGCCTCGCAGGTGTGGGATATGAATTTCGATAGCGACACCAATGTGGTCGACGTGGCGGTAAAACGGCTGCGGGCCAAAGTCGATCGCACCTTCGATCTCAAGCTGATCCACACCGTACGCGGCATCGGCTATGTGTGCGAAGCACGTCCATGAATTTGAAAACTAATGCCAAAAGGCCGAAACGCCCGACCTCGCTAACCCTGCGCGCCACTCTGCTGTTTGGCCTGATTGCCGCGCTGGTGGTCAGCGCGGTGGGGTTCTACCTCTATTATTCGATTGAAAAAGAGCTGATTCGCCGCGCGGATTATCAAGTCAGCGGTCGCGTTCAGTATTTTCGCCAGCTGCTGGCGACAGACTTCCCGCTGACCCAGCTCAGCCATAGCCCGCAATTGTTTGAAAACATGCTCGGCAATGAGCAGGACGTGTTGCAATTCCGCCTGCAAAACAGCGCGCCGATCATCAACGTCAATCCGTCCCATCTGGCGCTTCCTGACACACCGCCGGTGGCCGACGGCACCCAGCTGACGCTGGCTGATATTCAGCGACTCACGGCGGCCGATGGCACGCCGGTGCGCTATATTTCTGCGGCGGTGCGCATGCAGGATGGTCGAACCGTCATCATCTCTGCGGCGCATTTTATGGATGCCGAATCGCAGATGCTGGCGGCGTTTCGCCTCGAAATCATGGGGGCGGTGCTGCTGGCTTACCTGCTGATTGCCGCCTTGGGTTATAGCGTGATCCGCCGGGGCCTGCGGCCGCTGCGTAAGATGGCGCAGGAGGCGGCCAGCATCCATCCGACCAGCCTGGGCACCCGTCTGAGTCGAGAGGGCGCGCCGCAAGAGCTACAGCCGCTGATCCTGTCGTTCAACGCCATGCTAGACCGTCTGGCTGACGGCTATGAGCGCCTGACCCAATTCTCCGCCGATTTGGCTCATGAAATCCGCACCCCGGTGGGCGCGGTGATGGGGCATTGTCAGGTGGCGCTGTACCAGCCGCGCAGCACCGAAGAGTATGAAACCCTGCTGGCCAATAACATGGAGGAGCTGGAGCGCATCTCGCGCATGGTAGAAAACATTCTGTTTTTGGCCCGCGCTTCTCATGCCCATTCCGTCCTCAACATTACGCCGCTGGCGCTCTCCTCCGAGACAGAGCGAGTGGCGGATTATTTCGAAGGTTTGGCCGAAGAGCGCGACATGCGGCTGGTGTGTCAGGGAGGGGGCACGCTCTACGCCGACGCTATCCTGTTCCAGCGCGCATTAAGCAATCTGGTGGCGAACGCCATTCGCTATGGCGACGAAGGCACGGAGATCCGCGTGCAGGTGGAGCAGGTGGCGGCCAATACCCTAATCCACGTCGAGAGCCAGGGGGAGCCGATCCCCGCCGAAAAACGCAGCAAGCTGTTTGACAGGTTTTACCGCGCCGATGCGTCGCGCAGCGAAGGGGGAAGCTCCAACGGGTTAGGGCTGTCTATCGTGCAAGCCATTATGGCGTTGCATCAGGGAAGTGTGTCAGTCAGCAGTATGGCCCAGGGCAAAACGCGGTTTACATTGCAATTTCCGACGGAATATCAGGAGAAAAAAGCACCACTTTCTCAATAATTCCTCAATAAGGTGAAAAAAATACGAAAAATATTTCTTTTCATCTTATTGAAATACATGGATTTAACTAATATTGTTACGTTATTACATTCACTGAAATGATTGAATCTGAACTAAAAGCATTTTTTGCCGGTCAGATTTAGTTATCGAAGTGCACTCTAACGCGTCATTTTTACTCTTCACTTCGGCACGCGCGGGCAGCATACGCATTTGATTATCTAAAAAGAGCTTCACAGACTGATGCAAAAACTACGTTCTCTTTCGCAACAGAAAATTTCACTGTTTATTGCGCTATACCTGGGGATACTACTTAACCTTCCTATTTTCTTCCGACGCTTTGGCCAACTCCATTACGACAATGTGCTATCCATTGCCGTCGAAATGGTGGCGTGTTTCGCGCTGGTTTACTTCCTGACTCAATTGCTCTCCTTTACAGGTAAAACCGTATTCCGCGTGCTGCTCAGCGTGATTGTGGTGTCGTCCGTCGCCGCCAGTTATTACATGATCCTGTTTAATGTCGATATTGGTTACGGCATTTTGGCGGCCGCGCTGGCGTCTGATTCCATCGACCTGTCGAAAGAGTCGATTGGTACCCATTTCGCTGGTTGGGTGGTGCTGTTCAGCCTGCTGCCGCTGGTACTGCTGTGGGCGAGCAAGATGCCGGGATCGGCTCTCAAAGAGACTCGCCCTAAAGGCGTGTTGAAGAAGGTCGTGCTGCTGATTGCGGCGGGATTAATGTGCTATCTGCCGCTGCGCCTGATGGGTAAAGTGCAGGACAAGCATGATGTGATGAACAACCGCATGATGGCAAGTTATGACGGCGTAGTGGCCGGGACTTACTCGCCGTCAAACTGGCTGTCGGCCTTTGGGCTGTTTGTTTATAGCTCTTACAGCCAGGCCGAAGACACCAAAAACCTGTTCGACCCCGCCAAGCATTTCACTTATACACCGCCAAAAGATGTCAAAGACCTGTACGTGGTGTTTGTGATTGGTGAAAGCGCCCGCCGCGACCACATGGGCGTCTATGGCTATGACCGTGACAACACGCCGAATCTGAGCAAAGAGAAGAACCTTGCCGTGCTTCAGGGCTACTCGTGCGATACCGCCACCAAACTCTCGCTGCGCTGCATGTTTGTGCGCGAAGGCGGGGCGTCCGAAGCGCCGCAGCGTACGCTGAAAGAGGCCAACGTCTTCTCCGTGCTGAAGAGCAATGGCTGGAGTTCTGAGCTTTACTCTATGCAGAGTGAGGCGTGGTTCTACAACAAGACCCGCGTCAACGACTACTCGCTGCGTGAAAACATTGCCTCTGAAAAGCGCAACGCCGGTAAGCCTGTGGACGACATGCTGCTGGTGGATGAGATGAAGGACTCGATGGACCATTATCCGCAGGGCCAGCATCTGATCATTCTGCACACCAAAGGTTCGCATTATCTCTATTCCGACCGTTACCCGCGCTCTTTCGCCAAATATCAGCCTGAGTGTATGGGCATTGATGACTCCTGCTCGACGCAAGAGATGATTAACGCTTACGATAACTCGCTGTTGTATACCGACTACTTCCTCGAGCAGGTGTTTAATCAACTGCGAGACAAGAACGCCATCGTGTTTTATGCTTCTGACCACGGCGAATCTATTTCAAAAAGCATGCATTTCCACGGTACACCGCGTGACCACGCGCCAATAGAGCAACGTACGGTGCCGATTATGGTGTGGGCTTCTGACAAGTTCCTGTCTGATGACCACAACCGTGCCGGTTTCGACCAGCTGCAAAAGCTGGCGGCAGATAAAACGCCGGTGTTCCATGAAAAGCTGTTTGATTCGATTTTAGGCTGTATCGGCTACACCTCGCCAAATGGCGGGATTGTCGAGCAGCGCAACTGGTGTCATGTGGCAGACGGGAAGGGCTAAGCATCAATGGATTCACTGCGAATTATCGTCAGCGTGCTGACCGTTATTATGGCACTGCTGACGTTACTGCCGTTGTCGAAGAATCAACGCTGGTGGGTGAGAGTTTGGGACTTCCCGCGACTGCAAATGGCAACCTTGTCATTGCTGTTTTTACTCACCGAACTGTGGGTTTTGCCATTTGGGGGCCCACTCGCCACGCTCATTATCCTGCTGTCGCTGGCCTGTATGGTTTATCAGGCATGGTGGATATTGCCTTACACCCGACTCTATCCGGTGCAGGTGAAGAAAACCGTGCCGAATGGCCATCCGCGCATCAAAATCATTAACTGTAATGTGTTAATGACCAACCGCAACAGCGCCAAACTATTGGAAATAGTCGAGAAAAACCGCCCGGACATTCTGGTGCTGTTGGAAACCGACCTGTGGTGGGAACAGCAGATGTCGCCGCTGGAAGGTGACTATCCGCACAGCATCAAATGCCCGCTGGATAACCTCTACGGCATGCACGTCTATTCTCGCTTGCCGTTGTTTGACGCGAAAATTCAGTATTTAGTGGCTGAAGGTATCCCTTCAATGCATTTCCGCGCTGAATTAACCTCTGGTCATCAGGTGGTGCTGCACTGCCTGCACCCGATGCCGCCAAGCCCGACCGAAGATGATGAATCCACCAATCGCGATGCCGAACTGGTGGCGGTGGGCCACACGGCTTCACGCGCCAGCTACCCGACCATTGTGACCGGCGACCTGAACGACGTGGCCTGGTCGCGCACCACGCGGCTGTTTATGAAGGTTAGCGGCCTGCTTGACCCCCGTCGCGGGCGCGGCATGTACAACACCTTTCATGCTAGCTATCCCTTCCTGCGCTGGCCGCTGGACCACGTTTTCCACAGTAAAGAGTTCACCCTGATTGACCTTCAACGCCTCGAGGCGATGGGTTCCGATCACTTCCCGATTATGGTGGAACTGGCATTAACGCCGGAGCAGGGGAAAGATCAGGAGAAGCTGCAAATCGACAGCGGCGACATTCAGGAAGCACGCGAAAAAATGGATAACGCCGGTGTTAAAAGCCGCGATGTCCACCACGCCGAGCACCTTAATGGGCAGCCTCAGCCCGATTTTGGGCTCTCCTCGTGACCAGCGAACGCGACAGATTGCCCTTAGCGGAAGACCTGCGAGTCTTTCTGGCGGTAGTGAATAAGCAAAGCTTTGCCGCTGCCGCCACCGAGCTAGGGCAGTCTCCCGCCTACGTCAGTAAGCGAATTCAGATCCTTGAAGAGGCGCTGAGTGCGCGCCTGCTGCACCGATCCACGCGTGGCATTCGCCTGACCGAGGAAGGGGAGCGCGCCCAGCGCTGGGCACTGCAAATCCTGGATAACTTCGACCAGTTTATCGGCGACCTGTCCGACTCTCGCACCGAACCGCGTGGCAATGTGCATATTTGCAGCTCGTTTGGCTTTGGCCGCTGCCACGTCGCGCCCGCCGTGGCGGAGCTGGCGGAACACTATCCGCAGCTTAATTTGCGCCTCGACCTGTACGATCGGGTGATTGATCTAGTGGCCGAAGGCGTGGATCTGGAAATTCTAGTCGGAGACGACATCCCCGAGCAGCACATTGGCAAAAAGTTAGCCCAGCATCAGCGCATTCTTTGCGCCTCGCCTGACTATCTCCAGGCCCACGGCGTGCCGGAGTCGTTGGAGGATTTAACCGAACATCAGTGTCTGGTGCTCAAAGAGCGGGATAACCCCTTTGGCATCTGGTCAGTGACGGCAGAGGGCGAAGAGCAGCGCATTCGCGTTAAAGGGGCGCTCTCGTCGAACAGTGGCGAAGTGGTGCTGCAATGGGCGTTGAAACACCACGGCATCATTCTGCGCTCGCAGTGGGACGTCCAGCCCTACCTCGACAGTGGCGAGCTGGTGCAGGTTTTACCGGCTTACTCGCAGCCTGCCAGCGTGTGGGCGGTCTATCCGACGCGTTTGGCGGAGTCCGCCAAGCTGCGGGTCTGTGTCGAATTCTTCCAGCAAAGATTCAGTCAGCTGCTCGGCTAGCGCCGCGATCGTCACGGCGCAAATCACCTGCTTAATTCAACATTCAACATTAAGAACTTAACACTCACCGAGAGTGCTTCACGCCAACCACGGATTGTTTTGCAAATGCCTCTGCTGGAACTGGCGAATGTCGTCGCTGTAGCGCAGGGTATTGCCGATAGCATCGAGACCGTTGAGCAGTGACAGTTTACTCAGCTCATCAATAGTGAAATCAATCAGCTCGCCGTTGCTCAGGCTAATTTTCTGCTCAGGCAGGTCAACGGTGATCTCATTGGTCTGCGGCTGTGCGACCCGTTCCGCGATTTTGGACCACTGCTCGGGCGAAAGTTGCACGGTCAGCACGCCGTTACGCTGGCAGTTGTCGAAGAAGATCCCGGCGAAGGTGGTGCCAATCAGCGCCCGAATGCCCAGCTGTTTCAGCCCCCACACCGCGTGCTCGCGGCTTGAGCCACAGCCAAAGTTTGGCCCAACTACCAGAAACTTGGCCGACTGCCACTCAGGCTGATTGAGAATAAACGCCGGGTCCGGCGCGCCGTCGGTCAAAAAGCGCAAATCAAAGAACACGCCTTTATCTAAGCCATTACGGTCAATGCCTTTCAGAAACTGCTTTGGCATGATCACGTCGGTATCGACGTTGGCCGCGGTAAGCGGGGCGGCAACGGCGGTTAATACGTTAAAAGCTTGCATGGTTCTCTCCTCACACTTCGCGAACGTCGGTCAGATGGCCGCGAATGGCGGCGGCGGCGACCATCGCCGGGCTCATCAGATGGGTACGGGCTCCGGCACCCTGACGACCTTCAAAGTTACGGTTGGTGCTCGACGCGCAGCGATCGCCCGGTGACAGCACGTCGTCGTTCATCGCCAGACACATTGAGCAGCCTGACTGGCGCCACTCGAAACCGGCCTGAATAAAGATCTCGGCCAAGCCTTCTGCTTCGGCCTGCGCCCGCACTTGGCTAGAGCCGGGGACAATCATTGCCCGCACTGTCGCTGCCACGCTTTTACCGCGAACCACCTCCGCCGCCGCGCGCAAATCTTCAATACGCGCATTGGTACAGGAGCCTATAAAGGCGTGGCTGATATTGATGCTATTGAGCGGCTGACCTGCGCGCAGGCCCATGTAGTTCAGGGCACGCTGCAAATCTTTGCGGCGAGAAGCATCCGGCTCGGCTGACGGGTCCGGCACTTGGCCGTTAATCGCCAGAGCCTGATCCGGGCTGGTTCCCCAGCTCACCATCGGGGCAATCTCAGCGGCGCTGAGTTCCACTTCGCGGTCAAACACGGCGTCGGCGTCGCTGTGTAACTCTTTCTTCCACAGGGCAACGGCGTCGAGCCACTGCTGGCCTTTCGGCGCGCGCGGTTTGTCTTTCAAATACTCGAAGACCTTTTCGTCTGGTGCCATAAATGCGCCACGCGCACCGGCCTCGACCGCCATATTGCAGATGGTCATCCGCCCCTCGACGCTGAGCATGTCGATGCCTTCGCCGCAGAACTCAATGGCGTAGCCGGTCGCACCCGCCGCGCCGATTTTCGCCACCAGCGCCATCACCACGTCTTTGGCGGTAATGCCGTTTGCCAGCTTACCGTTGACCGTCACGCGCATTGTTTTCAGCTTTTTGTACACCAAGGTTTGGGTCGCCAGCAGGTGTTCAATTTCTGAGGTGCCGATGCCGAAACCAAACGCGCCCAGCGCGCCATAGGTAGTGGTGTGGCTGTCTCCGGCGGCGATAACCATGCCCGGCAAGATAAAGCCCTGTTCAGGCGCCACCACGTGCTCAATGCCCTGACGTTTGTCTAAAATATCAAACAGCTCAATGCCAAACTCTTGGCAGTTTTCCGCCAAATAGGAGACCTGCCGCGCTCCGCCCGCGTCCGGCATTTGGCGGGTACGCACTGGCGCAGTTGGGTTGACGTGGTCAACTACCGCGAGAGACGTCTCAGGCCGCCACACGCGGCGCCCGGCGTCACGCAGCCCGCTAAAGGCCTGCGGGCTGGTGTACTCGTTAATCACCTGACGGTCGATGTAAAGCAGCACGTGGCCTTTGTTATCCAGCGTGCGCACGCTGTGACTGTCGATATGCTTTTCATATAGCGTTCTTGGTTTCATTTTATTGTCCTGAGAAACTATTATTGCCCTGAGAAACTCAGTGGATAACCCAGCGTCGCAACTTCCAGGTGTCCGAGCAATGGCCTAAGCGTGGTGCTTCAAAACACGATCCGTGAATAGCCGATCTCCAGTTGTGAGCTTGTTGCCAACGGGGCAAAGACTAAGATGGGTAAAAAAGGAGAAAACCCATGCTTGAACATTTTACCCAAGGTCGGATTGCCGTTAATGGAACTGACATTGCCTATCGAATAGCCGGTCAAGGCGAACCCTTGCTACTGCTGCACGGACACCCGCAAACGCAGGCCATTTGGCATAAAATCGCGCCGTACCTGACTTCACAATACACAGTGGTACTAGCCGATTTACGCGGCTACGGCGACAGTGGCAAACCTGAGCCGGACGCCGACCATTATCTCTACAGCAAGCGCGAAATGGCGCAGGACCAGTACGAGCTGATGCTAGCGCTGGGCTTCAAGCAATTTAGCGTGATAGCCCATGACCGCGGCGCTCGCGTGGCGCACCGTCTGGCCCTCGACCACCCGCAGGCCGTAAAACGCATGGTGCTGATGGATATCGCGCCGACGCTATCCATGTACCAGCAAACCAATGAAGAATTTGCTCGCGCCTACTGGCATTGGTTCTTCCTGATTCGCCCCGCGCCGCTCCCTGAAGCCTTAATCTCTCATGATGCTGACCTGTACCTGCGCAGCGTAATGGGTAGCCGCAGCGCCGGTATGCAGCCCTTCACCGACGAAGCATACGCAGATTATTTGCGCTGTCTGCAACTTGATGGCACGGCGCGTGGGATTTGCGAGGACTATCGAGCCTCGGCGTCGATTGACCTGCAACACGACCAGATTGATCTCGAGGCGTCTCGCAAAGTGCAATGTCCGCTGTTGATCCTGTGGGGCGAGCAGGGCACCGTCGGCAAATGTTTTAAGCCGCTGGAGGAATGGGCGAAGGTGGCTGAACAGGTAACAGGCGAGGCGCTGCCCTGTGGACACTACATTGCAGAAGAACAGCCGGAGCTTCTGCTGGAGAAGGTTTTGCCTTTCTTGCGCCAATAAACGGAGCAGGTTTTTGAATAGCCAACAAAAAACCCGCCGAGGCGGGTTTTTATTATCGTACTAACGGAGCGATTGAGGATTAAATCGTCTGCTCAGGGAAGGTCAGGGTGTTGCCCGGCGCTTCGCGATTAATGTGCAGGAAGTTCAGATGACGTTCGTACTGATCCAGAATGTCATTGATCACCTGATGCTTGGTGAAGTCCATCAGGTCATTACCCTGCGTACCTTCCAGCAGGAAGGTTTCCAGACGGTAGTAGTGCGATTTACCCGCACGAGCGCGATAGGTAAACGCCGGAACGGCATAGCGCACAGGCCAGATCTGATAGACAAAGTTCTGCTCTTCGCCCAGCGCCACGATAAGCTCGAGATGGTTGATTTTCTCATCGTCCTCCGGCTCATGCTCGCTGAACTCGACTTTGGCACCGCGCAGCTCCAGCTCTTGAGCCACGTCCAGCATTGCCGGACGGCAGACGTTATCCATCATTTTCTGCGTATGGGTGGTACCCGGATAGTTCATCACGCGTGATAAACGCTGTTTCCAGTTAAGCACCGCGTCGCCGCCGCTGACCGCAATCGGGGCCAGAGACTGCTGGGTACTGGCGCGGCGATAATCTTCCAGCCGCAGCGATTTATACAAACCGGCCATGATGAAGAAGATAACGAAGCTAAACGGCAAACCCATGATAACCGTGGCGTTTTGCAGCGCTGAGACGCCGTCGGTCATCAACATGCCCAGCGTTAACACGCCGATGGTGACTGACCAGAAAATGCGTAACCAGTTCGGGGCATCGTTGTTGATGTCCGCCAGCTTCGAGGTGAAGTTACCCAGCACCAGAGAGCCGGAATCCGCCGACGTCACGTAGAACAGCAGGCCGGTAATGGTGGCAACCGAAGCACTCAGGGTAAAGCCCGGATACTGCGCCAGCAGGCTGTAAACGCCGCGCTCAGGGTGGGCGATCACTTCATTGGCGAAGCCCAGATTACCGTGAATGATTTGGTACAGCGCGCTGTTACCGAAAATCGACAACCACAGCAGGGTAAACACAAACGGAATGATCAAGGTACCCAGCACGAACTCACGGATGGTACGGCCGCGTGAGATACGCGCCAGGAACAGGCCAACAAACGGCGACCAGGCAACCCACCATGCCCAGAAGAACAGCGTCCAGCTATTCATCCACTGGGTTGGACGGTCAAAGGCAAAGGTGTTGAGGGTCATGCCCATAAAGCGGTTGATGTAATCACCAATGTTGAGCACCAGCGCGTTAAGCAAGAATTCGGTATTACCGAAGAACAACAGGAACAGGATCAGACCCAGCGCCAGCAGCACGTTCAGCTCGGACAGAATTCGAATACCTTTGTTCACGCCAGAGGTCACAGAGACTGTCGCCATAATCACCGACAGCAGGATAAGCGAGGCCTGCACCGTCAGGTTTTCCGGGATTTTGAACAGCACGTTGAGGCCGTAGTTCAGCTGCACCACGCCGATACCCAGCGTGGTGGCGATACCAAAGATGGTGCCGACCACCGCCGCGATATCCACGCTGTGGCCGATGGGACCATTAATGCGCTTGCCGAAGATTGGATATAGCGCAGAACGAATGGTCAGCGGCAGGTTGTAGCGATAACTAAAGTAAGCCAGCGCGATGCCCATCAGCGCGTACATTGACCAGCCGGTCAGGCCGTAGTGGAACAGCGTCCAGGTCATCGCCTGACGCGCAGCTTCCAGCGTCTGGCCCTGACCTTCCGGCGGCAACATATATTGCGTTACCGGCTCGGCCACGGAGAAGAACATCAGGTCGATGCCTATCCCGGCGGCGAACAGCATCGCAGCCCAACTCATCATGCTGAATTCGGGTTTGGATTGTTCAGGGCCGAGTTTAATCGAGCCGAAGCGCGAACAGGCAATGAACACTACAAACACGATGTACAGCGTAGCAGCCAACATGTAATACCAGCCGAAAGTTGCTGATACCCAATTCAGTGCACTACTGAGCCATTTCCCCGACAATTCGGTATAAAAAATAGACATCAGCGTGAAGGCTAAAATTAAACCGGCGGACGTGAAAAACACCACGCCGTTCAATTTATCCCGTGGTTTCTCGGACAGTTTATCCGTCGTATCGACAGCAGCCATCGTTTCCCCTGTTAGGTTATTAATGAACTTATTTTCAGATAGTTAGCAGGTTACTTCATCCATTTATAATGCATTTCTCATACAAATTACTAACGTATTGGTAATAAAATATATGCATTTTTGATTGAACGTTCAATCAAAAAAAAGTTAAATAGAGTCAGCAACAAGGTTAAGAACGTCCGAAATCATGGTTAAAAAATAGGTTTCGGAAGACCGATTTTTCAGGAGTTGTACCCATGCCCAAAGTAGGAATGCAGCCAATTAGACGGCAGCAATTGATTGAGGCAACGCTGGCAGCAGTGAACGAAGTGGGGATGCATGAAGCATCGATTTCGCAAATTGCCCGCCGCGCTGGCGTGTCCAACGGCATCATCAGTCACTATTTCCGTGACAAGAATGGTCTGCTGGAAGCCACCATGCGTTATTTGCTCAGTCATTTGGGGGAAGGGGTGCAGGCGCGACTGGCGCAGCTGGACGACGACGCACCAACGGCACGTTTGCACGCAATTGCTCAGGCCAACTTCGACGACAGCCAGACCAATGGCGCGGCGATGAAAACCTGGCTGGCTTTTTGGGCCAGCAGCATGCATCACCCGCAGTTGCACCGCCTACAGCAAGTGAACAGTCGCCGACTCTATTCAAATTTATGTTCTGAGTTTAGGCGGTTTTTACCGAAAGACGCGGCGCGCGTTGCCGCGAAAGGTATGGCCGGATTAATCGACGGCCTGTGGTTGAGGTCAGCCCTGAGTGGCAAGCCGTTTAACCGCGAAGAAGCGCTACAAATTACTTATCGCTTCATTGAATCACAAATTTCGGCCCCCGCGCCGAAGGCCTAAATTCAGACCGCACTGACCGAGGAGAAGTTAATTATGTCCCGCTACGGCACACAAAAACTGTATATCGATGGACGCTATCAGGAAAGCACCGGCAACGAGACGTTTGACGCCATCAACCCGGCCAATGGCGAAGTCATTGCCACCTTGCCAAACGCGACTGCCGAAGACGTTGATCTGGCAGTTAACGCGGCGATTAAAGGCCAGAAAGAGTGGGCAGCAATGACCGCGATGCAGCGTTCGCGCATTTTACGTCGTGCAGTGGATATTCTGCGCGAGCGGAATGACGAGCTGGCAGCTATCGAAACCGCAGACACCGGTAAGCCGCTGTCTGAAACCACCGCCGTGGATATCGTCACTGGCGCTGACGTGCTGGAGTACTACGCCGGGCTTATCCCTGCGCTCGAAGGCCAGCAGATCCCACTGCGCGACTCTTCCTTCGTCTACACCCGCCGCGAGCCGCTGGGCGTAGTGGCAGGCATTGGCGCATGGAACTACCCGATTCAAATCGCACTGTGGAAGTCTGCTCCGGCGCTGGCTGCGGGTAACGCGATGATTTTCAAACCGAGCGAAGTGACTTCGCTGACCGCGCTGAAACTGGCTGAAATCTTCACCGAAGCGGGCGTGCCGAATGGCGTGTTTAACGTGGTAACCGGCAGCGGCGCGAGCGTCGGCCAGGCCCTGACCGACCATCCGCACATCGCTAAAGTCTCCTTCACCGGCGGCGTAGCGACCGGCAAGAAAGTGATGGCCAGCGCATCGGCCTCCACGCTGAAAGACGTGACCATGGAGCTGGGGGGTAAATCTCCGCTGATCATCTTCCCAGACGCTGATCTCGATAAAGCCGCAGATATCGCCATGATGGCGAACTTCTACAGCTCAGGTCAGGTCTGCACCAACGGCACCCGCGTGTTTGTGCCCGCAACCCGCAAAGCTGAGTTCGAAGCCAAAATTCTGGAGCGCGTACAGCGTATTCGCCTCGGCGACCCGACTGACGAAAACGTCAACTTCGGGCCACTGGTCAGCTTCGCACACATGGAATCCGTGCTGCGCTACATCGAAAGCGGCAAAAGCGAAGGCGCGCGTCTGTTAGCGGGCGGCGAGCGCATCATCATCGGCGATTACGCCAAGGGCGCTTACGTCGCACCGACGGTATTCACCGACTGTAAAGACGACATGAAAATCGTCCGCGAAGAGATCTTCGGGCCGGTAATGAGCATTTTGTCTTACGAGAGCGAAGAAGAAGTGGTGCGCCGCGCCAACGATACCGAATACGGTCTGGCAGCGGGCCTGGTGACACAGGATCTGAACACCGCACACCGCGTTATCCACCAGTTGGAAGCCGGTATCTGCTGGATCAACACCTGGGGCGAGTCTGACGCTGCCATGCCAGTGGGGGGCTACAAGCACTCTGGCGTAGGCCGCGAAAACGGCGTGAGCACCCTTGAGCATTACACTCAGATTAAATCCGTGCAGGTTGAGCTGGGCGAATACAGTTCGGTCTTTTAATCCGCCACCGCATAGGAGAATTGAATGGATTACGATTACATCATCATTGGTGCCGGTTCAGCCGGCAACGTATTAGCGACCCGTTTAACCGAAGACAGCAGCGTCAACGTGCTGCTGCTGGAGGCGGGCGGCCCAGATTATCGTCTGGATTTCCGCACGCAGATGCCTGCGGCGCTGGCTTTCCCGCTACAGGGGAAGCGTTACAACTGGGCCTACGAAACTGACCCAGAGCCATTTATGAACAACCGCCGCATGGAGTGTGGCCGTGGTAAAGGGCTGGGCGGCTCGTCGCTGATTAACGGTATGTGCTACATCCGTGGTAACGCGATGGACTTCGACAACTGGGCGAAAGCGCCGGGTCTGGAAGACTGGAGCTACCTCGACTGCCTGCCGTACTTCCGCAAAGCTGAAACTCGCGACATCGGGCCGAACGATTTCCACGGCGGCGATGGTCCGGTGAGCGTTGCGACGCCGAAGAATGGCAATAATCCGCTGTTCCACGCCATGATTGAAGCAGGCGTGCAGGCCGGTTATCCGCGCACCGACGACTTGAACGGCCATCAGCAGGAAGGCTTCGGCCCGATGGATCGCACAGTGACGCCAAAAGGCCGCCGCGCCAGTACCGCGCGGGGTTATTTGGATCAGGCGAAATCGCGCGCTAACCTGACGATTGTCACTCATGCGATGACCGACAAGATTCTATTTGAAGGCAAGCGCGCCGTGGGCGTGAGCTACTTCAAAGGCGACGAGTACAATGCCAAAACGGCGAAAGCCAAACGCGAAGTGCTGCTGTGCGGCGGGGCGATTGCTTCTCCACAGATTCTGCAACGCTCCGGCGTCGGCCCGTCCGAACTGTTAAATAGTCTGGATATTCCTGTGGTGCATGACTTGCCGGGCGTTGGCGAGAACTTGCAGGACCATCTGGAAATGTACTTGCAGTACAGCTGTACTCAGCCGGTGTCACTCTATCCGGCGCTGCAATGGTTCAACCAGCCGAAAATCGGTGCCGAGTGGCTGTTCAACGGTACTGGCGTGGGTGCCAGCAATCAGTTTGAGGCCGGCGGCTTTATCCGCAGCCGCGAAGAGTTTGAGTGGCCGAACATTCAGTACCACTTCCTGCCAGTTGCCATTAACTACAACGGCAGCAACGCGGTGAACGAGCACGGCTTCCAGGCTCACGTTGGCTCAATGCGCTCGCCAAGTCGCGGCCGCGTGCAGGTGAAGTCGAAAGATCCGCGCCAGCACCCGAGCATTCTGTTCAACTACATGTCGAGCGAGCAGGATTGGCACGAGTTCCGCGATGCGATCCGTATCACCCGTGAGATCATGGCCCAGCCAGCGCTGGACCCGTACCGTGGCCGAGAAATCAGTCCGGGCGCAGATGTTCAGACCGACGAGCAGCTCGACGCCTTTATCCGTGAACATGCCGAGACGGCGTTCCACCCATCTTGTTCATGCAAAATGGGTAGCGACGAGATGGCCGTGGTAGACGGGCAGGGGCGCGTGCACGGTATGCAAGGCCTGCGCGTGGTGGATGCGTCAATCATGCCGCAAATCATCACTGGTAACCTGAATGCGACCACCATCATGATCGCCGAGAAAATCGCTGATAAGATCCGTGGACGCGAAGCCTTGCCGAAGAGCACGGCGGATTATTATCAGGCCAACGGCGCGCCGGTAAGAAAAGAAGCGGCTAAACCATTACTCTGATAAATAGCTAGACTGTCTTTATCGTCTGGACATGATAAAAAGAGATAATCTTCGGGTTATCTCTTTTTTTTGGCTACGGCACTGTGCGGCAGGAGCGGGAATTTTATGACGGATTCAAACAAGGACATTCTTTGGCAGGATGTACACCACAGTAAACTCAATGTCGCCCAGCTTTACGCCATTCTGGCCCTGCGCAGCGACGTGTTTGTGGTGGAGCAAAACTGTATTTATCAGGATATTGATGGCCGCGATTTGGTGGGCGAAAACCGCCACATCATTGGCTGGCAAAACGGCCAGCCGGTGGCATATCTGCGCATCCTCGAACTGGACGGCGAAGTGGCGATTGGCCGCGTGATCATCGCCCCTGCCGCCCGAGGTTTAAAGCTGGGTTATCAGCTGATGGAGCGGGCGCTCAACTCCTGTAAAAAGCACTGGCCCGACGCCGAGGTTATCCTTTCCGCACAGGCGCATTTGCAGAAATTCTACGGCAGTTTCGGGTTTGTGGCTTACACGGATATTTATGATGAAGATGGGATCCCGCATATAAGTATGAGGTTAAAGGGGGGCGGCCTGAGCGGTGAACTTTAAAGTCAAGGTCAAAACCGTGGGCTCGCCGCCCACACTGGCCCAAAGGGTTTTAAACGAAACCCTTTGGAATCCTGCGTTTTTTGCCACTGGAAGATCGAGGCTGCGCAGAGTTGGAATGGACATGTTTCAGCAGCCATCGTGTTCGTCGCGAAGTGCCGCCGCTTAGGCGGTATCCTCGCTGCGGGATTCCAACCCGCGTAAAAAACACGCGGTTTTCCACCTCTTGCTCGGCGTCACTTCTGAACGCGACTTACTGGCATTTAGACCGTGCCGTTTCAGGGGAGTGATGCTCTGCTTCTCCCCCTGAAAATTGGGGGGTTATTGCATTAAAATCAGTAGCTTATGTGATAAATACCCCACCCCAACCCTCCCCTAAGTAGGGGAGGGAGCAAGACAAACCCCACTGAAACGGCTCGGTTGAGATGCCAGTAAGTCGCGTTCAGAAGTGACGCCGAGGGAGTGGTTCGAGACCTATGGCTCGAACCCGAACTGAGGGAACCGCCTAAGCGGCGGCACTTCGCGACGATCACTAAGGTGCCTGAAACACGTCCATTCCAACCCTGCGCAGCCTCGATCTCCCAGCAATAAAAAGCGCGGGAGTCCAGAGGGCGCGCGCTTACGCGCCTTCTGGGCCAGTTTGCGTGGCAACGCAAGGTCTTGAACTTGAACTTGAACTTGAAGCTGAACTTGAAGTTTAATTTAAAAAGGCCCAGTAATTCCTCAATTACCCCCCTCCCAATAAGGCTTCTCCCCATATTTCTCTACCAGAAAATCAATCACCGCCCGAACCTTCAGCGACAGCCGTTTCCCCTGTGGGTAGAGCGCGGAGATGGTTGGAGTTTCAAGCTGGGTTGAGACTTGATACTCCTCTAGCACGCTGACCAGTCGACCGTCGTGCAGTGCCTCACCAATGAGCCATGTAGGGAACACCACCAGCCCCATGCCGTTGATGGCTGACTGAGTCAGGGTCTCGGCGTTGTTGCCCGTGAGTACCCCGCGCAGGCTGTAGGCTTGCCATTCTGTAGACGAGCGTGCTGAAGAGGACTTAGGGCGGAAGAACCAGCGCTGGGAGCCTACGTAGCCTTTAAAAACCAAACAGCTGTGTTGCAGAAGATCTTCAGGCGAGGTGGGCATCCCGGCTTTTGCCAGATAGTCGGGGCTGGCGGCGAGACTGTATCGCTGCACGGCCAAGGTCCGGGCTTGCAGCGAGGAGTCAGCCATCACGCCAATGCGGATCAGCAAGTCCGTGGCGTCATGCAGTGGGTCGATAAAATCATCGGTCTGCATCAGCTCAATCTGCAACTTGGGGTAACGGGCGCACAGCTCGTGCAGCCAAGGGGCGATGTGGCGCTGGCCGAAGACAATCGGCGCGTTAATCTTAACCAGGCCGCTCGGCTCCAGATCTTGCTCCTGCAAACCGCGCTCGGCTTGGGCGATTTGGTCCAGCACCTGTCGAGCATGGTGGCCTAACAACTTGCCCGACTCGGTGGGGCTAACGGCACGGGTATTGCGGTAGAGCAACTGGGTTTGCAGGGCTTGCTCCATCTGCTGAATAACCCGCGATACGCTTGATGGCGAGAGGGCTTCGCGTCGCGCTACTTCTGAAAAACTCCCTAAATCCAATACGGCGACAAACAGCTTTAGAGATTTGAAATTGATCTGATTAAAACCTTCCATCTGTGCGTTTCTCGCAAAGGTATTTTCGAGATTGTCCTGTTTTTTGCAATGAAATGCCACGCTATAGTCCGCATCTTTGCCAATTGATTAACAGGAAAACCATGAATCTGTTGTTAATACCGCTGGTAGTGCTGGCGGGAATGGGGTTGTCGATGGAGGCGGGGCTGATTGGTCCGCTGGGGACAGAGGTGGGGCACCTATGGGCCACGCTGAGCATCTTTGGTGTCGGCACTGTGCTGACCGGCTTGTTGGTGCTGTTCTTCGGCCCGCGCAACGCGGTGTCCTACAACCAGCTGCCGGGCTGGCAAATGCTCGGCAGCGCGCTAGGGCCGGTTTACGTCATCGTGCTGACGCTGGCGACGCCGGTGATTGGTATCGGCTTAACCATGATTGCCGTGCTTTCTGGGCAGGTGGCGAAAAGCCTGTTAATTGATCATTTTGGCTGGTTCGGCACCACGGCCAAGAAGGTTGGCGGTGAGCGCCTGCTGGCGCTGGTGTTTATTGTCGCCGCGCTAATTCTGATTGCCTGGAGCTGAAGATGACTGAATTGATTATGATTGTGTTGGCGGTGATCGCCGGTGCTGCGCTGAGCATGCAGGCGGCGGTTAATGGCAAGTTAGGTGAGCAGGTTGGAGTATTAAAAAGCGCCTTTCTGACCTTCGGCGTGGGTGCCGCCATTACCGCGTTGCTGGTGCTGTTTTTGCAAACTCCGCAATCCGCCACGCTGCTGACCGTGCCGAAGTGGCAGCTTATGGGGGCGCTATTTGGCGTGCCTTACATCATCATCATGGTGATTGCCGTTCCGCGCATCGGCACCGCCGCCGCGACGGTGGCGGTGATCCTCGGCCAGCTGGCGATGGGGATGCTGATTGATAACTTTGGCTGGCTGCACAACCCCACCATTGGGCTTTCATGGCATCGTCTTGCGGCGATCCCTTGTCTGGCTATCGCGCTGTGGCTGATTTATCGCAGTGACCGTTCGCGTTAAAACCGTTTGCGTCAAATCAGGCGCGGATCGAAGGCCATCGGCTGCTTTTCAACACTCGCCAGCAGTGGCGAAAAATCAGGGTGCAGCGGATTCACAATGACGTTGAATTCGCTGGGCACGATCACCGACGGCACGCGCAAACCCACGCTGCTGGCAGACTGTAGCCACGCTTCGCCGAGGCTCTGAGTGCTGTCCGGTGGCGAAGGATCTTTCCAGTCTTCGCTCAGGTTGTCGAGATTCAGCTGCTCCAGTTTTTCATCAGGAATATCAATGCTCAGCAGGGTGTAAGACTGAAGTAATAGGCTGCTTTGCAGATGGACCATGATCTCAAGGATCGCCAGTGAGATGCTGGTGGCGAGATAGACCACCGGCTTGCCGGGAGGGTTCCAGCGCCCGCCGTAAAGTTGGGCGCCGGTTCCTGACCAGGCGGTGGAGAGGTGTTTGGTCTTGACGATGCGGTACAGCCTCACCCAAAGACCCCGTATTCCAGACGGCCAATCAGGCGGTTGACTTCTAACGCACCGGCTTCTGAAGCCAGCATCTCTACCGGCGGCACGCCGCCGAGTGCGGGAGCAGGGCGACGTATCCAATCAAGGGCGGCGCTGCGGTCGCCTTCGAAGAGATCGGTTGCTGCGTCAACGATGCGTATCAGGCGGGCTACGCGCTCACTTTCATCCGTTTTCAACAGCCCATTTTCGGCTTTACGACGAGCAAAACTGCGCTCGTTGATCCCCATTATTTCCAGTAGTGCCATTTTTGACCATCCCAGTTCGGCATTCAGACGGTTGATACTATCAACTGAAAAACCTTTCTGTATGGCGTTAATCAAACTGATTCCTCCACTTGCGGGAAGCCCCGCAGATTGCCACAAACGCATTGCAGGAAGTGGGGCGTTTTTGGAATGCAGCTCTGAAATTTTACTCTCCATAACAGACTCCTTTTATCATTCGGCTAATTGTCATTACTATAGCACGACAAATGGCAGGTGTACGTATTTGGCACAATTTGCGAAGCTTTCTTTGCACTCCCTTATCATCCATTTATGAACTTTGTGTGACGGCAATCACACAAAGTGTGTATGAAGATGAAACAGAAATTGACAAACATTGACCAAATCTATTTATTAGCTAACAAAATTTGAACCTGAACTGTGGCGACTGGAAATTTCAGCGCCTTTGTAATAAAGGCTCGCAATCGGTTGCGGATCACAGTTTTGAATTCTTTTTTATGCGTAGTGATGTGGCACGCCAATTACGGTTTTAAACATTTAGTCAGATATAGCAGGACAATAACCTGTAAATCCGACCTGACTGTTTCGTAAAAATTGTCTCCTTCTGGCAAAAGGAGTTGCTCTCTAACCGCTCCCTGGTAAATCAATGAACAATAAAATAATTGCAGCTGGCGCACTTTTAGCTTTGTCTTACAGCGCGACCGTACTGGCTGACGACACACAAGGCGAATTCGTTTCTGACTGGTGGCATCAAAGCGTTAACGTGGTGGGCAGCGCGGATACGCGTTTCGGACCAACCATCCGTAACGACGTCTACCTCGAATATGAAGCTTTTGCACACAAAGACTGGTTCGATTTCTACGGCTATATCGATATTCCTAAGACTTTCGGCGCGGGTAACGGTAACGACACCGGTATCTGGGATAAGAACGGTTCTCCGCTGTTTATGGAAATCGAACCTCGCTTCTCTATCGACAAGCTGACCGGCACTGACCTGAGCTTCGGTCCGTTCAAAGAGTGGTACTTCGCGAACAACTATATCTACGATATGGGCCCGAACAGCGATAACCGCCAGAACACCTGGTTCATGGGTCTGGGTACCGATATCGATACTCACCTGCCAATGAGCCTGTCCCTGAACGTGTATGCGAAATACCAGTGGGAAAACTACGGTGCGGCGAACGAAAACAGCTGGGACGGCTACCGTTTCAAAGTGAAATACTTCGTTCCATTGACCCCACTGTGGGGCGGTAACCTGAGCTACATCGGGTTCACCAACTTCGACTGGGGTTCAGATTTAGGTGACAACGACTTCACAGACGTGAACGGCCGTAAAGCGCGTTCAAGCAACTCTGTTGCGTCAAGCCACATTCTTTCTCTGAACTACACCCACTGGCACTACTCGTTCGTGGCGCGTTACTTCCACAACGGCGGCCAGTGGCAAGATGGCGCAGAGCTAAACTTCGGCAACGGCAACTTCGACGTGAAGTCTACCGGCTGGGGTTACTACGCGGTTATCGGTTACAACTTCTAATCAGATGCCTCGCGCACATTGTTAAAAACCCGGCCTTGCAGCCGGGTTTTTTTATGGGCTTATTTCTTGGCAGCAATCACCACCACCACCTGATTGCCGTTCTCCGGCTTCAGGCTGAAATCCACCTCTTCTCCTTCTTTAATATTGTTCAGCAGCGCCGGATCGGCGACTTTAAAGCCCATGGTCATGGCTGGCCACTGGATAGCCGGGATCGGACCGTGCTGCAAGGTCACCATGCCGTTAGCGGTGTCGATTTTCTTGACCACGCCGCTGGCTTTGGCGACATCACTTTTGGCGCTATTGCCCGACATATCCATTCCGGCCATGTCGCCCGACATGCTGGTAGCAGAAGCAAACTGCGGCGCAGCGGCGAAAATGACGGCAGAGAGTGCGAGGGTTTTGATGAGTTTAGACATGTTATTTCCTTCCTTATTTGTGTTGAATGATTGAGGTGTTTTCAGTTGGGGTGGTGCGTGCAAAGCGGCGCGCGGCAAGCAGGCGCCAGAGTGCGGGGATAATAAACATCGACAGCAGCGGGGCAGTTATCATGCCGCCGACCATCGGCGCGGCAATTCTGCTCATCACTTCAGAACCGGTGCCGCCGCTCCAAAGAATCGGTAGCAGGCCTGCAAGAATAACCGCCACGGTCATGGCTTTCGGCCTGACGCGCAGGGTCGCGCCTTCGCGGATAACTTCATCCATTTCTCGCGCTGAGATTGGCAAGTTGTTCGGGTTGTGGGCCTGCATTGCTTGGCGCAAATAAACCAGCATGATCACCCCAAACTCCGCCGAAACCCCCGCCAGCGCGATAAAGCCGATGCCGGAGGCAATCGACAAGTTATAGCCGAGCAGGTAGAGCAGCCAGATACCGCCGACCATGGCGAACGGCAGGGTGAACATCAGCAGCAGGGCCTCTTCGACCCGGCGGAAAATCAGATACAGCAGCAGGAAGATGATGGCTAAGGTGGCTGGAACCACCAGTTTCAGGCGCTGTACCGCGTGTTGTAGGTATTCGAATTGCCCGGCGTACTCAACGCTAAGCCCCGGCGGCAGGTGCAGTTGCTGGTCCACCGCGTGGCGCAGTTTTTCGACCACCGAGGTTACGTCGCGGCTGTTCGCGTCGATATATACCAGCCCCGACAGGCGGGCATTTTCAGTTTTCACCATGGTTGGGCCAGAGCTAATGCCCAGCGCGGCGACCGTGCCGAGGGTGATTTGCTGGCCGGACGGCGTGTAAATCGGCAACTCGCGCAGCCCGTTGAGCGAATCGCGGATCTCGCGCGGATAGCGCAGGTTGATGGGGTAACGCGCCAGCCCTTCGACGGTTTCGCCAATGTTCGCGCCGCCAATCGCCGAGGAGACAATCGCCTGCACGTCGGCAATGTTCAGCCCGTAGCGGCTGGCCTCGGCGCGGTTGATGTTCACGTCGATGTAGTGGCCGCCGTTCAGGCGTTCCGCCAGTGCCGAGTTCACCCCCGGCACGCTTTTCGCCAGCTTTTCGATGGCCTGCGCGGTGTGGTCGATGGCCTCCAGCGAAGGCCCCAAAATACGCACGCCGATCGGGCTTTTAATTCCGGTCGCCAGCATATCGATGCGGTTACGAATTGGCGGCACCCAGATGTTTGCCAGCCCCGGCACCTTCACCACGCGGTCCAGCTCTTGCACCAGTTTGTCCGGCGTCATGCCTTTACGCCACTGGTCGCGCGGCTTGAACTGAATGGTGGTTTCGAACATTTCCACCGGCGCGGGGTCGGTGGCACTTTCGGCGCGCCCGGCTTTGCCGAATACGCTTTGCACTTCCGGCACAGTTTTAATCAGCCGGTCGGTCTGTTGCAGCAGTTGCGAAGCCTTGGACACCGACAGCCCCGGCAGCGCCGACGGCATATACAGCAGGTCGCCCTCGTCAATGGCTGGCAAAAACTCCGAGCCAATCTTGTCTAGCGGCCATACCACGGTAAACAGCGTCAGCGCCGCCAGCAGCAGCGTCAGCTTAGGCCAGCGCAGCACCCAGTCGAGCATTGGCCGGTAGACCCGGGTCAGGCCGCGGTTAATCGGGTTGCGGGTTTCATCGGGAATTCGGCCACGGATCCAAAAGCCCATCAGTACCGGCACTAGCGTGATGGAGAGCAGAGCAGCCCCGGCCATGGCGTAGGTTTTGGTGAAGGCCAGCGGGCCGAACAACTTGCCCTCCTGCGATTCCAGCGTGAAGACTGGAATAAACGACAGGGTGATCACCAGCAGGCTGAAGAACAGCGCCGGGCCGACTTCCGTTGCCGCATCGCTAATCACCGCCCAGTGCGCCTGACCTTCCAGCTTCTCGCCGGGATGCTCGGCGCGCCAGTGCTCAATCTTCTTATGGGCGTTTTCAATCATCACGATGGCGGCATCGACCATCGCGCCAATGGCAATCGCAATGCCCGCCAGCGACATCATGTTGGCGTTAATGCCCTGAATGCGCATCAGCAAAAAGGCAAGCATAATGCCAAGCGGCAGGGAGATGATCGCCACCAGCGCCGAGCGGAAGTGCCACAGGAACAGCGCGCAGACCAGCGTCACCACCACAAATTCCTCAATTAATTTATGGGTGAGGTTGTCGATGGAGCGATCAATCAGCTTGCTGCGGTCATACACCGGCACCACTTCCACGCCGTCCGGCAGGCTGCGCTGCAACTCGTGCAGTTTCTGCTTCACGCTGGCAATGGTCGCCCGGGCATTTTCGCCGGAACGCAGCACGATCACGCCGCCGACGCTCTCTCCCTGACCATTAAGATCAGCCACGCCTTGGCGCAGCTCCGGCCCCACTTGCACCGTCGCCACGTCGCCCAGCGTAATTGGAATGCCGTTCTCAACGCTGAGCGGGATTTTCCTGAAGTCGTCGAGGGTCTTCAGGTAGCCCGAAGCCCGCACGATATAGTCGGTTTCCGCCAGCTCCAGCACGGAACCCCCGGCTTCCTGATTGGCCTGCTGCACGGCGTTAACCAGGGTTTGCTGAGCAATGCGATAAGCCGCCATCTTCACCGGGTCGAGCACAATCTGGTACTGCTTGACCATGCCGCCGATGCTGGCAACCTCCGCCACGTTCGGCAGGCTTTTCAGCTCGAAGCGCAGGAACCAGTCCTGTATGCCGCGCAGCTGGCTGAGGTCGTGCTTGCCGCTTTTATCCACCAGCGCGTACTCATACACCCAGCCAACCCCGGTGGCGTCTGGCCCGAGAGCCGGTTTCGCCCCCGCCGGTAAGCGTGACTGTACCTGGCTGAGATACTCCAGCACCCGCGAACGCGCCCAGTAGAGGTCAGTGCCTTCCTTGAAAATCACGTAGACGAAGGAGTCGCCGAAAAACGAATAGCCGCGCACCGTCTGCGCGCCGGGCACCGACAGCATGGTGGTGGTCATTGGGTAGGTGACCTGATTCTCGACGATTTGCGGCGCTTGCCCCGGATAGCTGGTGCGCACGATCACCTGCACGTCGGAGAGGTCCGGCAGGGCGTCGACCGGCGTGGTATTAATGGCCCAGATCCCGGCGGCGGCGATAAACAGCGTCGCCATTAACACCAGAAAACGGTTGGCGATAGACCAGCGGATCAGCAGAGCGATCATGGCTGCGTCCCTCCGTTTTGTGCCGTGTCCATCTTGTCCAGAACGCCCTGCAGGCTGGCTTCTGAATCAATCAGGAATTGGCCGGAAGCCACCACCTGCTGGCCCGCTTGCAGGCCGGAGAGCACCTGAGTGCGGCCTGCGGATTCAGCTCCAAGCTGGACTTCTACCGGCGCGAAGTGGTGGTTAGCCTCGCTGACAATCACCACGTTGCGCAGGCCGGTGCGAATAATCGCCTCGCTCGGCACTGACAGGCTGTCAGCCTGAGTGCTGCTTTGCAGGCTAACCTGCGCAAACATCCCCGGCCTGATCAGTTGCTGCGGGTTGGCAACTTCAATCCTGACGTTTAGGGTCCGGCTCGCCGCGTCGGCCACCGGGAGAATGGCGCTGACTTTGCCGCTAAAGGTTTTTCCGGGATAAGCCGGGAAGCTGATTTGCGCCATTTGCCCGTTTTGCACCTGTGCGGCCTGCGCCTCGGGAACCGCCACTTGCAGCCAGACGCTGGAGATGCCGTTGAGCTGCAACAGCGTGCTGCCGTTGGCGACCGTCATACCTTGGCGAATGTCGAGTGACTGGATCACGCCGCTGATGGGCGCGGTGAGGGTGTAGACCGGCTGGGCCTTGCCGCTGCGCGTGACCTGATTAATCAGCGAGGCGGGCATGCCGAGCAGCACCAGACGCTGTCTGGCTGCGGCGCGCAGTGCGCTGTCACCGCCGTGCAGCAGGGCCAGATACTCCCCCTGAGCGCCCGCCCAGTCTGGCATCAGTAAATCCACCAGTGGTGCACCGGCGGCCACTACGTCACCCGCCGCCAACGGGTAGCTGCGCTGCACAAAGCCGTTGCTGCGCGCCTGCACAATTGCCACGTCGCGGTCATTGAGCACCACGTTAGCCACGGCGCGAATGCTGGAGGTGATTGGCCCTTGGGCCACCGGCGCTAAACGAATCGCTAAGTTCTGCACCATGCCGCCGTCAATTTTCACGCCGCTGTCCGCAGTGGTTGCGTCTGCCGCGTCGGCGTATTTCGGCACCAGCTGCATGTCCATAAATGGCGACTTACCCGGCTTGTCGAAATGCTGGGCTGGAGCCATTGGGTCATACCAATAGAGGGCTTTCGGCTCGGCCGCCGTGGCGGTTTTGGCCGGATCTTGTTGCGCCGCCGAAGCTTGGCTTTTCGCCAGCCAATAGCCCGATGCGCCGCCAGCCGCGATGCAAAGCAGTGCCAGAGCCGCCAGCTTGAAGGATTTACTTGTCATCATTGAACTCCAGCAAAGGTGTAATAGAGGGCGGCGGCCAGCTGGTCGCGCTGGCTTTGCAAACCGGCTTTTCTCAGCTGCTGCTCAAGCACCGCGCTGCGGGCATTAATCAGGGCCGCGCCGTCGCTTGTGCCGCGCGAATAACCGGCGGTGAGCAGAGAGACTTTTTGCCGGGCGAGGGGCAGCCACTGCTGGTCGATGCGCGCGATCTGCCGTCCGAGGGTGGCGTAGTCGGCGAGATCGTTGTCCAACTGGTTGGTTAATTGGCGAATGGCGGCGTCGCGCAGTTCGCCGACTTGGGTGAGGTCGAGGGTTTTGGCGGCGATGATCGGGTCTTGGCGGCTGGCGGCAAACAGCGGCAGGCCGACGGTGAACTGCACCGACACCATGTTGCCGTACATCGGGTCACGACGCTGATAATCCAACTCCACGCTCCAGTCCGGCTTTTTCTCCGCCTCGGCGGCGCGCAGTTCGGCTTTAGCCTTGGCTGTGTCGCTGTTGAAAGCCTGAATTTTGGCGGTTTTTTGCAAGGACTTGAGGTAGCTCGCGCCATCCACCGGCAGGTCCGGGGCGTGGCCGACCAGCGGCTGCTCGGCATCCTGCCCGATATAGCGGCTGAGGGTGGCGGTGGCAACGCGCAGTTCGCGGCGCAGCTGGTCTTCGCGATCCGCCAAGTCTGCCCGTTTTTCATCGGCATTCAGCGAGTCGGCAAGGCCCGTGCGCCCAGAAACCACCTGAGCCTGTAGGGCTTTGCCCAGCGCGTCATTTTCATGCTCAAGCTGCTGCAATAGCCCGAGCTGTTCTTCGAGGTAATAGCGGGTTATCCATGCCACGGCCGCGCCCTGTGCCACGTCGACTTGCAACACATGGTGTTGTGATCCGGCTTGCTGGATTTGCGCGCTGGCGACATCTTCCCGCGCGTCGCGCTTGGCGGAGTTAGGGAAATCCTGCATCACGCCGAGCTTCTCCATGGTCATGGACTCTTCGGTGAAGGAGTTGGCGGCAGGGCCGGAGATGGGAAAGTTGTCGATGCCAGTCACCAGTTTCGGGTCAGGCAAGGCACCGGCCGGAATAGCCGAGGACTGCGCCGAGCGCACGGCGGTTTGGCTGGCAGAGAGTTCGGGTGATTGCTGTAACGCGCTGCTCACCGCATAGCTGAAGGTCAGCGGCGCGGCGTGAGCCAAGGGCGCAAGTCCCACCAGCAAAAGCTGGGCAGGAAGATAGAACGATTTGAAGGACATCGTGGTGATCCCATGAAAGTAACGGCACGCGCGATGGCATACCTATTCCGCCAAGCCACAGGCTGGACGGCGTTAACAGTCGTTAAGAATCACGCAAGCCGAGGAGGGCGCCACTGGCCTTCAAGAGGAGGAGAAAAGGGAGTTTCCGGGGTAGGTTGAGCCTCTGCGTGGTAAGGCGCAGATAAATTCAGCGGAGCAAAGGAGGTCAAAATGGTGTTGAGGTTGCAGTTAGAACCAAACTTACAGTTTTGGCCGCTCTGCTGTTTGCCGTGCGAAGAGGACAGGGCGTTTTTGCTCGCCATGCAGTCATCAGGCATCCCCTCCATGCCGCTCATGCCCGCCATGGAGGGCATAGTCGGAGCGCTGGACGAGGTTTCCGTCATCAGATTACATTGCGCCATCAAGTTCATCGACGCCAGCCCCAGAGAGGGCAGCGTAATGGACAAAATCAGCAAAATAAGCAGACGGATCTTTTTCATGAACCGGAGTGTAAGTTAAGTGTTTGAAATTTGCATCTGCTGATAATTAACAAAACGTGACAGCAGCTACCAAACTAGATCTTCCAGTTTTTCACTTTACTCATCAACGAATTATCCTGCTTTAACATCTGGGAAATCTCCGGGTTTTTATAGCGTTTTGCCACGTCGCGGGCCGTCTCACCCTGTCGATTCTTTACATTCAGATTGATATTTGGGTGGCTGAGCAGCAGGGCAATCCCTTGGCTGTTACCGGATTTGGCGCAGATGTGCAGCGCCGTGTCGCCCTTGTGATTGTCCTGCAAATTGACGTCAACGTCGGGGCGCGACAGCAGCAGCTTCATCGGTTTCATGTCGGGCTGGGAGAGGGTTTTCACATACTGATTGTGCATAAAAGTCACGCCGCTGAACCGGCTGCGCATATGCAGCGGCGACTGGCCGCTGGCGTTCTTCTGGTCGGGGTCGAGGCGTCGGTCGTTGAGCAGGCTCTCGGTCATGCTGCGGCTCGGCAAGTCCTTACTCAGCACAATATGCAGCGGCGTGTTGCCTTGGCGGTCGCCTTTGTTGACATCAATGTTGGGTGAGTTGAGCAGCGCGCTGACGCTCTGCTTGTCCCCGCGCTGAATCGCCCGGCTCAGCGGTGGCGTCTGGTTGCTATCCGCCAGCGTATTATTGATATCCACCCCGGCGTGTTGGATGAGCGACGAAATGAGCTCATGCTTCATCTGCCCAATCGCCGAGTTGAGCAAGCCGGTGCCTTCCTTCTGTAACAGGTTCGGGTTGGCGCTCAGGGCTTTGTTCAGCATGATGGGGAATAGGGATGAGTCATAATGCAGCAAAGCCTGACGCAGATTCTCCGCCGTCGGCACCGCGCCGGGGTAGGACGCCAGCATGTTGACGATCTCTTTCCGCGAGCCAGAGACCGCGCAGGCCCAGGCATTATGCGAGCCGTGCTGGAAATGCGTCGGCTTATTAATCAAGTCAGGATTAATGCGGCTGGAAAGAATAAAACGCACGGTTTTTTCATCCCGCCCCAGCACGGCTTTAAGCAACTGTTGCTGCTTCTCGCCCTCGGGGAAGGTGCTGAAGGTGTAGAGCGCGTTGGCGCGGCTGTGCTTGTCCGTCTCTGACATCGCCGCCAGCGACTTTGCATCATCTTTCAGGTTTGAAAAAACGTTGTGCAGCAGCTCGCTCGGCAGATGTCCGTGTTTTTGAACTTCCATGACGTCTCGCTTAGTTGACCAGTTAATGCCAATAGAACCCCGCCTGTCAGCAGGGGATTTCCCAATAAGTGGTCTTGAAACGGCTTCGGTTCCGAAAATAACGCAAATTAGCGCCGCGTCATGCCCTTCCTCGGACAAATACCTACCACCTGCCTGAAAAATGACCACGCCAGGAGGCGATCTCCTTGTGGCGTTGTGGCATAATGCGCGCCAAATCACATTCCTAATTAAGAGCGAGCGTTGTGTTAAGTACTTACAACATCACCATGCAATTCGGCAGCAAGCCGTTATTTGAAAATATTTCCGTGAAATTTGGCGGCGGCAACCGTTATGGCCTGATCGGCGCGAACGGCTGTGGTAAATCCACTTTCATGAAGATCCTCGGCGGCGACTTAGTGCCTTCCGGGGGTAACGTCGTGCTCGACCCGAACGAACGTCTGGGTAAGCTGCGTCAGGACCAATTTGCGTTCGAGAAATTCTCCGTTCTCGACACCGTTATCATGGGCCACACCGAGCTGTGGGCCGTGAAAGAAGAGCGTGACCGTATTTACGCCTTGCCAGAAATGAGCGAAGAAGACGGCTATAAAGTGGCCGATCTGGAAGTGGCTTACGGCGAGATGGATGGCTACAGCGCGGAATCTCGCGCCGGTGAGCTGCTGCTTGGCGTGGGTATTCCGGTTGAGCAACATTATGGCCCGATGAGCGAAATCGCCCCGGGGTTTAAACTGCGCGTATTGCTGGCTCAGGCGCTGTTCTCCGACCCAGAAATTCTGCTGCTCGACGAACCGACGAACAACCTGGACATCGATACCATTCGCTGGCTGGAGCAGGTGCTGAACGAGCGTAACAGCACCATGATCATCATTTCGCATGACCGTCACTTCCTGAACATGGTCTGTACTCATATGGCGGATCTGGACTACGGCGAACTGCGCGTTTATCCGGGCAACTACGACGAGTACATGACAGCGGCCACTCAGGCTCGTGAGCGCCTGACTGCCGACAACGCCAAGAAGAAAGCGCAAATCGCTGAGCTGCAATCTTTCGTGAGCCGCTTTAGTGCCAACGCCTCTAAATCTAAACAGGCGACCTCGCGTGCCCGTCAGATTGATAAAATTCAGCTCGACGAAATCAAAGCGTCCAGCCGCCAAAACCCCTTCATCCGTTTCGAGCAGGATAAGAAGCTGTTCCGTAACGCGCTGGAAGTGGAAAAACTCACCAAAGGTTTTGATAACGGCCCGCTGTTTAAAAATCTGGGTTTGATGCTGGAAGTGGGCGAGAAGGTCGCCATTCTCGGTGCCAACGGTATCGGTAAATCGACCTTGCTGAAAACGCTGGTAGGCGACCTTGAGCCAGACAGCGGCAGCGTGAAATGGTCCGAAAACGCCAAAATCGGTTACTACGCGCAGGATCACGAATATGAATTCGATGAGACGCTGAACGTATTCGACTGGATGAGCCAGTGGAAATCCGAGAAGGATGACGAGCAGGCAGTTCGCGGTATCTTAGGCCGTTTGCTGTTTGGTCAGGACGATATCAAGAAGAAAGTAAAAGTGCTTTCTGGTGGTGAGAAAGGCCGCATGCTGTTCGGGAAACTGATGATGCATCGTCCAAACATCCTGATTATGGATGAGCCAACCAACCACATGGATATGGAATCCATCGAATCACTGAACATGGCGCTGGAGATGTACGAAGGCACGCTGATCTTCGTTTCCCATGACCGCGAGTTTGTGAGTTCCTTGGCAACGCGCATCATCGAGATCACGCCGAACAAGATTGTCGATTTCTCAGGTACGTACGAAGATTATCTGCGTAGCAAGGGCATTGATAACTAAATCCTCTGCATCCTTCGCGCTGCCTCGGCGTTGGCTGCCCGCGCTCGCCCCGGTCACATACTTGTGTATGCTCCCGGGGTCTCGCTTAGTTGCCGCCTTGATGCAGCACGAATGATTTTGAGGATTACAAGCTAAATGCTCCACAAAAAACCGCCCCGAGAGGCGGTTTTTTTATGCGTGAAATTAGCGTTTATGGATTGCCGCAGACTTCGCATCCGGGGTGTTTGGTCAGTTTCATCTCTCTGAACTGCATGGTCATGGCGTCAAACATCAGTAATCGGCTGCGCAGGGTTTGGCCGAAGTGGGTGAGCAGTTTGATGGCCTCCATGGCTTGCAGGCTGCCAATGGTGCCGACCAGCGGGGCCATAACGCCGGCTTCGACGCAGGTCAGGGCGTTTTCGCCAAACAGTCGGCTGAGGCAGCGATAGCAAGGCTCGTCCGGCTGATAGGTAAACACGCTCAGCTGGCCTTCCATGCGGATGGCGGCCCCTGATACCAAAGGCGTTTTGAGCTGGAAACAGGCGCGGTTTAGCTGGTCGCGAATGGCCACGTTGTCGGTGCAATCCAGCACTAAATCACAGCGACCGATGACGTCCTGCAACTCGCTTTCGTCCAACTGGTGGTCAATCTGCGTCAGCGCCACGTGCGGGTTAATTGCCGCCAGAGCCTCGGCAGCAGAGGCTACTTTAGGCATGCCGATGCGCGCGTCGGTGTGCAGAATCTGCCGTTGCAGGTTGGAGAGCGACACGGTGTCGAAGTCCAACAGCGTCATTGAACCTACGCCCGCCGCCGCCAAATATTGCGCGGCGGCACAGCCTAAACCGCCCAGCCCAACTACCAGCACCTGGCTGGCTTTCAGCTTCTCCTGCCCGTCGAAATCAAAGCCCTTCAGCACTATTTGGCGGTTATAGCGCAGGGTTTCGGCGTCAGTCAGTTCAGGCAGTGTATTCATCGTTAGCCTCTCAGCAGGGCGTTAAAAGGTTCGACATCCACCCATTCGCCAGCGGCTACGCGGCCACGTTCGCGCTCCAATACCACAAAACAGTTGGCTTGGCTGAAGGAGCTAAATACGTGCGAACCCTGATGCCCCGTGCTGCGCACCTCTAATTCACCCGTGGCGCTGGTGGTGAAAATTCCGCGCTGAAAATCCAAACGCCCCGGCGATTTGCCAAACGGCGTCACGGCTTTGGCTTTAAAGCGCGGAGGCAGCGACCAACTGCTGTAACCACTTAGCCCGGCGATAAACGGCTGCACCATTTGATAGAAGGTGAGGGCGGCGGAGACCGGATTGCCCGGCAGGCCGCAGAACCAGGCATTTTTCAGTTTGCCGAAAGCGAAAGGCTTGCCCGGCTTAATCGCCAGTTTCCAGAAGCCAATCTCGCCCAGCTCGTCGAGCATCTTTTTGGTGTAATCGGCTTCGCCCACCGAGACGCCGCCGCTGGAAATCACCAGATCCGCATAGTCATCGGCCTGCTCAAACGCGTGGCGCAGCGCCTGCGGGTCATCGCGAATAATGCCTAAATCCAGCACCGCGCAGCCCATTTGCTCCAGCATCAGGCGAACCGCAAAACGGTTGGTGTCATAGATTTGGCCTTCCTGTAAAGGCGTGCCGACGGGCTGTAGCTCATCGCCGGTGGAGAAAATCGCCACTTTCAGCGGCTTGAATACCTC
This sequence comes from Ewingella sp. AOP8-B2-18, assembly GCF_052376015.1. Lineage (NCBI taxonomy): Bacteria > Pseudomonadati > Pseudomonadota > Gammaproteobacteria > Enterobacterales > Yersiniaceae > Ewingella > Ewingella sp. AOP8-B2-18. The sequence goes on from NZ_JBQSVB010000001.1 coordinate 472,910, forward strand.
GACTTGCTCAATGCCCAGCGAGGCCAGCAGCGGCAGCTCCGCCGCGCCGAGACGCACGCCTTTGGCTAAGACGCTATCGCCCTGTTTGATGTCGTCACCAATCAGGCGGATGTTCTGGCCCGGCTGAACGTCGGCGGTGAAGCGCACGCCCGCATCGCTCACTTCGGCCTGCTCCTGCATGATGACGGCGTCCGCGCCTTGCGGCACCGGCGCGCCGGTCATGATCCGAATGCAGCTTCCCGCAGGCCAGTCGCCGTTAAAAGGCGCGCCGGCGAAGGCTTTGCCCGCCACCGGCAGCACCGCGTCATCGTGTAGGTCGGCGCAGCGCACGGCGTAACCGTCCATCGCCGAGTTATCAAAGGGCGGCACGAAGACCGGGGAGCGCACCGGCGCGGCGGTAATGCGGCCCGCGGCGGCGGTCAGCGGCACGGATTCAGCGTCTGACGGGGGTTTCGAGGCGATGTGCCCCTGCATTTTGTCCAGTGCGTCTTGCAGCGAAATAAGACCTGCGGTGTTGAATTCCATCATAAATTCCTTGTGTGCCTGCCGACGTGTTGACGGCTGAGTGGGGCAAAAGCATGGGATCATTATGTCAGACTACGCAAAGGAAGAGAAAATGGCGGGCAAAAAATCGATAGTTAGCGTGAATAACTTTTACAGAAAAATTGAGATCGATCCCGAAATTAATATGAAAACCTAGGTATTATTACCGACAGTTTTGTGATGTAGCGCACAAATTAATGTCTATTGCCGTTGGGAGTTGCATTGTGATGAAAAAAAACCGCCATCAAGCGATCCTTCGGTTGGTGGACGAACATGAGGTAGTTCAAGTCAGCGAATTGGCCGAATGGCTGAATGTCAGCTTAGAAACGATTCGCCGCGACCTCAGTGAAATGCAGGATCAGGGGTTAATCTTGCGCCGCCACGGCCGCGCTCGCCGCCTGATCCAGCAGCCGACCACCGGCTGGGTAAACAGCCTGCAACAGGCACCGCGGCTTTAACGCGAAAACCAAATCTGTTGCGCAGAATGCAAAAAGGGAAGACATCGCTGTCTTCCCTTTTTTATGCTTCATCCACGGTTAGCGGGCGATCAGTGCCCCGACGCGTTGTGGTGAATCTTTTCCGCTTTACTCTTAATCCCGGCAATCACCACCGCAATCACCAGCAGCACGTAGGAGATGCTGGCGATATTCAGCGCCCAGAACAGGCCGAATTCGCGGTGAATAAAGGAGGAGAAAGAGGCGAAGATCAAGGTGCCGACTGACGCCGTGGTCAGCAGCGCCGAGGTCAGCGTCGGTGGCGATTTCTTCACTTGCAGGCTGCCGTAGCTCATCAGGCCAGAGAACATGCCGGAGTTACAGAAGCCGAAGACGCCCACGCCAATCATCACCAGCGTAGTGGATTCGCTATGTGTTACGACGCTCAGGCTAATCAGGCCAACAATGGCGGAGATCAGCAGGAAGGTGCGCAGCTTGACGAAACGCACGGTGAACTGGTTGAGGAACAGGCCAATCGCCTTCACCGTCCAGTAAATGGTGATGTAAAACGCCGAGCGGTCAGCATCCAGATGGAAGTGCTCGAGCAGCCAGCTTGGCATCCACAGGGTAAATACCAGCTCGCTGAAAACAAACGCGAACAGCGCGAAGCACAGCACGTAGGCCGCGATGCCCCAAGGCTCTTTCGCCACATCTTGGTTAGAAACGCTTTTTTCCGGCTGCGGAACGGACGGGAATTTCTGCCCAACGCACAGCAAAATCATCAATAGGCTCAGCGTCCCCATGATGCCGTACATCGCCAGCCAGCTCGCGCCATGCTTGAACAGGAAACCGAGCAGCAGGGAGAGGGTCATACCGGAGAGGGCGAAGAAGAAGTCGGTGAAAATCAGGTTGGCAGAGCGCTTTTTCGGGTCGTCATTGATACGCACCACCAGATAGCTGCCAATCGACATCATCAGGCCCGCGGTGGAGCCAATCAGGAACACGCCAATGCCGAACAGAGTTATAGAAGGCATCAGGAATAGGGCGATACAGGTCAGCACGGAAATCACCGAGCCGGTGATCAGCTGCTTGCCCAAATCGAATTTACGCATCAGCAGGCCGCTGACCATAATCGGCAGGAACAGGCCGATGTTCATCAGGGAGAACATCAAACCAATAAACGCCGGATCTTTATTGAACGCGGTCGCAACCGGCCCGATAACAATACCTAGCGTGGAAACCAGTCCGCCGGTAAAAAAGTAACTCAGCCACGAGATAACGTTAATCCGGCGGCGGTTGTACACAGTATCCATAACCTATTTCCTAAGAGTACTCTTCATCCTTCGCTGTCCGGCGGGTTGCCATCCTACGAAAACTTGAGCATTTGAGTATGTAAAAGCCGTTTTAAGAGAGTGGGAAGCCTTGCCAGAGACACCTTGCACCACGAAATCCCCTCTATGCTACGCATCAGCGGGGCATTTGGCACCCAGCCGTAACGTAAATTATTTTGGGGATAGGACGTTTATTATTCCTGTTATTTAGACGTTTGTCTCGCCTGTTTATACGATCCCATTATTTAATTTTCCTAAATATTCTAAGCAATTAGCTTATTAATTCTGGTTATACATTTCTGCTTTACATACTGTAGCGGGCTAAATATAGTCAAAAAAAGCTCGATCTAACCTTTTATTAACACAGGGTACAGCGCGAATGAGTTCTACGACTCCTGCTCCTGATGCTTCTATTTTGGACAAAAAGCGTCCGGTTATTGCGATACATGGTGGTGCCGGGGCTATTACCCGATCCGCCATGAGTGCTGAAAAAGAGCAGCGCTATCTTCAGGCGCTGGAGAGCATTCTCGCCAGCGGACAGCAGATTTTGGCGGCGGGCGGCAGCGCTTTAGATGCCGTGACCGAAGCCGTGCGCCTGCTCGAGGAGTGCCCGTTATTCAACGCCGGAACCGGCGCGGTGTTTACTCATCAAGGCACCCACGAGCTGGACGCCAGCATTATGGATGGCCGCACTTTGGACGCGGGTGCCATTAGCTGCGTTAACCATATTCGTAACCCCATTCTTACCGCCCGCAAAATCCTTGAAGTCAGCCCGCACGTGATGTTCACCGGCGAGGGTGCCGAGCGTTTTGCGCGTAACCACGGGCAAGAAATGGTGGCAGCCGACTTCTTTTCGACCCAAGACCGCTATGACCAACTAACTCGCGCCATTGCCAGCGAAAGCGGCGTGGTGCTCGATCACGACGGCGCGGCGGCGGGATCTGACGATCCTCTCGATGCCGATCGCAAATTCGGCACGGTAGGTGCCGTGGCCCTCGACGCTGAGGGTAATCTGGCTGCCGCGACTTCAACCGGCGGCATGACCAATAAGCAGGCCGGGCGCGTGGGCGACTCGCCGATTATCGGCGCGGGCTGCTATGCCAATAACCAGACGGTGGCAGTCTCTTGCACCGGAACTGGCGAAGTCTTTATGCGCAGCGTCGCAGCCTATGATGTGGCGGCTTTGGTAGATTACGCGGGGCTAACCTTGCAGCAAGCAACCGACAAAGTGGTGATGGAAAAGCTGGTCGCCCTCGGCGGCTCCGGCGGCCTGATTGCCGTGGATAGCTTGGGCAACGTGGCTTTGCCGTTTAACAGTGAAGGGATGTATCGCGGCGTGGCTTACGTGGGAGAACGGCCAAATGCAGCCATCTACAAATAAGTCGCTAATTCTGCCGGACAACCAGGTGCTGTCCGCGCGCGACCTCAGCGTGCGCTTTCACCATGAAGGTCAGGCAATTGAAGCCGTGCGTAATCTCAGTTTCGACGTGCATCGTGGCGAAACGCTGGCGATTGTTGGCGAATCCGGCTCGGGGAAATCCGTCACCTCGCTGGCGCTGATGCGTCTGGTGGAGCAGGGCGGCGGGCAAATCACTCAGGGTCAGGTGCTGTTCCGTCGGCGCAATGGCGAAGTTGTGGACACCACCGCGGCGTCGCAATCGTCAATGCGCTCGCTGCGCGGTGCTGATATCGCGATGATTTTTCAGGAGCCGATGACCTCACTCAATCCGGTGTTCCCGGTGGGCGAGCAGATTGCCGAATCCATCCGTTTGCATCAGGGAAAAGATCACCGTACCGCGCGCGCCGAAGCCCTGCGCATGCTGGATTTAGTGCGTATTCCCGAAGCGAAAAACATTCTCGACAGCTACCCGCACCAGCTCTCCGGCGGGATGCGCCAGCGGGTGATGATTGCCATGGCGCTGTCGTGCAAACCGGCGCTGCTGGTGGCCGATGAGCCAACCACGGCGCTGGATGTGACCATTCAGGCGCAAATTTTGCAGCTGGTCCGCGTGTTGCAAAAAGAGATGAATATGGGAGTGATTTTTATCACTCATGATATGGGCGTGGTGGCGGAAATTGCCGACCGCGTGCTGGTGATGTATCGCGGTAATAAGGTGGAAGTTGGGGATGTCAGCACGGTTTTCCGCGCGCCCCAGCATCCTTATACCAAGGCGCTGCTCTCCGCCGTGCCTAAGCTGGGGGCGATGACCGGCAAAAACCTGCCGGCCCGTTTCCCGTTGCTGGTTCACGACGAGGCGGCTGGCGAATCGCTGGCGAATTTAACCCAAGACACGTTGAAGCCGGGCGCGCAGCCTGTGTTGCAAGTTCGCGACTTAGTCACCCGTTTCAACCTGCGTGGCGGCATCCTCAACCGCGTCACGCGTCAGGTTCACGCGGTGGAAAAAGTCAGTTTTGACCTCTACCCGGGCGAAACGCTGGCGCTGGTGGGCGAGTCCGGCTGTGGCAAATCCACCACCGGGCGCTCTCTGCTGCGGCTGGTGGAAAGTCAGGGGGGAAGTATCACCTTCAACGGCCAGACCATTACCGACCTGAAGGGCCCGGCGCTGCAACATTTACGCCGTGATATACAATTTATCTTTCAGGACCCTTATGCCTCGCTCGACCCGCGCCTCACCGTCGGCTACTCCATTATGGAGCCGCTGCTGGTGCACAACGTGGCGCGCGGCAAAGAGGCCGAGGCGCGAGTGGCGTGGTTGCTGGAGAAAGTGGGGCTGCTGCCGGAGCACGCGCAGCGCTACCCGCACGAGTTCTCAGGCGGCCAGCGGCAGCGAATTTGCATTGCCCGCGCCCTGGCGCTGAACCCGAAAGTGGTGATTGCCGATGAGTCCGTCTCGGCGCTGGATGTGTCGATTCAGGCGCAGATCGTCAATCTGCTGATGGATTTACAGCGCGAGTTTGGTATCGCTTTCCTGTTTATTTCCCATGACATGGCGGTGGTGGAGCGTATTAGCCACCGCGTGGCGGTGATGTATCTTGGGCAAATTGTTGAAATTGGCCCAAGACGCGCGGTGTTCGAGAATCCTCAACATGCTTACACCCGCAAGCTGATGGCGGCCGTGCCGGTCGCCGATCCTGCCCACCGCAGCAAAGAACACGCGCTGCTGGTGGATGATATTCCAAGCCCGATCCGCGCACTGCATGATGAGCCTGTGGTTTCGCCATTAGTGCGAGTCGCAGAAGGGCATTATGTTGCAAGGCACGCCGTTGGCGGCCTGTACTGATTCTGGTGTAGTCATAAAGATAAGTCACTTTGACAGCAATTATAAAAAGGAAAATTGGATGCAAACATTGAAGGGTAAGGCAGGGCTTCGCAAAGCCATCCTCGCGGTCGCCGTGGTTGGCGGACTGGCTTCCGGCTCTGCATGGGCAGCAAAAGACGTCACTATCGCCGTTGGGTCGAACTTCACTTCTCTTGACCCGTATGATGCTAACGACACCTTGTCGCAGGCAGTGGCAAAATCGTTCTATCAGGGCCTGTTCGGCTTTGATAAAAACCTGAAACTGGTCAACGTGCTGGCTGAAAGCTACACCGTGAGCAAAGACGGTCTGGTTTACACCATCAAACTGCATCCGGGGATCAAGTTCCAGGACGGCACCGACTTCAACGCCGAAGCAGTAAAAGTAAACCTTGATCGCGCCAGCAACCCTGACAGCCACCTCAAGCGTTACAACCTGTTCAAAAACATCGATAAGACCGAAGTCGTTGACGCCAACACGGTGAAAATCACCCTGAAGACGCCATTCTCGGCCTTCATCAACAACCTGGCGCACCCGTCTGCGGTGATCATCTCCCCGGCGGCGCTGACCAAGTACGGCAAAGACATCGGCTTCCACCCGGTGGGTACTGGCCCGTACGTGCTGGACCAGTGGAACCAGACTGACTTCGTAAAAGTGAAGAAATTCGACGGTTATTGGAAGAAAGGTGAGCCGAAGCTCGACTCTATTACCTTCCGCCCGGTGGTGGATAACAACACCCGCGCCGCGATGCTGCAAACCGGTGAAGCTGATTTCGCCTTCCCGGTGCCTTACGAGCAAACCGCGCTGTTGGAGAAAAACACCAAGCTTGATGTCGTGACCGCGCCGTCAATCCTGCACCGCTACATCAGCTTTAACGTGACCCAGAAGCCGTTTGATAACCTGAAAGTTCGTCAGGCGATCAACTACGCCATCAACAAAGACGCGCTGATTAAAGTCGCCTTTGCCGGTTACGCCGTGCCGTCTGAAGGCCCGCTGCCGCAGGGCATCGAGTATGCTGCCAAATTCAAACCTTGGCCTTACGACCCGGCTAAGGCTAAAGAGCTGCTGAAAGAAGCGGGCTACCCGAACGGTTTCACCACCACTTTGTGGTCTTCGCACAACAGCAGCACCGCGCAGAAAGTGATTCAGTTTGCTCAACAGCAGCTGGCTCAGGTGGGTATCAAAGTGACCGTGACCGCGTTTGACGCCGCGCAGCGTGCCGCTCAGGTGGAAAACGTCGGCCAGAAAGATGCGGGTGTTCGCCTGTTCTACACCGGCTGGTCAGCCTCTACGGGGGAAGCAGACTGGGCATTGACGCCGCTGTTCGCCACTCAGTCAGCACCGCCTAAGCAGTTCAACACCGCGTTCTATAGCAACCCAGCGGTGGATAAAGACTTGGCCGATGCCCTGAAAACTACGGATAAAACCGAGAAAGCCAAGCTGTATCAAGATGCGCAGACCAAAATTTGGGATGACGCACCTTGGGCCTTCCTGGTCACCGAGCGTCTGGTTTCTGCTCAGAACAAGCGCCTGAGCGGCTTCTACGTGATGCCGGATACCTCATTCAACTTTGACGATGCGGACGTGAAGTAATCACTTTCGACTAGCTCAGTTCATTAGGGGAAGCAGGGAGTGGGGTGCTCAAAGAGGGCCTCACGTCAGGCTTCCCCGTGAATTTGTTTCTTGCTAACGTCTCAGAGGTTTTTTTAATGGGCGCAGTTAATCTGTCATGCTGAATTACTTCCTAAAACGATTACTCGGATTGATACCAACCCTGCTCATTGTGGCAGTGTTGGTTTTTCTGTTTGTACATTTGCTACCAGGCGACCCGGCGAGACTGGCGGCGGGGCAGGATGCTGACCAGAGCGTTGTTGAACTGGTTCGCAAAGATCTGGGCCTCGATAAGCCGCTTTACCAGCAATTTTTCACCTTCTTCAGCCACGCTCTGCGCGGCGACTTCGGCCACTCAATGGTGTCGAAGCGCCCGGTGATTGATGAGATTGGCTCGCGATTCCTGCCCACCCTGTGGCTGACGCTCACCAGCATGGTCTGGTCGGTGATTTTTGGGCTGGTGATTGGCGTGGTGTCTGCCGTTTGGCGCAATCGTTGGCCTGACCGCGTGGGCATGGCGCTGGCGGTCTCCGGCATCTCCTTCCCGGCGTTTGCCCTCGGTATGCTGCTGATGCAGGTGTTCTCGGTGCAGCTCGGCTGGTTGCCGACTATCGGCGCAGACGGCTGGCAGCACTACATTCTGCCTTCTATCACGCTAGGCGCGGCGGTGGCGGCGATCATGGCCCGCTTCACTCGCGCTTCTTTTGTCGAGGTGATGCAAGAGGACTATATGCGCACCGCGCGTGCCAAGGGCGTGCGCGAAACGCTGGTGGTGGTGAAACACGGCCTGCGTAACGCGATGATCCCGGTGGTGACCATGATGGGCCTGCAGTTTGGCTTCCTGCTCGGCGGCTCTATCGTGGTGGAGAAAGTCTTCAACTGGCCGGGGCTAGGGCGTCTGCTGATTGATTCGGTAGAAATGCGCGATTACCCGGTGATTCAAGCCGAAGTGCTGCTGTTCTCACTGGAGTTCATCCTGATCAACCTGTTGGTCGACATGCTTTATGCAGTCATCAACCCTTCAATTCGTTACAAGTGAGCATGCGCATGAAAAACTGGCGGCGTAATGCCGTGCTGGCCTCGATGCCGGTGATAACCGCGGAGTCGGTGCAAAAGCAGCAGGTGCGCACACCCTGGAAGGCGTTCTGGCGGCGTTTTCGCCAACAGCACATTGCCTTGGCGGCGGGTGTCTTCATTTTATTGATGATTGCGGTGGCTGCGCTGGCCCCGTGGATTGTGCCATTTGATGCTGAAAACTATTTTGACTACGACCGCCTGAATGAAGGTCCTTCACTGATTCACTGGCTGGGCGTTGACTCTCTCGGGCGGGATATTTTCAGCCGTATTTTGATGGGTGCCCGTATTTCTCTGGCGGCGGGCGTGCTGTCGGTGGTGCTGGGCGGCATTATCGGCACGGTATTTGGGCTGCTGGCGGGCTACTACGAAGGCTGGTGGGATCGCATCACCATGCGCGTCTGCGACGTGCTGTTTGCTTTCCCCGGTATTCTGCTGGCGATTGCCGTGGTAGCCGTAATGGGCAACGGCATGTCGAACGTGATCATCGCGGTGGCGATTTTCAGCATCCCGGCCTTTGCCCGTCTGGTGCGCGGCAATACGCTGGTGCTGAAACGCCAGACCTATATTGAGTCGGCGCGCAGCATTGGCGCTTCTGACTTCACCATCCTGTTCCGCCACATTCTGCCCGGCACGCTGTCAGCCATTGTGGTCTATTTCACCATGCGCATCGGCACCTCAATCATCACCGCCGCCAGCCTGTCGTTCCTCGGCATGGGCGCCCAGCCCCCGACGCCAGAGTGGGGCGCGATGCTCAACGAAGCCCGCGCCGACATGGTTATGGCCCCGCACGTGGCGATTTTCCCCAGCCTGGCGATATTCCTGACGGTGCTGGCGTTTAACCTGTTAGGGGATGGGTTGAGGGACGCGTTAGATCCGAAATTAAAAGGGTAAGAAGGGAGGGCTTTTGGAAAAGCCCTTCAAAACCGTGGGCGCCGGCCCACACCGGGCAAAGGGGGCGTAAACGCGCCCCCTTGTGCAATCCCGCGTTTTTTCTGTTGGGAGATCGAGGCTGCGCAGGGTCGGAATGGACATGTTTCAGTAGCCACAGTGTTTGTCGCGAAGTGTCGCCGCTTAGGCGGTTCCCTCAGTTCGGGTTTCGAGCCATAGGTCTCGAACCACTCCCTCGGCGTCACTTCTGAACGCGACCTACTGGCTTCTCAACCGTGCCTTTTCAGTGGGTTTTGGTTTGTTTTGCTCCTCCCCCTGAAAAGGGCTGGGAGGAGGTATTGCAGAAAATTCAGCGGCTTATGTGAGAAATACCCCACCCCAACCCTCCTCTAAATAGGGGAGGGAGCAAAGCAAAATCTATTGAAACGGTACGGTCGAAATGCCTCAAAACCGCAGTCAAAAATGGCGCTGAGCAAGAGGTTCAAGACCTGAGGCTTGAATCCCGCAGCGAAGGCACCGCCTAAGCGGCGACATTTTGCGGTGGAGAACAGGTGTAACTGAAACACGTTCGCCCCACGAGCGGAGCGCGTAGTAAAGAGCCGGGGATTCTCAAGGGGCGCGGCGATAGGCGCCCCTTGAGGCCGGTGTGGCGGCAGCGCACGGTTTTGACCTTAAAACGGTGTGGGCCGACGCCCACGGTTTTGAAGTTGAATTGGAATTTAAAAGGCGAATATGGGTCGCCCAACCCATTAACCCATCAACTAATAGGTTTGCCGCCTGTTACCCCTATCACTTCGCCAGTAATGTAACTCGACTCCTGCGAGGCAAGGAAAACGTAGCTTGAGGCCAGTTCGGCGGGCTGCCCGGCGCGTTTGAGTGGGGTATCTGAGCCAAAGTCGGGGATGTTCTCCTGAAGCTGCCCGCCGCTGACTTGCAGCACTGACCAGATTGGGCCGGGAGCGACGACGTTGACGCGGATACCTTTCTCGGCGACCTGCTTCGCCAAGCCTTGGCTGTAAGTGATGATGGCGCCTTTAGTCGACGCGTAGTCGAGCAGGAACTCACTCGGCTGATAGGCCTGAATTGACGAGGTGGTGATGATCGTCGAGCCAGCGGGCAGATGCGGGATAGCCGCTTTGGTTATCCAGAACATGGCGAAAACGTTGGTTTCGAAGGTCTTTCTGAACTGCTCGGTGGTTAATTCCGTCACGTCAGTGACCGCCACCTGCTTGCCCGCGACCAGTGCTAACACATCTAAACCGCCCAGCTCGGAACGGGCTTTCTCCACCAGACGTTTACAGAAATCTTCATTGCTGATATCGCCCGGGATCAGCACGGCTTTACGGCCAGCCTCAATAATGTATTTCGCCACCTCTTCGGCATCCACCTGCTCTTCGGGCAAATAGGAGAGGGCGACGTCGGCCCCTTCACGGGCATAGGCAATGGCGGCGGCGCGGCCAATGCCGGAGTCGGCACCGGTGACCAAGGCTTTACGCCCTTCAAGTCGCCCTGAGCCACGATAAGTCTCTTCGCCATGATCGGGTTTTGGCTGCATTTTGGCATCAAGCCCCGGCGCGGGTTGCTTCTGCTTAGGGAAGCCATCGCTGCTGTACTGCGTCACAGGGTTTTGCATGGTGTATTGATCGCGCTTACTCATTATTCGTCCTCTCTTCACCGGTTGATGCATTAAATGTGCATGAATCATTAAGGCTAGTTGAGTGAGGTGAGATAACAACGCAGATTCATCTGATTCAAAGCTGAGGTGGGATCGAAAGTGTAATAACGAAAGAATAGAGGCGGATGTGGCGAATTTACCGCCGGTTACAATGCGGGGTTGTTAATCAATGTTTACCACTTGATCCAAAAATAACCCTCTCCTTATATAGTTGCGGGGCGTTATCTCATGCCTCACTCTGCGGCGTAAAACGCCAGCTGAAATTAATGAAAAATAATTGAGGTATAGAGCAGCTTATGGGGCCTTTCTTACCGAATTCCATCCAGCGTTTTTCTCTGACATGGCTTCCCGCCGCGGCGCTTTCTCTGGCGCTGGGCGGCTGTTCAATGGCCAGGGCCGTGCAGAGCAGCGCTGAACCGCCACTCGACACGCGGCTTAATGAGCAGGTGGTGATGCTTGCGGCGCACCTTGGCGATCGCACGGTTGAGCTGCAAACCACTATTTTCAAACCTTCGGGGCCGGGACCTTTCCCGATGGTGGTGCTCAACCACGGTAAAAACCCCGGCAAGGCCCGAGATCAAAAACGCTCGAGACATCTGCGAGTGGCGGCAGCTTTGGTGGAGCGCGGCTATGTTGTCGCCATCCCCATGCGCGAAGGCTTTGCGGGTTCAGGAGGGCGCTATCCAGATGATCACTGCGATACCTACAAGCATGGCTTAGACGAGGCGCGAGACGTTGCGGCGGCGATTAATGAATTGGTGAAACTGCCTTATGTCGACAGAAAACGCATGGTGATTGCAGGGCAGTCAGATGGCGGCTTGACCACTATCGCGCTCGGCACCCAGCAGATCCCCGGCGTGCTGGGCTTGGTGAACTTCTCCGGCGGGCTGCGGATGCGCACCTGCAGCGATTGGCCGCAAAGGCTGGTCGCCACCTACGCGGCCTACGGCAAACAGGCCCGCTATCCGTCACTGTGGTTCTATGGCGACAACGATCAAAACTGGCCGCAGCCTATGCCACAGCAGATGTTCTCGGCTTATTACAGCCACACGATAGGCGCCGCGCATGAAGCGAAGATGGTGGATATCGGCGTGTTCGGTAAAAACTCCCACGTATTCTTCGACACTAAAGACGGCGTGAAACTCTGGCTGCCGCAAGCCACGGTATTCTTCCACTCTCTAGGCCTGCCGTTTGAGCCTGTGAAGTGAAATAGTAATTAGAACGCATTCCCACCCTGCGCAGCCTCGATCTATCAGCAAGAAAAAACGCAGGGTTCCAAGGGAGGCGCGTTTACGCCTCCCTTGGTCGGTGTGGGCCGACGCACACGACCTTGACGTTGAACTTAAATAAAGCGGATTTGGACGCCTTCCGAATTTACCCGTGTAACCACTGCGCGTGGAACCTCAGATGCTCCTCGATAAAAGTCGCAATCGTGAAGTAGCTGTGGTCGTAGCCCGGCTGAATGCGGATCTGCAACGGCCAGCCTTGCTGACGCGCCAGCTCAACCAACTTGGATGGCTGGAGCTGATCGGCAAGGAACTGATCGTCGTCGCCCTGATCGATCAAGATCGGGAAGGGTTTCTGATCCTTGGGCAGCGTATTCAGCAAGTGGCAGCTGTCGTACTGCAACCATTGGTTCTCGTCATCGCCTAAATAGGCGCTGAAAGCTTTACGCCCCCAAGGCACCTGACAAGGGTTAACGATGGGCGCGAAAGCTGATACTGAGCGAAAACGCTGCGGATTGCGCAAGGCTAACACCAATGCTCCGTGGCCGCCCATGGAGTGGCCGCAGATTGACTGTTTATCACTGACGGAGAAGTGCCCGGCGATGATTTGCGGCAGCTCATCGATAATATAGTCATACATACGGAAGTGGGCATCCCACGGCGCGCGGGTGGCGTTGAGGTAGAACCCCGCGCCCTGACCCAAATCGTAATTTTCGTCATTGGGCACATCGTCGCCCCGTGGGCTGGTGTCTGGCATCACCAGCACCAGTCCCAATTCGGCGGCAATGCGCTGCGCCCCGGCTTTCATCGTGAAGTTTTCATCATTGCAGGTTAAACCTGACAGCCAATAGAGCACCGGCGGCGGATTATCATCACGCGGCGGCGGCAGATAAATGCTGAATGTCATGCTGCAATTTAAACTGCTGGAGGTGTGGCGGTAGCGCTGTTGCCAACCGCCAAACATTCGGTGTTCTTCGAGTAGTTCTATCGAGCTGCTCACCGTTAGGCTCCCTTATTTATTAAAGTGGATAACGGAACGAATGGACTTCCCATCGTGCATCAAATCAAAGGCTTCGTTAATGTCGTCCAGACCCATGGTGTGGGTGATGAAGTCATTTAAAGCAAACTCGCCGTCGAGATAACGCTGCACAATGCCCGGCAGCTGGGTGCGGCCTTTGACGCCACCGAAGGCAGAGCCACGCCATACGCGGCCTGTGACCAGTTGGAAGGGACGAGTTGAAATCTCTTCACCCGCGCCTGCGACGCCGATAATTACCGATTCACCCCAGCCTTTGTGGCAGCACTCAAGCGCAGAGCGCATTACATTGACGTTGCCGATGCATTCGAACGAGAAGTCCACGCCGCCGTCGGTCATTTCAACAATTACGTCCTGAATCGGCTTATCAAAATCTTTTGGATTGATAAGATCGGTTGCACCCAGTTTGCGCGCCAGGTCGAATTTGCTGGTGTTGAGATCGATACCGATGATGCGACCCGCGCCCGCCATCACGGCCCCAATAATTGCCGACAGGCCGATACCACCGAGGCCGAAGATAGCAACGGTGTCGCCTTTCTTCACTTTGGCCGTATTCATCACCGCGCCCATGCCGGTGGTGACGCCACAGCCCAGCAGGCAGACTTCTTCCAGCGGCGCTTCTTTGTTGATTTTGGCGAGGGAGATTTCAGGCACCACGGTATATTCAGAGAAGGTGGAAGTGCCCATGTAATGGAAGATTGGCTTGCCGTCTTTGAAGAAACGGGTGGTGCCGTCTGGCATCAAACCTTTACCCTGCGTGGTGCGAATCGCCTGACACAGGTTGGTTTTGCCAGATTTACAGAACTTACACTCGCCACATTCTGGGGTGTACAGCGGAATGACGTGATCGCCTACCGCGACGCTGGTGACACCTTCGCCCACGGCTTCGACTACGCCGCCGCCTTCATGGCCCAAAATCGCCGGGAATACCCCTTCAGGATCCTTGCCGGACAGGGTGTAAGCATCGGTATGGCACACGCCAGTAGCGACGATGCGCACCAGAACTTCGCCTTTTTGTGGCGGCATTAAATCCACTTCTTCAATGGAAAGTGGCTGGTTAGGGCCCCATGCAACGGCTGCGCGAGTTTTGATCATTTCCATGGTATTGCTCCTGTTTTATAAATTGTCGCCCTTGATACAGCTTCAATGACTGTGGGCTCATATTGCTGGTTGTTCTAACTCGCCAGCAATGGGGTGTTTGAGTAACGGCACGACGCCGCCGTTTTGCGCGATGATCAGCTCTTTAAGCGCCCGCACGTTAGGGGTGAAAGCGTCACGCCGCCAGATAAGCCACGTCGCGGTATCGGCGAAACTGTCTTCGATTTCATGGGCTTGCACCCGTTCATTGCCCGGCAGCTGATCCAGCACGCTGCGCGGTACCATGGCAATGCCCGCCCCGCTGGCGACGCAGGCCACCATCGAATGATAGGACTGAATTTCCATAATATTGCTGACAGCCAGCCCGGTGTGTTTAATCCACGACTGCAGGCGCGTGCGATAAGAGCAGGTGGCGCGGAAAGCAAAAACCGTATGGCCGCTGCGCCCTGGCGGAGTGTCGAAAGGGGATTCCCCCTGCGGCGAGATAATCACCAGATGTTCGCGAAAGGCGATACAGCCGTTGATGTCGTCATAATCAATCGGCCCATCGACCAGCGCGGCGGCCAGTTTGCCATCGCGCACGCCATCAATGGTTTCTCCCGACGTAGCGGTATTGAGTGATAACGACACCTGAGGGTAATGCTGATGATAAGCCGCCAGCAGGCTGGGTAGACGGGTCGCCGCCGTGCTCTCCATCGAGCCGAGCGCAAAACCCCCGGCAGGCTCACCGGCGTGGGTGATACTCATGGCTTCATCGCTCAGGGCCAAAATGCGCTGGGCGTAATTAAGAAAATTGTGGCCCATCGCCGACAGGCGAATTCTCTGCTTCTCGCGAATAAATAAGTCACAGCCCAACTCGATTTCAAGCTGGCGCAGGCGAGTGGTCAGGTTGGAGGGCACGCGATGCAGCTGCTCGGCAGCGCGCGCCAGCGAGCCGGTTTCCGCTACGCTGCAAAACATACGCAATTGTGTCAGGTCCATCGCCACCCTCTTGATGATGAAATGCCGAGATTGCCTTCTGAGTGAATTCTCTAAGAAGAAACAACTTGGTCATTATTATTCACTTTTCGTGATTGTATCCGCAAGGCATGATGATCCACAACTTAGTTTTAACACCTATGCACAAAAGAGGGTGTTTAGTCGTTACACTTTCTCTATGTTTGTTAGATGTTGCGAAATTGTAAAAAACAATAAAACAGGGCGGAACATTATGGCATTTCGTGTAGCACTCAGCGGTTTTCTGGCATTTGTCGTCGCCATGGGGATAGGCCGTTTTGCCTTTACGCCTCAGGTGCCATTAATGATAGCTGAACATCAGTTCACGCTAACGGGCGCGGGCTTGGTCGCGGCATTCAATTATTTGGGCTACCTGTGCGGCGCTTATGACGCCATGAAGGCGAGTCGGCATCTTGAGCGCCGCCTGTGGCTTGGGCTTTGGGGCGCGGTGGCGCTGACGCTTATTTCGGCGGCGGTCACTGGTGAAGTCTTCCACAGCGTGATTCGTTTTATGATTGGCTGGACCAGCGGCTGGGCGATGGTGTTGGTGTCCGCGTGGTGCAATGAGCGTCTGCACCACTTTGGCCGTCCGGCGCTGGGCGCGGCGGTCTTCGCCGGGCCGGGGGCGGGTATCTTCCTCAGTGGGATTCTGGCCGTGGTGATTCATAGCTTGCAGCTCAGCTCGGCCGAGGCCTGGGCGGTGTATGGCGTTCTGGCCTTTGTGTTTATTGCGTTGATCAGCGTCAACTTGCCGCGAACCGGCGAGTTGCACCGGACCCACGTGGCGACTGAGCCGTTGAAAATGACGCCGACCCTGAAGCGTCTGGTGTGGAGCTACAGTCTGGCCGGATTCGGCTATATTCTACCCGCCACCTTCCTGTCGCAGATGGCCAGCGCGCGTTTCCCCGAAAGCCTGTTTGCCCAGTTCGTCTGGCCGGTGTTCGGCGGAGCGGCGGTGATTGGGATTATCATCGGCATTCTGACCCGTCACTGCCTGACCACCCATACTCGTCTGGCACTCACCCTGTGGGCACAGGGGTTAGGGATTCTCTCTGCCGAAGTGATCCCAGGCGTCAGCGGACTGGTGATAGGTGCGGTGCTGGTGGGCGGCGGCTTCCTGAGCGTGGTGCAGCTGAGCCTGCAATATGGCCGCGAATTGGCGCCAGACCACAGCCGTTATCTGGCAGGGCTGTTAACCACCGGCTACGCGGTGGGGCAGCTGTGCGGGCCGATTCTTTCTGCTATTTCGACTGCGATGACTCACCGTCTTGAACCTGCGCTGTATGTCGCGCTGGTAGGCTTTATTATTGCTGGTGCATTAGTGGTCGGGCGTCCGGGGCAACGCGTTGCCAGCGCCAAAGCATAATATATATTAGGGGAATGTTTATTTATTAAATATTCCCCGTAATTATATAATTAGCTTTATCAGTAATAATTTATAAATCAAAGATAAATGATTGAGTAAAAATATACTAAGAATATATTTAGGTTTGAGTTTGGTTGTTCTGATTTTTGAGTTTATATAAGCGAATAGTCTAAGGTATTACCCCGGTAAATACTTTCTCGAAATAATTATCTACACATCCTCTTTTTTGTGGTTTTTCCCACACAGAAGAATCTTGGCTACTGGCTATTGAGTTGTGCCTTGGTGCCGATATAGTGATTAAAAGCCGCAAGGTTTTTAACAACGGGATATCACTATTTAGATGAATTAATAACGCGTTTGTTTATTTAATCTAATGCAAGGAGCAACAATGAAAAAGGCCACTTATTATACAGCTTGTGTTCTGTCTATGACTGCCGCCCCCTCTTTGGTGCTGGCAGAAACCGACCCTTCTTGGTTTACCCCGGAGAAGGTCACTGTTGGGCTTTCATTAGGCCAGCTACAAGGGGAAGCCAAAGAGCGGGTGTATGATCCAGAAGAGGGGGGACGCAAAGTGAGCCAACTGAATTGGAAATATAATAATGCCGGCATTGTTAAAGGGGATTTTGCGTGGGACTTCTCGCCATGGGCCTCTCTCGGCTTTAACGGCTGGACCACGCTGGCCTCTTCCGGCGCGTCAATGGATGACTATGATTGGCTGGATACCTCTAAATCACAGTGGACCGACTGGTCAAGTCACCCAAATACCAAGCTTAATTATGCCAACGAATTTGATATCAATATTAAAGGTTGGTTGTTAAATGAAGAGCAATATCGGCTGGGGCTGGTGGCGGGTTATCAACAAAGCGCATTTAGCTGGCTGGCGAAAGGCGGCAGTTACAATTACAACAGTGGTAAGGACATCGGCAATTGGCCTCGTGGAGAGCTCTCTATTGGTTACAAGCAGAAGTTTAAACTGCCTTATATCGGGCTGGTGGGCCGGTACCAATATGAGAAATTCGAAACTAACCTGGTGTTTAAATACAGCAATTGGGTCAGTGCCAATGCCAATGACGAACATTATTCACGAAATACAACATTCAAAGATGATGTCAATAATGCGCGCTATTACGCCGTCGTGGCAGATGTCGGCTATTACGTCACGCCACAGGCAAAGGTTTATCTGGAAGGAAGCTGGAATCAGTATCAAGAGAAGCGCGGCTCCGTGAATTCCCACGATCGCTCTGACGGGACCTACACGACATATAAAGATTCAGGCAGTATGGAAAACGAGTTTTATACTGTGACTCTGGGAGTAAAATACAGCTTCTGAGTTCCCAGTCCGTCCGGCTTCCCCTCTGGGTGCCGGACGGAATGCCTCGTCCTGCCCCCATTTGTGCAATATTGATAAGTTGCAGCTATTTCACTCATCATGAATCACAATCACTGGATTATGAATCCGCACTCCACTACAGTAAGCCACCTCATTTTGGTGTGATCTGCGTCAACTTGACGACACTTGCGGGACCTGCTGGAGAATAACTATGTCAACTTTGAGTAAAGAAGCCATTCTGGTACACGAGGCATTGCTGGCCCGTGGACTGGAAACCCCCCTGCGTGAGCCTCTGCCAATCGATAATGAAACGCGTAAACAGCGAATCAAAGAGCATATGACCGGCATCATGCAGCTGCTCAATCTTGACCTTGCAGACGACAGTTTGGCGGAAACGCCGCACCGCATCGCCAAAATGTATGTCGATGAGATCTTCTCCGGCCTGGATTACGCCAACTTCCCCAAAATCACCGTCATCGAAAATAAGATGAAAGTGGATGAAATGGTGACCGTGCGTGATATCACCCTGACCAGCACCTGTGAGCACCACTTTGTGACCATCGACGGCAAAGCCACCGTGGCTTATATCCCGAAAGATAAAGTGATCGGTTTGTCGAAAATCAACCGCATCGTGCAGTTCTTCTCCCAGCGTCCGCAGGTTCAAGAGCGTCTGACCCAGCAGGTGTTGTTAGCCCTGCAAACCCTGCTTGGCACCAACAACGTGGCGGTGTCGATTGATGCCGTGCACTACTGCGTTAAAGCGCGCGGTATCCGTGATGCGACCAGCGCCACTACCACCACGTCACTCGGCGGCCTGTTTAAGTCGAGCCAGAACACGCGTCAAGAATTCCTGCGCACCGTGAGACACGCCAGCTAATCGCGTTTTTACTCATTCGAAAGACAGTTGAAAGCTTTAAGTTGCGGCACCTTTTAGGTGCCGCTAGTCTATCTGGCATACTCATTTTCTGATGTCATCCACTTTGCAGCCAACTTTCATGACAAAACCTTCAGGAACCCACCCGCGCATTGCCACCCTCGATTTTGCCCGTGGCATCGCCATCCTTGGCATTTTATTGCTCAATATCAGCGCGTTTGGGCTGCCGAAGGCGGCTTATCTCAATCCGGCCTTTAACGGCCAGCCGTCGAGCAGCGACGCATGGACCTGGGCGGTATTGGATCTGCTGGCGCAGGGCAAATTCCTCATGATGTTCGCCATCCTGTTTGGCGGCGGTCTTTACTTGCTGCTGCCTCGCGGCAAACATTGGATTCAGGCGCGGTTGTCACTGTTGCTGCTTTGCGGCCTGTTACACGCGGCGTTCTTTTGGGATGGCGACATCCTGCTCTCCTACGGATTGATTGGTCTGGTGTGCTGGCGTCTGGTCAGAGAAGGGCGCAGTAGCCAGTCGCTGATTAATACTGGCATTATGCTCTATTTGATTGGCGTCGCGGTGCTGCTGATGCTGGGGTTTATCAGCAATCCACAGCCTGGCAGCTTCTGGTTGCCCGGACCGGCGCAGCTGCAATATGAGCAATATTGGAAGTTAAAAGGCGGGATGGAAGCTATCACTAATCGCCTCGACCTGTTGTCATCAAGCCTGATCGCCATTGCCGTACAGTACGGCTGGGAGCTGGCAGGCGCTATGCTGCTAGGGGCAGGGCTGATGCGCAGCGGCTGGCTGCGCGGAGCCTATAGCCAGCGTCACTACCGCCACCTTTCGGCGCTACTGTTACCGTTTTCATGGCTGATTCAAATCCCGGCCATCACCTTGCAGTGGCAGTTGCAATGGGACTATCGCTGGAGCGGCTTTTTGCTACAGGCCCCGCGTGAAGTGGGCAGCCTGATACAGGCGGTGGGCTATTTGTCACTTTGTTACGGCTTCTGGCCGCGGCTTTCTCGCTTGCGCCTGGCGCACTGGATTTCACAAATTGGCCGCATGGCCCTCACCAACTACCTGCTACAAACTCTGATCTGCACCACTTTCTTCAACGTATTTGGCTTCTACCAGCACTTCGACCGCCTACAGCTGGTGGCGCTGGTGCCTGCCGTGTGGGCCATTAACCTGCTAGTGACCTTAACCTGGCTGCGTTATTTCAAGCAGGGGCCGATGGAGTGGATCTGGCGCAAACTGGCGGTTCGCGCCTCCGGTGTTGAGGAGAACAGCCTGAGTTGATATTCACACAAATTATAAATATGAGAGAAACGTTGCAAAATTGTATGTAAACGTTTTCTTTCCTGTGACGAGATTCACGCAGGTGTTTTCACAAAATGTTTAGGATATCGCTCGTGCAGCGTTAGCCGATAAAAACAGGAAACACCATGATCACTGTACTGCTGTCTGTTTTCACCTCTTTGTTCTCCACCTGGGCACGAACTTTTTCATTTCCTCCTTATTCTTTTCAATCAGTTAGCTTAATTAATCTGCCCACGCAGGCGCAGCCATTATTGCCACAATCTGGAGCGACCCATGGTCACCATTCGTGATGTGGCGAAGCTGGCCGGTGTGTCAGTGGCGACCGTTTCCCGCGTGTTAAACAACCCCGCGATCGCCAGTAAAGAGGCGCGTGAGTTGGTGTTACAGGCCGTGGCTGCGTTGGGTTACAGGCCGAATGCCAATGCGCAGGCGCTGGCAACTCAGAGCAGCGACACTATCGGCGTGGTGGTGATGGACGTCTCCGATCCTTTCTTCGGCGCGCTGGTTAAGGCCGTCGATACCGTGGCGCAGCGCCACCAAAAATATGTGCTGATTGGTAACAGCTATCACGAGGCGGAGAAAGAGCGCCACGCGATAGAAGTGCTGATCCGCCAACGCTGTAATGCTCTGGTTGTGCACGCGAAAGCGCTGGGTGACGACGAGCTGTCCCACTTTCTCAATCAGGTGCCGGGCATGGTGCTGATTAATCGGGTGATCCCCGGCTATGAGCACCGCTGCGTGTCGCTCAACAATGTCACCGGTGCTGAAATGGCCACGCGATTACTGCTATCGCAGGGGCATAAGCGCATCGGTTACATCGGTTCCAACCATGGGATTGAAGATGATTTGCAGCGCCAGCAGGGTTATTTGACGGCGATGATGCAGGGCACGTCAGCCGTCTTGACGCAGACACGTCAACCGCCGCCGGAAAGCTGGCGTGCGCAGGGCTCACCTGACCTGCAGGGCGGTGAAGCTGCCATGGTGGAGCTGCTGGGGCGCAACCTACAGCTGAGCGCGGTGTTTGCTTATAACGACTCCATGGCCGCAGGCGCGCTGGCAGTGCTGAAAGAGAACGGCATCAGCGTTCCGCAAGATTTCTCATTGGTCGGCTTCGACGATATTCCCATTGCGCGCTACACCAGCCCAAAACTCACCACGGTGCGCTATCCCATTGTTTCCATGGCGACATTGGCCACTGAGCTGGCCTTAAAAGGGGCAGCCAACCAGCTTGAAACCGGCGTGTCGCACTGTTTTATGCCGACGCTGGTCCGGCGCCATTCGGTGGCACCTTGGCAAAATGTGGCACCGGTCACTTATTGACTAATTAGCGCTGTGTAACCGTTTTCAATCTGTGAGAACTTTCACAGATTATTAACATTGACGCCATTATGATTCATTCGTTTTCGACATGATTCATTTTGTGTCCTTGCTACAGGACAGGTTTTCACAGCGAGTCAGGAAGTCATACGTCAAGGAAGGCAGGCACCGTTTCATTGTTGAGGCGCGGACGCACTGCTCCCGCAGGATTGCCGGTGCCACACTCTGTACCACCCTACACAAAACCGGAGATATAAATGAATAAGAAGGTCTTCACCCTGGCTACTCTGGCTGCAAGCATGATGTTTGGCGCTGCTGCTCATGCTGCTGATACCCGTATCGGTGTCACCGTTTATAAATATGATGACAACTTCATGTCCGAAGTTCGCAAAGCCATTCAGGAAGATGCGAAGAAAGCGCCAAACGTACAGTTGCTGATGAATGACTCACAAAACAGTCAATCCACGCAAAACGATCAGGTTGACGTCATGGTAGCAAAAGGCGTGAAAGCGCTGGCTATTAACTTGGTTGACCCAGCCGCGGCTCCGGTGATCATTGCTAAAGCCAAAGGTGCTGGCATCCCGGTGGTGTTCTACAACAAAGAGCCATCACGTAAAGATTTGGACAGCTACGACAAAGCCTATTATGTCGGTACTGACTCTAAAGAGTCTGGCGTGATTCAGGGCGAGTTGATTGCTAAACACTGGAAAGCGACTCCAGCTTGGGACCTGAACAAAGACGGCGTGATCCAATACGTGCTGCTGAAAGGCGAGCCGGGCCACCCGGATGCAGAAGCTCGTACTAAGTATGTAGTGAGCACGCTGAATGACAAAGAAGGTCTAAAAACTCAGCAATTGCAGCTCGACACGGCCATGTGGGATACCGCTCAGGCTAAAGACAAAATGGACGCGTGGTTATCTGGCCCAAACGCTAACAAAATCGAAGTGGTTATCGCCAACAACGATGCAATGGCAATGGGTGCTGTAGAAGCGCTGAAAGCTCATAACAAAACCAGCATTCCTGTATTCGGCGTTGACGCCTTGCCAGAAGCTCTGGCTTTGGTGAAATCAGGCGCAATGGCCGGTACCGTGCTGAACGATGCTAAGAATCAGGCTCAGGCGACATTCGATCTGGCGAAGAACTTGGCTGACGGCAAACCAGCCGCCGACGGCACTAAATGGAAAGTTGAAAACAAAGTGGTACGTATTCCTTACGTAGCCGTAGACCAATCTAACTTGGCTGACTTTACTAAATAATCCAAAGATTACGGACAGACGAGTAAATAGCTAAATATATAGCTAAGCAGTGGCATTAATTAGCAGTGAAGTAATATCACGTTAATACCTGCATAACAGGAAGTGATGTCTTTATACCGCCGGTCTATTACTGACCGGCGGTATTCATGACGTCAGGTATTAATATAATCAGTTTCTCTTAATATTTAGCCAGGTATAATTATGGCCGATATTCCAAAGCCTGACATCACGCAGACTGACGCCGTGGCTCCCCAGCCGCGTGAGTTTCTGCTGGAAATGAGCAATGTTAATAAATCATTTCCCGGCGTTAAGGCATTAGATAATGTGAATTTGAAAGTTCGACCGCACTCTATTCACGCGCTGATGGGCGAGAATGGGGCGGGTAAATCCACCTTATTGAAATGTCTTTTTGGCATCTACAGCAAAGATTCCGGCACCATTCTTTTCCAAGGTCAGGAAGTTAATTTTAAAAGTTCTAAAGAGGCACTTGAGCAGGGCGTGTCGATGGTTCATCAAGAGTTAAACCTGGTGTTGCAGCGCACGGTCATGGACAACATGTGGCTGGGGCGTTACCCAACCAAAGGCTTCTTCGTTGACCAGGACAAAATGCTCAAAGACACGCAGGCTATCTTCGATGAGCTAGATATTGATATCGACCCGCGTGAGAAAGTCGCCAAGCTTTCTGTGTCCCAGATGCAGATGATTGAGATTGCTAAGGCTTTCTCCTATAACGCGAAAATCGTGATTATGGATGAGCCAACCTCGTCTCTGACTGAGAAAGAGGTGAATCATCTCTTCACCATTATCCGCAAGCTGAAAGATCGCGGTTGCGGCATTGTTTACATCTCTCACAAGATGGAAGAGATTTTCCAGCTGTGTGACGAAATAACCATTTTGCGCGATGGCCAGTGGATCATGACCCAGTCACTGGAAGGTCTCGACATGGATAAAATCATCTCCATGATGGTGGGGCGTTCACTGAGTCAGCGTTTCCCAGACCGTCAGAATGTGCCGGGAGAGGTCATTCTGGAAGTCCGCAACCTGACCTCGCTGCGCCAGCCTTCAATCCGCGATATCTCCTTTGATTTGCACAAAGGTGAGATTCTGGGCATTGCCGGTCTGGTGGGGGCGAAGCGTACTGATATCGTCGAAACCCTGTTTGGTATTCGCGAAAAAGTCGCCGGAACCATCAAGCTGCATGGTAAGAAAATTAATAATCACAGCGCCAACGAAGCCATTAATCACGGTTTTGCTTTGGTGACTGAAGAGCGCCGTTCCACCGGTATTTATGCTTATCTCGATATCGGTTTTAACTCACTGATTTCAAATATTCGTAATTACAAAAACAAGATTGGCCTGTTGGACGTCAACCGGATGAAAAGCGATACCCAGTGGGTTATCGACTCCATGCGGGTGAAAACGCCGGGGCATCGCACCAGTATTGGTTCGCTGTCCGGGGGCAATCAGCAGAAAGTCATTATTGGGCGCTGGTTATTAACACAGCCGGAAATATTAATGCTTGATGAACCTACGCGCGGTATTGACGTCGGGGCCAAGTTTGAAATTTACCAGTTAATTACCGAGCTGGCGAAAAAAGAGAAGGGGATCATTATTATCTCCTCTGAAATGCCAGAGCTGTTGGGAATTACAGACAGAATATTAGTTATGAGCAATGGGCAGGTTGCGGGTATTGTTGAAACAAAAAATACTTCGCAGAATGAAATTTTACGCCTTGCATCCTTGCACCTCTAATTTTTAAGGGTTCTTATTATGAAAGCATTAAATAAGAAAAGTATGCTCACTTATTTAAAAGAGGGCGGGATTTACGTTGTGTTGCTGGTGTTACTGGCAATTATCATTATTCAGGACCCGACCTTCCTCAGCCTGGTCAACTTGAGTAATATTTTAACTCAGTCTTCAGTACGCGTAATTATCGCCCTCGGCGTGGCGGGGCTGATTGTGACTCAGGGCACAGACTTGTCAGCGGGTCGTCAGGTCGGCTTGGCGGCGGTGGTTGCAGCCACCCTGTTGCAGGCGATGGATAACGTTAACAAGGTGTTCCCGCATCTTGAAGTCGTCCCTATTCCAGTGGTTATTCTGACCGTGTGCGTGATTGGCGCGCTGATTGGCTTGGTGAACGGTATTATCATCGCCTACCTCAACGTGACGCCATTTATCACCACCTTAGGCACCATGATTATCGTTTACGGTATTAACTCACTGTATTACGACTACGTTGGCTCCTCGCCGGTGGCAGGGTTTGACCCAGGATTCTCCAGCTTTGCGCAGGGCTTTATTCAGCTGGGCGGCCTGAAGATCTCCTACATCACCTTCTACGCGTTGATTGCCATTGGCTTCGTTTGGATCCTGTGGAACAAAACTCGCTTCGGTAAAAACATCTTTGCTATCGGCGGCAACCCAGAAGCAGCCAAGGTTTCCGGCGTAAACGTGCCGTTAAACCTGATTATGATTTACGCGCTGTCCGGCGTGTTCTACGCCTTCGGCGGCTTGCTGGAAGCCGGGCGTATCGGCAGTGCTACCAACAACCTCGGCTTTATGTATGAGCTGGATGCCATCGCGGCCTGCGTGGTGGGCGGGGTATCCTTCGCCGGTGGTGTAGGGTCAGTGGCGGGCGTGGTGACGGGGGTGCTTATCTTCACCGTGATCAACTACGGCCTGACCTACATCGGGGTGAACCCGTACTGGCAGTACATTATCAAAGGTTCGATTATTATCTTCGCGGTGGCGCTGGATTCACTGAAGTACGCCAAGAAGAAATAAGAGTGGGGAGCAGGAAGAACCAACAACTAAAAAATCAGCAGTAAACAAATCAGCAGTAAACAAATAAGTAGTACTAACAAGGGCGCTTCGGCGCCCTTGTTGTTTTATAGTCAATGAGATTCCCGCGACTGCGAGAACGGGTTGCGGCCCGGCACCATTGGCCGCGAAGGCGGTGGTGGAGGTGCGTCACCATCCACACTCTGTTCCTCGGTGTCGTTAGCTTCTTGCTCGGCTTTGAGTCTGGCGGCTTCATCGGCCGCCGCTTTGTCCGCCGCGGCTTTCTCTGCGGCTGCTTTAAGCTGGGCGGCTTTCTCTTCCGCCGCTTTCTTCTCATCGGCCAATTTCTGTTGCAGTACCAGCAGCTGCTCAGGCGTTACGGCCGGGTAGCCCTGCGCGTCATCCGGGATGTGATGGACGGCGGGGATCGGGATCAGCGGGCCAAGGAAGCGCGGCTCGCGTTTAAGGATATACAGGTCAGTCAGCGCACCAAGGCGGGCGAAGATTTCACGCACGCGAACGGTCATGATGTCTTTCGGCGACGGCACGGCGAAGCACTGGGCCTGAATCCCCATGTGCAGCGCAATATACAGGGCGCGCTCGCAGTGGAAACGCTGGGTGATGATCAGGAAATCATTAGTGTCGAACACCTTGCGGGTGCGCACGATAGAGTCCAGCGTGCGGAAACCGGCGTAGTCGAGCACGATATCGCTGGCCGGAATGCCCGCTGCCATCAGGTCACGGCGCATGGTCATTGGCTCGTTATAGCTTTGCTGGGCATTGTCGCCGCTCAACAGCAGGTATTTTACTTTGCCGCTGTTATAGGCATTGATGGCACCCTGAATGCGGTAGAGATAGTACTGATTGGGGACGCCGGTGCGGTAATACTTGGCCGTGCCGAGCACCACGCCGACCTGACGATGCGGCAACTCTTGCACTTCGTCATAGACATAATCTTTGGTTTTCCAGCTGATCCACCGGTCAAGCCCAATAGCGACAACCAACATCAATACTATGATGCTGATGAAGCCTACTATCAGTCGCTTAATCATAAACTCGTCATCCTTCAGGTTGCAGCGGCCTTAGCGGCTAACGCTATGCTCTCTCGCTTCCCTGAGTCGCTGCTGGAAATCAGGAATTCAAGGCTACTTGACCTATCGAAACCATGCAATAAGCACGGCTCCGTATCTCGGGGCTTCGCGGAATATTTCAGCAACAATGGGGTAATTACTTCGTGCTGTGGAAGCTGTATTCCAATTTTGGTGTAAAACAGCATAAAAAAGGGCCAGTGCAGAAGCTGCCTGGCCCGATGATCTCTAGCGTGAGTCCGCGAAGATTAGAACGACGTGCGTTTGTAATCGCGGTACTGCGGTGACCAGAAGTTATGCTCAATGGCTTTTGACAGCGCATCTTCAGAGGTCACCATCGCCACACCTTGCAACTGCGCGGCTTTACCCACTTCCATGGCGATGCACTTAGACACGCCCTGAATGTCATTGACGTCTGGCAGCAGGGAGCCCACGCCATCCGTCGCCAGCGGCGAACACTCTGCCAGCGCGCGGCTGGCGGCCATCAGCATCTCGTCAGTCACGCGGGTTGCACCCGATGCCACGACACCCAGGCCGATGCCAGGGAAGATGTAGGAGTTGTTGCACTGGGCAATCGGGTAGACAGTCTCTTTGTAGGTCACTGGAGAGAACGGGCTGCCGGTCGCGACCAGCGCGTTGCCGTCGGTCCAGGTGATGATATCCACCGGCTGGGCTTCCACGCGAGAGGTCGGGTTGCTCAGTGGCATCACGATTGGGCGCTCGCAGTGCTTGTGCATTTCGCGGATAAGCTCTTCGGTGAACAAACCAGGCTGGCCGGAAACGCCAATCAGCACGGTAGGTTTTGCATGGCGAACCACGTCCAGCAGGGAGATGCTGTCGTTATCCAAGCCCCAGCCGGAGAGGTCGGCGCTTTTTTGCGTCAACTTGCTCTGGAAATCTAACAGGTTTGGCAGTTTGTCGGTCAGCAGGCCGAAACGGTCAACCATGAAGATGCGCGCACGGGCTTCTTCGTCGCTCAGACCTTCGGCTTTCATGCCGGCGATGATCTGCTCGGCGATACCACAACCGGCAGAACCTGCACCCAAGAAGGTTACGGTCTGGTCGCGCAGGCGGCAGCCCGCGGCTTTACTGGCGGCAATCAGGCTGCCCAGCGTTACGGACGCGGTGCCCTGAATGTCATCATTGAAGCAGCAAAGCTCGTCGCGGTAGCGCGTCAGCAGCGGCATGGCGTTTTTCTGCGCGAAGTCTTCGAACTGCAACAGCACGTTCGGCCAGCGCACTTTCACGGCTTCGATGAACATGTTAACGAATTCGTAGTACTCGTCACCGGTGATGCGCGGATGACGCCAGCCCATGTACAGCGGGTCGTTCAGCAACTGCGGGTTGTTGGTGCCCACGTCGAGAACCACCGGCAGGGTGTAAGCCGGGCTGATACCGCCACAGGCGGTGTACAGGGAGAGTTTACCGATTGGAATACCCATGCCACCGATGCCCTGATCGCCAAGGCCCAGAATGCGTTCGCCGTCAGTCACTACTACCACTTTTACGTGCTGTTTGGTGGCGTTCTGCAACATATCGTCGATGTGAGCGCGGTTTGGGTAGGAGATAAACAGGCCGCGGGCGCGACGGTAGATATCAGAGAAATGCTCGCAGGCTTCGCCAACGGTTGGGGTGTAAATCACCGGCATCATTTCACTGAGGTGGGAATCAATCAGGCGGTAAAACAGGGTTTCGTTGGTGTCCTGAATGTTGCGCAGATAAATGTGTTTATCGATATCGCTTTTGAAGTCTTGAAACTGGCGGTAAGCACGTTCGGCTTGTTCTTCTATGGTTTCAACGGCTTCCGGCAGCAGTCCATGCAAGTTAAAGTTGTTACGTTCTTCTTCTGTGAAGGCACTACCTTTATTCAGCAGCGGGAATTCAAGCAGGATTGGGCCAGCATGTGGAATATACAGCGGGCGTTTACTCTCGTATTCAAGTTCCATTGATTTTACTCTTCGGCTATCGGAGCGGGTTGCTGTTTTCTTATTATTTACTATCTCAGGGAGCTGATCCTAAAAGATAAAGTAAATATGTACAGTATTTGTTATCAGCCTATGACGAAAGGCAGAGGAAATGTGATTTGTGTCCTATTTCTGCACAGAAGGGTAACAACGGAAAATAACTATTTCAAATGCCAGACGGGGAAAGGGAATTAGGTAACTAAAAAAAGTGATTTCCGACGACAGAGGGTGGGTTTAATCCCTGCCGTCGGGGGAACAAATAATAATTTACAGCGTAATTGCCGTTAATTGCTGGCAGCCCAACGCGGCGAGGGTGGCGCGGGTGGCATCGAGCTGGCTGACCAGCGGCTGGTGGCGTTCGACGATCACCGCACGGCGGATTTTCAGGCAGTCTTCACCGGACAGATTCAGCAAAATCAGCGCCCCTTGCAGCGGCGGCAGGCTCGGATTAAATGCGGCGTTCTCCGCGTAGCGCCCGGCGAAAATCTTGCCAGTTTCCGTTTCCAGCGCGACGCCGCTGTGTGACTGGCTATAAGGTGCATGGCTCTGGTTACACGCATCTAAAGCCTGTTGGCTCAGGGCGTCTTGCTCGGCAATCTGATAACCGTGATTGACCTTGTCCATCAGCAGCGTGGTGATATCCAAGTCTTTCGGGCCGAAGGAGTAGGGCAGGTAGTCGCCCAGTGTGGCGACATCGCGGTCCGGTAGATGGATATTCAACTCAGTGCCGCTGTTCAGCTCATTCATAAACTGACGGCAGTGGCCGCACGGCGTGTAGTTGACGGTGATCGACGCCAGTTTGGCCTCTCCGCGCAACCAGGCGTGCGTCACCGCAGACTGCTCCGCGTGCACGGTTTGCTGCATGGAAGCGCCACTGAACTCCATATTGGCACCGAAGTACAGGTTGCCAGAAACACCTCGCGCTACGGCACCCACGTGGAAATGGGAGATAGGCGTTAGGGAGCAGGCGGCGGCCAGCGGCAGCAGTGTAAACGCCAGTGCATCATCATCCAAGCTCGTCTGCGCTTTGACATTCGCGACCTGATCGGCTGTCAACATGGCCGGGAAGTCGTCACGGCTGAGCAACGGTTCGAGTGCGGTCTGAAGAGTGGCGGGCAGTGTGGCGAATGCGTCGAGGAAACGAGAATGCATGGGTGTGATCCTTCAGGATTTACGGGAAATCATTCTATGAGTCTTTTGGGGAATATTGTGTGACTTTCGTCACTATTTTTATGAAATGAGGTGATGTTGTTGCAGTAATGCGAGATATCTCGCAAGTTTCGGCTATGCCCACGAGGAATTGCATTGCATTCGGCATAAAAAAAGCGACCCGCAGGTCGCTTTTTAATCAAGGCAGAGCTTGCCGTGCAGTTTAGCTGCGGCTTAGTTGCGGCGTTCAAACGCCAGCGCGCGGCGCTCGATCAGGCGCATCATCAGCGTCAGCAGGCCGTTAACACACAGATAAACCAGACCCGCCGCGCCAAACACCATCACATCATAGGTTCGGCCATACATTAATTGGCTGTGGCCCATCACGTCCATCAAGGTAATGGTGTACGCCAGCGACGTACTTTTAAACACCAACACCACTTCGTTCGAATAGGACGACAGGGCGCGTTTAAAAGCAAACGGCAGCAGAATGCGCAGCGACTGTTTCTTCGACATGCCCAGTGCTTCGCAAGATTGCCACTGACCCGACGGAATAGCGCGCATGGCACCGGCAAACAGCTGGGTAGTGTAAGCCGCGCTGTTCAGCGCCAGCGCAAACATCGCACAAAGCCAAGGCTGTGACAGCAAGTCCCACAACCAAGGGATTTCGCGAATCGAGGGGAACTGGCCCGGCCCGTAATAGATAAGGAAGATCTGCACCAGCAGCGGCGTGCCGGTGAACAGCGTGATGTAACCTTTCACTATTTGGCTGAGTACCGGCACTTTGAGTGTCAGCACCACGGTAAAAATCAGCGCCAGCAGCAGCGCGACGATCAGCGCCGCAATGGTCAGCGTCAGGCTGGTGTGCAGCCCTTTGACAACTTCGGGTAAGTAATCCCACATCAGGAAGCACTCCGTTCAAAGCGGGTGGTACGGAGTTCGATGCGTTTGATGACAAACTGGCTGAACAGGGTAACTAACAGATAAATCGCGGCGGCAATCATGTACCAAGTGAAAGGTTCTTGAGTGCGGGTCGCGATGCTCTTGGTTTGCAGCATCAGGTCGTTGACGCTAATCAGCGACACCAGCGCGGTATCTTTCAACAGCACCAGCCACTGGTTGCTCAAGCCCGGCAGGGCGTGACGCCACATTTGCGGCATGATTAAGCGGAAGAAAATTGCTGTTTTCTTCATGCCCAGCACTTGTCCTGATTCCCACTGGCCTTGCGGCACGGCTTTCAGCGCGCCGCGCAGGGTCTGCGAAGCATAGGCCGAATAGAGCAGGGAGAGGGCAATTACGCCACAAACAAAGGGGCTGACTTCAAAGTTATCAATAGGCAGCTTCACCGGGATTTGGAACAGGCCCAAGTTGATGTTGAAGCCGTCGGCCAGCACCACTAATAGCTGCGAAGAGCCGAAATAGATAAACAGCACCACCAGAATTTCCGGCAGGCCGCGCAGAATCGTCACCCACGCCGTACCCAGCCAGCTGACGGGTTTCCACGGTGCAGATTCCCACACCGCAAAAATCATCGCCAAAAACAGGCCGAGGACCAGCGCACAAACGGCAAGGCCGACGGTCATCCCGGCGGCGCTTGCGAGAGGTAGAAGTTCAGTCATTGATGGCAAAACTTACTGTTGGAACCATTTTGAATACAGAGTCTGGTAAGTGCCGTCAGCCTTCACTTTTGCCAGTCCGTCATTCAGTTTTTTCAGCAACTCGGTGTTGTTCTGGCGAACAGCAATGCCCAGACCCACGCCGAAGTAGTCTTTATCGGTGATTTTGTCGCCGACGGATGAGAGGTTAGGATTCTGTTTCAGCCACTCGTTCACCACGGCGGTGTCACCGAATACGGCGTCAAGACGGCCATTTTTCAGATCCAGCACGGCGTTCTGATAGCTGTCGTAAGGCACGGCGGTGATCTCAGGGTGTTTTTCCATCAGGTATTTCTGGTGGGTACTGCCGTTTTGCATCCCAACGCGTTTGCCTTTCAGCGCGGCGAGGTCAGCGAACTTACCTTTCTCAGCGATGAACAGCGCGGAGTTTTCATAGTAAGGCGTGGAGAAGGCAACCTGCTTTTCGCGGTCAGGCGTGATGTCCATGCCGGAGATTACCGCGTCAAAACGGCGGAACTTCAGGCTTGGGATCAGGCTATCGAACGCCTGATTGGTGAAGGTACAGTTAGCCTGAATCTCTTTACAGACGGCATTCGCCAGGTCAACGTCAAAGCCCTGAATCTTGTTGCCGGAGTCCACAAATTCAAACGGAGGATAAGAGGCTTCCATCGCGAAACGAATGTTTTCAGCTGCGCTGGCAGACAGAGTGACGCTCGCCAAAACAGCAGCAATTAATAATTTTTTCATCGCAAACTCCGTAGTAAACATCAATGAGACAGATAGCTGGCAAACTCTTTGGTTTGCGGCTGGGTAAAGCAGGTGGCATCGCCTTGTTCAACGACGCGACCGTTTTCCATGTAAACCACGCGGCTGGCGGTTTTACGCGCAACTTCCACTTCGTGGGTCACGATAACCTGAGTAATGCCGGTACCGGCCAGTTCGCGAATAATGCTGACGATTTGCGCGGTGATTTCTGGATCCAGCGCGGCGGTCGGCTCATCAAACAGCAGCACCTGCGGCTCCATCATCAGGGCGCGGGCAATGGCAACGCGCTGCTGTTGGCCACCGGAAAGATGCAGTGGGAAGCGCGACGCGTAGTCAGTCAGGCGCAGGCGGGTCAGCAGCTTTTCTGCCCGCTTCATGGCGACATCTTTGCTTAAACCCAATACGCGGATTGGCGCTTCAAGCAGGTTGTCGAGCACCGTGCGGTGCGGCCATAAGTTATATTGTTGGAAAACCATCCCGACGTTTTGGCGCAGTTCACGCACCGCCTTTTCGTCAGGTTTTTTGGTGAAATCGAAGGTGTTCCCGGCTATCTGCAACGTGCCTGAACGCGGCATTTCTAGCAGGTTTAACACGCGCAGAAGAGAACTTTTCCCGGCACCGCTTGGCCCGAGCAACACGAGGGTTTCTCCGGCTGGGCAGTCGAGCTGAATGTCGAACAACGCCTGATGTGCGCCGTAGAAGCAGTTGATGTTATTTAGTTGAATACTCATGCGCAAATAGTGAATAGCCATTGATGCCGCGGATGTTAACTTCTGTAGCATAGTTATGCAACGATCGCGGCTTAAAATTTATGAGTGAGGTGCTTTAGTAGTAAACCATAGCACATCATATTGTCTCCCCTTCATCCTTCAAGCCGTTTCTGCGTTGGCTGCCTTCACTCACCCCGGTCACTTACTGGAGTAAGCTCCCGGGGATTCGCTCAGTTGCCGCCTTGATCCAACTCGAATGATTTAGGGGAGCTACTCATCGCGATTATTGATTTTCCAGAACCTGACGCAGGGTACCGCTGGAGGCGAAGTCGAGGTCGGCCATGTAGCGCACGTCGTCGACAGTCCAGCATTGGCCTTCGCGCACCATCAACACTTCATCTTTCCAGGTTGAATTCGCGCCGTTGTCTTTGGCGTGGGTCATGGTCACGCGCAGCGGGATGTTGCGGGCGTCGGTATTCGGAATAGTGGAGGCATCATCAACCCAGGCCGAAGTCGGGCCGTCGAACAGGCTGGAGAACACGTCGCCGTCGCTAGCACCCTGTTTTTCATTCGGCGTGGCGGCGATATCTACTTTACGTTCAGACTGTGCCTTGAGCAGCGCGTTATACAGGCCGGTGCTCAGGTAAGGGCGGTATTGCGCCAGCTGGCTGCTATTCGGCAGGCCAGAACCGCCATTTTTAATGCGTAAATCATAGAATTTCTGCGCGACGGTGTCCGGGCCTCCATCAACGCAGGGCGCAGTGCGGCTGCCAATATCCTTAAAAGCCGGTTCAACCGTAGTACATGCGCTGAGGGTCAGCACCAGGGGGATCGCGGCGGCAAGTGTTTTATATTTCATCGTATTCCTTACTGAAAGATTGAACGTTTTCACCATGACTTTCTTTAGCATACAGTATAAAACCGATTTGGATTGATGCACGGTGCGGTGCGAAATCAACCTTAGCTCATAAGCTATACTCAAGGCTTTGGCCGATGACTGGCTGGCAAACGGACGAAAACTAATAAGGAATACTTATGCAAAATTTCCTCACTGCTTCCTTTGAATTCTGCTTATGAAGGCGTTATGGCGCAACGGCGGAGCGATGATTGCCGCCATAATGCTGCTGACGGGCTGCCAAACCTCGCCGTCTTCCGAGCAGAATTTACCCTATCGGCTAGAAAGCCAGCGCCAGGCGCAGGGCGCTGACCAGCGCGTGCGTTTTCTGGTGATCCATTACACCGCCGAAGATTTCCACAACGCATTAAATACGCTTACTGATGAGCACGTCAGCGCACATTATTTAATTCCGGCGCACCCGCCGGTGGAAAACGGCAAACCCGTGGCGTGGCAGCTGGTGCCAGAGTCGCAGCGCGCCTGGCACGCCGGGGCCAGCGGCTGGCGCGGGCGCACCAATCTCAATGACACCTCTATTGGCATTGAGCTGGAAAATAAAGGCTACAGCCGCCATCTGCTGGGCAAGCATTTTTACCCATTCCCGCCCGCGCAAATTGACCTGCTTGCCGATCTCAGCCAGCAAATTATCCAGCGCTACCAGATTGAGCCGCGCAACGTGGTCGGCCATAGCGATATCGCGCCGCTGCGCAAAGACGATCCGGGGCCGCTGTTCCCATGGCGTGAACTGGCGAAGCGCGGCATAGGCGCGTGGCCCGACGCCCAGCGAGTCAGGGATAATCTGGCGGGGCGCGATCCGCATCAGTCAGTGGATAAAGCCGACCTGCTAGCGAAGCTTCAGCAATACGGCTATCCGGTGACGCCAGACATGAACCAAGCCCAGCAGCGGCGGGTGATTGCCGCTTTCCAGATGCATTTTCGCCCGGCGGATTATCGCGGCGAGGCCGATGCTGAATCTGACGCCATTATCAGCGCGCTGTTACAACAGTATCCGGCAGGGAATTAAGAAGGGTGGGATTAGTCGCGCTTATTACCGACGCCCTGCAAACCTTGCAGACGGCCGTGGTCGCGCAGCCAGTTGGCGGTGCGGATAATGCCCTGATCGAGTGAGATCACCGGGCGATAGCCCAATTCATCCTGCGCGCGCTGCGTGTCGAGGGTGAGATCGAAATTGAGCTTGGCGACGCTGTAGTGGGTCAACACCGGCTCTTTGTGCGAGTTCTTGCTGATCTTCTCCATGCCGCGCGCCATCATGTCCAGCAGCGGATAGGGCACCGAGCGAATGCGGTAATTCATCTCCAGCGCGTCCATCAAATGCTCCACCATGGTTCGCAGCGGTCGCGGCTGCTGGTTGGTGATGTTGAAGGCGCGGCCGGATTCGGTCTTTTGGGTCTGCGTCGCCAGCCACATGGCGTGCACGGCGTTTTCCACATAAGTCATGTCGACCAGCGCTTCACCACCGCGCGGCAGCATCAGCGTCCCGCCGTATTTCAACATTTGCAGCAGGCGCGGCAGCAGCACATTGTCGTGCGGCCCAAACACCCCCTGCGGGCGTAAAATCGTGAAGTGAGTCTGTGGATTGGACAGCGCCAGCGTGGTGATCACCTGTTCGGCCGCTGCCTTGCTGCGCGCAAAGGAGTTAGCAAAACGGTTGGGGCGAAAATCTTCTTTTATATTGCGATGATGGTGGAAGTCGAAGTAGATCGCGGGCGAAGAGAGGTGGACGAAGTTTTCGACACCGTAGGCCGTGGCCCATTCGCCAAGGCGGCGCGTGGCGCGCACGTTGGCCAGTTCGAACTCCTGCTCGCTGCCCCACGGGGAAATCATCCCCGAGCAGTGCCACAGGGTGTCCACATCCGCCAGCAGCACTTTGGCCTGCGATGAGACCAGGCTGGTGAGGTCCGCATGAACGAACTCCGCACCCATTTTTTGCAACAGCGAGCCCATTGCAGCGTTACGCCCCGTCGCCCTGACGCTAATGCCTTTGTTACGCAGAAATTCTACGGCATTGCGGCCAAGACCGCTGCTGGCGCCTGTCACGAGTACTTTCATAAATAGGTCAATTCCAACGCTTTTTTACGGGGCTGAGGTTCAATCCAATACCCATGAGCAATAAGGGTGCCATTCTTTCGTGAAATTGTGCTACTTGCAATCGGAAAGGCGGAAAGCGTGACGCCAGCCGGTGCGACTGCGCGGGAAATAATCCGCGTCACAGGCCGCAGCGATCTTTTTGCCGGGCGAGGCTGGCAATGCGCTTCGCCATGCCACGAAAAATAAACTGATGAGCGGGCATCATGCTGAACCAGTAGAGCAAACCGCTAAAGCCCGCCGGGTGCCACCATGCCCGGACGTCGATGCTGCGGCTGTCGCCGTGATCGGTAATGGTGAAGGTGAGCCGCCCCAGCCCCGGCGCTTTCATGCCAAACAGCAGCGACAGTTCGCGCTGGGGTTGCAGCCCAATCACTTTCCAGCCGTCAATCTTGTCACCCAGCCGCAGCTGCGGGCGATCCGGTCGGCCATACTTCACGCGCCCACCGAGCAAATCATCGATTCTGGCGCGCAGCCGCCACAGTTTGTTGGCGTAGAAATAGCCCTCTTTGCCGCCTAATTGCTGAATGACCTGCCACAGCGCAGCTTTAGATGCCGTGGTTTCCAGCTTAAATCCGGCCTGCTTCGGGTAGTAGCCGTAACCCGGACGCCAGCGGGCGCGGGCGTCGGCATCATAATGCCAGTCGGAGGAGTCGAGCACCTGCTGCTCTTCCTGCGCCAGCGTGGCGCGAATCGACTCGTTTACCGTGATGAGCTTCTGCGGAATAAGCTGGCGCAGCGCCGCGCTATCGGCGGGTAAATCATGTTTCAGCCCCTGGATCAGCGCCTTCGCCAGCGGCGTCGGCACCGAGGTAATAAGACTCAGGAAGTAGACTGAAATCAGCGATGTCGGCAGAGGTAACGGCAGCAGCCAGCGGCGTTTACCACTGATGGCGATAAAGCGTTCAAACAGCGTCTGGTAGCTCATATATTCCGGGCCGCCCGCGTCGAAATGGCGGTGCGACTGCGGGGGAAGGGCAATCAGCCCGCTGAGATAATTCAGCAAGTTTTCCAGCGCCAGCGGTGATGATTTCGAGCGTACCCAGCGCGGCGGCGTGAGAATGGGCAGGTTATAGACCATGTCGCGCATCACTTCGAAGGCCGCCGAACCCGCGCCAATCACAATCCCCGCGCGCAGTTCCGTCACCGGAATATCGCCACGGCGGAGCAGGTCGCCGGTGAGTTTTCGCGCTTGCAGATGGGCGGAGTGGCTGGCTTGCGGCTGCATCGAGCCGAGATAGACAATGTGTTTGATGGAGGACTCTTTCAGCGCCAGCAGGGTGTTCTGCGCCGCCTGTCGCTCTTTCTCCAGCAGGTCGTCATCCTCGCTCATGGAGTGAACCAGATAGACCAGCACGTCGGCGCCTGCGAACGCTTCTTTCAAACTTTTGCTGTTATAAACATCCGCGAAGCAGCAGCGCACATTGGGCCATTTCTGCTGCTGTAGCCACTCGACGCGCCTTGCTGCCGCAGTGACCTGATAGCCCTGCTGGCTAAGATGTGAGGTCAGATGCTGGCCGATGTAACCGCTGGCCCCAAGCACCACGACCCTTGTGGTTGGTATTGACACTGGCATCATCCATTTCGCTCATTGAGGAAAAAATCGATGATAAAAAAGCGGCGCTTAAGCCGCTTTGTTTATTCATCGCAAAGCTTACTTGGCGTGATGTTGCAGGAAGTCTTGCCACAGAGACACGACTTTTTGCAGATCAGCCCGACTAATGTCGATATGTGTGATCAGACGAGTCAGCGGACCGGCGCTGAGGATCACCCCGCGCTCGCGCATCCACGGGCCAAGTTTGGCGGCCAACTCGGCAGATTGCTTGATGTACAGAATGTTGGTCTGCGCGCCCGGCGCGGCGATTTCCACGCCAATCGCCCGCAGTTGCTGCTCAAGCCAGACCGCGTTGTCGTGGTCTTCTCTTAGGCGTTCAACGTTGTTTTCTAACGCATAAATCCCCGCGGCTGCCAGAATGCCCGCCTGACGCCAGCCGCCGCCGGTCATCTTGCGCCAGCGATTGGCGCGGGTAATGTACTCGCGGCTGCCGCACAGCACCGAGCCGACCGGCGTCCCCAGACCTTTCGACAGGCAGATGGTCAGGGTGTCGCAATATTGGGTTATCTCGATCAGCGGCACGTTGAGCGCGACGCAGGCATTCATGATGCGTGCGCCGTCAATGTGCAGCGCCAGCCCTTTTTCGCGGGTAAATTCAAAGGCTTTTTGCAGGTAATCCAGTGGCAGTACCTTGCCGCTGTGGGTATTTTCCAGACTCAACAGACGAGTCCGCGCGAAGTGAATGTCGTCCGGCTTGATGGCGGCAGCCACTTTGTCGAGAGGAATGGAGCCATCGGCGTCCATCTCCAGCGGCTGGGGCTGGATACTGCCGAGCACGGCGGCACCACCGGCTTCATACATATAGTTGTGGGCTTTTTGGCCGACAATGTACTCGTCGCCACGCTGACAATGGGTCAGCAGAGCCACCAAATTGGCCTGAGTGCCGGTCGGCATAAACAGCGCGGCTTCTTTGCCGGTAAGCCTGGCGGCCAATTCTTGCAATGCATTAACCGTCGGGTCATCCCCGTACACATCGTCGCCCACTTCTGCATGAGCCATAGCCTGACGCATTGCTTCGCTCGGGCGAGTCACTGTATCACTGCGTAAATCGATCAACGTCGGAGTCCTTTTGAAAAGTGGAGAAGGGGCGGAAGCTGCGCGGGCCGTTTTGCAACAACCCGCGCAGTACTCACAGCACTATATCCCCGACGGGGTTATCGCAGCCAGTTGGTTTTCGCCAGTTCTACCACTTCGTCGCCACGGCCGTTGATCACCGCGCGCAGCATATACAGGCTGAAGCCCTTGGCCTGCTCAAGTTTGATTTGCGGCGGCATCGCCAGCTCGTCGGTGGCGGTCACCACGTCAACCAGCACTGGGCCTTCATAGGCAAAGGCGTCTTGCAGCGCGGCGTCAACGTCGGAGGCTTTCTCCACGCGAATGCCTTTGATGCCCGCGGCTTCAGCCATGGCGGCGAAGTTCGGATTTTTCAGCTCGGTGCCGTCGGTCAGATAGCCCCCGGCCTTCATCTCCATCGCCACAAAGCCCAGCACGCTGTTGTTGAAAATGACGATTTTCACCGGCAGCTTCTGCTGCGCCAGCGTCAGGAAATCCCCCATCAGCATGGTGAAGCCGCCGTCGCCGCACATGGCGACCACTTGACGGTTACGGTCAATGGCCTGTGCGCCCAGTGCCTGCGGCATGGCGTTAGCCATCGAACCGTGGTTGAAGGAGCCAATCAGGCGGCGCTGGCCGTTCATCTGCAAGTAGCGGCAGGCCCAGACGGTCGGGGTACCCACGTCACAGGTGAACACCGCGTCGGCATCGGCAAAGCGGCTAATCTGTTGCGCCAAATACTGCGGGTGGATCGCCTGTTTGTCATTCATCGTGGCGAGGCCGTCGAGGTCTTTGCGCGCCTCTTGATAGTGTTTCAGCGCCTTGTCGAGGAATTTACGGTCGCTTTTCTCCTGCAACTTCGGCAGCAGTGCGGTCAGCGTGGTTTTAATATCACCCACCAGCGCCATGTCCACCTGACAGTGCGCCCCAATGCTGCCCGGATTGATATCAATCTGGATGATAGTGGCGTCTGTTGGGTAGAAGGCGCGGTAAGGGAACTGGGTGCCGAGCAGGATCAGCGTGTCGGCATTCATCATGGCGTGGTAGCCGGATGAGAAGCCAATCAGGCCGGTCATCCCGACGCTATAAGGGTTGTCCCACTCAATATGCTCTTTGCCACGCAGGGCGTGAACCACCGGCGCTTTGAGGGTTTCTGCCAGTTTCACCACTTCATCATGGGCACCGGCACAGCCACTGCCGCACATCAGGGTGATGTTTTTCGCACCCTTGAGCACTTCCACCAGCTTTTCCATTTCGGACAGATTTGGCAGCACCAGCGGCAGCTGCGGCGGATACCATTTGGCCGTCGCGTCTTCCGGTGCAGGCTTTAGCGCCACGTCGCCCGGCAGCACTATCACCGACACGCCGCGATTGAGAATGGCTTTGCGCATGGCGATGCCCAGCACCTGCGGCAACTGGTCGGGATGGGTGATCATCTCACAATAGTGGCTGCACTCGCGGAACAGCTCGGTAGGGTGAGTTTCCTGAAAATAGCCGGTACCGATTTCGCTCGAAGGGATGTGGGCGGCAATCGCCACCACCGGCACATGGTTGCGGTGGCAGTCAAAAAGACCGTTGATTAAGTGCAGGTTGCCCGGCCCGCAGGAGCCGGCGCATACCGCCAGTTCGCCCGTCAGCTGGGCTTCCGCGCCGGCGGCAAAGGCGGCCACTTCTTCATGTCGGGTGCCCATCCATTCGATGGTTCCCATGCGGTTTAAACTATCGCTAAGCCCATTAAGGGAATCGCCGGTGACGCCCCAAATCCGTTTAACGCCAGCCTCTTCAAGTGTTTTTGCCAGCAACGAAGCCACGGTGTGTTTCATAGATCCCTCCAGATAGACTGTTTAATCGATCGCATCGATAAGTTAAAAGCTCCGCTAATCATAGTTCATGATGCAAATGTGATTTGTTTCGAGAATGCTTTTAAGATTTCGATAGATTTCCGTATTGGTCTTCAACCTTACAGAAAAGGTCAGGGAGTGGGGTTGTAGTTTTGTAAATCTACCCGGCCTAACTGTAAATCTAGATGTCTACAGGCAGGCCGGGAGTCTGGGAAAGGGGATTAGGCTAAGGTCACGTCGCCATGCAGCTGGCAGCTACAGGCCAAGACGTAGCCTTCGGCTATCTCGGCGTCGGTCAGGGTCATTTGGCTGGTGGTCGTGAAATCGCCGCCGATCACGCGGGTTTTACAACTGCCGCAGACACCGGCGCGGCAGGCGGCATTGACCGGCAGTTGGTGCTGCTCCATCGCCGCCAGCAGGGTAGAACCGACGGGCACCTTGTAGTGGGCAAGCGGCGTCAGGCGAG
The DNA here is from genome assembly GCF_052376015.1 of Ewingella sp. AOP8-B2-18. Lineage (NCBI taxonomy): Bacteria > Pseudomonadati > Pseudomonadota > Gammaproteobacteria > Enterobacterales > Yersiniaceae > Ewingella > Ewingella sp. AOP8-B2-18. The sequence continues at coordinate 513,590 of NZ_JBQSVB010000001.1, forward strand.
TCATCGTCAGCAGCTTATTGCTTTGTGGCTCGGCAATCGGCTGGTGGAACTGCTCGGTGATGACGCTATTGTCCGCCGCGCCCAGGGCTTTAACCCATTGTTCAGCTAGCCGCATATAAGGCGCCGAGCCGCAAATCATCACCCGTCGCGCCGCCATGTCCTTCACACCAGTCTCCAACAGGTCTTGGCTCAGTCGCCCGGCGATAAAGCCCTCTGTTGCATTGTTCTCGGATAATAAAATTAAGCTTAACTGCGGGTGACGTGCGGCCAACTGCTGCCATTGGGTAGCGAAAATCACATCCTGCGGGCTGCGCACGCTGTAAAACACCGTCACGGGTCTGGCGGGCGTTTGCTGTAGAACTGCGCGACAAATCGACATAATCGGCGTCACGCCGCAGCCCGCCGCCAGTAGTAGCAGGGGCTGGTCGCCGTCGCAGACAAAGCTGCCCTGAGCATCTGAAAGCCAGAGATAGTCGCCAACTGTCACCTCTTGAGTCAGCCAATTCGAGCCTTGGCCGTCGGCAATTTGGCGAACCGTCAGGGTGATAAACGGACTGACGCCAGGCGTGGAGGAGAGGGTGTAAGCCCGCTGCACCTGGCCGCTAGTGCCAATATTCACCAGCGCAAACTGGCCGGGCTGGTAGTCATAAGGCACATGGCTGAACAGAGATAAAGTCCAGACATCGGCGGTTTCTTGTTGAATGTCATGCACCTGCAGGCGATTGGGGCACAGCAGCGTGGGTTGGTCGGCAAACAGAGGGAAAGTCATGGCGAGTTCCTCAAGGGGCCGGTGGGGCGCACCGGCCGGGTGAAATTATTGTGGCAACATCTGGCGCAGGTCGTCCTCAACCGAGGTGATGGCGCGCAGGCCGAATTTTTCATTCAGCACGTTCAACAGGTTTTCTGTCAGGAAGGCCGGAGCCGTCGGGCCGGTGGCAATATTCTTCACCCCGAGCGAGAGCAGAGTCAGCAAAATAACAATCGCTTTCTGCTCAAACCATGACAGCACCAGACTCAGCGGCAGGTCGTTGACGCCGCAGCCCAGCTTGTCCGCCAGATGCACCGCCAGCATGATGGCCGAATAGGCGTCGTTGCACTGGCCGACGTCCAGCAGGCGCGGCAGCGGGCCTAGGGTGCCGAAGTCCAGCTTGTTGAAGCGATATTTGCCGCAGGCCAGCGTCATGATCAGGCAGTCGTCGGGCACGGCGCGGGCTAAGTCGGTGAAGTAGCTGCGTTCGCCACGACTGCCGTCACAGCCGCCAATCAGGAAGATGTGGCGCAGCTGTTTGCTGGCCACCAAGTCAATTACCGTGTCGGCCGCGCCGAGCAGGGTTTCGCGGCCAAAGCCGACGGTGATCTCCTGCTCGATTTCACTGTATTTGAATCCCGGCTCGGCCAAGGCTTGGGCAATCACCGGCGTAAAATCTTCCCCTTCCAGATGCTTCACGCCCGGCCAGCCGACAATGCTGCGGGTCCAGATCCGGTCACCGTAGTTGCCGACATTCGGGTCAATAATGCAGTTGGAGGTCATCACCACCGGCCCCGGGAATTTGGCAAATTCAATTTGCTGGTTCTGCCAGCCGCTGCCGTAGTTGCCCGCCAGATGCGGATACTTCTTCAACTCCGGGTAGCCGTGGGCGGGAAGCATTTCACCGTGGGTATAGATGTTAATGCCAGTGCTGGCGGTCTGTTCGAGCAGCATCTGCAAATCTTTCAGGTCATGGCCGGAGATCAGAATGGCTTTCCCGGCGCGAGGCTTGACGTTCACCGCCGTCGGCTGCGGGTGCCCGTAGGCGTCCGTTTCGCCTTTATCGAGGATCTCCATCACGCGGAAATTCATCTTGCCGATGCCCATGGCATTTTCCAGCAGGGTGGCCATGTCGGCGGGCTGGGTGCCGAGCCACGCCATGAGGCGGTGATAATCGGCATAGATATGGGGGTCTGACTGGCCCAGCACGTGGGCGTGTTCCATATAGGCGGCGGCCCCTTTCAGGCCATACACGCAGAGCAGGCGCAGGCCGTGGATATCGTCACCGACTTCGGCTTTATCGCTGTTTAAGGCAAACTGCTGGGCCTGAATCTGTAGCTGGTCGATGGCGTCGCTGGTCAAAGTCAGATTTGCCAAAGGGTGCGGGTTGCTGATGGCCGGATCCATCAGGCGGCAGCGGCTGGCAAGGGATTCGCGATAGCTAATGGCTTCGCGGGCATAAGCCACGATGCGCGCCGAGTCAAAGTTAACGTTGGTTAAGGTTGAGAAGAAGGCGCGGGGCGCAAAGGCGTCAATTTCGGCATCAATGATGTCATAGCCCCGGGCGATGAGCGCCCACGAGGATAGGCCCTGTAGCACCGCCACCAGCAGGTCTTGCAGGTCAGAGGTTTCAGCCGTTTTGCCACACATCCCCTGCGCATAGGCGCAGCCGCTGGTGGTCGGGGTTCTCACCGTTTGTTCACATTGCACACAAAACATTATCCACTCCTTTTATAAGTTGCATTTATAATGCATGTTTTAAGTTAAGCCTAAGACGCAACAGGCAAGAATTGAAGTGCTTTGTGGAATAAGTGCAGATGGGTTGATTTAGCGCAATTTCTGAAGAAAGGCCGTCGCGCTGGCGCAGAGGCCAGCGCGAGGTAAAACAGGTCAGGCGGAGAAGAAGGCCATCAGGATTGGAGCGATCAGGCTCAGCAAGAAGCCGTGCACCACCGCCGGTGGCACCATGTCCAATCCACCGCTGCGTTGCAGCACCGGCAGGGTGAAGTCCATGGAGGTTGCGCCACACAGGCCCAGCGCCGAGGAGCGGCTGGAGCGCACCAAGGTTGGGATCAGCATAATGGCGCACAGCTCGCGGGCTAAATCGTTAAAGAACGCCGCGCTGCCGACCACCGGGCCGAAAGCGTCCGTCAACACAATGCCGGAGAGGGAGTACCAGCCGTAGCCGGAGGCCATCGCCAATCCGGTATTCAGCGGCAAGCCGAGCAGCAGCGCGGCCAGCGCGCCGCCGACCAGTGAGCTGACGGCCACCACCGACGCCACTAATATGCCACGGCGGTTAAGGATGATTTGGCGCAGCGTCATGCTGCTATTGCGTAGCTGCATCCCCACCAGCGCCAGCAGGAAAATCAGCGCCACTTCGCTGGCTTCTGAGGCGTAAGTCAGCCAGTGCCACTGGGTCAGGCCGAGCAAGAAACCGGCGATCACCACGCCGCACAGCTTGAGTGAATCAATCGCCATATTCAGGCGAGAAGGCAGGGACTCTTGCTGATGATTGGATTTCCAGGGTTTACGCTTTTCCAACAGCCAAAGTGCGACAAGATTGAAAATGAAAATGCACAAGAAACAGACCGCCGCGTATTTGAAAATCAGCAGCAGATTCGTACTCAGATTATCGAGAAAGGCTAAGCTGACGCCCATGATGAATAGGATCACATACACCATCCAACTCAGCAGGCGGTTAATGGCATAAAGCAAAGCCGATTTTTTTAATGGAATGAGATAGCCGATGATCAGCGGCAAAAGAATGATCAGTAAACCTGAATACATGAAGCTTTCCGTGTAGTTGCGAGTCCTGAAGGGGCGGTCAACACGCTAACCAAAAGCCGTGTCGCTGTAAAGTCGCTTTAACCAGCAAATGGCGCGGCAATATCTTGACCAAACAGCATTTTTAACGCCATGCTGAACACAGGTGAAGCAGAAGGGAGCGCCCGATGTATCTGGAACATATCGATATTGCAGGATTTCGTGGTCTAAATCGGTTATCGCTAACCTTGACCCAACCCACGCAGCGCGGCGCCTCCATCAGCGGCCCGCTGGGCGAGGAGGGCGTCTCTTCCGTCACCACCAATACCGTGCTGGTGGGGGAAAATGCTTGGGGTAAGTCCAGCTTGCTGGATGCCCTGACGCTGCTGCTTTCGCCTGAACCCAAACTCTACTGCTTCAAAGAGGAAGATTTCTATTTCCCCGCCGGGGAACAGCAGTCCAAATCGAAATATCTGCACGTGGTTTTCACCTTCTGCGAGAATCAGGCCGGGCACCACACCTCGCCGCGATTCAACCCGCTTTCTCCTTTATGGGTGAAGTGCGCGGACAAGCTCACGCGCATCTATTATCGGCTAGAAGGGGAGCTGGACGATGACGGCAGCGTGCTGACGCTGCGCAGTTTCCTTTCCGCCAACGGCCAACCGCTGAACTTGCAAACTATTGATCCACTGGCGCAGGCGTTAATCACTTTAAATCCGGTGCTGCGGCTGCGCGATGCGCGGTTTATTCGCCGTTTGCGTAGTGAAACGCTGGCCCCGCGCCTTGCTAAAAATAATGAAGAAATGGCGAAGCAGCTCGACGACTTGACGCGCGGGCTGATCCATAACCCACAGAACCTAACCAACAGCGAATTGCGCAGCGGGCTGGCGGCGATGCAGCAGCTGTTAGAACACTATTTTGCCGAGCAGGGCACCAGCAGCAGCGCGCCGTGGCAGCAAAAGCGCCACGGCCGGGCCGAGAGCCGCCGCGCGTGGCGCTCCCTCGACAATATCAACCGAATGATTGCCGAGCCGAACAGCCGCAGTATGCGCGTTATGCTGTTGGGGATGTTTTCCACATTATTGCAGGCTAAGGGTTCGGTGGTGCTGCATCCCGATGCTCGCCCGCTGCTATTAATAGAAGACCCGGAAACCCGTCTGCATCCGATTATGCTGTCGGTGGCGTGGGGGCTGCTCGACCAGCTTCCCTTGCAGCGCATTACCACTACGAACTCCGGCGAGCTGCTGTCGCTAGTGCCGGTAGAGCAGATATGCCGATTGGTGCGCGAGTCGGGGCGAGTCGCGGCTTACAGTATCGGGCCGGAAGGGCTAAGCTCGGAGGACAGCCGCCGCATCGCGTTTCATATTCGTTTCAACCGCCCGTCGTCGCTGTTTGCCCGCTGCTGGCTGCTGGTCGAAGGGGAAACGGAGGTGTGGCTGCTCAACCAGTTGGCGCGGCAGTGTGGCTACCACTTTGAGTCGGAAGGTATCAAGGTGATTGAGTTCGCCCAGTGCGGCCTTAAGCCCTTGCTGCGCTTCGCCCGCCAGATGGGAATTGAGTGGCACGTGCTGGTGGATGGCGACGAAGCCGGGAAAAAATATGCCGCAACGGTGATCGGCAACGTTGAGAAATACGACGACACGCTGCGCTACCGGCTGACGGCGCTGCCTTCGCAGGATATCGAGCATTTCCTCTATCGCGGCGGCTTCGAAGATGTCTACCGGCGCAACGCGGCACTGCCAGACACGCTACCCATGTCGCCACGGCGTATCATCGACAAAGCGATTCACCGCACGTCGAAACCCGACTTGGCCATCGACGTCGCGCTGGCGGCGTCTCAACGCGGCGTGGGGTCTATTCCACCATTGCTGCGGCAAATGTTTTCCCGCGTCGCGTGGCTGGCGCGGGGCAGGGCTGACTAATCGTCGGTTTTACGAGGTGCGGCAAAACCCTGCGAGAAGGTTTGGCGAATTTGCGCTTCCAGTGAATCCAGCAGCTGGTAACGACGGCGGTACTCAGAGCGGCGCTTGCTGGCGATCTCTTCCAGCGGACGGTGTGGGATCTGACGAGGCAAATGGTAATAATCGTCTTCCTCTAGCTCGCCCTGCAGCGTTTCCCAGAAGCTGTCGTAATCAGCGAAGATCATGCCCCTGCGTTTCTTATAGCGGGCATTTTCATAGATGTGGGTTTTATTGGCGACGGCAACAATTTGCGTCATTTGAGTCAGCTCGGCCAGCAGCAGGGTGGCCTCCATCACCAGTTTCTTCGGGAACAGGCCGTGACAGGCTTTGGTCGCTGATTGAATCTGCGAGTGCTCGACGTGGGCGCGCGGGCCTTGGATTGCTCCAATAAACAGCGTCGGCTGATCCCGGTAGTTAATCAACGCGAAGGTGACGGTAGCCAGCGGCTCGCCGTTTTCCAGCGTGAACATCAGCGTGGCTTCGCCTTCTTTATCTAAACGCCCGGCGGCGTTGAACTGAATAAAGTAGCGCTGGCCTTCTTTACCTTCTAACGTGGCAATGTGCAGCGGCTGGTCGGAGAAATGCGCATGCCCCAGCGCGGGCGGCACCTGCGCCGCGAAGTGGTCGTAGTGGGCAATAATATTTTTCAAGGCTGTCTCGCGGTTCACCTTCACCGACTGATAAACGCGGTGCAGCTTGCAAGGCAGAGACGGCGCTGCGCGCAGCATCTCGTCGCGCATCGGGTGGCTTGCCAGATAATCCAGCAGCGACAGCGTGGATTTCGGCGCCAACAGCGTGCGCAGTAAAAACTTCAAGCGATAGCTGGTCCGGTTCCAGGCAGGGCCAGGCACCATGCGGCGGGAAACCAATGCGGATAACATCTGCATACCAGAGTGTATTTTTCTATTTTCGATTGGGTAGCTGATTGCACTCATCGTTATGTACCTGCTCTTCACAAGCCTCCAAGGCTGAATGACGTTATTTGAGCAGTTGGTGAATAAACCAAATATCAACGGTGATTTTGATCACAGCGGAATACTTACAATTGTTTGGGTTCTGTTTAGCTGAAGTTACAAAGTGTAAATCGTTAGCCTGCGAGGGATAAACGGTGGGTCAAAACTGACAATAATGTGCTTTTTTATTTTTCGGGGCTTGAAGGCCAATCGTTTCTCCCCCATAAATAAAAATGCCAGTCAAGATGAGACTGGCATTTGGCAAAGAGTACGCAACATGATGGTGCGGCAAAAAGGCAATGAGTACGGTCAGGCGACCGCTTCACTTTCCACCGGAATAATGAGGCTTGCATGATTTCCTTTTGGCCCTTCATGGACATCGAAGCTGACTAGCTGCCCGGCTTTGAGGGTGCGATAACCCTCCATCTGGATAGTGGAATAATGAGCAAAGATGTCTTCACCGCCGTTTTGCGGACAGATGAAACCAAAGCCCTTAGCATTATTGAACCATTTAACAGTACCCGTCTCCATGCTTCTACTTCCCTCTCAAGACTATTTGGTGAGTTGAAGAGATTGAGCTAATAAGTGAGCACGAATGCCCGTACGTCGCTGAATACAGGCACTTATCGCCGGTATTTTGCACACGAAATTACACTCTAGTGGAATTGATTTGGACGTCAAGGGAAGGGCATTTGTCATGCCTGAGCAGATAGCCAAACTTTGAAGCAGGTAACGATCCTGAAATAATGTGGTCATTATTTCAACGATTTTACCGATAGCAAAGAGTGGAAGATGCGCGGGGGCATGATGCTTTAAGAGATGGTAAAATGAATGTTAAACGTCATGACGAAAGCTAAGGCGCAAGGGTGCCAGACAATGCTGACGTCATAACAGACCTTCAGAAGGTGATGGACAGGCAATGGGTAACAATCAAGACTGGCTAAATTTCGAACACTTGGCGGCGGATAAGCTAAAGGATGAGGTAAAACCGCCATCTATGTATAAAGTTATATTAAACAACGACGATTACACTCCGATGGAATTTGTGATTGACGTTCTGCAAAAGTTCTTTTCTTATGATATTGAACGTGCAACGCAACTGATGCTCCAGGTGCACTATAAAGGCAAAGCTATTTGCGGAGTCTATACCGCTGAAGTAGCCGAAACCAAAGTCGCACATGTGAATAAGTACGCCAAGGAGAACGAGCATCCGTTGCTGTGTACGCTGGAAAAAGCCTGATTAAGGCAATCTATTTGGGAGGTGCCTATGCTCAATCAAGAACTTGAACTCAGTCTCAACATGGCTTTCGCAAGAGCCCGTGAGCACCGGCATGAGTTTATGACCGTGGAGCACCTGCTGTTGGCGTTGCTAAGCAACCCTGCAGCCCGTGAAGCGCTTGAAGCTTGTACCGTTGACCTGGTGGCGTTACGCCAGGAACTGGAAGCGTTCATCGAACAAACCACGCCCACCTTACCTGCCAGTGAAGAAGAGCGCGACACCCAGCCTACGCTGAGTTTCCAGCGCGTTCTGCAACGTGCGGTATTCCACGTGCAATCTTCCGGTCGTAGTGAAGTGTCTGGCGCAAACGTTCTGGTCGCGATCTTCAGCGAACAGGAATCCCAGGCCGCATATCTGCTGCGCAAACATGACGTTAGCCGTCTCGACGTGGTCAACTTCATCTCTCACGGTACCCGTAAAGATGAGCCAGGTCAGGCGCCAAATAACAACGCAGAGAACCCAGTTAACGAAGAGCAGTCGGCGGGGGAAGATCGTATGGAGAACTTCACCACAAACCTTAACCAGTTGGCGCGCGTGGGTGGTATTGACCCGCTGATTGGCCGTGACAAAGAGCTTGAGCGTGCGATTCAGGTTCTCTGCCGTCGTCGCAAAAATAACCCACTGCTGGTGGGCGAGTCAGGCGTCGGTAAAACCGCTATCGCCGAAGGCCTTGCTTGGAGAATCGAGCAGGGCGACGTGCCTGAAGTGATGGCCGACTGCACGCTGTACTCACTCGACATCGGCTCACTGCTGGCGGGCACCAAATACCGCGGTGACTTCGAAAAACGTTTTAAATCACTGCTCAAGCAGCTTGAGCAAGACAAAAACAGCATCCTGTTTATCGATGAAATCCATACCATCATCGGGGCGGGCGCGGCGTCTGGCGGCCAAGTTGATGCAGCCAACCTGATTAAGCCACTGCTTTCTAGCGGCAAAATTCGGGTTATCGGCTCAACGACCTATCAGGAGTTCAGCAACATCTTTGAAAAAGACCGTGCCTTGGCGCGTCGCTTCCAGAAGATTGATATTACTGAGCCAACCGTCGAAGAGACCGTGCAGATCATTAATGGTCTGAAAACTAAATACGAAGCTCACCACGACGTGCGTTATACCGCGAAAGCCGTGCGCGCCGCGGTTGAGCTGTCAGTGAAATACATTAATGACCGTCATCTGCCGGACAAGGCGATTGACGTGATTGACGAAGCGGGCGCGCGCAGCCGGTTGATGCCGGTCAGCAAGCGTAAGAAAACCGTTAACGTCAGCGACATCGAAAGCGTGGTGGCGCGCATCGCGCGTATTCCAGAGAAAACAGTATCGGCCACCGACCGTGACGTGCTGAAGAATCTGGGCGATCGCCTGAAAATGTTGGTATTCGGGCAAGATCCGGCGATTGAAGCACTGACCGAGGCGATCAAAATGAGCCGCGCCGGTCTGGGCCAGGATCACAAACCTGTCGGTTCCTTCCTGTTCGCAGGTCCGACCGGGGTCGGTAAAACCGAAGTGACCGTACAGCTGGCGAAAGCGTTAGATATTGAGCTGCTGCGTTTCGATATGTCCGAATACATGGAGCGTCACACCGTCAGTCGTTTGATTGGTGCACCTCCGGGCTATGTCGGCTTCGACCAAGGCGGTTTACTGACCGACGCCGTGCTGAAGCACCCGCACGCGGTTGTGTTGCTGGATGAAATCGAGAAAGCGCACCCGGACGTCTTCAACCTGCTGTTGCAGGTAATGGACAACGGTACGCTGACCGACAACAACGGCCGTAAAGCGGATTTCCGTAATGTCATTCTGGTCATGACCACCAACGCCGGCGTGCGTGAAACTGAGCGCAGATCTATTGGTCTGGTGCATCAGGATAACAGCCCGGACGCGATGGAAGAGATCAAGAAAGTGTTCACGCCAGAGTTCCGTAACCGTCTGGACAACGTGATTTGGTTCAACCACCTGTCTACTGAAGTTATTCAGCAGGTTGTCGACAAATTCATCGTTGAACTGCAGGCGCAGCTGGATGCGAAAGGCGTGTCTCTGGAAGTCAGCGACGAAGCGCGCGACTGGTTGACAGTCAAAGGCTACGACCGCGCCATGGGCGCACGTCCAATGACCCGTGCCGTGCAGGAAAACCTGAAGAAACCGTTGGCTAATGAACTGCTGTTTGGTTCGCTGGTTGATGGTGGTTCAGTCTCCGTGGGCCTCGATAAGAGTGCCGATAAACTGACGTACCATTTCATGAGTGCGCAGAAGAAAAAAGCGGAAGGCGCGGTGCACTAAGCATCAGCAGCAGTAGCTGAAAAGTAAAAAGGCGATGGAGATATCGCCTTTTTTTATGCCTGTTTTCCGCCGAGTATCAGTGGGATGGGGTAGATAACCTGAAGCTGATACCAGAGGGAAATAGCAGAAATTGCCGAATTGCGGATACCACAAAACGCCCTTGCAAAAGCAGGAAGGGCGAAGAGGGTATCCTCGGGTATCGCTGGAAATCAGCGATGAGTGAGCCGCCTGTTAGCGGCTACGGAAGACAATGCGGCCTTTGCTCAGGTCGTAAGGAGTCAATTCTACAGTGACTTTGTCACCCGTCAGGATGCGGATGTAGTTCTTACGCATTTTACCGGAGATGTGTGCGGTGACTACGTGCCCGTTTTCCAACTCAACGCGGAACATAGTGTTTGGCAGCGTATCAAGTACGGTGCCCTGCATTTCAATATTGTCTTCTTTGGCCATCGAATCCTCTAGGTCTAACTACCATAGTTTTTAACCGGCGTGATAATGCCGAAAAACCCACATTATGTAAAGAAGTATGGTTGACGATCGCATCTATTCCCTATCCATCGGGACTGTCGGCAGGTCTTCATAACGTGGGGATAAGTCTTGGGGCAGCCAGCATTCCGGCGGTAATTGTTGCTGTGAAAGCCGGGAAAGCGACTGCAAAAATTGGCGGCGTGGGATCTCTCTCGCACCCAGCGACGCAGTGTGAGGGTTGAGCACCTGACAGTCAATCAGTTCTCCACCATAGCGGGTAAAATGTTGGCAAAAAATCATTACGGCGCACTTTGAGGCGTTGTCTCGGCGGCTGAACATTGATTCTCCACAGAATAATCCGCCGACGTTTACGCCGTACATGCCGCCTACCAGCTCGTCGCCATCCCACACTTCAATCGAATGTGCATGGCCCGCTTCGTGCAGCTCCTGATAACCGCGCTTCACCAGCGGGCCAATCCAGGTGCCTTCATCGCGCTGCTGAGAGCACGCGTGAATCACCTCAGCGAACGCTTTGTTAAGCGTGAAGCGATAGGGTTCCCGACGCATAAAACGGCGCAGGCTGCGGCTGATATGACGTTCTTCGGGGTAGAGCACGGCCCGTGGGTCAGGGGACCACCAGAGAATGACTTCCCCCGGCTCGAACCAGGGGAAGATACCGCTGCGATAAGCCGAAAGCAGGCGAGGGGAGGTTAAATCCCCGCCCAGCGCCAGCAGGCCGTTAGGTTCATGCAGCGCCGTCTCCGGGTTAGGGAAGACGACGGAATTCGCTTCAAGCTTGACTAACCGCATAGGGTCCTTATTCATTGGTCAAAAGAGTTTGTCAGCCGCGCGCACGAAAACGTGCATAGCGACCCGCCATGCCGATCAGCGCTTGGTGAGTCCCTTCCTCAACTATTTGACCCTCTTCCATCACGCAGATCTTATCCATATTTTCCAAGCCGTAGAGGCGATGGGTAATTAAGATTAGCGTCTTTTTTTCACAATGTTGGCGCAACAGCGCCAGAATATGACGTTCGGTTTCTGCGTCGAGACCCTCTGTCGGCTCATCCAGCAGCCACAGCGGGGCGTCGTGCAAGATGGCGCGCGCCAAGCCAAGGCGACGCTGTTCGCCGCCTGAGAGCTGCCTGCCGCCTTCTCCCAGCCAGCTGTTTAAGCCATCACCGGCCAGCAAAGCTTGAAGATCAACGGCTTCCAGCGCCTTGACCAGCTGCTCGTCGCTGCTGGCCGGGGCTACCATACGCAGGTTTTCCCGCAGCGTGGTGTTGAAGATATGCACCCGCTGGCTGACCACGGTCATCATCTGGCGCAGCGTGGCTTCATCGTAATCCGCAATGGCCGCGCCGTTAATGTTCAGGATGCCCTGGTTGCTGTCCCACGCGCGGGTGATGAGCTGTAACAGCGTCGACTTACCGCAGCCGGTTTGGCCGAGCAGCGCCACGTGCTCACCAGAATTAACCCGCAGATTGATGCCTTTGAGCACTGGCAGTGGCTGATCGGGATAGGTGAAGCTGAGATTTTCAATTTCCAACGCGACCTGATGTTCAGCCTGTGGGCCGTGGGCCGGGAAGGTGACGGCGGGTTGCTGCTCGATGATCTGCGTTACTCGCTGGGCGGAGGCAATCACTTGCCCCAAATGTTGGAAAGCCGCCGCGACTGGGCCGAGTGCCTCAAAGGCGGCCAGCGGGGTGAAGACAAACAGGGCAATCAGCGCGTCGGGCTGGGCGATATCACCAATGCCACCGGCAGCCAGCCACAGCATCAGCGTGACGGTTAAACCGGCGCTGGCAATGATCATCGCCTGCGACAAACCTGAAAGCTTGGCTTGCTGCTGTTGGCGGCTCACCCAGCGGCTTTCCGTCTCATTCATGCTCTGGCGAAAACGCGCCTGTGCGCCAAATACGGCTAATTCCGACTGGCCCTGCAACCATGAGTTGAGCTGAGTGCGGTACGCGCCGCGCAGCTCGGTTAATTCACGGCCAATCGGCTGGCCCGCGCGGTAAAACACCAAGGGAAGCAACAGCATCAGTAACAGCATGATGCCGCCGAGTGTTAAGGCCAGATGCAGGTCGAGGAAGCTCAGGCCGAAGGTGACGACCAGAATAATCACCAGCGCGCTGACCAGCGGCGAGATAACCCGCAGATAGAGGTGGTCGAGGGTGTCGACGTCGGCCACCAGCCTGTTAAGCAAATCTGCCTGACGGAAGCGCGCCATGCCACCCGGAGAGAGCGGCATAATTTTGGTGAAGGTAAACACGCGCAGGTGCGCCAGCACGCGGAAGGTGGCGTCGTGGCTCACCAGACGCTCCGCGTAGCGCCCGGCGGTGCGGAAAATCGCCGCGCCGCGCACGCCCGCAGCGGGCAGCATGTAGTTGAAAGTATAAAGCCCCGCGAGGCCCGCCAGCGCCGACGCCGCGAGGAACCAGCCCGAAAGAGTCAGCAGGCCAATACTCGCCAGCAGGGTGATGATCGCCAGCACGATGCCGAGCGATAAACGCAGCCAATGGCGGCGATAAAGCGCCAGATAAGGCAGTAGAATTTTCATGTTTATAGCTCCTGACTGCGCTGAGCTAACAAACGGGAAAATGCGCCATTCCCGCTCGCCAATTGTTGATAGCCGCCTTGCTCGATCAGCTGGCCTTTATCCATCACCCATACTTCATCGTACTGTCGGGTGTCTTCCAGCTGATGGGTCACCAGCAGCGTGGTTTGTGCTTGAGAGGCGTCGCTCAGCGCCTGCATCACCCGTTTTTCGCTGTGGGCGTCAAGGCTGGCTGTCGGTTCATCTAACAGCAGCAGGTGGCAAGGCGAGAGCAGGGCCCGAGCCACGGCCACGCGCTGAGCCTGCCCGACGGAAAGGCGCGCCGCGCTGTCGCCAAGCTCGGTGTCCAAGCCTTCGGGCAGTAGAGGGAGAAACTCGCTGACATAGGCGCGCTCGATGGCCGATTGCAGCTGCGCTTCGCTGGCATCCGGCCAGCCCAGCAAGATATTAGCCCGCAGGCTCTGCTCCGGAAGGTGCGGGTTTTGTCCCACCCAGCTGAGCTGCTGGCGCCAGTCCGCGCGGGCTATTTCCTGCAACTCTATGCCATTGGCTTTCAGCGAGCCTTGATAAGGCAGGAAGCCGAGCAGGGCGTTGAGCAGCGAACTTTTCCCAGCGCCGCTCAGGCCAACCAGCGCCACGCGTTTACCCGCGGGCAGGGTGAAATTAAGTGGGCCAGCCAGCGTTTTGCCGTCCGGCGAGCGGATAATCAGGTCGACGGCTTCCAGTGAAATGGCGCTCTCGGCTGCCGTCGGCCAAGGCTGGGTGCCTTCTCCCTGACTTTCCGCTTCAGCACTCAGGAAGGTCAGCAGGCTCTCTGCCGCGCCCACCGCCTGTGCTTTAGCATGATAGAAGGTGCCTAAATCGCGCAGCGGCTGGAAAAACTCGGGAGCCAGTATCAGCACCAGAAAACCGGCAAACAGCGTGACAGGCGTGCCGTAGCTGCCGAAATTCAGTTCACCAAGATAGGAGAAGCCAAAGTAGACCGCGACCACGGCAATGGAGATTGAGGCGAAGAACTCGAGCACGGCGGAAGACAAGAACGCCAGTCGCAGCACGTCCATAGTGCGGGCGCGGAAACTTTCGGTAGAGCGTTGGATCTGCGCGGTTTCGGCCTGAGCGCGGTGGAACAGGCGCAGCGTATCCAAGCCGCGCAGGCTGTCTAAGAAATTGCCGCTCAGGCGGGCGAGGGCGGTAAAGTTGCGGCGATTGGCATCGGCCGCGCCCATGCCGACCAAGGCCATAAAAATAGGAATTAATGGCGCGGTGACCAGCAGAATCATACCCGCGGCCCAGTTGATTGGGAAAATACTCACCAGAATCAGCAGGGGAATAATCCCCGCCAGCGCAATCTGCGGCAGATAGCGGGAGTAGTACTCCTGCATCTCTTCAATTTGCTCGATAATGATGGTGGCCCAGCTTCCGGCTGGCTTGCCTTGGATCCACGCCGGGCCAAGCTTCTCCAGCCTGTCCAGCACGAGCTTGCGCATTCCGCGACGAATAATCTTGCCGCAAATAAAGCCCACCTGTTCACGCAGCCAGGTCACTACGGCGCGAAGAATGAAGGTCAGCGCCAAGAGCAGGAAGCTTTGCACCAGCTGGTCGCGCGGCGTGTTTTGAATAATTAAGCTGTGGAGCAGGCCCGCCATTAACCAGGCTTGGGCAAGAATTAATAAACCAGAGAGTAAACCCAGCATCATCGACAGGCGTATCCAGCCTTTGGCGCGTGAGCTTTGTTGCTTTAACCAGCGGGTGAGTTCTTGTTGTCGTGTTTTATTCATCAGGCAATCAGTCTGCGCAGCAATACAGAAATCACAGGGGTATTTCCGTATAGAGTGACATGCGATTGAACGGAGAGTCAGGATGACGCTGAAGAAGCCCGCTCGCAGGTCGCATGATCCAAAAAAGCGCCGCCACGGCGGTGCTATTACCCGTTGCATTCCGAGCTGAGTCGAAAGCTCGCTCATGTTACATGTTCGGACTTACGCTGAAAAATCTATTTCTATAAAAACGGTTATTTCCATAAAAAACAAAACAATGAGGCGGCCAATTGGCCGCCTCATGAGGAGTTAATACTTGTCTGGCATTCAGCGATTATACAGCAGGTTTCGCCAAGCCGTCCAGATAGCGTTCTGCATCCAGCGCGGCCATACAGCCGGTGCCCGCAGAGGTGATCGCCTGACGATAGATATGGTCCATCACGTCGCCAGCGGCAAACACGCCAGGAATGCTGGTCTGAGTGGCATTACCCTGGATGCCGGATTGCACCTTGATGTAGCCATTTTCCAGCTCCAACTGACCGTCGAAAATGGCAGTGTTAGGGCTGTGGCCGATGGCGATGAACACGCCCGCGACGTCCAGCTTGCTCAGCTCGTCGGTGCGCGCATCGCGCAGGTTAGCGCCGGTTACGCCCATCTGGTCGCCCAGAACTTCGTCCAAGGTCTTGTTGGTGTGCAGCACCACGTTGCCCTTGGTGGCTTTCTCGTTTAGACGGTCGATAAGAATTTTTTCAGCGCGGAAGCTGTCGCGACGGTGAATCAAATGCACTTCTTCGGCAATGTTCGCCAGATAAAGCGCTTCTTCAACCGCGGTGTTACCACCACCGACTACCGCGACTTTCTGGTTGCGATAGAAGAAACCGTCACAGGTCGCACAGGCAGAAACGCCTTTGCCTTTGAACGCCTCTTCAGAAGGCAGGCCGATATAACGTGCAGACGCCCCGGTGGCGATGATTAACGCGTCACAGGTGTACTCTTCGCTGTCACCGAACAGGCGGAACGGGCGGTTCTGCAAATCAACTTTGTTAATGTGGTCGAAGATGATCTCGGTATTAAATTTCGCAGCATGTTCGTGCATGCGCTCCATCAGCCCCGGACCTGTCAGCCCCTCTGGGTCGCCCGGCCAGTTTTCCACTTCTGTGGTGGTAGTCAATTGACCGCCTTTTTCCATACCGGTGATCAATACCGGATTCAGGTTGGCGCGCGCGGCATAAACCGCTGCCGTGTAACCTGCTGGACCTGAACCTAAAATCAATAGTTTACTGTGTTTAACCGTACTCATGAGCAATTCATCTCCGTGATGGCGACTAGCAATGAACCGATTGTAGGGAAAACCGCGCAGTAAAAAAAGCAAACTCAGATGTTGTTAACGATTTGTCTGATAGTTTTTAATTTCAAACCCACGTACAACTACACCCCGGTTAGCTCTCATTTGAGGTAACCGATTGAAGATTGGACAAATAACCGGCAATGAATATGTTGTGAGCTTGTTATTTTTCCATCAAACGCTGGCCTTTTCGCGGCAAATCCCGACTTTATGTAGGCTTTAGCACGAAAAAGTAGGTTAATTGTTTTGTTATTATTGGTCGTTGAAAGATAGGTAAAAACGAGGCCGTGAGATTTCAATCTGGCACGTTCTTCTGATTTTGCTTCTTTTACTTTGACAATCCGCTGTGCATTTGCGAAAACATCTAGGGACGAAGAAATTAATCGCCTGCCTGTGACTTGAAATTCTACGATCAGCTGCTACCTGACTTGTTCAAGGTGTTGTTTCGCTGGTTTTTTCTTGTGCAGGATTTAGTGAAAACAGCGAGCGTTGCGCAAGCTATTCATTTCACAGCGATATTTCTTCTCGGTATAACGTCATTGAAAGCGTTTTCTTTCGACAGGGGACTCACGCAATCAAACGGCATACTCAAACCTAAAACTATCGGGTCTTCGCTTGGGACAAACCCTGACACATTGAAGTTGGCTAGGGTATGGCAGGTGCAGGGAAGGACAGCAGAGAGACAATAATAATGGTAGACAACAAAAAGCGTCCGGGAAAAGATCTCGACCGTATTGACCGTAACATCCTCAACGAACTGCAAAAGGATGGCCGGATCTCCAACGTCGAGCTTTCCAAACGAGTGGGATTATCTCCAACACCGTGTCTGGAGCGCGTTCGTCGTTTAGAACGTCAAGGCTTCATTAACGGATATACCGCGTTGCTCAATCCACACTATCTGGATGCATCGCTGCTGGTGTTTGTTGAGATAACACTCAACCGTGGCGCACCGGACGTGTTTGAGCAATTCAATGCAGCAGTACAAAAACTTGAAGATATTCAGGAGTGTCATTTGGTTTCTGGGGATTTCGACTACCTGTTGAAAACCCGCGTGCCTGACATGTCAGCCTATCGTAAGTTGTTAGGTGAGACATTACTTCGACTGCCGGGCGTTAACGACACCCGCACCTACGTGGTGATGGAAGAAGTAAAACAAACCAACCGTCTGGTTATTAAGACCCGGTAAAGGTTCAGGTGCAAAACCTTATAAATTTAGCTACACTCCTGTGTATCTATACAGCCCCGGCGCCGAGGCCCGTTCTCGGCGCTGTTGCTTTTTCAGCCCACAGGAACCTGGAGAGCCTTTCTTGAGCCAGGAATATACAGAAGATAAAGACGTTACCCTGAAAAAACTGAGCAGTAGCCGCCGCGTGTTGGAAGCTGTTCTGGTAGTGGTAGCCGTTTTCGCCGTTTACCTTATGGCGGCGCTGGTGAGTTTTAACCCCTCAGATCCAAGCTGGTCGCAGACCGCATGGCATGGACCTATTCATAACTGGGGTGGTGGTGTAGGCGCGTGGATGGCCGACACCTTGTTCTTCATTTTTGGCGTATTGGCTTACGCTATTCCCCCTATCATGCTTTGCCTGTGTTGGGCGGCGTTTCGTCAGCGTGATAATCAGGATTACATCGACTATTTCTCTTTGTCGCTGCGACTTATTGGTACGCTGGCGTTGATTCTTACGTCTTGTGGACTGGCAGCCTTCAATATTGATGACCTTTATTACTTTGCCTCAGGCGGCGTGATTGGCAGTTTGCTGACCACGGCGATGACCCCTTGGTTTAATAATGTCGGCGCAACCATGGTTCTGCTCTGTATATGGGCGGCCGGGCTGACACTCTTTACCGGCTGGTCATGGCTGACAATTGCCGAGAAAATCGGCGGCGCGGTGTTGGGCGTGACGACATTCATGACCAATCGTTCGCGCCGTGACGATGATTATGACTACGAAGATGATCACCATGAAAATGGTGCTCATGATAGCCATGACGATCCGTTACTCGACTCTGATTACGTGCCTTCCGCAGCCGCTAAAGCCGCCGCGGCTGCGACCGCCAGTGCCAAAGTCGCACCGGCCAATGCCGCCGTGGATGATGAAGATGACGTACTGTTCTCCGCGCCGTCGCTGCATGACAATGCCGAGGCTAAAACTCAGCCAGAAACTGCGCCAGTTCAAACACCTGCTCCAGCGCCAGAGGTGACTCAGCATGCTGCGAGTGAGGTGAGGGCGCCAGCACCTGAAGTTGAGATGCCTGCTGCGCCGGAGCCAACTATTGCTCCCGCACCGCCGCTCTATAGCTTTGAAATTCCGCAAGAAACGCCTGCTCCGCAGCAGCCAACCAAATCGCCATCTTATGATGACGATGAGCCACGCTTAGGCAATTGGCAGGCCAGCGCGCCTTCCGAGCCGGAACGTTCACCTTTTGACTTCAGCACCGCCCAGCGCGACAGCAGCGAAGTCAACAGTCTGGCGGCCACTGCGGCATTGGCGACAGGTTTGGCACAGGCCGGGCAGTCAGCCAGCTCTGCCAGCAATACCTTTATGCCTGCCTTCAGCGCGGTCAGTGACGGCAATTCGCAGGTCAAAAAAGGCGTGGGTCCCGAGCTGCCAAGGCCGAATCCGGTGCGTATTCCAACGCGACGTGAGCTGGCTTCTTATGGCATCAAGTTACCTTCACAACGCATTGCCGAGCAGCAGGAGCAGCTTGCTGCCCAGCAACAGCCCGTTATAGATGAAGCGGATAGCGAGCAGGGCGATGATCAAGCCGCATTACAAGAAGCGGCGTTGCGCCAGCAGTTTGCTGAGCAGCAGAGTCAGCGCTATGGCGATGAACACGTTGCTTCAGAAGAAGATGAAGAGGCGGCCTTGCAAGAAGCCGAGCTTCGTCAGGCTTTCGCTGCCCGTGAGCAGAACCGTTATCAGCAGGATGAGCAGCAGGACACTCAGCCTGCTTACTCTCAGCACAGCGCGCCACAGCAGAACCCAGTCTCTTCTGCGGCGGCGGATGCACTCGCGGCTGCCGCGATGAACATCAGCACGCATGATGCTTTCACCTTCTCGCCGATGGCGGATTTGGTGGATGACACGCCAACCGAACCTCTGTTTACGCTGTCACCGCACAAAGAAGAAGATGAGCCAGAAGTGCCGACCTTCGGCCAAAGCTATCGACAGACAGCGCCGAAGCACCAGCCAATCGAACAATATGAGGCGCCGGAGCAATCTCAACCTGCTCAGCCGAATATGGATAGCCTGATCCATCCATTCCTGATGCGTCACGAGCAGCCGTTGGTGAAACCGACCACGCCGCTGCCGTCGCTCGATTTGTTGACCTCCCCGCCAGCCGAATCTGAGCCGGTGGATGAGTTTGCACTGGAACAGATGGGCAACCTGATTGAAGCGCGTCTGAACGATTACCGCATCAAAGCCGATGTTGTCGATAAGCTGCCAGGGCCGGTGATCACCCGTTTCGAATTGGATCTGGCGCCGGGCGTGAAAGCCGCGCGTATTTCGAATCTCTCGCGCGACTTGGCGCGTTCGCTCTCGGCGGTTGCCGTGCGCGTGGTTGAGGTTATCCCTGGAAAACCTTATGTCGGGTTGGAGCTGCCAAACAAGAAGCGCCAGACCGTTTACCTGCGCGAAGTGCTGGACTGTGACAAATTCAAAGACAGTCCGTCGCCGCTGACCATCGTGCTGGGCAAGGATATCTCTGGTGAACCAGTCGTGGCTGACTTAGCGAAAATGCCACACTTGCTGGTGGCCGGTACGACCGGTTCCGGTAAGTCGGTCGGCGTCAACGCCATGATCCTCAGCATGCTCTACAAGGCAACGCCGGAAGAAGTTCGCTTCATCATGATTGACCCGAAAATGCTCGAGCTTTCGGTCTATGAGGGCATTCCACACCTGTTAACCGAGGTGGTAACTGACATGAAAGACGCCGCCAATGCGCTGCGTTGGTGTGTCGGCGAAATGGAACGCCGTTATAAGCTGATGTCGGCATTGGGTGTGCGTAATCTGGCGGGTTATAACGAGCGGGTTGAGCAAGCCGAAGCCATGGGCCGTCCGATCCCCGATCCGTTCTGGAAACCGGGTGATGGCATGGCCGCTGAGCCGCCTTATCTGGAAAAAGAGCCATTTATCGTTGTGTTGGTCGATGAGTTTGCTGACCTGATGATGACGGTAGGTAAAAAAGTTGAAGAACTGATTGCGCGTCTGGCCCAGAAAGCCCGTGCGGCCGGTATTCACTTGGTTCTGGCGACTCAGCGCCCATCGGTAGACGTTATTACCGGCTTGATTAAGGCCAACATTCCGACCCGTATCGCCTTTACCGTGTCGAGTAAAATTGACTCCCGTACCATTTTGGATCAAGGCGGAGCCGAGTCCCTGCTGGGCATGGGTGACATGCTTTACATGGCTCCAAACTCGTCGATTCCGGTTCGTGTTCACGGCGCATTCGTCCGTGACCAAGAAGTCCACGCCGTGGTTCAGGACTGGAAAGCGCGCGGGCGTCCTAAGTACATCGACAGCATCCTTGCGGGTGGTGAAGATGGCGAAGGGGGCGGCGGTGGTTTGGACAGCGATGAAGAGCTGGATGCGCTGTTTGATCAGGCCGTAGCCTTTGTGGTCGACAAGCGTCGTGCTTCGATTTCCGGCGTTCAGCGCCAGTTCCGCATCGGCTATAACCGCGCGGCGCGTATCGTTGAGCAAATGGAAGCGCAGGGCATTGTGAGTACGCCGGGCCACAACGGTAACCGTGAAGTCTTAGCCCCACCTTCTCACGAATAATATCGTCGAATGCACAAAGGTCGCCATGGTGGCCTTTGTGCAAAGAAGCGTAAACCCCTAGTTTTTCAGACGAATGAGCTACCTTTGTGCCAACGCCTCGGCTAGAGTTCGCAACATGGGCCTGTGTATTAACACAAGGCAACGTCTGAATCAAAAATGGTTTCTGAGGTAGAGATAAGAATGAAAAAATTGTTAGTTGTTGGTTGTTTATTGACAGCATTTACTTCCGCCTCGGTTTTAGCCGATGCCAGCAGTGACCTGAAAAGTCGCTTGGGCAAGCTGAATACTTTCCATGCCAGTTTCACGCAAACCGTTACCAGTGATGACGGCGCCGCCGTGCAGCAAGGTGAAGGTGAACTGTGGGTTAAACGTCCTAACTTGTTTAACTGGCACATGACCTCGCCGGATGAAAGCATTCTGGTTTCCGATGGTAAAACCCTGTGGTTCTATAACCCATTTGTTGAGCAAGTCACGGCAACCTGGCTGAAAAACGCCACCGGTAACACGCCGTTTATGCTGATCACGCGTAACGACAGCAGTGACTGGGCCAAGTACAACGTTAAACAAAAAGGCGATGATTTCGAATTAACGCCAAAAACGGCAGCCGGTAATCTGAAGCAGTTTGCGATCACCGTGACACCAACCGGCACCATCAAAAGCTTTACCGCGGTGGAGCAAGATGGTCAGAAAAGCGCGTATAGCCTGAAAGGCGAGCAGAACGCGTCGGTTGATGATGCCAAATTCAAATTTACACCGCCGAAAGGCGTGACGGTGGACGACCAGCGTCAGTGAGGTCCCTTTGAGTAATCTGTCACTCGATTTTTCTCATAATGAGTTCCAGCCACTGGCCGCAAGAATGCGGCCAGTTTCACTTGCAGAATACATCGGCCAGCAGCACCTTTTAGCCGCTGGCAAGCCGCTACCGCGCGCGATAGAAGCGGGGCAGCTGCATTCGATGATTTTGTGGGGGCCGCCGGGCACCGGGAAAACGACGCTGGCGGAGCTGATAGGGCGCTACGCCAACGCCGACGTCGAGCGTATCTCGGCGGTGACTTCAGGCATCAAAGAGATCCGCGAAGCCATTGAACGTGCGCGGCAGAATCGCGACGCGGGCCGTCGCACCATCCTCTTTGTGGACGAGGTGCACCGTTTCAACAAAAGCCAGCAAGATGCTTTCTTGCCGCACATTGAAGATGGCACCATCACCTTTATTGGCGCGACCACCGAAAACCCCTCTTTTGAGTTGAATTCGGCACTGTTATCCCGTGCCCGCGTCTATTTGCTCAAATCGCTGACTGCCGAAGATATTGAAAAAGTCATCGAGCAGGCGCTGACCAACAAAGAGCGCGGCTACGCCGATCAGAAAATTGTGGTTCCCGCTGAAACTCGCCGCATGCTGGCCGAGCTGGTCAACGGCGATGCGCGGCGTGCGCTAAATAGTATCGAGATGATGGCCGACATGGCCGAAATTGACAAAAAAGGCGTGAGAACCCTGACGCCTGAATTGTTGAAGGAGATCTCTGGTGAGCGCAGCGCGCGTTTCGACAATAAAGGTGATCGATATTACGATTTGATCTCCGCGCTGCATAAATCAGTGCGCGGCTCATCCCCCGACGCTGCGCTGTACTGGTATGCGCGTATTATCACCGCCGGTGGTGACCCGCTCTATGTGGCGCGCCGCCTGTTGGCTATTGCCTCAGAAGATGTTGGCAATGCCGACCCGCGCGGCATGCAGGTAGCAATTGCCGCCTGGGACTGTTTCACCCGCGTCGGCCCGGCCGAGGGCGAGCGGGCGATTGCGCAGGCCATCGTCTATCTTGCCTGTGCGCCAAAAAGTAATGCTGTTTACACTGCGTTTAAAGCCGCGATGCGCGATGCCCGCGAACAGTCTGACTACGACGTCCCAGAGCATTTACGCAATGCGCCGACCAAGCTGATGAAAGAGATGGGACTGGGCGCAGAGTACCGTTATGCCCATGATGAACCCAATGCCTACGCTGCCGGTGAGAACTATTTCCCGTCACAAATGGCTAACACCCAGTACTATTATCCTTCTTCTCGCGGTCTGGAGGGTAAGATTGGTGAAAAGCTGGCATGGTTGACTGAACAAGATCAAAATAGCCCGACAAAACGCTACCGCTAATATTGCTGTTGCGGTAAGGTTACTTCTGATAACTCTTTGACATGCTGCCTATTCAGGCGGCGTGCTTCATCTAATTCACATTCAAAACAACACGTACAGGATTAGCATGCTCGATCCCAATCTGCTGCGTAATGAGCTAGACGCAGTTGCAGAAAAACTGGCTCGCAGAGGTTTTAAACTCGATGTGGAAACGCTGCGTTCTCAAGAAGAACGTCGCAAAGTCTTGCAAGTAGAAACGGAAACTCTGCAGGCAGAACGTAATGCACGATCGAAATCGATCGGTGCAGCGAAAGCCCGTGGCGAAGACATCGAGCCCCTGCGTCAGGAAGTTAATGAGCTGGGTGAGAGATTGGATGCGGCGAAAGCAGAACTTGATGCTTTGCAGACGGCTATTCGCGACATCGCTTCTGCGATCCCGAACCTGCCAGATGACTCTGTTCCAGCCGGCAAAGATGAAAACGATAATCAGGAAATCAGTCGCTGGGGCACTCCGCGCCAGTATGGCTTTGAAGTTCGCGATCACGTTTCACTGGGCGAACTGGCCGGTGGGCTTGATTTCGCTTCCGCCGTTAAGCTGACGGGTTCGCGCTTCGTGGTGATGAAAGGGCAGATCGCTCGCATGCACCGTGCACTGGCCCAGTTTATGCTGGACCTGCATACTGAGCAGCATGGCTACAGCGAAACTTACGTACCTTACTTGGTAAACCAAGACACGCTGTTCGGCACCGGTCAATTACCGAAGTTTGGTGAAGACCTGTTCCACACCAAGCCTTTGGGAGAAGAAGCGGGGAGCAGCAACTACGCGCTGATCCCAACGGCTGAAGTCCCGCTGACCAACCTGCTGCGCGACGAGATTGTTGAAGAAGAGTCACTGCCAATCAAACTGACTGCGCATACTCCGTGCTTCCGTTCCGAGGCTGGCTCTTACGGTCGTGACACCCGTGGTCTGATCCGTATGCACCAGTTCGACAAAGTTGAGATGGTGCAGATTGTTCGCCCGGAAGACTCCATGCAAGCTCTGGAAGAGCTGACTAGCCACGCTGAAAAAGTGTTGCAGCTGCTCAACCTGCCATACCGCAAAGTGCTGCTGTGTACTGGCGATATGGGCTTCGGCGCTGTAAAAACTTACGACTTAGAAGTCTGGTTGCCAGCGCAGGACACTTACCGTGAAATCTCTTCTTGCTCAAACTGTGGGGATTTCCAGGCTCGTCGCATGCAGGCTCGCTGCCGCAGCAAAACTGAGAAAAAGCCGCGTCTGGTTCATACCCTGAACGGTTCTGGCTTAGCGGTTGGCCGTACTCTGGTTGCCGTGCTGGAAAACTATCAGTTGGAAGATGGCCGCATTGAAGTGCCAGAAGTTCTGCGTCCGTATATGCGTGGACTGGAAGTGATCGGCTAATAGCGCTATATATTTTATAATATAGCGAAAGGGCGCCTTCGGGCGCCTTTTTTACGTTTTAAAGTGTGCGCCACTCGAAACAATTCACTGCTCTGCTTAAGTAAAGCCCTCCTTTCTTGATAGCAAACAAAGTTTGCTAACCACTAATGAGTAATATCCCCTGCGTAAGAGTGGGTATAAATCATCTGATCATAACGTCTTAGCCCGCTCTCCCTTACCTGATAACTGATCTTCAATGCCCGTGTCGACATGGACTCGCTATCAGGAAAATCACATGGAGCAGAGCATGCGGGATAAAAAGCCAACACAACCTGTCGAAAAAGGCGGTATCAGCCGCCGTACCCTGATGAAATCATCAACTCTTGCCGGGCTAGCGCTGGCTTCGGGGAGTGTCAGTTTACCATTCAGCCGCAAAGCCGTCGCCGATGCCATCCAACCCGCTGCCCATCAGGCAGCAGAGAAAGTGGTTTGGGGCGCGTGCTCGGTCAACTGCGGCAGCCGCTGCGCTCTGCGGCTGCACGTGCGCGACGAAGAAGTTTATTGGGTTGAAACCGACAACACCGGCAATGACCAATATGGCGACCATCAGGTGCGCGCCTGCCTGCGCGGGCGCTCTATTCGCCGCCGCATGAACCACCCCGAGCGACTCAACTACCCGATGAAACGGGTAGGGAAGCGTGGTGAAGGGAAGTTCAAACGCATTAGCTGGGACGAAGCCTTCGACGAAATTGCCAATAATTTAAAGCGAATCGTCGCCAAGTACGGCAATGAAGCGGTTTACATCAACTATACGTCCGGCATCGTCGGCGGCAATATTACGCGCTCCTCGCCTTATGCCTCTTTAGTGGCCCGTCTGATGAACTGCTACGGTGGCTTCCTCAGCCATTACGGCACCTACAGTACCGCGCAGATCAGCTGCGCCATGCCTTACACCTACGGCAGCAACGACGGCAACAGCACCTCAGATATTGAAAACAGCAAGCTGGTAGTACTTTTCGGCAATAATCCGGCGGAAACGCGCATGAGCGGCGGCGGGATCACTTACTACCTCGAACAGGCCCGCGAGCGATCTAATGCGCGCATGATTGTCATCGATCCGCGCTATACCGACACCGCCGCCGGGCGCGAAGATGAGTGGATCCCTATCCGTCCGGGCACCGACGCCGCCTTGGTCGCCGGCCTGGCGCACGTGTTAATCACAGAAAATCTGGTCGATCAAGCCTTCCTCGACAGCTATTGCATCGGTTATGACGAGAAAACGTTGCCAGCAGTGGCACCAGAAAATAGTCATTACAAAGCCTATATTTTAGGGACAGGGACAGACGCCACGGCGAAAACCCCGGAGTGGGCTTCGCATATCACCGGTATTCCGGCCGAGCGAATTATCAAGCTGGCGCGTGAGATGGGTCAGGCGAAACCGGCCTATATTTCTCAGGGCTGGGGGCCGCAGCGCCAAGCCAACGGCGAGCTGACTTCGCGGGCTATCGCTATGTTGCCAATCCTGACCGGCAATGTGGGCATCAACGGCGGCAACAGCGGAGCGCGTGAGTCCACTTACACCATCACCATTGAGCGCATGCCGGTATTAACCAATCCGGTGAAGACGCAGATCTCCTGCTTTAGCTGGACCGACGCTATCTTCCGCGGTCCGGAAATGACGGCCGAAAAAGATGGCGTTCGCGGCAAAGCCAAGCTGGACGTGCCGATCAAGTTCATCTGGAACTATGCCGGTAACACTATCACCAATCAGCATTCGGACATCAATAAAACCCACGACATTCTGCAAGACGACAGCCAGTGCGAAATGATTGTCGTGCTGGAAAACTTCATGACCTCCTCGGCGAAATATGCCGACATCCTGCTTCCAGATCTGATGACCACCGAGCAGGAGGACATCATCCCGAATGATTACGCTGGCAACATGGGGTATCTGATCTTCATTCAGCTCGCCACCAAACCCAAGTTTGAGCGCAAAGGCATTTATGAGGTGATGAGTGAAGTGGCCCGTCGCCTTGGTCCAGAGGTACACAGCAAGTTTACGGAAAACCGTACCCAGCGCGAATGGCTTCAGTATCTGTACGCCAAAATGCTCGCCAAAGATCCGACATTACCGGCCTATGAAGAGCTGCGCCAGATGGGTATCTATAAGCGCAAAGACCCGAATGGCCACTTTGTCGCGTATAAAAAATTCCGCGAAGACCCACAGGCTAACCCGCTGAAAACCCCTTCCGGCAAGATTGAAATCTACTCCTCGGCGTTGGCGGATATCGCCTCGCGCTGGGAGTTGGAGAAGGACGAAACCATCAGCCCGCTGCCGGTTTATGCCTCGACCTTTGAAGGCTGGGACGACCCGCTGCGCAGCCAATATCCACTGCAAATGTTCGGCTTCCACTACAAGGCGCGTACCCACTCGACCTACGGCAATATCGATATTTTGCAAGCTGCCTGCCGTCAGGAAGTGTGGATCAACCCACTGGATGCGCAGGGTCGCGGCATTAAAAACGGCGATGCGGTGCGCGTGTTTAACGGGCGCGGAGAAGTGCGCGTGGCCGCCAAGGTGACGCCGAGGATCATGCCGGGCGTGGTGGCGATGGGGCAGGGAGCCTGGCATCAGGCCAACATGGCAGGAGATCGCGTCGATCACGGCGCCTGTATGAACACCCTGACCACGCATCGCGCCTCGCCATTAGCCAAGGGCAATCCGCAACATACCAATCTGATTCAAATAGAAAAAGTGTAAGCCGAGGCAATGGACCAAGAGATCCATTGCCCATTTTGCCATACCCAAGTTTTGCCTCTGGGCAATTTCCACTAGAGGATATTTAGGAGCAAGTAATGTCGATAAACAAACAAGGAAAATCATCAACGGGTGAGGGTTTAAGCCGCCGCACCCTGATGAAGAGTTCCGCACTGGTTGGCCTGGCCGCCGCTGCCGGTGGCATCTCGTTGCCATTCCGACAGGCACGCGCCGACCAATCGCCAGCCACGGCTGCCGCTCAGAATGAAAAAGTAGTCTGGAGCGCCTGTACCGTGAACTGCGGTAGCCGCTGTCCGTTGCGGATGCACGTGGTCGATGGCGAAATTCGCTATGTGGAAACCGATAACACCGGCGATGACGATTACGAAGGGCTGCACCAGGTCCGAGCCTGCCTGCGCGGTCGCTCCATGCGCCGCCGCGTGTATAACCCGGACCGCCTGAAATATCCGATGAAACGAGTCGGCGCGCGCGGCGAAGGCAAATTCGTGCGCATCAGCTGGGAGGAGGCTTTCGACACCCTCGCCGGCAGCATGAAGAAGATCATCAGCCAGTACGGCAACGAAGCGATTTATCTCAACTACGGCACCGGCACGCTGGGCGGCACCATGACCCGTTCATGGCCACCGGGCGCGACGCTGATTGCCCGTCTGATGAACTGCTGCGGCGGCTACCTCAACCATTACGGCGACTACAGCTCGGCGCAGATTGCCGAAGGGCTGAACTACACCTACGGCGGTTGGGCGGATGGCAACAGCCCGTCGGATATTGAAAACAGCAAACTGGTAGTGCTGTTCGGCAACAACCCTGGCGAAACGCGCATGAGCGGCGGCGGGGTGACTTACTACATTGAACAAGCGAGGCAAAAATCCAAGGCGCGGATGATTATCATCGATCCGCGTTACACCGATACTGGTGCAGGCCGCGAAGATGAGTGGCTGCCGATCCGCCCAGGCACCGACGCCGCGCTCGCCGCCGCGCTGGCCCACGTGATGATCAGCGAAAATCTGGTAGATCAGCCCTTCCTCGACAAATACTGCGTCGGCTACGACGAGACAACGCTACCCGAGGGTGCGCCGAAGAATGGCCACTATAAGGCCTATATTCTCGGGCAGGGCGCCGACGGTATCGCCAAAACCCCAAGCTGGGCGGCCAAAATTACCGGCATTTCGGCTGATAAAATCATCAAGCTAGGCCGCGAAATTGGGCAGGCCAAACCGGCATTTATCACCCAAGGCTGGGGGCCACAGCGTCACTCGAATGGCGAAACCGCCACTCGCGCAATAGCCATGCTCGCCATACTGACCGGCAACGTGGGCATTAACGGCGGTAACTCAGGGGCGCGTGAAGGCTCTTACAGCCTGCCTTTTGTGCGCATGCCGACCTTCGAAAACCCGGTTCAGACCAGCATTTCCATGTTTATGTGGACCGACGCGATTTTCCGCGCCAAGGAAATGACTGCCACCCGCGACGGCGTGCGCGGCAAAGAGAAGCTGGATGTGCCGATTAAGTTCATCTGGAACTATGCCGGTAACTGCCTGATAAACCAGCACTCCGACATCAACCGCACTCACGATATTCTTCAGGATGACAAGAAGTGCGAGATGATTGTGGTGATTGATAACCACATGACTTCCTCGGCCAAATACGCCGATATCGTGCTGCCGGACTGTACCGCCTCTGAGCAGATGGATTTCTGCCTTGATGCCTCGGCGGGCAACATGTCCTACGTGATTTTTGCCGATCAGGCCATCAAGCCGCGTTTTGAATGCAAAAACATTTATGAAATGACCAGTGAACTGGCCAAGCGCATGGGCGTGGAGCAGAAGTTCACCGAAGGGCGGACGCAGGAAGAGTGGCTGCGCCATCTCTACCTTCAATCCATGCAGGCTATTCCGGCGCTGCCGGATTTCGACACTTTCCGCCAGCAAGGCATGTTCAAACAGCGCGACCCGCAGGGCCATCACGTGGCTTATAAAGCCTTCCGCGAAGACCCAGTGGCCAACCCGTTAGCGACGGCGTCCGGCAAAATCGAAATCTATTCTGCCCAACTGGCAGACATCGCCGCTACGTGGCAGTTGGAAAAGGATGATGTGATCGATCCTCTGCCTGTCTACGCCGCCGGTTTTGAAAACTATGACGACCCGCTTGCCAGCACCTATCCGCTGCAATTAACCGGCTTCCACTACAAGGCCCGCGTGCACTCTACCTACGGCAACGTCGACCTGCTCAAAGCGGCCTGCCGCCAAGAGATGTGGATCAACCCATTAGACGCCGCGGCGCGGGGTATCAGCAATGGCGACATGATCCGCATTTTCAACGCGCGTGGTGAAGTGCAGATTGCCGCCAAAGTGACGCCGCGCATGATGCCGGGCGTGGTGGCTCTCGGGGAAGGGGCCTGGTACTCGCCGGACAGCAAGCGCATCGACCGCGCCGGCAGCATCAACGTTCTGACTTCACAACGGCCTTCCCCTCTGGCGAAAGGTAATCCTTCTCATACCAACCTTGTGCAAGTGGCGAAGGTTTAAAGGACTAAATTATGACAACCCAATACGGTTTTTATATAGATTCAAGCCGCTGCACCGGGTGCAAAACCTGCGAGCTGGCCTGTAAAGATTTCAAAAACTTAACGCCGGACGTCAATTTCCGCCGCATTTATGAATATGCCGGCGGCGACTGGCAGCAGGACGGCGACGGCTGGCATCAAAACGTCTATGCCTACTACCTCTCTATCTCCTGCAACCACTGCGAAGACCCGGCGTGCACCAAAGTCTGCCCGAGCGGCGCGATGCATAAACGCGAAGATGGCTTCGTGGTGGTCAATGAAGAGGTGTGCATCGGCTGTCGCTATTGCCACATGGCCTGTCCTTACGGCGCGCCGCAGTACAACGCGGCTAAGGGGCACATGACTAAGTGTGATGGCTGCTACGAGCGCATTGCCGAAGGCAAAAAGCCGATTTGTGTCGAATCTTGCCCGCTGCGCGCGCTGGATATGGCACCGATTGAAGAGCTTCGCGAGAAATACGGCACGCTGGCGCAGGTCGCTCCACTGCCGGGCGCGCACTTTACCAAGCCGAATATTGTGATTAAGCCGAACGCGAACAGCCGCCCGGTGGGCGACACCACGGGTTACTTAGCTAACCCGAAGGAGGTTTAAGATGGGAAACGGATGGCATGAATGGCCTTTGATGGTCTTTACGGTGTTAGGTCAGTGCGTGGTCGGCGGTTTTATTGTGCTGGCGATCGCGCTGTTGGGGAATAGAACGCGGGAAGAGACGCGCCGCATTCACCTTTCTATGTTCTTTCTCTGGGTGCTGATGGCGGTGGCGTTTATTGCTTCAGTGCTGCACTTGGGGTCGCCGCTGCGCGCCTTCAATTCGCTAAATCGCCTTGGCGCATCGCCGCTGAGTAATGAGATTGGCAGCGGCTCGCTGTTCTTCGCTTTGGGCGGCATTTACTGGCTGCTGGCGGTGTTAAATAAGATGCCGCAGGCGCTGGGCAAGATTTGGCTGGTGGTCACCATGCTGGCGGGCGTTGGCTTTGTTTACGCCATGTGCCGGGTGTATGAAATCGACACCGTGCCGACCTGGGACAATGCTTTCACGGCACTCAACTTTGCTCTTACTGTGCTGATTGGCGGCCCGCTGCTGGGCTATTTGCTGCTGCGCGGCGCGAACATCCAAGGGTGCGGACTCAGGCTGCTGCCGATGATTAGCGTGGTGGCTCTGGTGGCAAGTATCGCGGTGATGATGATGCAAAGCGCTAGTCTGGCAGGCATTAACAACTCGGTACAGGCCGCTTCGGCGCTTATCCCGCAATACGGCGCGCTGTCGGTATGGCGCGTGGTGCTGGTGGTACTCGGGCTGGGCTGCTGGATTTGCCCACTGGTGATGCGTAAACGCCCGGCGGTGGCCTCGCTGGTTCTGGCCTTCGTGCTGGTATTTGCCGGTGAGCTGATCGGACGCGCCATTTTCTATGGTCTGCATATGACCGTGGGTGTTGCCATCGGCAGCTAAGCTTCACAGGGCCCGCGCCGTCTTGAGGCCGCGCGGGCTAAAAACGAGTCAACTATGTCTACTGAAACTATCGCCGTAACTGGCAAAGTGCTGGGCGCACTGCTTTACTTCCCGCCCGATTCACCGCAGGTTTTCCCGCTGATCCAATGGCTGCAAGAGGGGGCGTGGAAAAGCGAATGGCCCTATTTAACGGCAGAGTCCGCGGCGGAAATCGAGACTTTGTTGCAGCAGAGTGTGGCTGAGGAAGAGTCCTGCGAAGAGGCGTTTCAGCGGCTGTTTGTCGGGCCGTACGCCTTACCGGCTCCGCCTTGGGGCTCAGTCTATCTGGATAAAGAGAGCGTCTTGTTTGGCGATTCAACCCTCAAACTGCGCGAGTGGATGCGCCAGCGCGGCATTGAAAATCAGCTTGTTCAGGCCGAACCCGAAGATCACATTGGCTTAATGCTGATGATGGCCAGCTGGCTGGCGGAAAACGATCATCAGCACCTTGACGCGTTTTTGGCCGAGCACCTGCTGCCTTGGTCATCGCGCTATTTGTCCTTACTCGAGCAAGGCGCGGTGCATCCGTTTTATCAAGCCGTAGCGCGTCTGGCGCAAGTCACGCTGGATGGCTGGCAGCAGTTCTGCCCATTGGCCGTGGTTGAGCAGGAGCTTTACCGTTAATGAGCGATTCGCGTGATGCCAATTACTATCGGGCGTGGATGAGTTCGCGGGAAGTTAGCCGTCGCGGGCTATTTCGCGGCTTCTTCGCCTCCGGCCAGCGCGCCGTTGAAGACAATCGCGATGCCGGCGTGTTAGTTCGCCAGTGCGCTCGCCCGCCACAGGCCATCGCCGAGCCGCTTTTTTTACAAGCGTGCGATGGCTGCGGGGCGTGCCGCGATGCCTGCCCGATGGGCATCATCGCCGTGGAACA
The DNA here is from genome assembly GCF_052376015.1 of Ewingella sp. AOP8-B2-18. Classification (NCBI taxonomy): domain Bacteria; kingdom Pseudomonadati; phylum Pseudomonadota; class Gammaproteobacteria; order Enterobacterales; family Yersiniaceae; genus Ewingella; species Ewingella sp. AOP8-B2-18. The sequence goes on from NZ_JBQSVB010000001.1 coordinate 545,705, forward strand.
GGGCAAGACCAGGCTGGAAATTGAGTACGCCGAGTGCGACTTTTGCGGCGCTTGCACTCACGCCTGTCAGCGCGGGGCATTAGAGGCGACGGTGGTGATGGATACCGGGCTGCGTCCGGTTATTTCTCAGCAGTGTCTGGGACGCCTCGATAACTTGTGCAGAATGTGTGAAATAGCCTGCACGCGGACGGCAATATTTTTTAATCAACATAATCAACCGGCGATAAATAACGATAACTGTAACGGCTGCGGTAAATGCAAACTCGTTTGTTATCATGGTGATATTAGTTTGTCATTACAGCCTTCATGAGTTCTTAGCGTTGGATTGATTAGCGTTTTAAATCATCGACTCACAGTTTGTGCTGATACCGATTTTCAGCCAATTGACTTTTAAATCGCCAGTGGCATGATGCGCGCAATTTCTTCGCTTCTTGGTCGCCAACTTCCCTATGTCCGCCTACTCTCGCCCGGTAATTTTATTATTATGTGGGCTACTTTTGCTGACGGTTTCTATCGCTGTACTCAGTACACTAGTGCCGCTTTGGCTCAGCCATGAAATGCTGCCTACCTGGCAGGTCGGACTGGTGAGTTCATCCTATTATTCGGGCAACCTGGTGGGCACGCTGATCGCCGGGGTGGTGATTAAAAAGCTCGGCTTCAACCGCAGTTATTACCTCTCCTGCATGGTGTTTGCCGCCGCGACCGCCGGACTGGCACTGTCAATGAGCTTCTGGAGTTGGATCAGCTGGCGCTTTATGGCCGGTGTGGGCTGTGCGCTGATTTGGGTCATTGTGGAAAGTGCTCTGCTGCGCAGCGGGACAGTGCGTAACCGTGGTCAGCTGCTGGCGGCCTACATGATCATCTATTATATCGGTACCGTGGTCGGACAGCTGATGCTCGGCATAGTCTCGACCGAGCTGTTCAGCGTGCTGCCGTGGGTGACATCGCTTATCGCCATTTCCATCCTGCCGCTGCTGTTCACCCAGATAACCAATCAGGACAGCGAGCTGCCGCGCACCTCTATTTGGCCGATGCTAAAACGCCGCAGCGCGCGCTTGGGTATCAACGGCTGCGTGATTTCAGGCATTATTCTCGGCTCGCTGTACGGCTTAATGCCGCTGTTCCTTAACCATCAGGGCATGAGCGATGCTGACGTGGGATATTGGATGGCGTTGCTGGTCAGTTCGGGGATCATCGGGCAGTGGCCGGTAGGGCGTTTGGCCGACCGTTATGGTCGCCTGATTGTACTGCGTGTGCAGGTGTTTGTGGTGATCCTTGGCAGTATTGCGATGCTCAGTGGCTATGCGATGGCGCCAACTCTGTTTATCCTCGGCTGCGCGGGCTTTACTCTCTATCCGGTGGCTATGTCATGGGCCTGTGAGAAGGTCAATCCGGAAGAGCTGGTGGCGATGAATCAGGCGCTGTTGATGAGTTACACCATCGGCAGCCTTGCCGGGCCAACCATGACCGCGATGCTGATGCAAAACTATTCCGACCGTCTACTTTTTGTGATGATTGCCGCCGTGGCTCTGGTTTATCTGGTAGTTCTGCTGCGTAAAGCTGACAAACATCAGACTCCGGTGGCGACGGCCTAAAGCCAACTCACGGTAAACAGACATAAAAAAGCCCGAACCTTCGGGCTTTTTTATTTGTGCGGATACGGAAGGGTTAGTACATCACTTTGTGGCCGTAGCCTTCAAGAATGCCTTTCACTCTGTCCATGATCTCTTTAGTCGGCGGGTTGACGCCGTCTAAACCATAGGTCTCGCCCATGGCGGTCCATTTGTGTTTACCCAGCTCATGGTAGGGCAGCAGTTCAATCTTCTCGATGTTGGTCATGTCTTTGGTGAACTCACCGAGCAGATGCGCCGATTTGTCATCATCCGACCAACCCGGAACCACTACATAACGGATCCAGGTACGCTGATTGCGTTTTGCCAGATAACGGGCGAATTCCAGCGTGCGGTGGTTCGACACGCCAACCAGATTCTGGTGAATATCGTCATTCATCTGTTTGAGGTCGAGCATGACTAAGTCAGTCACGTCGAGCAGCTCATCAATTACCGGGTCATAGCGACGAACAAACCCGTTGGTGTCGAGACAGGTATTGATGCCTTCTTTCTGGCACGCGCGGAACCAGTCGCGAACGAATTCGGCTTGCAGGATCGCTTCGCCACCCGAAGCCGTGACCCCGCCGCCCGAGGCGTTCATAAAGTGGCGATAGGTGACCACTTCACTCATTAAATCTTCAACATTGATCTCTTTGCCTCCATGGGTGTCCCACGTATCGCGGTTGTGGCAATACATGCAACGCATCAGGCAACCCTGGAAGAACACAATAAAACGTATGCCTGGGCCATCTACCGTGCCACAGGATTCATAAGAGTGGATGCGACCTTGAACTGACATTGCGGGTTTTTCTCCAATATTGACCAATAAGTTGCAGTCTAAATGCGCGGATGCTGGCCTGGCAGAGATAAACTGAAAGTAACCCCATATCCTTGAGGATTCTCTGGTTGCTACTTGTTAATAATAACAGACAATTAGTAAGGTTGATTGCTATAGCATCGCGGATTTGCTTTGCCAGAAGCCTCTGTCACTAAGACTCTGGCAAAGCAGACTTATTCTATAAAGTCTTCATCAAAGAGCAGGGCTTGATGTTAAAAAGGCTCCACGGTTGTGGAGCCTTTATGTTTTGCGGCTAACTTACCGCTGTATTACTTACAGCGTTTTGGTGAAGGTACGGGTGATCACGTCTTGCTGTTGTTCTTTGGTCAGCGAGTTGAAACGCACTGCGTAACCAGATACACGGATGGTCAATTGCGGATATTTTTCCGGATTTTCCATCGCATCTAACAGCATTTCACGGTTCATCACGTTGACGTTCAGGTGCTGACCGCCTTCGATGTTTGATTCGTGGTGGAAGTAACCATCCATCAAGCCAGCAAGGTTGGCTTTACGGACATCATCATCTTTACCCAGCGCGTTTGGCACGATGGAGAAGGTGTATGAAATACCGTCTTTCGCGTAAGCAAACGGCAGTTTAGCGACGGAGGTCAGAGAGGCAACGGCACCTTTCTGGTCACGACCGTGCATTGGGTTAGCACCCGGACCGAATGGAGCACCGGCGCGGCGACCATCTGGCGTGTTACCGGTTTTCTTACCGTAAACCACGTTAGAGGTGATGGTAAGAACAGACTGAGTTGCCACAGCGCCGCGGTAGGTACGCAGTTTCTGAATTTTCTTCATGAAACGTTCTACCAGGTCACAAGCGATGTCATCTACACGAGAATCGTTGTTACCGAACTGCGGATATTCACCTTCGATTTTGAAGTCAGTCGCCAGACCGTCTTCGTCACGAATGGTCGTCACTTTGGCGTATTTGATTGCAGACAGGGAGTCAGCAGCCACGGACAGGCCTGCGATACCACATGCCATTGTGCGATAAACATCACGGTCGTGCAGCGCCATCAATGCAGCTTCGTAGCTGTATTTGTCGTGCATGTAGTGAATGATGTTCAGGGCAGTCACGTACTGTTTTGCCAACCAGTCCATGAAGTGGTCCATGCGGTCCATGACTTTGTCATAGTCCAGCACTTCATCCATCATTGGCGCTTCTTTCGGGCCAACCTGGATTTTCATTTTTTCATCAACGCCGCCATTGATGGCGTACAACATGGTTTTCGCCAGGTTGGCACGTGCGCCGAAGAACTGCATTTGTTTACCAACAACCATTGGGCTTACGCAGCAAGCAATTGCGTAGTCATCGTTGTTGAAGTCAGGACGCATCAGGTCATCGTTTTCATACTGTACGGATGAAGTATCGATTGAGACTTTCGCTGCGTATTTTTTGAAGTTCAGTGGCAGTTTTTCTGACCACAGGATGGTCATGTTTGGTTCCGGTGAAGGACCCATGGTGTACAGCGTGTTCAGGAAGCGGAAGCTGTTTTTGGTCACCAGAGTACGGCCGTCAACGCCCATACCTGCCAGAGATTCCGTTGCCCAGATTGGGTCACCGGAGAACAGTTCATCGTATTCAGGAGTACGCAGGAAGCGAACCATACGCAGTTTCATAACCAAGTGGTCAATCAGCTCTTGTGCAGCTTCTTCAGTCAGGGTGCCAGCTTTGATATCACGCTCGATGAACACGTCAAGGAAGGTAGATACGCGGCCGAAGGACATTGCTGCACCGTTCTGAGATTTAACCGCGGCCAGGTAGCCGAAGTAAGTCCACTGAACAGCTTCTTGTGCGTTAGTTGCAGGACCTGAAATGTCGTAGCCATATTTCGCTGCCATTTCTTTAATCTGGCCCAGTGCGCGGTGTTGCTCAGAAATCTCTTCGCGCAGTTGGATGGTCATTTCCAGATTTACGCCATTTTCCAGGTCATTTTGCAGAGACTGGAACTGTGCGTATTTGTCAGCCATCAGGTAATCAATACCGTACAGCGCAACGCGACGGTAGTCACCGATGATACGGCCACGGCCGTAGGCATCTGGCAGACCGGTCAGAACACCGGATTTACGGCAGTTCAGGATGTCTTTGGTGTAAACATCGAAAACGCCTTGGTTGTGAGTTTTACGGTATTCGGTGAAGACTTTTTTCAGCGCTGGATCCAGTTCACGACCATAAACTTTACATGAACCTTCAACCATCTTAATGCCGCCGAATGGGATCAGGGCACGTTTCAGAGGAGCGTCAGTCTGCAGACCGACGATGGTCTCGAGAGATTTGTTGATGTAGCCCGCATCGTGAGAGGTGATAGTTGCCGCGACATCGGTATCAAAATCAACTGGAGCGTGGGTGCTGTTCTCCAGTTTGATGCCTTCCATCACTTTTTCCCACAGGGTAGAAGTCGCTTCAGTTGCGCCAGCTAAGAAAGACTCATCACCTTCATATGGGGTGTAGTTTTTCTGAATGAAGTCACGGACGTTAACTTCATTCTGCCATTCGCCAGCACTAAAACCTTGCCATGCGTTGGTCAATTTTTCATTGAGCTTGGACATTATGCACCTACCTTCTAATTTGGCTTTCTTTATAAATCGGTTTGTAAACTTGTTGTGACCAGCAATTCACAGAACTTAGTGTTTTTGCTCATCACGGAGATAAATTACCCAGTACGTCAATCCGACCATTAAACCGCCACCAATGATGTTGCCGATGGTGACTGGGATCAGGTTGTCGATGATAAAGTTACTGATATTCAACTCTGCAAACTGTGCAGGTGTGGTACCAATCGCCTGCCAGAACTCAGGGGAAGCGAAGTTTTTAATCACGATACCGAGAGGGATCATAAACATGTTGGCGATGCTGTGTTCGAAGCCGCTGGCAACGAACATGCCGACAGGGAGGATCATGGCGAACATTTTGTCCATCAGGCTGCGGCCTGAGTAACTCATCCACACCGCCAGACAGACCATCAGGTTAGCCAGAATGCCGAGGCATACGGCTTCAATGAATGTGTGATGCATTTTATGGTCGGCGGTTTGTAGGACATTAAGCCCCCACAGGCCGTTATCAACCATATATTCACCCGAGAACCAGATGAGGGCGACAAAGAACAACGCGCCAATCAAGTTACCAATATAGACATTGACCCAGTTACACGCCAATTGGCCCCATGTGATTCGGCCGCTGGCCTTGGCTATCACAATCAGTACCGTAGAAGTGAAAAGGTCAGCTCCGCACACCACGACCAACATTAGGCCGAGAGAGAAGCAGATACCGCCGACTAATTTAGCCAGACCGAAAGGGACGGCTGCAGTGCCTGTGGTAGAGGTGATATAGAAAACAAATGCAATTGAGATAAAGACACCAGCGGTTATCGCTAAATAGAATGTTTTCAGCGGTTGTTTAGTGGCTTTATAAACGCCAGCATCTTCGGCGACTTTCGCTGTAGCTGCGGGTAACAATAAATTGAAGGGGTTGTCAGCTTTCACAGTAACTCTCTCTGTAAGGGTTATCTACTGCACAACGAGATACTAGCAAAGCAGTATAACGTAAAAATTGACTTGGATCATAAGGGGGGGTTATATCCGAGCTGGGAGCTTATACCAAAGGAGTAAATTATGCCTTATCTTTTTGAAAAACAAAGAATAAAAACATTTTAAATCTTACAAAAAAAGTTGAATTGCCTTTTTGGTGGTGAGAATGAAATGTTAAAGTTTGAGGGGCAATGTAATGAAATCATTTCTTATTGTGCATATTATCTGCGATATTTTTTAATGGTTAGCAGAAGTGAAATAAAAAAAAAGCGGGGAAATTAAAAATAGTTAAGGCATAAAATTAAGCAGCAAATTGAATGAGTAGTCAAATAATCATATCGATGGTTTTTAATGCAAAAAAACGGTTCCAGATTTTTGGTATTTAGGATTAAAAAAACCGGCAGACAGGGCTACCGGTTTGGATTTGCTCAAGAAAGAGTGAAGCGAATTACTTCTTCAGCCAGTAACGGCGTTTAGCCGCCTGCAGCTTCTCATAGGCCGCCAGCAGTCCTTGATGGGACGGCAGGGCTTTCAGGTCAGCATCTACGGCAAACAGCCCATAGAAACGCTCTTCACCGCTGATGGCAGCCGAGGCGTGATCGACAGCATCCTGACCGTACATTTTGACGAAGGCGCCATAATACTGGGCCGGGTCGCGATCTTCTTCCAATGAGAGTTGCAGCAGGGTTTGCAAGCAACGGTAATAGTTGTTGCGCTCATCGCTGTACACGGACGAGTTAAACTCGTGCGCCCACTCGGCCCAGGTCAGTGCCTGATCCAAGTCGCCGCCGGCCAAGGCCAGCATGGATTTCAGCTCGCCTACGCGCAGGGTGTACCAGCCGTTATCTTTGCCGCTGGCAATGCCCAGCAACTCGCGAACGCGGGTGAAGTCGTCCAGACCTTCGTCGTCCATCTGGGTGATCATTTCCAGATAGGTTTCCTGTGAGAAATCACTGTCTGGCAGAGCCAACAGCTGCTCGCGCAGGTGAGCGCCCATGCTGTTGTTGGCTAACAGCAAGTCTTCCGCCGGGTAGATGTCTGACATGCCAGGCACGATGATGCGGCACGCGTAAACGTCTAAGTGCTCGTAATCAGCGATATACACTTCAGCATCTTCTTTATCGAAGATTGCCATCAGCGTGGCGAACTCTTCTTCGGTGGTGCCGCTGAAGCTCCAGTCTGCAAACGGATAGTCCGCATCTTGCTTGAACATGTCCCATGAGATCAGGCCGCTTGAATCGATGAAGTGAGTTTCCAAGTTGGCGTGTTCAGCCACTTCTTCATCATCAAAGGTGGGTGCAGTAAACACATCCAGATCTTTCAAGCTACGACCTTGCAGCAGCTCGGTCACGGTACGTTCCAGCGCCACGCCAAAGTCCGGGTGCGCGCCGAAAGAGGCGAAACAGGTACCATTGGATGGGTTGAACAGCACTACGCAGATAACCGGATAGTTGCCGCCCAGAGAGGCGTCATAAGAAAGGATTGGGAAACCTTCTTCTTCCAGCTTGGCAATGGCTTCAACCACGCCCGGATAGCGTGCCAGCACCTCAGCAGGAATTTCCGGCAGGCTGATTGACTCAGCAATAATGCGGTTTTTAACGTAACGCTCGAAAACTTCGGACAGCCCCTGAACGCGCGCTTCGTTAGCGGTGTTACCCGCAGACATGCCGTTGGAAACGTATAAGTTGCCGATGATGTTCATTGGGATATAGACGGTTTGCAGGTCAGATTGGCGAGTGAACGGCAGGGCGCAGATCCCGCGCTCCGGGTTGCCGGACTGCAGGTCTACCAAATCGCTGCCGGTAAGCTCTTTATCAGCATCATAAAAATCATGCAGACGCTCATCCAAAATCCCCGCTGGCAGGCTGTTATCTGCTGGGATTGGGAACCATTTCTCGTTTGGATAATGCACGAAATCGCCATTGGCAATCTCTTTACCCAGATAGAAATCGGCGAAGAAATAGTTGGTCGACAGACGCTCGAAATATTCACCTAAGGCAGAAGCCAATGCCGCTTTTTTACTGGCACCTTTACCGTTGGTAAAGCAGAGCGGGCAGTCGCGATCGCGAATATGTACCGACCAAACGTGGGGTACAGGATTCAGCCATGAAGCCTCTTCAATATTGAAACCGAGGTCGGCGAGTTTTTGTTGGAAGCGGGAAATAGAGTCTTCCAGCGCGGCGTCTTTACCAGGAATAAAAGTTTGAGTCATTGAGTTCACTTTTGAGCGTTCTAAAAACGCGCAATGATACGGGGTTTTGGCCTATAGCTCCACGTATTCATACAGCTACTGCGTGCGCGGGATAAAGCATCAGCAACATAGTCTTTATTTTTCATTTTTTAACGATTTAAACGCGGTGAATGGGGCGATATTCGGGTGACAGCAATGTGATCCTGCTCTCAGGAACAATAAGCGTTGCAGACTGCTTGTTTCGAATGATAAAACCGTTAAATTGATTGTATCGATGGTTAGCTCAGTGGAGTGGTGAGGGGAAATGACTCAGGTTTATAATTTCAGTGCAGGTCCGGCAATGATCCCGGCAGAAGTGTTACGTCGTGCGCAACAAGAATTATGTAATTGGCATGGTTTGGGCACGTCGGTGATGGAAATCAGTCACCGTAGTAAAGAGTTTATTCAGGTTGCCGAAGAGTCGGAACGTGATATCCGCGAGCTGATGAATATCCCCTCGAACTATAAAGTCCTGTTCTGCCACGGCGGCGCGCGCGCGCAGTTCGCTGCGATCCCACTGAACTTACTGGGTGATAAAACCACTGCTGACTATATTGACGGCGGCTACTGGGCACACAGCGCGGTCAACGAAGCACAGAAATACTGCACGCCAAACGTTATTGATGTGACAACCACCGTCGACGGCAAACGCGGCATTTTGCCGATGAGCCAATGGGCGTTGAACAAAGATGCCGCCTATGTTCACTACTGCCCGAATGAAACCATTGATGGCGTCGCTATTGATGAAGTGCCTGACTTTGGCGACAAACTGGTCATTGCTGACTACTCGTCATCTATTTTATCTCGTCCGGTAGACGTGAACCGTTTTGGCGTGATTTATGCCGGCGCGCAGAAAAACATCGGGCCGGCTGGCCTGACACTGGTGATCGTGCGCGAAGATTTGCTGGGCCGTGCTCGCAAAGAATTGCCTTCGATTCTTGATTACACCGTGCTGGCTGAAAATGACTCCATGTTTAACACGCCGCCGACCTTCGCCTGGTATCTGTCTGGCATGGTCTTCAAATGGCTGAAAGAGCAGGGCGGCCTGCGCGAAATGGAGAAGCGTAATCGGGCGAAAGCTGAATTACTCTATGGCACTATCGACCGTTCTGATTTTTATCGTAACGACGTGGCTCAGGCCAACCGTTCGTGGATGAACGTTCCTTTCCAAATGGCGGATGCGTCTCTGGACAAACTGTTCTTAGAGCAGTCGCAGAAAGCGGGCCTGCATGCTCTGAAAGGGCACCGCGTTGTTGGCGGAATGCGCGCATCGATTTATAACGCGATGCCGATTGAAGGTGTTAAAGCATTGACCGATTTTATGGCTGATTTCGAGAAAAGCCACGGTTAATCATCTGTAATAATCGCCGTGCGCAGCATGGCTTGAAAATGACCCCGGCCTGAAATCCGGGGTCATTTTATGAATAAAGAATAATGGAGAAAGCGTGGAATCCCTGACATTACAACCCGTTGCATTGGTTAACGGCACTATCAATTTACCGGGCTCAAAAAGTGTTTCCAACCGTGCACTTTTGCTGGCGGCCTTTGCCCAGGGTACAACCCGCTTAAATAACTTACTCGACAGCGACGACGTGCGTCACATGCTCAACGCGCTGACCAAACTGGGCGTGACTCACCGCCTGTCAGCAGATCGCACGCATTGTGATATTGACGGCTTAGGGGGAGCTTTCCAGCCTTCTGAAGCTTTAGAGCTGTTTTTAGGTAATGCGGGCACCGCGATGCGTCCTCTGGCCGCAGCCCTGTGCCTCGGCGCGCATGACGTGGTGCTGACCGGCGAGCCGCGCATGAAAGAGCGCCCAATTGGCCATCTGGTTGATGCTTTGCGTCAGGGCGGAGCGGAGATTGAGTACCTCGAACAAGAAGATTACCCACCCGTGCGCCTGCGCGGTGGATTCAAAGGCGGCGAAGTTACGGTCGATGGCAGCGTTTCCAGCCAGTTCTTGACCGCGTTGCTGATGACCGCGCCTCTGGCGGCGGCAGATACTACTATTCGCATCAAGGGTGATTTGGTTTCCAAGCCTTACATCGATATCACTCTGAATCTGATGAAGACTTTCGGCGTGATGGTAGAGAACCAGAACTACCAAGAGTTCCGCATCAAAGGCCAGCAGACCTATGTCTCTCCGGGCACCTATTTAGTCGAGGGTGACGCTTCTTCAGCTTCTTACTTCCTGGCTGCGGCAGCCATCAAAGGCGGCACCGTTCGCGTGACCGGCATTGGTAAAAACAGCATGCAGGGCGACATTCGCTTTGCCGACGTGCTGGAGAAAATGGGGGCGAAAATCACCTGGGCCGAAGATTATATCGAATGCACCCGTGGCTCTCTGACCGGGATTGATATGGATATGAACCATATTCCTGACGCCGCCATGACGATTGCCACCACCGCGCTATTCGCACAAGGCCCGACCACGTTGCGCAACATCTACAACTGGCGCGTAAAAGAGACTGACCGTCTGGCAGCGATGGCAACCGAGCTGCGCAAAGTGGGCGCCACAGTGGAAGAAGGTGAGGATTACATTCGCGTTGAGCCGCCGCAGTCTCTGACTTTCGCCGAGATTGGCACCTATAACGACCACCGCATGGCGATGTGCTTCTCGCTGGTGGCCCTATCGGATACGCCGGTGACCATTCTTGACCCGAAATGCACCGCGAAAACTTTCCCTGACTATTTCGACAGACTAGCTGGCATTAGCACTCTGGCGTAATTCCCAAGCTGTATCTGGGTTTCAGCGATAACGGGCATCAGTCGATGCCCGTTTTTTTATGCAGTAATGAACTATTCTTCTTCAGACATAGTCTGCTTTTTCGCCAACTGGATGATGTGGGGTAACAGTTGACGCAAAGGCAGCGTATAATGCCGCTCCTGAATTAGCCTTATCGGGTTAATGATGAGGGTTTACCCCACCCAAAGGAGACAGAAATGACGGCTTTAGCCCCGGTAATTACCGTTGATGGGCCAAGTGGCGCAGGTAAAGGCACCTTGTGCAAGGCGCTGGCAGAGGCTCTGGAATGGCGTTTGCTGGACTCTGGTGCCATTTATCGCGTTTTAGCACTGGCTGCTTTACATCATCAGGTTGATATTGTCTCTGAAGATGCTTTGGTGCCGCTCGCCGCACACCTTGATGTGCGTTTTGTGGCTCAGGATGGGCAATTAAAAGTGATTTTAGAAGGTGAGGATGTCAGTAATGAAATCCGCACCGAAACCGTAGGAAACACGGCGTCGCAGGCGGCCGCTTTCCCTCGGGTTCGCGAAGCGTTATTGCGCCGTCAGCGCGCATTTCGCGAGGCCCCAGGGCTGATTGCCGATGGCCGAGATATGGGCACCGTGGTGTTCCCCGACGCGCCGGTAAAGATATTCTTAGACGCCAGTGCGGAAGAACGTGCAAACAGAAGAATGCTACAGTTGCAGGAAAAAGGCTTTAGTGTTAACTTTGAACGTCTTTTAGCCGAGATAAAGGAACGGGATGACCGTGACCGTAATCGTGCTATAGCGCCTTTGGTCGCTGCTTCTGACGCGCTTTTGCTGGATTCAACCAGCATGTCGATCGACGAAGTTATCCAACGTGCGCTGGCTTATGCCACTGAAATTCTAGGATCGCCGCAAAAACAAACCCGGTGATCGAGCTTGTTAACTGGTGCTGAATAAAGGTTCAGCGCCAGTTTTAGCTATAGTTTTTTTTAACCTCGCCGCAAGGATCTGTAGCGGGGCATTTGAAACAACCCCATCCAGCAGGATGCCAGATGGACGTTAAACTTAAGAACCTAAAGATTATCAACATGACTGAATCTTTTGCTCAACTCTTTGAAGAATCCTTAAAAACAATCGAAACCCGTCCGGGTTCCATCGTTCGTGGCGTTGTTGTGTCTATCGACAAAGACGTAGTACTGGTTGACGCCGGTCTGAAATCTGAGTCCGCTATTCCAGCAGAGCAGTTCAAAAACGCACAGGGCGAACTGGAAATCCAGGTTGGCGACGAAGTTGATGTTGCGCTGGACGCTGTTGAAGACGGCTTCGGTGAAACTCTGCTGTCCCGTGAAAAAGCTAAACGTCATGAAGCATGGCTGATGCTGGAAAAAGCTTACGAAGAAGCTGCAACTGTTACCGGTGTTATCAACGGTAAAGTTAAGGGCGGTTTCACTGTTGAGCTGAACGGTATTCGTGCGTTCCTGCCAGGTTCACTGGTAGACGTTCGTCCGGTACGCGACACGCTGCATCTCGAAGGCAAAGATCTTGAGTTCAAAGTCATCAAACTGGACCAGAAACGCAACAACGTTGTTGTTTCTCGCCGTGCAGTAATTGAGTCTGAGAACAGCGCAGAGCGCGATCAACTGCTGGAAAACCTGCAGGAAGGCATGGAAGTTAAAGGTATCGTTAAGAACCTCACTGACTACGGTGCATTCGTTGATCTGGGCGGCGTTGATGGCCTGTTGCACATCACTGATATGGCTTGGAAACGTGTTAAACACCCAAGCGAAATCGTCAACGTTGGCGACGAAATCACTGTTAAAGTTCTGAAATTTGACCGTGAGCGTACTCGTGTATCCCTTGGCCTGAAACAGCTGGGCGAAGATCCATGGGTTGCTATCGCTAAACGTTACCCAGAAGGTACTAAACTGACTGGTCGCGTTACTAACCTGACTGATTACGGCTGCTTCGTAGAAATCGAAGAAGGCGTTGAAGGTCTGGTTCACGTTTCTGAAATGGACTGGACTAACAAAAACATTCACCCATCTAAAGTTGTTAACGTGGGCGATGTAGTTGAAGTTATGGTTCTGGATATCGACGAAGAACGTCGTCGTATCTCCCTGGGTCTGAAGCAATGTAAAGCTAACCCATGGCAGCAATTCGCAGAAACTCACAACAAAAACGACCGTGTTGAAGGTAAAATCAAGTCAATCACTGACTTCGGTATCTTCATTGGTCTGGACGGCGGCATCGACGGCCTGGTTCACCTGTCTGACATCTCCTGGAACGTTGCAGGCGAAGAAGCAGTTCGTGAATACAAAAAAGGCGACGAAATCGCAGCTGTTGTTCTGCAAGTTGACGCAGAGCGCGAGCGTATCTCCCTGGGCGTGAAGCAACTGGCTGAAGATCCATTCAATAACTACCTGTCTGTTAACAAGAAAGGTACTATTGTTACTGGTAAAGTCACAGCAGTTGACGCCAAAGGTGCTACAGTTGAATTGGCAGGCGGCGTAGAAGGTTACCTGCGTGCTTCTGAAGCTTCTCGCGACCGTATTGAAGACGCAACTCTGGTTCTGAGCGTTGGTGATGAAGTTGAAGCTAAATTCACCGGTGTTGATCGTAAGAACCGCGTAGTAAGCCTGTCCGTCCGTGCTAAGGATGAGTCAGACGAGAAAGAAGCAATCGCCGTGGTTAACAACAAACCAGACGAAAGCAACTTCTCTAATGCTATGGCTGAAGCGTTCAAAGCGGCAAAAGGCGAGTAATGACGGGGGGCGGTATTTATATCGCCCCGAAACGGTAGTTTAGCTGCAAAGCTTGGAGGTAATATGACCAAGTCTGAACTTATTGAAAGACTTGCTGGCCAGCACTCTCATGTCCCGGCGAAAGCCATTGAGGATGCAGTGAAAGAGATGCTTGAACATATGGCTGCAACTTTAGCTGATGGCGAACGCATTGAGATCCGTGGGTTTGGCAGTTTTTCTCTTCACTACCGTGCTCCGCGTGTTGGTCGTAACCCAAAAACTGGCGACAAAGTGGAGTTGGACGGTAAGTACGTTCCGCATTTCAAGCCGGGCAAAGAGTTGCGCGATCGCGCGAATATTTATGGTTAAGACTTCGGTCTGACATAAATTATGCCTATAGCGAACCAAAAACGGTGTCTTTTTAAGACACCGTTTTTTTATTTGTGCTTATCTCGCTCCACAATTGCGTGACGTCTCGCATCCTTCCTCTCTGCCTCTTGTTCTCCCCATCCCGCAAAACCATACTTCCGCCAACCTATTTTGCTGGAAAAAACAGCAACGAGTTTTTATCTCTCGCCAAATAATGCAGTAAGGACGCCACATCAAAATCTCAATGGATGAGATAGCGCTGGCTGCGATCGCCGGAATGCTGCCACTGATTTTTCTTCCCCAACTGCCGGGCTTCTATGCCTGTCTTTTCATGGCCCTTGGCGTGATAGGCGGTGGGAGGATTAACCGTAGATTGTCGCTACTTGTCGCCATTATTTTGCTGAGCCTGCTGTGGGGGACGCACAATGGACACTATTTACTTAAGCAAACCGAGAGCCTGAGTCTGGGCAAGAAAGAGGTGATTGCCGAGCTAAAAACGATAAATTTGCATCAATCAGGTAGTCAGTTAGTCATCTTTAAAATCGAAAGAGTCGACGGGGAGTTACTCTTTCCTCCGATTTATTTTCGCAGTCGTTGGGAGGGGGAGGGTAACTTCTGCGCTGGCCAAAAGTGGCAGCTAAGCGTCAATTTACGCCCAGTCCACGCCCTGCTAAATGAGGGTGGGTTCGATAGCCAGCGCTGGGCATTAGCCAACCGCTGGCCTTTAACTGGCAGGATCAGCAGCAGAACGCTCATCAGCCCCGAATGCAGTCTGCGCCAGCGTCTAATTTCCCACGTGCAACAGGTTATCACTCCCTTGGGGAACAGCCCGGTGCTAATGGCTTTAGCCTTTGGCGAGAAGGGGCTGATAAAAGCCGAAGACAAAATGCTGATGCAGCGAACAGGCATTGCTCATCTGATTGCTATCTCAGGGCTGCACATCGGCATAGCGGCCTGGTTTGGCTATGTGTTGGCGCGAGCGCTGCAATTCTTATTACCGATTAAATATATCGATTATCGCTTCCCACTCATCGCCAGCGAGTTATTCCTGCTGACCTACACCTGGTTGGCAGGAGGTAACGCCCCCGCCGTGAGGGCCGCCGTGGCGCTTTCACTATGGCTGCTATTGCGATTCATGCGAGTTAAATGCCATCCGTGGCAAATATGGCTGTGGTGCGTCGCGCTAATAGTGATTAGCGACCCGATGAGTATTCTTTCGGATAGCTTCTGGCTCTCCTGTTTCGCGGTGGCGGCCCTGATCTTCTGGTTTCAGTGGGCGCCTTTACCGCAGCGAGTAGGGCACTCATGGCGCTGGGCTGCGGTGCGCTGGGCCCATTTGCAGCTGGGAATGACGATTTTGCTGCTACCTCTCCAAGTCGGCCTGTTCCACGGCGTCAATCTCTCTTCTTTCGCCGCGAATATGTGGGCCGTGCCTATCGTTTCGCTATTTACCGTGCCCTTGGTACTGCTAGGCGTAATTTGCTCAGGTGCACTGCCAGCCCTTGTTACAGAGAAAATGTGGTTAATGGCAGACCAGAGCTTGTCGCTGGTATTTTGGGGCGTGCAGAGATTCTCAGGTGGCTGGTTCTATTTAAGTGAGCCAGCCGTCGCACTCACTTTGGCAGGGTGGGGGAGTGTGATTGTCTGGCGCCTGGGGTGGCTTAGGATTTTCCCCGCCACCGTAATAGGCCTGGCCTCGGTGCTAATGGTCTGGTTCTACAGAACGGATGGAGAGAATTGGCGTGTGGATATGGTGGATGTCGGCCATGGCCTTGCCATGTTGATCAGCAAAAACGGCAAGGGGGTGTTATATGATACTGGGAACCGCTGGGAGACGGGTTCGGCGGCCGAGATGAATATTCTACCCTTGATCAGATGGCGCAATATTCAGCTTGAACAGATCATTATTAGCCATGCTCACGCCGACCATCGCGGTGGTTTAGACGCCATAATGCGGGCATTTCCTTCGGCGACTCTAAGGGAAAGCGTGATAGGTTCACCACTGCCTTGCCATGCTGGTATTACTTGGGAGTGGCAAGGGCTGTCCTTTGCTGCGCTTTGGCCGGAAAGGGCGGGAATCATGTCCGGCAATGATGACAGCTGCGTCGTGAGGGTCAGTGACGGGAATTTCAGTGTTTTACTGACCGGAGATATTGAATCAGGCGCTGAACGCAAAATTGTTTCAAGATATCGCGGGGCCTTAGGCTCGACGGTGTTGCAGGTTCCTCATCATGGCAGTAATACGTCATCAACACCGCCGTTTTTGCGCGCTGTCGCACCGGAACTGGCGATTTCTTCCTCTTCTCGCTTCAATAAGTGGCATCTCCCCGCGCAAAAAGTGATGGCAAGGTATCGAAATGCCAGACTAGCCTGGCGCGATACCTCACGCTCAGGTCAGTTATCTGTTCATTTTTATGACAAATATTGGCGCGTGGAAGGATTCAGAGAGCAAATATTTCCTCGTTGGTATCATCGTCGGTTTGGCGTATCAGGCGATAATGAGTAGAATGGGCCGCTGTTTCTTTCGCTGCTGGTTAATAATGCATTATGAATGATAAAGATCTCTCCACCTGGCAGACATTCCGCCGCCTTTGGCCGATGATTACCCCTTTCAAAGCAGGGCTTATCGCGGCGGCTGTTGCGCTGGTGGCGAACGCCGCCAGTGACACCTTCATGCTGTCTCTGTTGAAACCTCTGCTGGATGATGGTTTTGGCAAAGCCGATCGCTCTATCTTGCTTTGGATGCCGCTGGCGGTAATCGCATTAATGATTGTGCGAGGGATCAGTGGCTATGTTTCTAGCTACTGCATTTCATGGGTATCCGGCAAAGTGGTGATGCAGATGCGTCGCCGTCTGTTTGGCCACATGATGGGCATGCCGGTCGCCTTCTTCGACCAACAATCGACGGGCACATTGCTGTCACGTATTACTTATGATTCCGAGCAGGTTGCCTCTTCTTCTTCAAGCGCGCTGGTAACAGTGGTACGTGAAGGGGCATCAATTATTGGCCTGTTCATCATGATGTTCTACTACAGCTGGCAGCTTTCGATCATTTTGGTGGTGATTGCGCCGGTTGTCTCGATTGTTATCCGTCTGGTTTCAAAGCGTTTTCGCGATATCAGCAAAAACATGCAGAACACCATGGGTCATGTTACAACCAGCGCCGAGCAGATGCTCAAAGGTCATAAAGAAGTGCTGATCTTTGGCGGGCAGAAAGTGGAAACTGAGCGTTTCGATTCTGTCAGCAACCGCATGCGTCAGCAGGGTATGCGTTTGGTGTCGGCATCATCGATTTCTGACCCGATTATTCAGCTTATCGCCTCTCTGGCGCTGGCATTTGTTCTTTATGCAGCCAGCTTCCCGTCTGTGATGGAAACACTGAGCGCCGGTACTATCACTGTCGTGTTCTCTTCCATGATCGCTTTAATGCGCCCGTTGAAATCACTGACCAACGTTAATGCCCAATTCCAGCGCGGTATGGCAGCTTGCCAGACGCTGTTCTCTATCCTCGATATGGAGCAGGAAAAGGATGAAGGTAAACGCGTCGTTGAGCGCGCCAAAGGCGATATTGAATTCAAAAACGTCACCTTTACCTATCCTGGGCGCGATGCGCCAGCGCTGCGCGATGTGGCTTTCACCATCCCTGCGGGCCGTACTGTTGCTCTGGTAGGGCGTTCTGGCTCGGGTAAATCGACCATTGCCAGCCTGATGACGCGTTTCTACGACATTCAGGAAGGCCAAATTCTGATGGATGGCCATGATTTGCGTGAATACACGCTGTCATCGCTACGTAATCAGGTGGCTTTGGTATCGCAAAACGTTCACCTCTTTAACGATACTATTGCTAATAACATTGCCTATGCGCGCACCGACGTCTTCAGCCGCGAAGAGATTGAGAAAGCCGCCAAAATGGCCTATGCCATGGACTTCATTAATAAAATGGATAACGGTCTCGATACGGTAATTGGCGAGAACGGCGTGCTGCTGTCTGGCGGCCAGCGCCAGCGTATTGCAATTGCCCGTGCTCTGCTGCGGGACTCGCCGGTGCTGATCCTCGATGAAGCAACCTCGGCGCTGGATACGGAGTCAGAGCGTGCGATTCAAGCCGCGCTTGACGAGCTGCAAAAGAACCGTACTTCGCTGGTGATTGCGCACCGTCTCTCAACCATTGAAAAAGCCGATGAAATTCTGGTAATTGAAGATGGCCGAGTGGTTGAACGCGGTTCCCACGCCGAGCTGCTTGAGATGCGCGGCGCTTATGCCCAGTTGCACCGGATGCAGTTTGGCCAATGATAGAGCGAATCTGGTCAGGTAAGTCGCCACTTTATCTACTATTACTGCCTCTTTCATGGCTGTACGGGTTGATAACCTGCGGGTTACGGCTCTGCTATAGAAAGGGGTGGAAAAAGAGTTGGCGCTCGCCTGTCCCGATTATCGTGGTCGGTAATCTCACTGCCGGTGGCAATGGGAAAACGCCGGTGGTGATTTGGTTGATTGAACTGTTACAGCGTCAGGGTTTACACGCAGGCGTAGTTTCTCGCGGCTACGGCGGTAAGTCAGAGACTTATCCGTTGGTGCTTGATGCAAATACCCAAACGGCCGAAGCGGGCGATGAGCCTGTGCTGATTTATCAGCGCACCGGCGCCCCGGTGGCGGTATCCCCAGTTCGATCCGATGCGGTAAAAGCGCTGCTCAAGAATCATCAGCTCGACGTGATTGTCACCGACGACGGCCTGCAGCATTACGCTTTGCAGCGTGATTTAGAAATTGTGGTGGTTGATGGCATACGTCGTTTCGGCAACGGCTGGTGGTTACCCGCCGGGCCAATGCGCGAAAGAGCATCGCGCCTGCGTTCTGTTGACGCCGTTATCACCAATGGCGGACAGAGCGAGCCGGGCGAAATCGCCATGCACTTGCAGCCGGGAATGGCCGTCAACTTGCTAACGGGTGAACAGCGCGATGCCACCTCTTTGCCACAGGTTGTTGCCATGGCGGGTATTGGGCACCCTCCGCGCTTCTTCGCCACGCTGAAAAACCTTCAAGTAACCACCCAAGCCGAGTTCGCCTTTGCCGATCATCAAGATTACCAATCCGAGCAACTGAGTGCTCTGCTCGGTGCTGAACAAACTCTATTGATGACGGAAAAAGACGCTGTCAAATGCAGAAGTTTTGCCCAGCCAAATTGGTGGTATTTGCCAGTTAATGCCCACGTTTCCGAGGCTGATACAGCCCGCCTGTTGGCAAAAATCGACCAAGTTATTGCGAAAAAATAGCCTATTGCTTCTCAGGGCAGGCCTTGTTTACATTTCTTCAAATTAAAAAAATAATAAAATTCCCAGCTAATGAGCTGATTTATATGGAATATAATTCAATGTTGGCGTTTTAAATATTTATTTAATTTATAGGTGTTGCTATTACATTTGAGTTGTGAGTAAATGCAGTCCGGCCTGTGATGCAGAGCTATTTATGTCCGAGTTTACAATCTAGCAGTTCCTCCCAAGACGTTATCTTTGATAAAACGATTCCTCTTCAAGTCGAACCTTCTAAGTACCTCCCCATAAGTAATCAATCTACTCGATTGGCCCTAAACGTTTTATGGCAGAAAATCTTAATCAAAGAATTAAGATGCTGAACCCTAAGGCGAAAAAAACTAATAAATTATTTCACAATCGCTCATTAGAGGTTTTTATAAAAAAATAACTTTAGAGTGGGCAAGCGCATCCGAACAATAATAAAAAGCGTGTTCATGGATGCCCAAAATAAAGGATCTACAATTATGATGTTAAAAATGGGTTTAGTTAAATGGTACAACCAAGCTAAAGGCTATGGTTTTATTTGCCCTCTCGACGGTACGTCTGAAATTTATGTTCAGCGCGCCTCTATTGCTAATACAGGCAATAAATCTTTGAATGCTGGGCAGCGCGTAGAGTTCACCACCTACCGCAGCGTGGCTCACGGTCCGTCAGCAGCCGATGTGATCGCGTTCTAAGTTTGACCTGTCCCCCAGACCTTGGCGCGTAAATTTACGCTCAGGTCAAAATGTGTTATCGGTATCTGTAATGCTTTCATCAACGGATACCGATATGTCTCACCCGGTTATATCTCTCTCTGCCGCCCGCACTTTGCACCTCGCTGCTCAACAACTTCAACACCCACTCAAGCGCAAGCCCCAGCGGGACGATCTCCTCACAGCCATTACTCAGATGGGTTTGCTGCAAATTGATACCATTAGCGTGGTCGCCCGCAGTCCGTATTTGGTGCTTTTTAGTCGCCTCGGGCACTATCCGCAGGAGTGGCTGGAAGACGCACTGGCGTCGGGTAAACTGTTTGAGTATTGGGCTCACGAAGCCTGTTTTATCCCCATCGAAGAGTACGCTTTGCTACGCCACCGCATGCTTCAGCCTGAGAAAATGGGCTGGAAATACTCAACCGAGTGGGTCGAAAAGCATCAGGAAGACATTGACGGCATCCTCAGCCATATTGCGGAAAATGGCCCGGTGCGTTCGGCGGATTTCGCCGGAGAGAAGCGTTCAGCTACCGGCTGGTGGGACTGGAAGCCGCACAAGCGGCATCTGGAGACGCTGTTTACCTCAGGCAAGCTGATGGTGGTGGAGCGTCGCAGTTTTCATCGCGTTTACGACCTCGCAGAGCGCGTGATGCCCGGCTGGAATGATGCCACCCAGGCTCTGTCACAGCAGGATGCCGAAGAGATCATGCTGCGCCGGTCGGCGCAAAGTCTGGGCTTATTCAAACCTGAGTGGCTGGCAGATTATTATCGCCTGAAACGCATTAAAGCGCAGGAGGTGATATCCCGCTGGTTAGAAAGTGGTGAGGTCAGGCCGGTCAATGTAAAAGGGCTGGATGGCCTGTTCTATGTGCATCAGAGTCAGTTTTCCCTGCTGGAACAAGCCATTAACGGCAAAATTAGCTCGACGGTTACCGCGCTGCTTTCGCCATTCGACCCCGTGGTATGGGATAGAAAACGGGCGCTGGCGCTATTTAATTTTGATTACCGACTGGAATGTTACACGCCGGAGCCGAAGCGGCAATATGGCTATTTCACGTTGCCTATTTTGCATCGCGGAGAGCTGATCGGGCGCGTGGACGCCAAGATGCATCGCAAAGAGAAAACCTTTGAAGTGAAAACCTTGCACCTTGAGAGTGGTACTAAACTGAGCCCAAGACGCATCAAAGATATCACTGATGCCGTCAGTCGTTTTGCCTTATGGCACGAGGCTGATCGGGTGCTGATAGGGAAGGTACCAGAAGCGTTGCGGCTGCACTGGGAAGCGGGCTGGTCATTGCTCAAATAAACAATCGGCTGCCATTGGCAGCCGTTTTTCGCTGGGTGAGAATGTCAAAACAGCCTTAGTTGCTGTAGTTGGCAAACATCGCGATGATTTTGTGGATCAGTTTCATTTCAGTGCTCGTCAGTAGAAATTTAATGTGACTTGTGTCACAAAAAAATACTACGCCGACCTCCGGCTTTTATCAATCTCTGTTTCGGCCTCTTGGCGATTTATCCCACTAGGCAGCCTATATTGCCGATGTCAGATTAACCTTGGCGGAAGGGTTATGGTATTCTTTGCCACCGTAGAGGTTTGTCAAAACACGCATTATTGCAGCTGCTTGGCCTTCAAGCGTGCAATTCACATGCCCCGGGAGAATGTATGGATCATCGTTTACTCGAAATTGTTGCTTGCCCTGTCTGTACCGGTAAGCTTTATTTCAATAAAGAGTCGCAAGAATTAATTTGTAAAGTGGACGGACTGGCTTATCCGGTGCGCGACGGCATTCCGGTGTTGTTAGAAACTGAAGCCCGTGCGCTTTCTGCTGACGAGACGCATCCATGAGTTTTATTGCCATCATTCCTGCCCGCTTTGCTTCCAGCCGCCTGCCGGGGAAACCTCTGGCGGATATCGGCGGCAAGCCAATGGTCGTTCATGTGATGGAACGCGCGAAAGAGTCCGGTGCCGATCGCGTTATCGTCGCCACCGACCATCCTGACGTTTTTGCTGCAGTAGAAGCGGCTGGCGGCGAAGTTTGCATGACCCGCGCTGACCACCAGTCAGGCACTGAGCGTCTGGCCGAAGTCATCGAACTGTACGGCTTTTCCGACGAGGACATTATCGTCAATGTGCAGGGCGACGAGCCTCTGGTGCCGCCGGTGATTATCAAGCAGGTCGCTGATAATCTGGCCTCCTGTGAAGCCGGCATGGCGACTTTAGCGGTGCCTATTGAAACGGCAGAAGAGGCGTTCAACCCTAACGCGGTAAAAGTGGTGATGGACGTCAACGGCTACGCGCTCTATTTCTCGCGGGCAACCATTCCGTGGGAGCGCGAGCGTTTTGCTAAATCCAGAGAGACTGTCGGTGATACGTTCCTGCGCCACATTGGCATTTATGCCTATCGCGCCGGTTTCATTCGCCGCTATGTCAACTGGGCGCCAAGCCCGCTTGAGAATATCGAGCTTCTGGAGCAGCTGCGCGTGCTGTGGTACGGCGAAAAAATCCACGTGGCCGTAGCGAAAGAAGTGCCGTCGGTGGGTGTCGATACGCCAGAAGATTTGCAGCGCGTGCGCGAGTTTCTGGCCCACTAATTAGCCTTTCCCCGCTTTGCGCCTTGCAACGCTATACTGATACGGAATGTCATTGGGCATTCCGTTTTTTATTCTGCGACTTTCATTGATCTGCCACCGAGAAATCGTCGGGCAATGCTTTCATCATAAACCTCATCACTTCTTCACTGTGTAACCGTCATGGAACAGCTGAAAGCCGAATTAAGTATTGTGCTGGGCGAACGCCTGTCTCGCCTTGAATGCGTTAGCGAGCAACCTTATGCCCATCTCTATGCGATTTATGATGAGCAGGGGCACGCCGTGCCGCTAATGGCCAAAAGTTACGTCTGTTCGGGCATTGCCAGCCAGGAGGCGTATAAATTGTCGATGCTGGCGCGCGAGGGCGTGGTGCGCGTGCCGACGGTATTTGGTTTAGTTACCACCAGCCAATCGCCTTTTAAGGAGGTCTTACTGATCGAGCGCCTTCGAGGCGTTTCTGCCGAAGCTCCGACCCGCACGCCGCAGCGCGGCGAGATGCTGATAGAGCAGATTATCGAAGGGCTGCTGGCGTGGCACCGCATTGACAGCCATGGACACGTGGGCATGGTGGATAGCACGCAGGAGAATAAGTGGTCGCTGTGGTATCAGCAGCGCGTTGAGGCACTTTGGGCTTCCATCAGCCATTTGCAGTCAGCGCAGCTGACGCAGGAAGATCGCACTTTGCTGTTCCGTTCTCGCGCCAGCCTGCCCAGCCTGTTTACTGACTTTAATGATAATTCCGTACTGCTTCACGGCAACCTCTCACTGCGCAGTCTGTTAAAAGACCCGCGCAGCGACCAGCTCTTAGCCATGATCAACCCCGGCACGCTGCTGTGGGGGCCAAGGGAGTTTGAGCTGTTCCGCCTGTGGGAGAAAGGGATGAGCGAGCAGCTGCTATTTCGCTATTTACAGCGTGCGCCGGTCTCAGAAAGCTTCCTCGCCCGGCGCGGTTTATATCTTCTGTGGGAATCTGTCTCCCACTTGCTACACACCGGCAAGCTGGACCGCCCGGCGTTTGAACACGCTAAACAGCAGCTGCTTCCATGGCTTAACTGAGGTCAGTCGCCACTGCCGCCAATTCGTTGCCAGATTCGCCCCAGAGTTTCATACCAAATTCGTTCGCTGTGTCCTAAGAACAGCGAGCTTGGCAATATTTTTTCCCAAGGATTGAGCGGCGAGTCGATGGCCAGCTGATTGGCCGGAGCAGGAGTAGGGTGCAGACCCTGCTGCTCGAAGAAAATCATGGCGCGCGGCAGGTGATTGGCAGAGGTCACCAGCGCCATAGGCTGATCTCCAATATGTATTTTCACCTGCTCGGCCTCTTCGTGAGTATCACGCGGGGTGTCGAGCATGATGATATCGCTCTGCGGCACGCCGAGGCTGATGGCCACTTTCGCCGCCACTTCTGCTGTACTCACCGGGTTGCCAATGGCTTTTCCGCCGGTGAAAATCATCTTCGACCCCGGATTCTCCCGATAAACCCGAATGCCTTCTGCTACTCGTGGCAGGCTGTTATTGATCAAATTGGAACTGGGTGCCCAGTCTGGGTTATAAGTGTACCCGCCGCCTAACACCACCACATATTTTAACGGCTGCGCGCTATTGGCGCGGTAAGTGGGATAGGTTGATTCTAGCGGCCGCAGCAAAGCATCAGCCACAGGTTGCAGGCTTAAAAGGGCCAGAGCGAGCCAACTCAGTAAAAAGCAGACTTTTCCTGCTTTCTGCCAGCGAGTAAACCACAGTAAAACCAGCGCTACCGCCATGATCATTAATAAAAAGGGTAGCGGGAGCAGCAGCCCCCCAATGGCTTTTTTGAGAATAAATGGCATCGAAAATAGGTCCTTTTGAGCGAAAAAACGACATCCAGGCACGAATCCACATTGGGATGATTTATTCTACGTCAGCCTGTGCCAAAATAGCAGGCTCGGCCGTCCCGCAATGCTCAGTATTTCGGTTATGATTTCATTCAACAAAATGCGCTATCAGGAACAGGTATCATTTCATGCAGGATCGTAATTTCGACGATATCGCCGAAAAGTTCTCACGCAATATTTACGGTACGACCAAAGGCCGTATTCGTCAGGCCGTGCTGGGACAAGATCTTCGCGAACTGATCGCCACGCTCCCCCAGAGGCCGCTGCGCATTCTGGATGCCGGGGGCGGCGAAGGGCAGATGGCGTGCGAACTCGCCGCTTTGGGACATCAGGTCTTGTTGTGCGATCTCTCTGGTGAGATGATCCGCCGCGCCAAAGCGGCCGCCGAGGAAAAAGGTGTGAGCGACAACATGCAATTTGTACAATGTCCTGCTCAGAACGTCGCTCAGCATTTGGAACAGCCTGTTGATCTGATATTGTTTCACGCGGTGATTGAATGGCTGGCAGAACCTCAACAGGCGCTGCAGGCATTAACCGATTGTTTGGCGCCGGGTGGTGCCTTGTCGCTAATGTTTTACAATATCCATGGTCTGGTGATGCGTCACATGATCTTGGGTAACTTCGGTCACGTCGAAGCAGGCGTGCCAAAAATTAAAAAAAGCTCGCTGTTGCCGGATCATCCTCTGGAACCTCAACAAGTTTATGCATGGCTTGATGCGTTGGGGATGGTGATCACGGGCAAAACCGGTGTTCGCGTTTTCCATGATTACTTGCGTAACCGGCAACAACATAAACAGGATTTCGACGAGCTTCTGGCGCTGGAACAGCGTTATTGCCGACAGGAACCTTTTGTTAGTTTGGGACGTTACATCCACGTGATGGCGCACAAACCCAATCTGAAGGACGAATCATGAGTGAATTTTCCCAGACTGTACCCGAACTGGTCGCCTGGGCGCGCAAAAATGACTTCTCCATTTCTCTGCCTACCGAACGTCTGGCCTTTCTGCTGGCAATCGCCACGCTGAACGGCGAGCGTCTGGACGGTGAAATGAGTGAGGGTGAGCTGGTCGATGCTTTTCGCCACGTAAGCAAAGGCTTCGAGCAAACTCACGAAACGGTCACCGTGCGCGCCAACAACGCCATTAATGACATGGTGCGTCAGCGTTTACTCAATCGTTTTGTCAGTGAACTGGCTGACGGCAATGCCATTTATCGCTTAACGCCGCTGGGCATTGGCATCACCGACTACTATATTCGCCAACGTGAATTCTCGACGCTGCGCCTCTCCATGCAGCTGTCCATCGTGGCCCAAGAGCTTAAGCGCGCCGCGGATGCCGCCGAAGAGGGTGGTGATGAGTTCCATTGGCATCGCAATGTTTTCGCGCCATTGAAATACTCCGTGGCGGAGATTTTTGACAGTATCGACATGACGCAGCGCATCATGGACGAGCAGCAGCAGGGCGTGAAAGACGATATCGCCGCGCTGTTAAACAAAGATTGGCGCGCGGCCATTTCCAGCTGTGAAATGCTGCTGTCCGAAACCTCAGGTACGCTGCGTGAATTACAGGATACGCTGGAGGCAGCGGGCGACCTGCTGCAAGCGCACTTACTGCGGATTCAGGACTCGACCATGGGCGAAAGCGAACTGAGCTTCGTCGATAAGTTAGTCTTTGATTTGCAAAGCAAGCTTGACCGCATTACCAGCTGGGGCCAGCAAGCGATTGACCTGTGGATCGGTTATGACCGTCATGTTCACAAATTTATTCGTACCGCGATCGATATGGATAAAAACCGCGTCTTTGCTCAGCGTCTTCGCCAGTCCGTCCAAAATTACTTCGACAATCCGTGGACGTTAACCTTTGCGAATGCAGAGCGTTTACTGGACATGCGTGATGAAGAGCTGGCGCTGCGCAGTGAAGAGGTGACCGGTGAACTTCCGCCGGACCTGGAATATGAAGAATTTAGTGAAATACGTGAGCAGCTTGCCGCAATGATTGAGCAAGCGCTGCAAGTGTATCAACAACAGAAGACGCCGCTTAATCTGGGCACCGTGATGCGCGATTACCTTGAACAGTACCCGCGCGCGCGGCATTTTGACGTAGCGCGAATTGTGGTCGACCAGGCTGTACGCCTTGGTGTGGCTGAAGCAGATTTTTCAGGGTTGCCAGCCGAATGGCAGGCAATCAATGATTTCGGAGCCAAGGTGCAGGCCCATGTCATCGACAAATATTGAACACATAATGCCAGCTAAGCTGGCGCAAGCGTTGGCAAATTCCGTATTTCCTGCTCTGGACAGTCAGCTGCGTTCTGGCCGTCACATTGGCATTGACGAATTGGATAACCACGCTTTCCTGATGGACTATCAGGAAGAACTCGAGCTGTTTTATAGCCGCTACAGCGTTGAATTGATCCGAGCGCCGGAAGGTTTCTTCTACCTGCGCCCACGCTCAACCACGCTCATCCCGCGTTCGGTGCTGTCCGAGCTGGACATGATGGTAGGAAAAATTCTCTGCTATCTGTACCTCGGCCCGGAGCGTCTGGCGCATGAAGGCATTTTCACCCAGCAGGAACTTTATGATGAACTGCTCAGCCTTGCCGATGAAAGCAAGCTGCTGAAATACGTCAATCAGCGTTCTACCGGCTCTGACCTTGACCGCCAGAAGCTGCAAGAGAAAGTCAGAACCTCGCTGAACCGCCTGCGCCGCTTGGGCATGGTGTGGTTTATGGGTGCCGACAGCAGTAAATTCCGCATTACCGAAGCCGTGTTCCGCTTCGGGGCAGATGTACGCAGTGGCGATGACGCCCGCGAAGCGCAGTTGCGAATGATCCGCGACGGTGAAGCAATGCCAATTGAAAGCGCGTTATCGCTGAATGACGAAAACGAAGACAGCGAATCGCCAACCGAACAAGGGCATGACAGCGCAGAGGACGAACAGGAATGATTGAACGCGGTAAATTTCGCTCACTAACGCTGGTTAACTGGAACGGCTTCTTTGCGCGTACTTTTGACCTTGATGCTTTGGTTACCACGCTATCGGGCGGCAACGGGGCGGGGAAATCGACCACCATGGCGGCCTTCGTTACGGCGCTGATCCCTGACTTAACCTTGCTGCACTTCCGTAACACCACCGAAGCGGGTGCGACCTCCGGCTCTCGTGACAAAGGTCTGCACGGCAAGCTGCGCGCCGGTGTCTGCTATTCCACCCTCGACGTGGTGAACTCGCGCCATCAGCGGGTTATTGTCGGCGTACGTTTGCAGCAGGTTGCCGGCCGTGACCGTAAAGTGGATATCAAACCTTTCACCATTCAAGGTCTGCCCACTGCGATCCAGCCAACGGAAATCTTGACCCAAACAGTGGGCGATCGTCAGGCGCGCGTGCTGTCGCTGCAAGAGCTGAAAGACAGCGTCGAAGCGATGGAAGGGGTGCAGTTCAAGCAGTTCAACTCGATCACTGACTATCACTCGCTGATGTTCGATCTGGGCGTGATCCCGCGCCGTCTGCGCACCGCGTCCGATCGCAGCAAGTTCTATCGCCTGATTGAAGCCTCGCTGTACGGCGGGATTTCCAGCGCCATCACCCGCTCTCTGCGCGACTACCTGTTGCCAGAAAACAGCGGTGTGCGCAAAGCCTTCCAAGACATGGAAGCGGCCCTGCGCGAGAACCGCATGACGCTGGAAGCTATTCGCGTCACCCAGTCTGACCGCGATTTGTTCAAACACCTGATCTCCGAAGCCACCTCTTACGTTGCCGCCGACTATATGCGCCATGCCAACGAGCGTCGCATCCATCTCGACGGTGCCTTGGTGCTGCGCAACGACTTGCTGACCAGCCGCAAACAGCTCTCCAGCGAGCAGTATCGCCATGTTGAAATGGCCCGCGAGTTGGCCGAGCAGAGCGGCTCGCAAAGTGATTTAGAAACTGACTATCAGGCGGCCAGTGACCACCTGAGTCTGGTGCAGACGGCGATGCGTCAGCAGGAAAAAATCGAGCGCTATGAGAGCGACCTCGAAGAGCTGACTTATCGTCTCGAAGAACAAAATGAAGTGGTGGCCGAAGCCAGCGAGCTGCACGCCGAGCACGAAGCCCGCGCCGAAGCCGCTGAGATTGAAGTGGATGAGCTGAAGAGCCAGCTGGCGGATTACCAGCAAGCGCTCGACGTGCAGCAAACCCGCGCCATTCAGTACCAGCAGGCGCTGCACGCCCTTGAGCGCGCGCGCGAGCTGTGCCAAATCCCTGACCTGTCGAGCCAGAACAGCGAAGAGTGGCTGGAAACCTTCCAAAGCAAAGAGCAGGAAGCCACAGATATCCTGCTGATGCTCGAGCAGAAGATGAGCGTGGCCGACGCGGCGCACAGCCAGTTCGAAAACGCCTATCAGCTGGTGGTGAAAATCGCCGGTGAAGTGAGCCGCAGCGAAGCCTGGCAAACCGCGCGTGAACTGTTGCGCGACTGGTCTTCTCAACAGCACCAGGCCGAGCGCGTAGAGCCACTGCGCATGCGCCTGTCCGAGTTGGAAGGCCGCCTGCGCGAGCAGCAAGACGCCGAGCGCCAATTGCAGGAGTTCTGCAAACGTTCGGGTCAGGATGTTCATCCTGAAGATTTAGACGAGCTTCAGCGCGAGCTGGAAGTACAGATTGAAGAGCTGTCTGGCGTGGTTTCCCAAGCCGGCGAGCGCCGCATGGAGATGCGCCAAGAGCTTGAGCGCGTTCAGGCCCGTATTCGTGAGCTGACCGCCCGTGCACCGGTGTGGTTGGCGGCGCAAGAGGCGCTGAGCCAGCTGAGCGAGCAGAGCAAAGAGCCGCTGGAAAGTAGCCAGCAGGTTACTGAGTACATGCAGCAGATGCTGGAAAGCGAGCGCGAAACCACGGTTGAGCGCGACGAAGTGGCTTCGCGCAAAAAACGCATTGAAGGGCAAATAACGCGCCTTAGCCAGCCAAGCGGTGCGGAAGATTCGCGCATGATTGCCCTGGCTGAGCGTTTTGGCGGCGTGTTGCTTTCTGAGATTTATGACGACGTTACCATTGATGACGCGCCTTATTTCTCCGCGCTTTACGGGCCTTCCCGCCATGCCATCGTGGTGCCAGATCTCTCTCTGATCCGCGACCAGCTTGACGGCTTGGACGACTGCCCAGAAGACCTTTATCTGATTGAAGGGGACCCGCAGTCCTTCGATGACAGCGTGTTTGCCGTCGAAGAGATGCAGGGCGCGGTGCTGGTCAAAACCGGCGACCGCCAGTGGCGTTATTCCCACTTCCCGCAGGTGCCTCTGTTCGGCCGCGCGGCGCGTGAGAATCGCCTCGAGACTTTACATAAAGAGCGCGAAACCCTGTCTGAGCGTTATGCGACTCTGTCGTTTGACGTGCAGAAGATTCAGCGTGTGCATCAGGCCTTCAGTCGCTTCATCGGCAGTCACTTGGCGGTGGCGTTCGATGCCGACCCGGAAGCCGAGATCCGCACTCTCAGCGGGCGTCGCGGTGAGCTGGAGCGCGCCCTGAACTCTCATGAAGGGGCCAACCAGCAGCAGCGCCAGCAGTATGAACAGGCAAAAGAATCCGTTGCCATGCTCAACAAGCTGCTACCGCGCGTTGGCCTGCTGTGTGATGAAACCCTGATCGACCGGGTTGAAGAGATCCGTGAAGAGCTGGAAGAAGCGCAGGATTCTGCCCGCTTTATTCAGCAACACGGCGCGTCTCTCACCAAGCTGGAGCCGCTGGTTTCTGTGCTGCAAAGTGACCCTGAGCAGCACGACCAGTTAAAAGAGGATTACGCGCAGGCCCAGCACGCACAGCGATTGGCTAAGCAGCAGGCCTTCTCGCTGACCGAAGTGGTTCAGCGCCGGGCTCACTTCGGCTATACCGATTCAGCGGGCATGCTGACTGAAAACTCTGATTTGAATGACAAGCTGCGTCAGCGCCTTGAACATGCCGAGGCTGAGCGTACCCGTGCCCGTGAGCAGATGCGTCAACATCAGGCACAGTACGCCCAGTACAACCAAGTGTTGGCGTCGCTGAAAAGCTCATTCGATGCCAAGCGCGATATGCTTAAAGAGCTGGGGCAAGAGCTGCAGGATATCGGCGTGCAGGCTGACGCTAACGCCGAAGCCCGCGCCAAGACCCGTCGTGACGAGCTGCATGCCGCGCTGAGCACCAACCGCGCTCGCTGTAACCAGCTGGAAAAACAGATCACCTTCTGCGAAGCCGAAATGGATAACTTGCAGAAGAAACTGCGCAAGCTTGAGCGTGATTATCACCAGAGCCGCGAGCACGTGGTCACCGCGAAGGCGGGTTGGTGTGCGGTGATGCGTTTGGTGAAAGACAATGGCGTCGAGCGTCGTCTGCACCGCCGCGAGCTGGCCTATATGGACGGCGACGAGCTGCGTTCCATGTCGGATAAATCACTGGGCGCGCTGCGCCTGGCGGTGGCTGACAACGAGCATTTGCGCGACGTTCTGCGTCTTTCCGAAGATCCAAAACGCCCTGAGCGCAAAATTCAGTTCTACATCGCGGTTTATCAGCATCTGCGCGAGCGCATTCGTCAGGATATTATTCGCACCGACGACCCGGTTGAAGCTATCGAACAGATGGAAATCGAGCTGGGGCGTCTGACGGAAGAGCTAACCGCGCGTGAGCAGCAGCTGGCGATCAGCTCGAAGAGCGTGGCGAACATTATTCGCAAAACCATTCAGCGTGAGCAGAACCGTATTCGCATGCTCAACCAAGGGCTGCAGGCCGTGGCCTTCGGTCAGGTTAAGAGTGTGCGTCTTAATGTTAACGTTCGTGAAGCGCATGCCGGGCTGCTGGACGTGCTCTCCGAGCAGCAAGATCAGCATCAGGACCTGTTTAGCAGCAACCGTCTAACCTTCTCTGAAGCACTGGCGAAACTCTATCAGCGCCTGAATCCGCAGATCGACATGGGCCAGCGTACGCCACAAACCATCGGCGAGGAGTTACTGGATTATCGTAACTATCTCGAAATGGAAGTGGAGGTTAACCGTGGTTCTGACGGCTGGTTGCGTGCGGAGAGCGGGGCGCTGTCCACCGGTGAGGCTATCGGTACCGGTATGTCGATTCTGGTGATGGTGGTGCAGAGCTGGGAAGAAGAGTCGAGCCGCATGCGCGGTAAAGACATTTCGCCTTGCCGCCTGCTGTTCCTCGATGAAGCGGCGCGTCTAGATGCGAAATCTATCGCCACCTTGTTTGAACTCTGCGACCGTCTTGAGATGCAGCTGATTATCGCCGCACCTGAAAACATCAGTCCAGAGAAGGGCACAACCTATAAGCTGGTACGTAAAGTGTTCAACAACCATGAACACGTGCACGTGGTGGGTCTACGCGGCTTCGCCGCCGAGCTACCAGCCACTGTAGATGCTGAAGTGGAAAACGGCTGATAACTGCTGGATTCTGCGCATAAAAAAAAGCCCCGTTTATGGGGCTTTTTTACGTTTAGGCGATAGCCTAATTTAATGACCCATGGATTATCAGGCCATAGACAACACTTTTTCACGCAATTGAGTGAATTGGCTAAACACATTGTCCACATCAACCAGCCCGACATCTTCTGACGGAGCCTTGATGATGGCGCAAGGGACTTGCCATGGAGCCCAGTATTTGGTGTCACTATTACCGTACAACGCAACAACGGGTTTATGTACGCCCGCGGCAATGTGCAGTGCGCCACCATCACTGGTAATAATTTGATCGCAAAGTGACATTGCTGCCATCAGCTCGCGGATGTTGGTGGTCGGCAACGCTACTAACGGAATATCGGCGCAGGCCTCAATCACCTGTTTGGCTTTGTTGTCATCACCAGGGTGTTCAGGATTATCTTCTGCGCCAGGAGACCAGAAAAGCACCAATTTACAATCTTCACGTGCCGCCAAACGATGGGCCAATTCAATGAATTTCTCTGCCTGCCATCGCTGTTTAGGTTTTCGAGAGCTAATTTGTAAACCGTAAATAGGTTTATCTCTGATAATTTTGAATTTTTCAGCACACTGATTAACTTCATTCTCAGAGACGTATAATTCGAGAGGCCCTGGAACTTCATTAATACCCAGAGGTGTTAATAATGTATTGAGTAATTCAACAATATGTAAGCCTTCTGTATGCGGCAGGCAATCGGTAACCACTTTCTTAGGGGTATTTCCTATAGCGATTATTCTTTTTGCGCCGGAAAGCTTTGCCCATTTGAGAGAGTGTTTGTCAGTGCTAGCAATCAAGACAACATCGTAGCGCGATGAGCGCACGGCGAAAATGGTTTTAATTCTTTGAAAGTAAACGCTTAGTAGGCTTTGCCCGGCTTTTCTATGGTGAGACTTACAATATAGATGAACGTTACTGATGTGAGGGTTGCCTACCAATACATCCTTATTGTAAGTATTTACCAGTAAATCGAGAGTATTTGCCTTGTGTTTAGTAAGGTTCGCAATGAGAGGTGTCGTTAGAATCAGGTCACCAATATTATCGCGTCTAATGAGTAAAATTTTCATATAAATAATTTAGTTAAAATATCAGTGGCTATCCTAGTTTTTGGCCTTTAAATAATCAAGCTTAATTATGAACGTTTTATTGAGCCAAGATAACTAATATTTACTTTGAGTTTATGGGGTTAAGAAAGTTCACACTTGCAATTTTATGGGGAGCCATCGCAAGGGAAAGTTGCCGTTTTCGGTAAGTTGTGGATTTTTCACCCATAAAGACATCTTTTGTAGCAGTTAGCTTAAAGATTATCCTTGGGCGGCACTTTATTTCATCCTCGTGCTAGCTTAGAGTCTTCACTGCACGCGAGGTGCTATTGTGTTGAGATCTCGCGCAAAAAAAGAATTATGTTTATATACTTAAACCATGGGTTTTTTGCTTGAATTTATCGGGTTTGATTTGGGCATATTAAGGGAGGCAAGGGATGATGTTTACGAGTCAAGGGTCTCTCAGATTTCTGGCAGCCAGCTGTCTAATCGCATTGGGATTAGCGCCGCTACAGGCTGCATTCGCGGCAGTGCCGACACTTTCGGTGCGTTCGGCGACGCTTTCTAGCGTCCAAAGCCTTAGCCAACTGCAGGCTGAGTTGCCAAAAGGGGTTAAGCCGCTTTATCTATCCTCTCTTTCATCTCTTTACGCCGCTAATCATATGCAGCCAATGTGGGAAGACAGGGACACCGTCCATCAATTCCAGCAGCAATTAGCAGAGCTGGCCCTCTCGGGCATTCAACCGCAGTTCACTCAGTGGGTAAAGTGGCTAACTGACCCGCAGGTTACCGGAATGGCGCGAGATATTGTGCTGTCTGATGCGATGCTGGGGTATTTGCAATTTGTGAGCGGCGTCGAGGCGAACGGTGATAATTGGCTGTATAGCGCCACGCCTTACAAAATGACCACGCCGCCGCTGACAGTGATCAATCAATGGCAGTTGGCGCTGCGCAAGGGCACCACGGCAGGTTATATGGCGACCTTAACGCCACAGCATCCACTGTATGCCAAAATGCACGCCGCGCTGAGAACCATGCTGGCAGATAACCACCCATGGCCACAGGTCACTAACGCCGCCAGTTTACGGCCAGGGCAAATCAGTGATGATATCCCGGCATTGCGCGAGATCCTCAGTCGCACCGGCATGATGACCGCCAGCCCGGCTGAGGCCAAATCGCCAAAGCCTACGGATGAAACCATCGCCAAAGATGGTCCGGGCGCCGCGGCGAATGATGACCTGTCGGTTGATGAAACTGCCGATAAATCAGTTCAGCAATCCCCGGTAGTCAGTCCGGCAGCAACCTCGGTGACGGATGTATTGCCATCGGTGACGCCAGCGGGGCAGTCCGCAGCGCCGACGCCGGTTGCCGTAGCCGATAACCAGTACTCACCAGAACTGGTCGAGGCGGTAAAACGCTTCCAGAAATGGCAGGGGCTTGAGGCCGATGGCATTATCGGTACCCGAACTCGCGAATGGCTGAACGCCTCGCCACGCCTGCGTGCGACGCTGCTG
The DNA here is from genome assembly GCF_052376015.1 of Ewingella sp. AOP8-B2-18. Lineage (NCBI taxonomy): Bacteria > Pseudomonadati > Pseudomonadota > Gammaproteobacteria > Enterobacterales > Yersiniaceae > Ewingella > Ewingella sp. AOP8-B2-18. The sequence goes on from NZ_JBQSVB010000001.1 coordinate 580,188, forward strand.
GCGCTGAATATCCAGCGGCTGCGTATTTTGCCGGGTAATGTGAATACCGGCATTATGGTGAATATTCCTAACTATCAGCTGACTTATTACCTCAACGGCAGCGAGGTTTTGTCTTCACGGGTGATTGTTGGCCGACCAAGTCGCAAAACGCCGTTAATGAGCAGTGCGTTGAACAATGTGGTGGTTAACCCGCCGTGGAACGTGCCGACAACGCTGGTGCGGGAAGATATTGTGCCTAAGGCGATGCGCGATAGCGGCTATTTCCAGAAACATGGCTATACCGTGCTGTCTGGCTGGAATAATGATGCGGAAGTGATCGACCCGACGATGATTGACTGGAGCGTCGTGTCGCCGAATCATTTCCCGTATCGAATTCGTCAGGCACCCGGGGCGACCAACTCGCTGGGACGTTACAAATTTAATATGCCGAGCTCGGATGCCATCTATTTGCATGACACGCCTAACCACGGGTTATTCCAGAAGGATATTCGTGCTCTGAGTTCAGGTTGTGTCCGTGTGAATAAAGCGTCTGAGCTGGCGAATATGCTCTTGCAGGATGCTGGTTGGAATGACACGCGTATCTCGTCCACGCTGCAGGGCGGGAATACGACCTTTGTGCCTATTCGTCACCGTATACCAGTAAAACTGTTTTACTTGACGGCATGGGTTGCAGAGGACGGTAAGCCGCAATTCCGTACAGATATTTACAATTATGATTCCCCAGTGAGATCTGGCGCGCAAATTTTGCCACAGGCAGAAATTTTGTTGCAATAAATGCAGTAAAACTAAAATGATAGCGGTCAGAGTAATTGGCCTGATAGCGGGAATAGTGGCCACACTATTCCCGCTATGCTTTATACAGCGAGTTGACTCACTGAAATAAGGCGGTTAAGGTTCGGAAGGGCTCAATTTTGCGCCTACTTTGACTCTCTTATCGGGTAATAAACTGTTCATGGACCAAATCGACAAACATCGCCGTAAATGGCTGGCACTTGGCGGTGCCGCTGTGGGCATAGCACTTCTTCCTGGACGCGCTTTTGCCACTCTTTCCACTCCTCGTCCGCGTATTTTAGTGGTTAACAACATAAATACCGGTGAGACCCTCAAAACCGAGTTTTTTGATGGAAAGCGTTACAACAAGGATGAGTTGGCAAGATTGAACCACTTGTTCAGAGATTACCGTGCTGAGCAAGTCAAGAGTATCGACCCCGCCTTATTTGACCATCTCTATCGCTTACAAGTGATGTTGGGCACCAATAAACCGGTCCAGCTCATTTCTGGTTATCGCACCTTAGCCACTAATAACAGCATGCGTAAACCCGGCAGCGGCGTGGCGAAACATAGCTATCACACGCTGGGGCAGGCAATGGACTTCCATATTGCCGGCATAGACTTGAGTAATATTCGCAAAGCCGCGTTAAAAATGAAGATGGGTGGTGTAGGATATTATCCACGTAGCAACTTTGTGCATATCGATACGGGTCCGGCGAGAACCTGGTGATATGTGTAATATGCGGCTTATTGGTTCATGACTTCTTATTTCTTATGAATGAAAAGATGAACAAATAAGCCGCCGTGGAGCCTTATGAAATACCATCTCATTCCTGTCACGGCGTTCAGCCAAAACTGTTCGGTTATTTGGTGTACTGAAACCAATCAGGCAGCCATTGTCGACCCCGGTGGGGAAGCCGAAAAAATCATTGCGGAAGTTTCATCTCTTGGCGTCGATGTTAAGCAAATCTTGCTGACTCATGGTCACCTTGACCATGTGGGGGCCGCGGCGGAACTGGCGCAGCACTATTCGGTACCCATCGTTGGACCACAGAAAGAAGACCTATTCCTGCTGGAATCTCTGCCAACCCAAAGCAGAATGTTTGGGTTAGCCGATTGCGCGCCTCTGGAAACCGATCAATGGTTGGAAGAGGGCGATAAGGTCGCCGTCGGCGAAGAACAACTCTCCGTTTTACACTGTCCGGGCCATACGCCGGGGCATATCGTTTTCATCAATGAGAAAAGCCGTTTAGCCGTGTCTGGCGATGTGATTTTCCGTGGTGGCGTGGGGCGCAGTGACTTCCCGCGTGGCGATCATCAGGCATTGATTCACTCAATTAAAACCAAATTGCTGCTACTGGGTGATGATATAAAATTCATTCCGGGGCACGGCCCAATGTCAGATTTAGGGTTCGAGCGCAAAACGAATCCGTTTTTACAGGATGAATTACCGGTCTGGTAAAGGTGGGGTGAAACCACTCAGGCAGTAATAAGAGTTATAAAAAAAGCCCGCCAGTTGCCTGACGGGCTTTTTAGTTTGCCGAATTCAGTGATTATAAAACGGCAACAATGGCTTCACACAGAGGGGACATATTGTCCAGTGTGATACCTGCGACGTTGATACGGCCAGAGTTCACCGCATATACGCCAAACTCTTCGCGCAGGCGCAGAACCTGATCTTTGGTCAGGCCGCTGAAGGAGAACATACCGTTCTGATTAATAATGAAGCTAAAGTCCTGCTGCGCGCCTTTTTCCTGCAAGGTGGTCACGAACAGCTGACGCATACGGTGAATACGCTGACGCATATCACTCAGCTCTTGTTCCCAGATAGCACGCAGCGCTTCATTACCAAGAATGGTCGCTACCACTGCCGCACCGTGTGATGGTGGGTTGGAGTAGTTGGCACGGATCACGGACTTAACCTGACTGAAAGAGCGATCTGCCGTTTCTGCATCGGCGGCGACGAGGGTACAGGCACCTACGCGCTCGTTGTACAGGCCGAAGTTTTTAGAGTAGGAGCTGGCAACCAGCAGTTCCGTATGTTTAGCGGCGAAAATACGCAGACCCTGAGCATCTTCTTCCAGACCCTTAGCGAAACCTTGGTAAGCGAAGTCAAACAGCGGCAGCCAGCCGTTAGCCACGGACAGGTCTGCGAGCTGAGTCCACTGGGCCTCTGTTGGATCGATACCGGTAGGGTTATGGCAGCAGCCGTGGAAGAGTACCACGTCGCCCGCTTTAGCTTCGCTCAGGCTTTTCAGCATGCCGTCAAAATCAAGCGCATGGTTCGCTGCGTCATAATAGTTGTATTCCACCACTTCCAGACCAGAAGCATTGAACACGCCTTTATGGTTTGGCCAGCTTGGATTGCTGACCCAAACGCGTTTAGCCGCAGTCTGCGTGGCGATAAACTCAGCGGCAATACGCAGGCCGCCGGTGCCGCCTGGCGTTTGTGCCGTGCGCGCGCGTTTAGCCGCAATGATGGCGCTGTCTTTGCCAAACAACAGCTCTTGGGTGCAGCGTGCGAAGTCTGGCAGGCCGTCGATGCTCAGATAGGTTTTGGTGGTTTCATTTTCCAGCAGGAATTGTTCGGCTTTCTTTACGCTGGTGAGAACCGGAGTTTTACCCGTTTCATCTTTATAAACACCAATCCCCAGATTAATTTTATCTTGGCGATCGTCAGCACGGAAAAGATCGGTAAGACCCAGAATAGGATCGGCAGGAGCAGCAATGATTTTTTCAAACATGTGAAAGACTTCCATGACCTGATATTTAGCAGAAAGAGGGCTCAGGTTACCGCCTCAAAATCAGTTTGCCAACCGTTTGCGGTAAAAAGAAAGCAGAGTTGTGAGGCGGCTGTCGAGATTAATAATTTTGATGATGGAAAAGGCAGGAGATAAGCTGAAAAGCAAAAGGCAGAGCCGAAGCTCTGACTTTACATTCGCTGGTGAAGCACCCGAAAGTGCTTCGATTAAGCGAGATTAGAACTGGTATTGCAAGCCAACGCCAACAACGTTGTCGGTAGAGATACCGGCAGTTTTGGTGTAGTCGTTGTCGTCCAGCAGGTTGATTTTGTAGTCAACGTAGGTAGACATGTTTTTGTTGAAGTAGTAGTAGGTACCCACTTCAATGTATTTAACCAGGTCAGCATCGCCGCCGCCGAAACCAGTACCCAGAGCGTTCAGGTCCTTACCTTTAGATTGCAGGTAAGCGATGGATGGGCGCAGGCCGAAGTCGAATTGGTACTGTGCAACCACTTCGAAGTTCTGAGTTTTGTTTGCGATGTTGTTGAAGTCACCGCCGTATGGCGTGGTGTTTGTAGATTCGCCGTAGAATGCAGCCAGGTATACGTTGTTAGCATCGTATTTAGTACCCAACGCGTACGCAGAAGCTTTATCACCGTTACCATCACGTTTTTGAGTGTCAGTACGGTTAGAAGAGAAGTAAGCGCCAGTTACGCTAACACCGGAGTTACCGATAGCATAAGCGGTAGATGCGCCCCAGCCGTCGCCGTTCTGGTTTTTAGCAGTGCCTTTATCAACAACGGTGTTGCCGAATGCATCAGTGCTTTCTGCATTACGGTCGTTCTGGTTTTTACCTTGGTACTGAACTGCGAAGCTCAGGCCGTCAACCAGACCGAAGAAGTTGTTGTTACGGTAAGTAGCCAGACCATTAGCACGACCAATCATGAAGTTGTCGTTGTTCTGGTACATGGTGTCATCACCGAACACTGGCAATTGGTCAGTGTAAGACATTACGTCGTAGATCACGCCGTAGTTACGACCGTAATCGAATGAACCCCAGTCGCCGAATTTCAGACCCGCGAAGCCCAGACGAGTTTTGTTGCCTTCGTCGCCAGCGCTTTCAGCGTGGTTAGCTTGAACGTTGTATTCCCACTGGCCGTAACCGGTCAGTTGGTCAGTAATTTGAGTTTCGCCTTTGAAGCCGAAACGAACGTAAGTCTGGTCACCATCATCACCGTTGTTCTTAGAGAACTGGTGACGCGCGTCAACTTTACCGTACAGGTCCAGTTTGTTGCCGTCTTTGTTATAAACTTCAGCTGCGTTTGCTGCACCAGCAGCTAACAAAGCTGGGATCACCACTGCAAGAATATTGCGCTTCATCATTTATTATTACCCTCATTGGTTTTATTTGGACACCTGCCACTGCCGTAAATAATTCTTTAGGGAACTATTCTTGAGAGTTTGGTGTCTCCTGTGTCTGAACGCAGTGTTCCATCCGAAGGGGGGTTAATCCACATCGAAAATGCTACCAAACCCCCAAATATGTTTCAGCAGGAAAAAATGTATTACAAAATGTAATTTTTACGGAACTTTGTGACAGGGATCTATCTTTAAAAATGACTAAGGCCAGCGAAGCTGGCCTTATTTGTGTAACTAAAATGTTAATTGGAAAATATTTTAGTTAATTAGAAGGTTGCATTACGTGGTGTGCGTGGGAACGGGATCACATCACGAACGTTTTGCACGCCAGTGACATAAGCCACCAGACGTTCGAAGCCTAAGCCGAAACCTGAGTGTGGCACGGTGCCGTAGCGACGAAGGTCGCGATACCACCAATAATCTTCTTTATTCAGGCCCATTTCTTCCAAACGAGCATCCAGCATATCTAAACGTTCTTCACGCTGAGAACCGCCGATAATTTCGCCGATGCCTGGTGCTAGCACATCCATAGCTGCAACTGTTTTTCCGTCTTCATTCATTCGCATATAGAATGCTTTGATATCTTTCGGATAGTTTTTAACCACTACAGGCGCTTTAAAGTGTTGCTCTGCAAGATAGCGTTCATGCTCAGAAGAGAGATCGACGCCCCAAGAAACCGGATTTTCGAATTTCTGACCACAATTGATAAGAATTTCTACAGCATCGGTGTAGTCCACTTGGGCGAAATCTGATGTTACAAAACGCTGCAGGCGAGAAACAGCATCTTTGTCTACGCGTTCAGCAAAAAACGCCATATCGTCCGCTCTTTCGTCCAGAACGGCCTGGAAAACATATTTAAGCATGCTTTCAGCCAGTGCGGCGATGTCATCCAGAGTCGCAAAGGCTACTTCTGGCTCCACCATCCAGAATTCGGCGAGGTGACGGCTGGTATTGGAGTTTTCTGCACGGAAGGTCGGGCCGAAGGTGTAAACCTTGGACAGGGCGCTGGCGTAGGTTTCGCCGTTCAACTGGCCAGAAACCGTAAGGAACGCTTCTTTACCAAAGAAGTCTTCGCTGAAATCTACTTCGCCTTTATCAGTGCGCGGCAGGTTTTGGAAGTCCAGCGTGGACACGCGGAACATCTCGCCAGCACCTTCGGTATCGGACGCGGTGATCAGCGGAGTCGACACCCAGAAATAACCATTTTCGTGATAGAAACGGTGAATCGCTTGGGACAGGGTATTACGCACGCGAGCCACGGCGCCAATCAGGTTGGTGCGCGGGCGCAGGTGAGCCACTTCACGCAGATATTCAATGCTGTGGCGTTTAGCCGCCATCGGGTAAGTGTCCGGGTCATCGACCCAGCCAACCACTTTAATAGCCGTTGCTTGCAGCTCAAAACTCTGGCCTTCGCCAGGAGAGGCAACAACGGTGCCGGTCACTTCGACTGAACAACCGGTGGTCAGGCGCAGAACCTCATCCTGATAATTTGGAAGAGAATTATTCACAACGGCCTGTAACGGATTAAAGCAGGAACCGTCATAAACGGCGACGAAGGAGATGCCAGCTTTAGAATCTCTCCGGGTACGTACCCAACCGCGTACGGTGACTTCACTGTCAACCGCAGCACGGCCTTGCAGTACGTCGACTACAGGCACAACGCTCATAGGTTTCTCTCTTTCTTATAAATTCAGATGGTGATTCAGAAATAATGGACACCCTTTAATAAGGGATTTTGCTATGTTACTTAGCCTTTCTCAGGACACAAGCAGAAATCACCTTCGCCAGACAACATTTGTCCGCCAAACCGGTGGCGGGATCAGTTGCATCAAGCTGATGAGTGGCAAGTAAGCAAAAGCAAATAATAGCTATATAAAGGAAGAAAAAGTCTAAAGGGGGCGGAAGGGCAGAACTGGGGGAGGAAATTACGCCGCCGGTGTGGCCGACGGCGTTTTGATCAGGAAGCTTTTTTCACCAGCGGCAAATCAAAAGCTTTGCGTAAGGCTTTAACGAAGGCTTTGTCCTGACAGATGGTTTTGCCCGGGCTATCTGAAAGCTTAGCCACCGGCTTACCGTTGCACTGCACCAGCTTGATGACTATGTTCAGCGGCTTCACCTCAGGAATATTACAGGTGAGGCGCGTACCGATACCAAACACCAAATTCACCCGAGTGTGGAAGTGGCGGTAGAGGTCCAACGCTTTATCCAAGTCGAGATTGTCTGAGAACACCAGCGTCTTGGTCATCGGGTCGATACCCAGCTTTTGATAATGGGCGATCGCTTTCTCACCCCATTCAACCGGGTCCCCTGAATCATGGCGCAAACCTTCATAGGCATTGGCGAACTTCGGACCGAAATCGCGCAAGAAGGCGTCCATAGTGATGCAGTCGGTTAAGGCGATACCCAGCTGATTTGGATACTCATCCAGCCAGGCCTGCAACGCGGCGCGCTGGCTATTAGCCAGCACCGGACTAATTTGCTGATGCGCCTGGAACCACTCGTGGGCTTGGGTGCCGACCGGAGATAATTTCAGCTGGTGCGCCAAATCATAGTTGCTGGTGCCGACTAAGTACGGGAATTCCTCTTTCAGCGTGCTGACAATGGCGCGCTGCACTTCGCCGGTAAAACGACGGCGGGTGCCGAAGTCCATCAGGCGGAAGCGAGAAATATCGACGTCGGCGGCTTCTTCTTTGAAGCGTGCCAGATTCTTACGTAGCTGGTCGATGGCCATTTGGGCCGTGACCTGCGGCGAACGCTGGCGATGTACCACTTCGCTTATCACGGCGAGCAGCGGCACTTCCCACATGATCACTTCGCGCCATGGACCGGCGATGCGCACGTGCAAATGCCCGTCGCGGTCTGAAACCGTGACATGCTCTGGGTTATAGCGGAAAGTTTTCAGCCAGTTAAGGTAATCGTTGCTGAAGAACGGCAGGCCGGACAGATAAGTAAATTCCTCATCGGTCAGGGCCAGTTGGCTCATCATCTCGATTTGTTGACGGATTTCGCTGGCGTATTCGCCCAGCAGCTCATCACCACGGCAGCGGAATTCTGCGACCACGCTAATATTGTGGTAGCGATGGTAGACCGCTTGCTGCATATGAAGCTTGTAGGCATCGGTATCTAGCAGCGAAGTCAAAATCGGGGAGGCGTATGGAGTCATAGCGCGTTTACAGCATCCTCGTCAGAAAGGGTCGTCGGCAATCACCGTTACATTACATAGGTAGGCAGTTTGCCTGTACACAACCATTCCAGATAAAAAAGCGTTCTGGATAAAACAGCAAAGTCTGTGAAGTATACCGTAATATCCTGCGAAAGAACCCACATCACATCATAATTGTCCGCGATGGGTCGAGGATTAAATGTGCGCTTCCGCCCACAAAGGCTCTTTCTGTTAACTATTTTGCAAGGCGAAATGCCGGATCTGATCACATTTTAATAACAAAATTGCCGGGCAGCGGGCGTCACCCGGCGTGTTTGGCTAAATGTTTTCCAAATGAATGCCGCGAGTTTTCGGCCCGAACAGGCCAATCACTAGCATAACAATTAACATGCTGATCACGATAAACGCGATCACCCCGCCGGTTCCTGCGTATTGCAAAATCAAACCGATCATAATGCTGCTGAAGGCGGTAGAAAGCCGACTAAAGGAGTAGCAGAAGCCCACCGCGCGGGCGCGAATGTGGGTCGGGAACACCTCTGTCTGATAAGCGTGATAGCTGTAGGTTAGCCACGCATTGGAATAGGTGATCAGGAAGCCGCAAATAATTAGCATCAGGGCATTGCTCTGGAAAGCGAACAGCGTGCCGAAAATCACCGTCATTAATGAGGAGAGAACAATCTGCCATTTGTTTTCAATTTTATCGGCGTAGCGGCTGCAAATCAGCGAACCCAGCGGATAGGCCAGAGTAATAAAGAAGGCGTACAGCAGGCTATGGGTCAGCGTCGTGCCCTGGCCGGAGAGCAGGGCGGGCAGCCAGTTACCAAAGCCAAAGAAGCCGATGGCCTGAAAGAAGTTCATCACCATCAGCATAAGAGTGCGCGAACGATACTCAGGTGCCCAAATCTCTTTAAAGGTGCTTTTTCGTGGCGGTTCTGCGCGCGCCGCCGTCGGCACATAGGCCGGGCTGTGGCTGACGCCGCAACGCTTTTCCATCTCCGTGACGACTTTATGAGCCTCTTCGTGCCGCCCCTGCTGCGCCAGCCAGCGGGCCGACTCCGGCAGATTCTTCCTCACCAGCCAGATAACAATCGAGCACACCGCTCCCGCAATCACCACGAAACGCCAGCCGCTGAGGCCAAAGAAGGTCTGCGGCACCAGCCACCATGACATTAATGCCACCGCCGGAACCGAGAGGAACTGAATGAAGAAGGCGAAGGCGAAGGCCCGGCTGCGCAGGCGCGTCGGCACCCATTCGCTCAGATAGGTATCAATGGTTACTAGCTCCAGACCCAGCCCAATGCCCACTAAGAAGCGGCAAAGAATTACTCCTTCGGCGCTGTGTTGAAAAGCCATTAATAAGGAGAAAAAGCCGTACCAGACCAGCGCGAACATAAAGGTCATGCGGCGGCCAAAACGGTCGGCGTTGGGCGCCAGCAGGCTGGCGCCGACAAACAGTCCTAAAAAGGTGCTGGAGGCAAACGCCGCCTGATCGGCAATGCCGAAAATCCCGGCCGCGCCGACGTGGAAGATATTCTCAGCCACCAGGCCCGAGCTGATATAGCCCGTCTGGAACAGGTCATACAGTTCGAAAAAACCGCCAAGCGAGAGCAAAACGATAAAGCGCCATAGTCCGGCCGTAGGTGGGAGTGCGTCGATGCGAGCCGACAGCGTAGGGTTATGATTATTTTTAGAGTAAGTCGAATCCACTCCGGGCGCAGCTATACCGCTCATTTTTTATTAACCTCTTGGATACATGGTATTAACAACCATGCTAATGATTAGCGTGCGGTTTTAAATTTTGAATTCATGGGTTAAACACGATAATTAAGCATAAAAGACTGGCTTGTTAATTAATCAACCCGCCATCGGAGGCCGGAGAGGGCAGAGCCAGATTGCCCGTGCTGAACAAAACGTGTCCTAACAGACTCACAAGCCTGTAACAATCTGGGAATTTCAGGTGCCTGTGGTAAAGTTTAGGAAAGCTTTTCAAGCTATAGGATCGCCGTTAAGGGATGCTCTGGTGTCTAACCCAACAACAAACGTCGTCAAGATTGACGAAAACGTTAAAAGGTTTTTTATGACTCAACTGCCACAAGCCAAATATCGCCACGACTACCGTGCGCCGGATTACACCATCACCGACATCGATCTCAACTTTGAACTTGATGCAGAAACCACGGTAGTGACCGCGGTCAGCCAGATTAAACGCCAGGGTGCGGAAGGCGCTTCGCTGGTGCTGGATGGTGAAGGACTGACGCTGATTAGCCTGAAAGTGAATGGTCAGGATTGGCCAAGCTACCAGTTGACTGAAAACACGCTGACGATCGACCGTCTGCCGGATGCCTTTGAACTGAGCATCGTCAACGAAATTCACCCGTCCAAAAACACCGCGCTGCAAGGGCTTTACCTGTCTGGCGTGGCGCTCTGTACTCAGTGTGAAGCCGAAGGCTTCCGCAACATCACCTATTATCTGGACCGCCCGGACGTTCTGGCGCGCTTCACCACCCGCATCGTGGCTGACAAAGCGCGCTATCCGTACCTGTTGTCCAACGGCAACCGTATTGATCAGGGCGAGCTGGAAGGCGGCAAACACTGGATTAAATGGGAAGACCCGTTCCCAAAACCTTGCTACCTGTTTGCGCTGGTGGCGGGGGATTTCGACGTGCTGCGCGACACCTTTAAGACCCGTTCAGGCCGCGACGTGGCGCTGGAGCTGTTCGTTGACCGTGGCAATCTGGACCGCGCCGACTGGGCTATGGAGTCTCTGAAGCAGTCCATGAAGTGGGATGAAACCCGTTTCAACCTCGAATATGACCTCGACATCTTCATGATCGTTGCCGTTGATTTCTTCAACATGGGCGCGATGGAGAACAAAGGTCTGAACGTCTTCAACTCCAAATACGTGCTGGCGAAAGCAGAAACCGCCACCGACAAAGACTACTTGGGCATTGAAGCGGTGATCGGCCACGAATACTTCCACAACTGGACCGGCAACCGCGTGACCTGCCGCGACTGGTTCCAACTGAGCCTGAAAGAGGGCCTGACCGTCTTCCGTGACCAAGAGTTCAGCTCTGATCTGGGTTCACGCTCTGTTAACCGTATCGACAACGTGCGCGTGATGCGCGCCGCGCAGTTTGCAGAAGACGCCAGCCCAATGGCGCACCCAATTCGCCCGGAAAAAGTCATCGAAATGAACAACTTCTATACGCTGACCGTGTATGAGAAGGGTTCAGAAGTCATTCGTATGCTGCACACCTTGCTGGGCGAAGAGAAGTTCCAGGCCGGTATTCAGCTCTATTTCGAACGCCATGACGGCAGCGCGGCGACCTGCGACGACTTCGTACAGGCGATGGAAGATGCGTCCAACGTTGATCTCTCCCTGTTCCGCCGCTGGTACAGCCAGTCGGGTACGCCGGTGCTGACCGTGCGCGACGACTATGACGTGGAAAAACAGCAGTACACCTTGACCGTCAGCCAGAGAACCCCAGCGACGCCGGACCAGTCTGAGAAGCTGCCTCTGCACATTCCTTTGGATATCGAACTCTATGATCCACAAGGCAATGTGATTGCGCTGAAACAGAACGGCGGCGTGGTCAGCAATGTGCTGAACGTGACCGAAGCTGAGCAGACTTTCATCTTTGAAGATGTGGAATACCAGCCGGTGCCGTCGCTGCTGCGCGAGTTCTCCGCGCCGGTGAAACTGGATTACAAATATGGCGATCACCAGCTGACCTTCCTGATGAAACACGCGCGTAACGACTTCTCGCGTTGGGATTCAGCCCAGAGCCTGCTGGCGATTTACATCAAACTGAACGTGGCGCGCCATCAGCAGAAACAGCCGTTGTCTCTGCCGCTGCACGTGGCCGACGCTTTCCGCGCGGTGCTGTTGGATGAGAATATCGATCCGGGCCTGGCGGCGCAGATCCTGACTCTGCCGTCGGAAAACGAAATCGCGGAACTGTTCGACGTTATCGATCCAGAAGCCATCAGCGCGGTTCATGAAGCCATTACTCGCTGCCTGGCGACGGAAATGAGCGACGAATTCCTCGCCGTTTACCATGCCAACAGCCTGCCGGCTTACCGCGTGACCCATGCCGATATCAGCAAACGCGCACTGCGCAACATCTGTCTGCACTATCTGGCCTTTGGCGACGTGGCTCAGGCTGACAAGATTGTGAAAGCCCAGTACGAACAAGCTGACAACATGACAGACTCACTGGCGGCGCTGTCTGCGGCGGTTTCTGCCCAGCTGCCTTGCCGCGAAGCCTTGCTGGCGGCGTACGACGAGCGCTGGCATCAGGATGGTCTGGTAATGGACAAATGGTTCATTCAGCAGGCCACCAGCCCGGCGGCGGATGTCTTGCAGAAAGTGCGTTCGCTGCTGACTCACCGCTCCTTCACCATGAGCAACCCGAACCGCGTTCGCTCGCTGGTGGGGGCCTTTGCTTCAGCTAACCCTTCTGCGTTCCACGCGGTCGATGGCAGTGGCTATCAGTTCCTGGTGGAGATGCTAACCGACCTGAACAGCCGTAACCCGCAGGTTGCCGCGCGCATGGTTGAGCCGCTGATCCGCCTGAAACGCTATGACAGCCAGCGTCAGGCGCTGATGCGTAACGCACTGGAGCAGTTGAAAGGGCTGGAAAACCTCTCCGGCGACCTGTTCGAGAAGGTATCTAAAGCGCTGGATGCTTAATTGCTGCATCAGGTGAATTAAGTATCAATAGGCATAAAAAAGGGCGATGGAAACATCGCCCTTTCTCTTTGCTGAAGTGAAGTAAAGTGAGAAACTTAAACCTGAGCGCGACGCGCCTCGCTCGCTGGCGCAGAAGGCGTTAATACTCTCTCCAGCACTTCGGCTTCCAGCTCTGCCAGCCGTACCGAGCCTTTGCGGCGCGGGCGCGGCAGGTCTACTTGCAAATCTAAGCCTATCTCGCCTTGCTCAATCAAAATCACTCTATCGGCGACGGTCACTGCCTCGCTGACGTCATGGGTTACCAGCAAAACGGTGAAGTCGTGCTGTTGCCACAGGCGTTCGATCAGTCCCTGCATCTCAATACGCGTCAGGGCGTCGAGTGCACCCAAAGGCTCGTCGAGCAGTAGCAAGCGAGGGCGGTGGATCAGCGCCCGGGCCAAGGCCACCCGCTGTTTTTGCCCGCCAGACAGTGCCGAAGGCCAGTCGTTAGCGCGATCGGCTAAACCGACCTCTTCCAGCGCGGCCTGAGCCGCTTCGCGCCATGCGCCTTTCAGCCCCAGACCCACATTGTCGATCACCTTCTTCCACGGCAGCAGTCGATCATCTTGGAACATCAGTCGAGTGTCATCGCGCACGTGGCTTAGGGGCGCACTGCCGCTGAGTAGCTCGCCCTGAGTGGTTTTCTCCAGACCGGCCAGCAGGCGCAGCAGGGTGCTTTTACCACAGCCGCTGCGGCCGACCACGGCGACAAACTGACCGGGCGCAATGCGCAGGTTAATGTCTTTGAGCACCGTGCGGTTGCCATACTTTTTGCTGATGCCGGACAAGGTCACTGGCGTGCCCTGAGGAATACGAGTGGTGTTGCTCATACGGCATCTCCTTGTTTTTTCTGATAAGCGGGGTGCCAGCGCAGCCAAACGCTCTCAAGCGAACGGGCCAGAATATCCGCCAGCTTGCCGAGAATGGCGTAGAGCACGATAGCCACCACCACCACGTCAGTTTGCAGGAATTCGCGGGCGTTCATCGCCAGATAACCAATCCCCGAATTGGCAGAAATGGTTTCGGCGACAATTAGCGTCAGCCACATAAAGCCCAGCGCAAAGCGCACGCCGACCATGATTGACGGCAGCGCGCCCGGCAGGACTACCTGCATAAACAGCGGCAAACCGGACAGGCCGTAGCTGCGCGCCATCTCCAGCAAACCGCGATCGATATTGCGGATGCCGTGGTAGGTGTTGAGGTAAATAGGGAACAGGGTGCCGAGCGCCACCAGGAAAATCTTGGCGGTTTCGTCGATGCCGAACCATAAGATCACCAGTGGGATCAGCGCCAGATGCGGAATGTTACGCAGCATCTGCAAGGAGCTGTCGAGCAGGCGTTCACCCCAGCGCGACAGGCCGGTGATAAAGCCCAGCAGCAGCCCCAGACTGCCACCAATCACAAAGCCAATCAGGGCGCGATAAGTACTGATTTTCAGGTTTTGCCACAGGTCGCCGCTTTTGGCTAATGTCCAGAATGCTTCGATAACCGCGCTCGGGGCAGGCAAAATGCGGTCTGACAGCCATCCGGCTTCAACCGCCAGTTGCCACCCGCCAATCAGCGCTACCGGAACAATCCACGGCAAAATCCGGTCCAGCCAGCGATGTGAGGTTTTGCTATGCATGCTGATCTTCCTTACTGCTCGGCTGAAGCGTGTTTTGGCGCGAAGTCATGGGCCACCAGTTCGCCGCGGGCCTCAATGGCGCGTTTTACCGTGCTGTCCTGATCCTGTTTCGCCAGATCCAGATGCGGGAACAGCAACTCGCTGACGCGATAGGCTTCTTCGAGATGCGGGTAGCCGGAGAAGATAAAGGTGTCGATGCCTAAATCGGCGTACTCCTGCATGCGGGCGGCGACGGTTGGGCCATCGCCCACCAGCGCCGTGCCCGCGCCGGAGCGTACCAGCCCCACGCCGGCCCACAGATTCGGGCTGATTTCCAGTTTGTTGCGGTCACCGCCGTGCAGCGCCGCCATGCGATGCTGGCCCACGGAGTCAGTGCGCGCGAAGGCGGCCTGCGCTTTCTTGATGGTTTCATCGTCAAGATTGGCAATCAGGCGATCCGCCGCCTGCCACGCCTCTTCGGTGGTTTCGCGCACGATGACGTGCAGGCGAATGCCGAAGCGAATGGTACGCCCTTGAGCGGCGGCCTTGGCGCGTACTTGCTCGATTTTCTCTTTCACTAAGTGCGGGGGTTCGCCCCAGGTGAGGTACAGCTCAATCTGCTCGGCGGCCAGGTCCTGCGCTTCATCCGAAGAGCCACCGAAATAGAGCGGCGGGCGCGGGAACTGCACCGGCGGCTGCATCAGGCTGGCCCCTTTAACGTGAATGTGCTTGCCTTGGTAATCGACGGTTTCACCTTCCAGCACGCGTCGCCAGATGCGAGTGAACTCGGCCGCTGATTCATAACGCTCTTTATGGCTGAGGTGTAAACCTTCGGCTGCTAACTCGGCCGGGTCGCCACCGGTAACCAGATTAAACAGCGCGCGGCCGCCGGACAGCCTGTCGAGCGTCGCCGCCTGACGCGCCGCAAGGGTCGGGGAGATAATCCCCGGGCGCAGCGCCACCAGAAACTTTAGCTTTTGCGTCACGGTGATAAGCGAGGCGGCTACCAGCCAAGAGTCTTCACATGAGCGGCCGGTTGGCAGCAACACGCCGCCGAAGCCCAGACGGTCAGCCGCCTGCGCCACTTGTTGCAGATAGCCGTGGTCAACGGTGCGGGCATCTTTGTCGGTGCCCAAATAACGACCGTCTCCGTGGGTCGGTAAAAACCAGAAAACGTTCAGACTCATGTGATTTACTCCTCTCTGATCGCCGCCCTTGCTTGGGAGGGCGGCTGTTTTATTCTGCTAATTTAGTGAGTGGCGGCGTCGCGCCAGATTCGGTCTTTGATCTCGACGTGCTTAGGTAAAATCTTGTTTTGATAGAACAGGTCAGCCGTGGCCTGCTGGGCTTTCTCGGTACGCGCATCCACCGGGGTGATGGGGGAATCAGGTAAGTGATCCAGATAGCTGGCAATCACGTTTTCCGGTAATCCCATGGCCTTGGAAAGCAGCTGAATGCTCTGCGCCCTGTCGGTTTTCACCAGCGCGTTGGCCTGCGTTAACACGGCTAACACTTGATGAATAAACTGCGGGTTAGCCTCGGTATATTGCTTCGGTGCCAGATAGAAGGAGCCGGTTTGGTTGAGCGTACTGCCGTCGATCAGCACGCGAACGTTGCCTTGCAGCTTGGCCGCGGAGTAGTACGGATCCCAAATCGCCCAGGCATCGACGTCGTGTTGCTGGAAGGCGGCGCGGGCATCGGCCGGCGTGAGATACACCGGTTTGATGTCAGTGAACTTCAGCCCCGCCTGTTGCAGCGCGCGCAGCAGCAGATTGTGCGAGCTGGAACCTTTTTGGAAGGCGACTTTGCGTCCTTTCAGCTCGGCAACGCTTTTAATCGGGCTGTTGCTGTCGACCAGAATCACCTCAGCCTGCGGCTTTGGCGGCTCTTGCCCGACATACAGCAAATCGGCCCCGGCGGCTTGAGCAAACAGCGGCGGCAGGTCGCCGGTTCCACCCAAATCAATGCTGCCGACGTTCAGTGCTTCCAGAATTTGCGGACCTGCGGGGAATTCAATCCAGCTGATTTTGGTATGCGGAAAACGCTTCTCTAATAACTGATGCGATTTCGCCAGAACCAGCCCGACAGAGCCTTTTTGGTAGGCGATGCGGAAGGTCGCCGGATCTTTCTCTGGCGAGTTGGCGGCCTGCGCGCCGAAGGCCATGGCGGCCATTAGCCCGGCAATCAACGGCAGGCGTCGCAATAAAGAAGAGGGGGATGGCATCAGCAAACTCCTGTTAGTGCAGTCAGACGCCAATACTCGCCGCAGAGGTCTGAGTGGCAGAGTGCGGGATTGGGCGGCGGCGACTGAGCGCCAGATAGAAGTTTTCCAGCGACTCTTCGAGGCGCTCATTCAGCGCGGGTTGCAGCGTAGCCGGGAAGGTCTGGTAGTCAGTGATCAGGCTGTCGTCGGCGAACACGCCTTGCAGCACTTCCTGCGCTTTTAGCGAAGCCAAAACCGGTTTCAGGGCGTAATCCACCGCCAGCATGTGGCCGATCGAGCCTGCCGTGGCCAGAGGCAGCACCACTTTATGGTCCAGCGCGCGCTCCGGCAGCAGGTCCAGCAGGGTTTTCAAGGCTCCGGAGAAAGAGGCTTTATAGACCGGCGTGGCGACAATCAGGCCATCCGCGTCGGCGAGTTGTGCGATGAGCTTTTTCAACTGCGGGCTGCCGAAGTTGGCGAACAGCAGATCGTCTGCATTGAAGTCCTGCAAACTGTAGGAAATCACTTCAACGCCGCGAGAGGCCAACCAGCGGTGGCTCAGGGCCAGTAACGCCGATGAACGTGAAGGTTGTCTCGGGCTGCCTGCAAGGGATATAACGCGCATCACTACTCCTTATAACCAAAAATTATAGATTCATCATTTTCTTTAACTTAGTGGTTTAAAGCTAACAGGCGCGGGCGGGGGACTGGAAATCTAAATTTTGACTATATATAGCCAAAAACCGGTTTAAGAGATGCTGCAAAGGTGACGTGAAGGTAACGAAGAGGTAAATAAAAGGGTATCGATTGCGCGGATAGGGAATTTTAGTAGTGAATTGTTTCCCTTTGCTCGGATGTTAGTCGATAATACCGCCCCGTCTAGCCACGGGACCCCAGGAGTCTGCATGTATTACCCACTTGTCAGGAAAGCACTGTTTAAGCTCGACCCAGAGCACGCGCATGAATTAACTTTCCGCCAACTGAGCCGCCTTTCAGGTTCACCTTTTGAATTCCTTATTCGCCAATCTGTGCCAACCAAACCGGTTAGCTGCATGGGGCTTTCATTTAAAAACCCGTTAGGCCTTGCCGCCGGGCTGGATAAAAACGGCGAATGCATTGATGCCTTCGGCGCGATGGGCTTTGGTTTTGTCGAAGTGGGGACGGTGACGCCACGTGCGCAGGCAGGTAATGACAAGCCGCGCTTATTCCGCGTCGTTGAAGCCGAGGGGCTTATCAACCGCATGGGCTTTAATAATCTGGGCGTGGATAATCTGGTCAATAATGTAAAGCGTTCACACTTTGGTGGAATTCTCGGCATCAATATTGGCAAGAATAAAGACACGCCGGTGGAAAATGGTAAAGACGATTATCTGACCTGTATGGAGAAGGTGTATCCATATGCGGGCTATATCGCGGTCAATATTTCCTCGCCAAATACCCCCGGATTGCGTTCACTTCAGTATGGCGAAGCGTTGGATGATTTACTGGCAGCGATTAAAAATAAGCAGCTGGAACTTCAGCAGCGCCATCAAAAATATGTTCCCGTGGCGGTTAAGATCGCGCCGGATCTTTCAGAAGAAGAATTGATCCAAATAGCCGACAGTTTGCTTCGCCATAATATGGATGGGGTGATCGCCACAAATACGACCCTCGATCGTAAATTGATCCAGGGGCTTAATTATTGCGAGCAGGCGGGTGGATTAAGTGGCCGCCCGGTACAGTTCCGCAGCACCGAAATCATCCGTATGCTGGCGAATGAACTTAAAGGCCAGATGCCTATTATTGGCGTAGGGGGAATAGATTCCTTAACCTCGGCCCGTGAAAAAATGGTAGCGGGTGCTTCATTAATACAAATATATTCCGGGTTTATCTATCACGGACCGCGTTTGATTAAAGATATTGTTACCCATATCTAATATTTTTTCATATCTCAGGCAGCCGGGGGTTTATTTATTAACCCGGCTCATCTATATTTTGTCCACTGGCCTGAATTAAGGTCAGCGATAGCTCAAGATTTGTCTGATTTAACCTCTCTACTAAAAAGCCTAATCTGCTTAACTGTCTTTCTTAATAGCGAGTGATCGGATTGTGGGTTCGGAGCAAACAGGATAACGAAATGAAAATCAAACCAGATGATAATTGGCGTTGGTATTTTGATGCTGAGCATGACCGGCTCATGTTGGATTTAGCTAATGGCATGATTTTCCGTTCGCGCTTTCCGGCAAAAATGTTAACGCCAGATGCATTTGGTGACGCCTCATTTTGTGTCGATGATGCCGCCTTATATTTCGATTATGAAGAGCACTGCAAGGCGATTAAATTAGCCAATGAGCAGCGCGCTGAATTAGTGTTAAACGCACTAGTAGCCTTCCGCTTCCTCAAACCTTTAATGCCGAAAAGCTGGCACTTCACCCAACAGTCCCGTCCTTTCCAGCCCGATAACGGCCAGATAGCGCAAGTGCAGGTGATGGAGAGCGGCGAGCAGGCAACGCTGCTGGTGGTGGAGTCTGGAGATAACGCCAGCCTGTGCCTGTTGGCGCAAGAGCGTTTGACCTTGGCAGGGCGCGGCATGGTGCTTGGTGACGCGATTAAGATTATGCATGACCGCCTGATGCCCGCGCCGGTGCGCGCTGATAATCGCCAGCTTTACGATCAGGCGGTGTGATTTCCGCCTGATTGTTTGTTCGATTGATTGTCTTAATTAGCCCAAAACGATATTCGAACTCGGTATACAGCTACAGGCTAACACCGTCCCATCTTTACCAATTGCGCTGGCTTTCAACGGGGAAACGTCGCCCGACTCTAGCGTCATTCTGCAAGCGCCACAAATCCCCGCACGGCATGAATAGGGAATACGCAACCCCTGCATCTCTAATTGCTCGAGCAAAATCTGCTGGTTGTTGCCAGTAAACGTCGTGCCCTGATAATTAATTTCCAACGTTTTACTTTCATTCTTAGGCGCAGCCACGCTTTCAATCACTTCACCCGCAGAATAGGGGCGCGGCGGCTTAGTCGCCAGCACCTGAATGCTGTCGCCCACGCGGATCATGCCGGTGTTACGGGCGATCATGTTTTGGCCGAAGTCGACGTCGCCGTTCTCTGCCGTGCGATAGCCCTGCAAGGTCTTCAGCGGCTCGCCGCGCGGATGCTTACGCCCGCGCTCGGTGCTCACTGTGGTTAAAACGCAGCGACTGCATGGCTTCACCAAGTCAAAGATCACTTCGCCTATGCGAATAGTCTGCCAGGTGTCTTCGGCATAGGCCTCAGCGCCGCTGACCACTAAGTTGGGGCGGAACTGCTCTAGCTTGACGCCGCTCGGACAGCGATTTTGCAGATCGCGCATCGAGGCTTCATTCATTAATAGATAAGGGAAGCCGTCGGCGAAGGAGAGGGGGACTTCGGCGTGTTTTTTCACCCGGCGGGTCAGTTCTTCGCCCACCCAGCGCAGCTGCACGTCGCGTTTTAAATAGCCGCTCAGCCACTGATTGACAGCTTCGGGGGCAATAACGGCGGTGAAATGGTTGCCCCACACCTCGGTGGGGTGGCCCTGGCCGCTGAAATCACGAAAACGTACGCAGAGGGTATCGCCATCCGGGCTGGTGATCATCAGACCGTCGGGTAATAAAGAAGGGGTGAACTGAACCAGCTGAGGATATTGTCGGGCAGTAATAAAAGTGCCTTGTGGGTCAGTCAACATGAAAAGCCGGTCAAATGCCAGACCACTGGCCGTCACCTGCGCGTGCGACAGCTGTAACCCACGCATTGATTTAACAGGGTGTATAAAAAGGCGAGAAAGGGTAGCCACGGGATCGTGCCTCCTTTGATTTCGGTTATATTTTTTATGATGACCAGAGACTTTATGACAAGCTGGCTGGATTAGCTATAATGCGCAACTATTTTCTTTTTGGTGATATGTCGATATGAACTCTTTGTTTGCCAGCACGGCGCGTGGACTGGAAGAACTTTTAAAAAGCGAACTGGAAACGCTGGGTGCGCAAGCCTGCAAAGTTGTGCAGGGAGGGGTGCATTTTGAAGGTGACGATCGCCTGCTGTACCAAAGTTTGCTTTGGAGCCGTCTGGCTTCGCGTATTCTTTTGCCTCTGAATGAATTTAAAGTCCACAGTGACTTAGACCTTTATCTAGGTGTGATGGCAATCGACTGGCCGGAGATTTTCGGCGTCGATAAAACCTTCGCAGTGCATTTTAGCGGGCTGAACGATGAGATCCGTAACAGCCAATACGGCGCGTTGAAAGTGAAAGACGCCATCGTTGACAGCTTCACCCGCAAAATTGACCAGCGTCCGAACGTGGCGAAGCAGCAGCCAGACATCCGCGTTAACGTATTTTTGCAGCGCGACACTGCCAGCGTTGCTCTGGATTTGAGCGGCGAAGGCTTGCACCAGCGCGGCTACCGCGATCTGGCGGGACAGGCTCCGCTGAAAGAGAGCCTGGCGGCGGCCATTGTGATGCGTTCTGGCTGGCAAGCCGGCACGCCGATGGTCGATCCAATGTGTGGTTCAGGCACTTTGCTGATTGAAGCGGCGATGATCGCCGCCGATCGCGCGCCGGGCCTGCATCGCCAACACTGGGGCTTTACCGCCTGGAACAAGTTTGATGCCGAGCTGTGGCGTGAACTGATCGCCGAGGCGCAGGTGCGTACGCGCCGCGCTGTACAGGAAACCACTTCTCGCTTCTTCGGCTCTGATATTGACCGCCGCGTGATTGAAATGGCCCGTGCCAACGCCCGTCGTGCCGGAGTTTCTGAGCTGATTAGCTTTGATGCCAAAGAAGTCGGCAAGTTGACTAACCCACTGCCAGAAGGCCCGACCGGCACGGTTATCAGCAACCCGCCGTACGGCGAGCGTCTGGAAAGCGAACCCGCGCTGATTGCCTTGCACAACCTGCTGGGCCGCATCATGAAGACGCAGTTCGGCGGCTGGCAGCTGTCGCTGTTCAGCGCCTCGCCGGAGCTTCTGAGCTGCCTGCAACTGCGCGCCGATCGTCAATTCAAGGCGAAAAACGGCCCGTTGGAATGCGTGCAGAAAAACTACCAACTGGCTGAGAACCCGGCCGGGGCTGCTGGCGCGCAAATTGCGGAAGACTTTGCCAACCGCCTGCGCAAAAACGTGAAAAAGCTGGAGAAGTGGGCCAAGCAGCAGGGCATCGAATGCTATCGTCTGTATGACGCCGACCTGCCAGATTACAACGTGGCGGTTGACCGCTACGGCAGCAAAATCGTGGTGCAGGAGTATGCGCCGCCGAAAACCGTGGATGCGCAAAAGGCCCGCCAGCGTCTGTTCGACGTGATTAACGCCACGCTCTCGGTGCTGGATATCTCCTCCAGCCAGCTGATCCTGAAGACGCGTGAGCGCCAGAAGGGCAAAAATCAGTATGAGAAACTGGCCCAAAAAGGCGAATTCCTGCTGGTGGAAGAGTATAACGCCAAGCTGTGGGTGAACCTGACCGACTATCTGGACACCGGCCTGTTCCTTGATCACCGCATTGCGCGTAAAATGCTGGGTGAAATGAGCAAGGGTAAAGACTTCCTCAACCTGTTTGCTTATACCGGCACGGCGAGCGTGCACGCGGGTCTGGGCGGCGCGCGCAGCACCACCACGGTAGATATGTCGCGTACTTATCTCGAATGGGCAGAGAAGAACCTGCGGGCTAACGGCTTAACCGGGCGCCAGCATCGCCTGATTCAGGCTGACTGCCTCTCTTATTTGGGCATGTGTGATGAGCAGTTCGACGTGATCTTCATTGATCCGCCGACTTTCTCAAACTCCAAACGCATGGCCGACAGTTTCGACGTTCAGCGCGATCATCTGGCATTAATGAAAGATTTGAAGCGTATTTTACGTCGCAACGGTACCATCATGTTCTCCAACAACAAGCGCGGTTTCCAGATGGATCTCGACGGGCTGAGCAAACTCGGTCTGAGCGCAAAAGAGATCACCAGCCAAACCCTGTCGCAGGATTTCGCCCGTAATCG
Source organism: Ewingella sp. AOP8-B2-18 (assembly GCF_052376015.1). Lineage (NCBI taxonomy): Bacteria > Pseudomonadati > Pseudomonadota > Gammaproteobacteria > Enterobacterales > Yersiniaceae > Ewingella > Ewingella sp. AOP8-B2-18. Next base: position 602,812 of record NZ_JBQSVB010000001.1, read on the forward strand.
TCAAATTCATAACTGCTGGCTGCTGTCCCACGCCGGCGAGGAAAAATAAAGTTTATGTCGTTAATTAGTATGTCAGGTGCCTGGCTGTCATTCAGTGACTCGCCGCTGTTGGATAACACCGAATTACACATCGAGCCAAACGAGCGCGTGTGTCTGGTAGGCCGTAACGGTGCCGGTAAATCGACACTGATGAAAATCATCAACCGCGAAGTGCCGCTGGACGATGGCCGCATTGTTTACGAGCAAGATTTGATCGTGGCGCGTCTGCAACAGGACCCGCCGCGTAACGTGGAAGGTACGGTTTTCGACTTCGTATCAGAAGGCGTTTCCGAGCAGGCTGAACACCTGAAAGCCTACCACGCGATTTCTCATCTGGTGGAGTCCGACCCGAGCGAGAAAAACATGAACAAACTGTCCCAGGTGATGGAAATTCTTGACCATCAGGGCCTGTGGCAGCTCGATAGCCGTATCAACGAAGTCCTGTTGCAACTGGGTTTAGACGCCGACACCGAGCTGAAATCGCTCTCCGGCGGCTGGCTGCGTAAAGCCGCTTTGGGCCGCGCGCTGGTGAGTTCTCCGCAGGTCTTACTGCTGGACGAACCGACCAACCACTTGGACATTGAAAGTATTAGCTGGCTGGAAGATTTCCTGAAGGAGTTCCAGGGCAGCATTATCTTCATCTCCCACGACCGTTCATTTATCCGCAATATGGCTACCCGTATTGTCGATTTGGACCGTGGCAAGCTGGTTTCTTACCCGGGCAATTACGAAGCTTACCTGCTGGCGAAAGAAGAAGCGCTGCGCGTGGAAGAGCTGCAAAACGCCGAGTTCGACAAAAAACTGGCGCAGGAAGAAGTGTGGATCCGCCAAGGTATCAAGGCGCGCCGCACCCGTAACGAAGGCCGCGTTCGCGCACTGAAAGCCTTGCGTCGCGAGCGCTCCGAGCGCCGCGAAGTGATGGGCACGGCGAAAATGCAGGTGGAAGAGGCGACTCGCTCCGGCAAAATCGTCTTCGAAATGGAAGATGTCAGCTACGCCATCTCCGGCAAACAGCTGGTCAGCCATTTCTCCGCGCAGGTGCAGCGTGGCGACAAAATCGCGCTGGTTGGCCCGAACGGCTGTGGTAAAACCACCTTGCTGAAACTGATGTTGAGCCAGCTGCAGGCCGACAGCGGCCGCGTTCACTGCGGCACCAAGCTGGAAGTGGCTTACTTCGACCAGCACCGCGCCGAGTTAGATCCAGAGCGCACCGTGATGGACAACCTTGCTGAAGGTAAGCAAGAGGTAATGGTCAATGGCCGTTCTCGTCACGTGTTGGGTTATTTGCAGGACTTCCTGTTCCACCCGAAACGCGCGATGACGCCAGTCAAAGCCCTGTCCGGTGGTGAGCGTAACCGCCTACTGTTGGCGAAACTGTTCCTGCGTCCAAGCAACCTGTTGATTCTCGATGAACCGACCAACGACCTGGATGTGGAAACCCTCGAGCTACTGGAAGAGATGATCGACAACTATCAGGGCACCGTGATGCTAGTAAGCCACGACCGTGAATTTGTTGATAACTCAGCCACTGAATGCTGGATTTATGAAGGCGACGGCGTGATCAACAGCTATGTTGGCGGCTACCATGACGCACAGCATCAGCGCCGCAACCAGAAGCCTATTCGTCAGGTTGCAGCCACTGAAACGAAAGCTGCACCGCAGCCGAAGACAGAACCTGCTAAACGCACGGCGAATAAGCTCAGCTATAATCAGCAGCGCGAACTCGAACTTTTGCCGCAACAAATCAGCGACTTTGAAGTTCGCATTGCTGGTTTACAAGAGCAGATGAGTGATGCCAACTTCTTCACTCGTCCGCATGACGAAACGCAGCAGGTGCTGAACGCACTGGCTGCGGCAGAACAGGAATTAGAGCAGGCTTTTGAACGTTGGGAAGCGCTGGAAGCGCAGAAAAACGGCTAAGTTTGCCCTCAGCTGTGCAGACGAGCAGGGAGCGCGTCGTCTGCACAGTTTTTGCCCTTAGCGCACTTGAGGAGTTAACTGTGTGTTCTCATGTTCATGACCCGCACATTTTGTGTCCACAATGCGACCTGTTGGTGGAACTCCCGGTTATCGCCATCGGGCAAAAGGCGAAGTGTCCGCGTTGCCACACCACGCTGACCTCACGCTGGAAAGAACCTCGCAAACGTCCTATTGGTTTCGCCATCAGCGCGCTGTTTATGCTGGTGCTCGCCAACCTATTCCCCTTTGTTAATATGAATGTCGCCGGACTGAGCAGCGAAGTGACGCTGGTGCAGATCCCTCGGGTATTAGTGTCTGATAACTATGCCAGTATGGCGTCGCTGTTCATGATCGTCGTCCAGCTCCTGCCGGCGATTTGCATGCTTTCTATTATTGTCCTCTGCCTCAAGACGCGGCTCTCCACCCAGTGGAAAGTCAGCATTGCGCGCACGCTTTTCCGCCTTAAAACCTGGTGTATGGTGGAAATTTTCCTCGCGGGGGTTTTGGTCAGTTTCGTCAAGCTGATGGCCTATGGCGACGTCGGCGTTGGCACCAGCTTCCTGCCTTATGTGCTGTTCTGTCTGCTGCAACTGCGCGCCTTCCAATGTACCGACCGATACTGGCTGTGGCAGCAGGTGGAACCCGCGCCGCGCCTGACACAGCCGTTGAAAATTGGCGAAAGTGGTTTGAGTCAGGGGCTGCGTTCTTGCCACTGCTGCATGGCGATTTTGCCCGTCGATCAGTCGGTATGTAGCCGCTGTGAAACTAAGGGCCACGCGCGGCGCAAAAACAGCCTACAGTGGACCATGGCGCTACTGGTCACCTCGCTGCTGCTCTATATTCCGGCCAATTTATTGCCAATCATGATAACTCAGGCCCTCGGCACCAAAATCACTTCGACCATTATGGCCGGCGTGGTGCTGCTGTGGAGTGAAGGCTCTTATCCGGTGGCGATGGTGATTTTCATCGCCAGTATTATGGTGCCGTCGCTGAAAATGCTGGCGATTGGCTGGTTGTGCTGGGATGCCAACAGTAATAAACAAATCGACAGGGAAAGGTTGCACGTGATTTATGAAGTGGTGGAGTTTGTTGGGCGCTGGTCAATGATTGACGTGTTCGTCATAGCCGTGCTCTCTGCACTGGTCAGAATGGGGCAGCTTATGAGTATTTATCCGGACATTGGCGCACTGCTATTTGCTGGGGTCGTTATTCTTACTATGTTCGCCGCGATGACTTTCGACCCAAGATTAATTTGGGATCGGGCCGGAGTTCAGTCTTTGAAGGAGCAACAAGATGGCGGAAAATAATATCAATGAGAATCACAACGGCACCGCGAAGGTTGAGAAGATCAAACGCTGGTCGCCGGTGTGGATCATTCCGATCGTTACGGCATTAATTGGGGCTTGGATCCTGTTTTACCACTACAGCCATCAGGGGCCGGAAGTGACGCTGATCACCAGCTCCGCTGAAGGCATTGAAGGGGGTAAAACGACCATTAAAAGCCGCAATGTCGATGTCGGCAAAGTCGAAAGCGTCACCCTGAGTGAAAACCTGCAACAGGTTATCATCAAGGCGCGCCTGAACTCCGGCATGGAGAAGATGCTGCGCGACGACTCCATCTTCTGGGTGGTGAAACCTCAGGTGGGCCGTGAGGGTATCTCGGGGCTGGGTACTTTGCTCTCTGGGGCTTACATCCAGCTCCAGCCGGGCAATAAAGGGGAGGAGAAGGCGCAATATGCCCTGAATGACTCGCCGCCTCTGGCCTCGCCGGACGCCCAAGGCATCCGCGTTATTCTGGAAAGCGAGCGCTCCGGCCAGCTCAGTCCGGGCGATCCGGTGCTGTTCCGCGGCTTCCAAGTGGGTACTGTGGAAACCAGCCACTTCGACCCGAAAGCCCGCAATATCAAATATCAGCTATTTATCCGTGCGCCTTATGATGGGCTGGTGACGGATAACGTGCGCTTCTGGAAAGACAGCGGTGTTAACTTCGACATGTCGGCACAGGGTATGCGCGTTGAGATGGGTTCACTCACCACCCTGTTCAGCGGCGGCGTGAGCTTTGACGTGCCGAACGGCTGGGAGCAGGGCACGGCGGCCAAAAATGGCGATAACTATCAGCTCTTTGACGACCAGCGCAGTATTCAAGAGTCGCTGTATACCAAGCATATCGATTACGTGATGTTCTTCTCCGATTCTATTCGCGGCCTGCAACCGGGTGCGCCAGTTGAGTTCCGTGGCATTCGTCTGGGGACCGTGGCACAGGTGCCTTATCCAATGAACGTGCTGAAACAGCAGATGGATAATGATTACCGTATTCCGGTGCTGATTCGTATTGAGCCAGACCGTTTTGCTCAGCTGATTGGTAATGATTTCAATATCACTGACCATATCCGCGACGGCATTGCTCGGGGTCTGCGTGGCTCGATGAAGTCTGCTAACTTGCTGACTGGCTCGATGTATGTCGATCTCGACTTCTATCCCAATGAGAAGCCGTGGAAAGGGCCATACCAGATTGACGGGCAGAAACTGTTGCCGACCGTCAGCGCCGGTTTCGCGCAAATTCAGCAGAAGCTGATGACCACGCTCGACAAGATCAACAACTTGCCGATCGAACCTATGCTGCGCGAGGCGACCACCACGCTGGCGGAAAGCCAGAAGACGATGAAAGCCACGCAGAAAACCCTCGATTCGCTTAATGCCATTGTGGGCAGCAAAGAGATGAAAAATCTGCCACAGGATATGCAGCAGACGCTCATCCAGCTTAATCGCAGCCTGAAGGGATTCCAGCCTGGTTCTCCGGCTTACAGCAATCTGGTGGGAGATATGCAGAGTCTGGATAAAACCCTGCGAGAATTGCAGCCGGTGCTGAAGACCTTAAATGGTAAGAGTAATGCACTGATTTTCGCCGCCCCTGGGCAAGATGATCCTCAGCCGAAGAAGGCCAAATAATGATGAAATGGATACCTGTCGTCTTAGCATTGTTGCTGACTGCCTGTAGCAGTAGCGATCAGAAAACCTATTACCAACTGCCTATTCTGGGCAGCACGCCGGTAGCCACCAGCAGCGGCAGTATGATCCCACAAGGGCAGCCACGGCAAGTTTGGGTGGAGCATGTCAGCGTGGCGGATTATCTGGCGGGCAACGGTCTGGTATTCCAGACCAATGACGTGCAGTACGTTCTGACGCAAAATAACCTGTGGGCCAGCCCGCTCGACCAGCAGCTTCAACAGTCGCTGGTGACTTATCTCGGGCGTGATCTGCCGGGCCGCGTGGTGTCCGCGCAGCCTGCTAACAACGCCGAGCAGGATGTGTTGAACGTCAATGTGACCGGCTTCCACGGCCGCTATGACGGCTCTGCGCTGATTAGCGGCAGCTGGGTGTTAACCCGCGATGGGCAGACCATTCAGCGCAGCTTCAACCTGACCCTTAAGCAAAATGAAGATGGTTACGACGCGCTGGTGCGAACGCTGGCCGCAGGTTGGCAGCAAGAAGCAAGCCAGATTGCTAGCCAGCTAAGATGAACATTTTTTAAGCTTAATTTAATTTAAGATAAAGACGCAAAATCCCGAATTCTGAGTTTTCAGACTTCGGGATTTTTTATTGGCGATCAGCCAGATGGGGATTTTCCGGCGCGATTAGCTTGCGCGCAATCCGATAAGATAGCGCATGAATATGACAGTTGTGTGCAATTTGTGCATTGACCTGACCAAAAATTGCGGCTATTTGTTAAGTGTGGACGCGCAAGCGGGCCACTGTTTTCTTTCCACCTGAACCTGAATAAATGAGGGAAACAAGGCATGAAGAGACAAAAACGCGATCGCCTGGAACGGGCACAATCACGTGGATACCAAGCAGGTATTGTCGGACGCTCAAAAGAGGTTTGTCCGCATCAAGCAGTTGATGCCCGCGCACATTGGCTCGGGGGTTGGCGACAAGCCATGGAGGACAGGGCAGTAACCGCTTAAGCGGCACCCTGTCAGAAAAAGGAACAACCTCCGCCGCGGGCGGAGGTTTTTGTTTCGATTTCCCTCAGATGCAAAAAAGCGAATATGCAGAACATATTCGCTTTTTTTAGCTTTCAACCTGTGGGATAGAGCTTGGCGGGCAAGCTCTGACAGATTTAGAAGGCGCTGGCGTCTTTGAACAGACCCACTTTCAGGTCACTCGCGGTATAGATCACTTCGCCATCTACCAGCACTTCGCCGTCTGCTACGCCCATGATTAGTTTACGGTTGATCACGCGTTTGAAGTTCAGGCGGTAGGTTACCACTTTCGCAGTCGGTAAAACCTGACCGGTGAATTTCACTTCGCCAACACCCAGTGCGCGGCCTTTGCCTTCGCCACCGAGCCAGCCAAGATAGAAACCAACCAGCTGCCACATGGCGTCAAGACCAAGACAACCGGGCATTACCGGGTCGCCAATGAAGTGACAACCGAAGAACCACAAATCAGGATTGATATCTAATTCTGCTTCAACGTAACCCTTGCCATGGCTGCCGCCATCTTCTTGCATCTTCACGATGCGGTCCATCATCAGCATGTTGCCTGATGGCAATGGTGGGCCACCGGCACCGAAGAGTTCACTACGGCCAGAGGCTTCTAGATCTTCTTTAGTATAGGAATCGCGTTTATCTACCATGTTCTATGTAAGCCTTATTTTATTGAAGGACGGAGTTTAGCTAACAGGTGTAAGCCGAACAACTCCGATCAGCTGTGGCTGAACCAACTCAACCAGCGAAGTGGCCAGGGGTAACTGCGGCGTTCCTGAGGTAATGCCTGCGCGATACGTTCCTGAATCAAGCCCAGTAAACTTGGGCGAGCTTCTTCAGCTTGCTCTTCGTGAGAGTAAATTAATCCGGTCAGGATAGGCAGTGCTTCACCTGCGTTATCGACTGCCCATAAATGGAATTGGCCTTCACGCACGGCGTCAATCACCTGCGGGTGTAAACACAGGTTACGCACGTTGCTGGTGGGGATAATCACTCCTTGATTGCCCGTGAGACCGCGGCGCTGGCAAACTTCAAAGAATCCTTCGATCTTCTCATTCACGCCACCAATTGGCTGCACGTTGCCGAACTGGTCGACAGAGCCGGTAACCGCGATTTGCTGGTTAATCGGCTGCATCGATAAGGCGCTGACTAACGCACAAAGCTCGGCCAGAGACGCGCTGTCTCCATCAACTTCGCCATAGGACTGTTCGAAAACAATTGAGGCGGAGAAGGGCAAAGGCTGATCCAGTTCCAGTTCGGAAATCAGGAACGCCTGCATAATCATCATGCCCTTAGCATGCAGATTACCACCCAGCTCGGCTTTACGCTCAACGTCGGTGAATTCACCGTCGCCCGTGTGTACGACACAGCTAATGCGCGAAGGTTCACCAAAAGCGCGCGGATGTCCCGGATATTCCAGCACGGACAGGCCGTTAATCTGGCCAATCACTTCGCCTTCGGTTTCAATACGAATTTGACCCAGTTCAATCTCATCCTGCATGCGTTCCTGCAAGTAGCTTTCACGCCATGCGCGCCCGTTAATTGCGGCTTCGAACGAGGTCAGGGTCAGTAACTCATCCTGATTATACAGTGCCGCCTCGGTGAGTTGCGCGCTGAGCCACGCAGGGCAAAGCGTCAGGCTACCTTGGTCGGTGCTATAGCGAACCGCCAGACGCAGCATCGCAGGCCAAGCGTCGGCAGCCAGACGTGGAATGTCTAGCTCGTCCGCCAGCGTGTTGACATAGCCACACCAGGTCGCCATATCGTCGGCATCGGTTAACGGCAGGTCAGATTCGAACTCGCCATACACCGCAGACTCAAGCAGCTCCGGCTCCATTTCATTGAATTCGCCCAATGAAATGCGATCCCCAACCAGCACCAAGCGAATGTCGATGGGCATTGAAGGAATAGCGACGGGCAGCGGGCGGCTCTCATCAGGTGAGATCCAGTGATAAACACCCTGAGTGATCATCTGCTTCAGGCGGAGCCACATCAGTGGCTGAGCCAGCAGGGTGCGGATGGATAGCACCAGCACGCCGCCGTTAACTTGATGAATTAGGCCCGGCTCAAGCTGAATCTGGTCTTTATAGATGCGCACACAGCCGAAAAGCTGCTCTGGCTCAATCCACTCTTGGTAGTGGCTGGCGAGTTTGGCGGCAAAATTATCTTCAACCGTGCTGGCATCCGCCACCGAGATTTTTCCACCTTCAATAAGATAGCGACAGCCAAATACAGGCCGTTCTTCAGGGAGGATCTGGGTGATGGCGTCATTAATGCGAGAGAGATATTCACGGCTCTCCAGTGCTTTGATGGTCATAAAGCGGGGGCGGGAGAGCGGGTGACAGAACAGCGTTAAACCATTTTCCAGTCGTGGCTGAATAGCAGCGAAATCCACTGGGGCCAACTCAGCAGCCGTTGCGAAAATAGCCTCATAGGGCGTGGTATCGGGCAGTAAGAGCTGCCAATCAAGTCGGTTATTGGTCAATGTGTTAGCTGTGTTCTGTAAAATGGGAAAGGGCGATTATACAAGAATAAACAGTGATGAACACAGGGAGTGTCGTGGTTAAGACGCAGGTCACGGCAGCTAAGGTTTGTTCGTGTAAAAATTGAACAGTTTTGCATGTGCTTTTTGCAGTGAAAATTCGAATAAAGCTGTTATGCTTATCAAAGTTACGGGGTCACAGAAGAGCTCACGATGAAATATCAGCAACTGGAAAATCTTGAGAGCGGTTGGAAGTGGAAGTATCTGGTAAAAAAACACCGTGAAGGTGAACGAATTACCCGCCATTTAGAAAATAGCGCCGCCGAAGATGCTGTTGATGAACTTCTCAAATTAGAAAACGAGCCGGTCAAAGTTCTGGATTGGATCGCTAATAATATGAATCCTGCTTTGGAAAATCGCCTAAAGCAAACTATCCGTGCCCGCAGAAAAAGACATTTTAATTCTGAGCATCAGCACACCCGCAAGAAATCCATCGATCTGGAGTTTTTGGTCTGGCAACGTCTTGCTGGCTTGGCGCAGCGTCGTGGTTCAACCCTTTCGGACACCATCATCCAACTGTTAGAAGACGCGGAACGCAAAGAGAAGTATGCGAGCCAGATGTCATCGCTCAAAGAAGATTTGCAGCAGATCCTGGGCAATAAAGAGTAGGGGAGAAGGCATTAGGCCTTATGAATAGGCCTGCGCAGTCATCATCTCAGTAATTCTATAACCTGGCCATTCTACAAAGTTCGTTATTCTAAAAATCTACATCCATAAAAAAACCCCGCCTAGGCGGGGTTTTTAGTATCTGTCGTTAAACAGTAGAAAGCGGTATGACTTAAGCCTGTGGCTGAGTCACAACGTCTTTGATACCCTTAACTTCGATCTCTACGCGACGATCTGGAGCCAAGCAAGCGATCTGTGCTTTAGTAGCACGGCCAGCTTTGTAGCCACAGGTGTTGCCAGTGATTGAGTTAGTTTCACCCATACCACGTGCAGAGATTTTGTCTTTAGGAATGCCTTTAGATACCAGGTAGTCAACCACGGTTTGAGCGCGTTGCTCAGACAGTTTCTGGTTAGACTGCTCAGAACCTACTGCATCAGTGTAGCCCAGAACAACTACTGAACCGTCTTTCGGATCCAGTGAGCTCAGTTGGGTGTACAGCTGATCCAGAGCCTGCTGGCCTTCTGGTTTCAGGCTAGATTTACCGAAGGTGAACAGAACGTCAGACTTCAGGGTAAATTTCTTGGTTTCTACAACTGGAGCTGGAGCTGGTGCTGGAGCTGGTGCCGGAGCAGCTGCTTCATCTTGACCGAAACGGTAAGAAACACCCACAGACAGCATAGCGTTGTCAGGACGTGCGCCAACGGTAGCAGCATCACCGATGTTGTTAACCCATTGGTAATCCAGACGAGTAGCCCAGTTTTTGGTTACAGCGTATTCGAAACCAACGGCTGCCAGTGGAGAAACACCGGTGTCGTGATCGCTTACGCGAGCGCCAGTATCGCCAAAGTTACCTTTGGAGTCTGCACGCCAAACCATACCACCCAGACGAGTGTAGATGTCCAGATCGTCAGTCAGTGGGTAGCTCAGTTTAGCAGCAAGTTGAACGCCCTGTGCTTTGAAAGCACCGTTGTTCGTGTCGCCTTTGTAAGGCATGCGGCCAAGCCAGTCATATCCCATTTCAAAGCCCAGGTATTGGTTTGCTTGGTAACCCAAGAACGCACCTGCACCCAGTTGGCTTTCGTGGGTAGGGCCGTTGCCGATACCGTTGTAAGCGTTAGCGAAACCAGTGTCATGGTACTGGGACCAGCCCAGCTTACCACCGGTGTACCAGGTGTTATCTTTAGGGGCGGCTTGCGCTACGGTAGCGAAACCTGCCAGTGCCACTGCTAATGCGATAGCTGTCTTTTTCATTTTTGCGCCTCGTTATCATCCAAATAGGCAATTGAGCTTTAAGCTTTTAAGCCCTTGGTTATAAAATCCTTACGCCAAAGTTATTGCTTCCGTTAAGAACTTTGCCACTTTACGTTGGCATTATAGAGCAACCTTGGCGTTGTAAAGTCTACAACGTGGCGAGAAACTTACAAGCTTGATGTGTTAACAGCGTGGAAAAAAAAGGAAAAATGTACACATTTCTTAACATCAAAGGCCATTTGTTGACGAAACTTTGGAGTTAGTTGCACCGTGAAGGCGCAAATTTACCGATAAAAACCCACTTTTCAGCACAAATCACTAAAAAAGGGGGTTATTTCATCAGAACATTCCTAATTTGAACTAATGGTACACAGAGGACTGAATTTTTACTGTTGATTGCTGTCCATGAGCTGAGATTTGAGCATTTGTCGGTCTCATGATGAATCCGTAAGACCCTCCCTGAAGTGCTGCCAAGCGCAATCTTTCACGTTCTGCATCGTTTAAATCAGGTAGCCACCCTAAAACAACGCTGTAGTTCCCTGTCAAAAGTGCTTTTTCCATCGCATCTACCGGCGACATGGAATTCATTTGGCTCACCTGAACGATTTTGCTCACCGGCAATCCAGACTGAGACAACCAATTACGGCTCAGTTTCTGTTGCGGGGTTAACCACAGCAACCAACGTGACTGCAAACCTAAATGTTGCAGCACAGGTAATAATAGTTCCGACAATGCCGGCTGGCTTTCACAGTATACGAACTCTGTGAGCAGGCCACTATTTCTCGATATCGGTGTCGATTGTTTGACGTGCGGTGGAGTTACAGAAACCGCTTGATGCCGTAAATGATGATTTGTCAGAGCTTGAGTTCGCATGATGTATCCTGCCAGTGAGTAACTGTATGGATGTACAGTACTCGTTGGCTGGACAAAGATCAACCCAATTTTTTCCAAGAAATCTCGCAAAAATGGAAGGCAACGGAATGTAATCGCATTTTATGTTTGGTGCTGTGAGGGACTTTGCGTATTTTGCAAATAGCTTTACGAGTAACAACAAAGGGTACGTCTGGATTTATTCATGAAAGGATATCGCAATGATTAATCGTACAAAAATAAGAGTTTCTGAATCTCAAAAGTTATTTACCTGCCTGGGAAATATCCGTTCTCGCTCACAGTTTGGAGGCTATAGCCTGTCGGCTAACGGCGTAATGTTTGCCTTAGTTTCTGACGGGGATCTCTATCTGCGAGCAACGCCAGAAAATGAAATACATTTTCGCCGTATGGGGATGGAATCGCTGATTTATCGCAAACGGGGTATCGCGATAACCCTTCGCTATTTCAAAGTTGATCAGCAGCTTTGGCAAGACACTGCCCAGTTGATCACCCTTGCAAAGTGCTCTTTGCAAGGCATGTTAGACGATATGAAAACTAAAAAAGAGGGTGAGGCCAGACTGAAGGACCTGCCGAATATTTCGCTCAATCTGGAGCGTCTACTGTGGCAAGTCGGTATCTCTACCTCTTCACAACTGCGTGCGCAGGGTGCTTGTGTTACTTATCTGAAATTGAAATCAGTAAAGAAAAATCTGGGACTAAATGTATTGATTGCACTTGAAGCAGCGATACAGGGGTTCCATGAGGCTGCTTTACCTATGGCTTCCCGCGAAGTGTTAATGCAGTGGTTTAAATCTCATCAGCCGATGATCGATAAGACCGCTCGTTAAAAATAGCGCCAGCAAAGTGAGCGACTTTGCTGGCTTATCATTTCAACCCTAGAGGCTTTGGGCAGGTACGATTTTGCTATTTAAATTGGTGAATTCCGGCATATGGGCCAGCAACAGGCCAATCTGTTGTAAGACCAGCTGTTCTTTGCTGTCGGATTCCGTGGTTCTTTGTTCAATACGGGCCATCAGTTGCTCAATGGCACGATGAACTTTCTCGGCATCTGCAGGTTCATGATGCAGCGCGTCATCAATGCAGCAGGCCGCGTCGTCGAGCAGTTTCAGGGTTTCTGCATCATGCAGCTTTTCCCGGTGTGCCCCCAGCGCCGAGATGTAACTCAGCATCGTGTGGTTTAAACACAGTAGGCGGAAAGCGGCTTCAAGGGTTTGCTGATCGTTATTCTTCTCCGACGTCATATTGGAAACGACAGAGGCCAGTTCCGCGTCACAGTTATGTGCGTCGCGACGAGCCAGCCGATAATCAAGACTATTATCTTTGCCCTGATGGTATTGAACCAGAATGGCATCCAGATAGCGGCAGTTGGCGGTAAACGTCTTATCCACCACTACAGGCAATTGCCTGAATCGCCAATCTGGCCAGATAAAACTCACTGCCGCCCAGGCGATAGCACATCCAATTAGCGTATCGATGACGCGCGGAATGGCAATTTCGAAGCCTTCACCCAACAGGTTAAAGCACAGCAAAACCAGCAGCGTAATGAACATCGTGGCATGGGCATACTGCACATTGCGGAAGGCAAAGAACAGCAAGCCGCTGATAACAATGAGCACCATCTGGCCTTCAATGGAGGGCACGAAATAGAGAATTGGGATGCCTATGGCGATACCGGCCAGCGTGCCGATAATCCTCAATGCCAGACGACGACGGGTCGCGCTGTAGTTGGGCTGGCAGACAAAAAGGCTAGTCAGCAAAATCCAATACCCGTGATCTAAGCCGCTGATTTGGATAAAGGCATAGCCCATCGCTAAGACAATCGACATGCGAATGGCATGGCGGAAGAGGGCTGATTTCGGCGTGAGGTGGCGAGATATTCGCAGCCAAATGTCATCGATTCCCGTCAGCTTGTCTTCGGCAAAGGTCTTGGTATTTTCCTGATTCTCCGGCAGCGCCTGCTCGGATTCGATGCTAGCAAGTTGTGCGTCGATAGCCCGTAAGTTGATTAACAGGTGGCGCAGCGCTTGCAGCATTTCGCGGTGCTGGGTCTGGGTATCGAGCCTTTTTAGGGCTTCATCCAGGCGCAAGAAAGCCCGCTCAAACTGAGTGTTATGCTGGTATTTCTGGTGATAAAGAATGCACTGCGAAAGTTGGGCACAGGCTCGCGCCTGCATGCTCATTAAACGTTGGAAGCGGAATAGAATATCGCTGTGGTGGAACTGCTCGCTAAGCTTTTTGTATTGCACATGGGAAGAGCTGGCGCGCTCGTGAATATCCTGCACCACAAAGTAGTAATGCAACGTTCGGCGCGTCCCTTTCTGCCCGCGATCGCCTTTCAGCCGGGTCTGGAGAGTGGTTTTAGTTTGGTTCAGGGTGGCTACTAACTGGCTATTAGCCATCGCCAGCGCCACCAACTCATTTTTATTGTCGCCTTCCTGATCTGGGTCGAACAACGTCGCTTTGGCTTCAAGATAGTGCGCTAACTGAGAATAGCAGCGGGAAATCAAGTCCTGCAGAGGGCGTATCGGGTAGAGAATGTGCCCCGCCAGCGTGAGCAGGTTGTACCACACTGCGCCGCATATCAGCAGCACAGGTTGCTGGTACCAGATGTGATACATGCTGGTGCCGAGCATGGTGTAGATGGCAATAAGCAGTGCGCCGAAGGCGATAGTGGCGTATCTCTGACCGAGCGCGCCGAGCAGGATAAACCCGCAGGTGGAGATCATCAGCCCCAAGGCAAACAGCCATGGATAAGGGAAAAGCAGTTCAATAGAGGCTGATGCGATAAAGAAACAGACTAAGGTGATCAGCAGGTTGCGCAGCCGCCCGGAGAGGCGGTCATCTAAGTCAGCCAGCGCCGCTGCCACCACGCCTAAAGTCAGTGGGATAGTCAGCGTGGGCAGCCCGAGCCACCAAGGCACGGCGGCCGCCCCGGTGAGCGCAATAAAAATGCGGATGTTGTAAAGGACGTTGCTGTTATAGGCATAACGTCTTAAACCCGGGGCGAAAGAGAACAAGGGAACTCCACTTAGCAAAAGGCTAATTAAAAGGCTGAAAACCTCAGCAATGATATAAAAGGTCTATAAATTAATGACTAACTTTATATTAACGAATGCGGCCATTGGACAAGTTGCGAGCCGCTTTGGCTTCCCGGACCTGTTTTGCCATTTCTACTGATACCACGCGACGGCCGACCGGCCAAAGCGCTATCACGGCAATTTTAAAATTGGCTATACCCACTGGAATACCAATAATAGTCAGGCATTGCACGATACCGGCCGTGATGTGGGACAAGCAGAGCCACCAGCCGAAAAAGATAAACCAGAAGATGTTTAGCAGCGTGCCGGTGCCGGTTAAGATGGCATTGCTTTTCTCTGGATACAGATCGTTAACGTGCACGGCTTCATTGCCGAACGGAATCAACGACAGGCGGGTGATTTCCCAGCAAGAACGGGTCAGTGGCAGGGTAAAAATCAGCACGATGCTGATCAATGTGGCAAACAGCCAGGCCAGCGTGGTAAAAAAGCCACCCAGCACAAAGTTCAAAATGTTCAATATTGCGCGCATGTTATCACTCAGTCATGTCAGAAAAGAGGGTAACGCCAGTGCGTTAACGGAAATCCTAAGCTTTTTATTCTACCCTGATGTTGGGGGTAGAGCGCCAGTGCTTATCGCAGGTAAACTGAAGCAAATAATTCCTTAATTAATAACCAGCTACCCGTTAGCGGCTCCTAATACTAAGAAAATGGCGTGATGATATGGAACTGAAATCGACTTCATTTGGAAAACATCTGGCGCAGCACCCCTATAATCGGGTGCGGCTACTCAACGCAGGCGTCGAAGTCAGTGGCGATAAGCATCATTATCTCATCCCTTTCAACCAGTTAATTTCTATTCGCTGTAAACGTGGCATCGTCTGGGGCGAGCTGGAGTTTGAGCTACCGGAAGAAAAGGTTGTGCGCCTGCACGGCACGGAATGGCAGGAGACGCAGCAATTTTATCACCATCTTCTTAAAGTCTGGCGCAGCTGGAGTGAGGAGATGAGTGAGGTCAGCGCTGGCGTCTTGCATCAGCAGGCGGAAAAGATTGCGCGCATTGAACAGCAGGATAAATGGTTCAAAAGCAGCGAGTTGGCCGCCGTGCAAAAAAGTATCGCCGAATCCTTTACCGCCGTGCCGGTGCCGGTTGAGCGTTTGCACGAGTTCAACAATTGTCGCGAAGACTACGAGCTGTGTCTGAGATGGCTGCGTCAGGGCAAAGAGAGCGTGGTGTCCCGCAATCAGGCATGGACTGAAAGAACTATCGAGCAGCATCGCGATTTCTTCGACAACATCGAAACCACTCCCCTTAATGACAGCCAGTGCCGCGCCGTGGTCAACGGCGAAGACGCCGTTTTAGTGCTTGCAGGGGCAGGGAGTGGCAAAACGTCGGTGCTGGTGGCCCGCGCGGGCTGGCTATTGTACCGTCAGGAAGCGATTGCAGAACAGATCCTGCTACTGGCGTTTGGTCGTCAGGCCGCCGACGAGATGAATGAAAGAATTAAAGAACGCCTGCACACCAGTGACATTAAAGCTAAAACCTTCCACGCCCTGGCGCTGCACATTATTCAGGAAGGGAGCAAGAAAACGCCAAAAATCAGCAAGCTGGAAACTGATAGCAAAGCCCGTCGCAGCCTGTTGATCAAAACCTGGCAGCAGCAGTGTGCCGAGAAGAAAGTTCAGGCCAGCGGCTGGCGCGCATGGATGACCGAGGAACTAGAGTGGGAGGTTCCTGAAGGAGATTACTGGAAGAACAAGGCGCTGGCGGAGCGTCTAGGCAGCCGCCTCGAGCGCTGGCTGGGGTTGATGCGCATGCACGGCGGCAGTCAGGCTGAAATGGTGGAGCAGGCGTCCGACGAGGTGCGCGATCTGTTCCAGAAGCGGATTCGCCTGATGGCACCACTGCTCAAAGCCTGGAAGTCAGCGCTGAAAGAAGAGGACGCCGTGGACTTCTCCGGGCTGATTCATCAGGCGGTCAATATTCTGGAGAAGGGGCGTTTTGTCAGCCCGTGGAAACACATCTTAGTTGATGAATTCCAAGATATTTCCCCGCAGCGGGCGCGCCTACTGGCCGCATTGCGCGAGCAAAATAGCTACACCAGCCTGTTTGCCGTTGGCGATGATTGGCAGGCTATCTATCGTTTCAGCGGTGCCGAGCTTTCCCTCACTACCGCCTTTGAAGGCCATTTTGGCGAAGGGGCGCAGTGCGCGCTGGATACCACCTATCGCTTTAACGATCGCATTGGTGAAATCGCCAATAAGTTTGTTCTGCAAAACCCGTTTCAGTTGAAGAAGCCGTTGAATAGCCTGACGAAAGGCAGCAAGAAAAGCGTCACGATTTTGCCCAATGAACAGCTGGATGCCCTGCTGGATAAGCTGAGCGGCTTCGCCAAAGCCGATGAAAAAATCCTCATTCTGGCGCGTTATCACCATCTGCGGCCGGAGATTTTGCAGAAAGCGGCGACGCGCTGGCCTAAGCTCAATATCGAATTTATGACCATTCACGCCAGCAAAGGGCAGCAGGCGGAGTATGTGATTATTGTCGGTTTGCACGAGGGCAATGACGGTTTTCCGGCCCCGGCGCGCGAATCTTTGTTGGAAGAGGTGTTACTGCCCGAGCCAGAGGATTTTGCCGATGCCGAAGAGCGCCGCTTGCTGTATGTGGCGATCACCCGCGCCAAGCATCAGGTGTGGCTAATGCAGGATAAATCGCAGCCTTCAGTGTTTGTTGCCCAGCTTGAAGATTTGGGCGTGCCGGCGCAGAGAAAGCCGTAATCTTGCTCCGTAATACAGTAAAACGCCCCCGCAAATGGGGGCGTTTTACTTAGGCTTTCAGGCGGGAAAGCAGGTAATTTTGGTAGTCGGGAATAGAAATCTCGACTTCCTCTTTAAACAGCGGTGAGGCGATAAGGAAATCGGCGGTAGCAAGATTAGTGGCAACCGGAATGTTCCACACGGTGGCGAGGCGCAGCAGGGCTTTAACGTCGGGGTCGTGCGGCACGGCATTCAGCGGGTCCCAGAGAAAAATCAGCAGATCAATCTTCCCTTCGGCGATCATCGCGCCCACCTGTTGATCCCCACCCATCGGGCCGCTGAGCATGCTTTTCACTTCAATTCCGGTATTGCGCTGCACCAGATTCCCGGTGGTGCCGGTGGCATAAAGGGTGTGCTGCGACAGCTCCGCGACGTTCTTATCAACCCATCTCATCAACATGTTTTTACAGTGATCGTGGGCAACCAGCGCGATATGCTTTTTTTTACCAATGGTGCGGGTGGTGAATTCCATAAATATTCCCTTCGACGCCAAATAGAGTTGCGTCCAGAGTACTGAAACTCATATTTTCTGCATAGCTCTGATGCAACAATTCAGCCGAACGTTGAGGTTTTTCGTGACATCAGGCTGATAATGGAGGGTTTTTCAGGATGAAGGGAAGCTGAACCAAGAGAAAAAACGGCCGACGTGCGGGGAGGCGACCAGCTTCGGCCAGCTCGTTTTACCCGGGCTGCTGTGCTTTTGGCTGGAAACGTTGAGCATCGACAGTGATGTGGTATTGAACAGTGAACTGTCCCGCTGCTGTACGGCAGTGGCGAAGGCCGGCACGGACGCTCGCAGACCAGATAAGTTATAGCGCAGCATCACCTTTTCTAAATCAGTCGCATTGCCATAAACCACCTGACGAAGCACGTCGCGGCGGCTCGGAATGTCTCGACCGTCTTGATCAACAAGGCGATAATTGAGCTTTCTGCTAAAGAATGCGGCATCCATTTCGTTATTCAGCGTTGGCAAAATGAAGGAAGCCGAACGAATTCCTTTGGCGCTAAAGCTGACTATCATGGCGGGGGAGTGGTACATCAGGGCATTCATGGTGGCCGGGTGCAGGTTTTTGCTGACCTGGAATAAAATCTGATGCTGTCCTGCATCGACTTCAAGGCTTTCAGCCCCTTTGAGAATAGCGCCGGATATACGTTTTCCATCCAGCACTAGCAGGTCGATGTCCGATGAAAGTTTCAGACTGGTCGCGCAAACGGGTGCCAGCAGGCAAACCGACATTAAAGCGGCCATTAATCTGACTTTCATACTTCACTCCTTACCTTTCACTGACAGCCTCTATTATTGAGCAATGCGGCGAATGTGTCAAAACTTTACAGGATGTATTTATTGTTACATTTATACCCATTTTCTTGGCAATCAGTGCTTTCAGCCGCAGTTTTAAGCTAAAAACTGCCGAAGTTTTGACACTGAGTTAAACTGGTAATACGTCGCTTAATGAGGGAAATGGCATGCAAGATAATGACATCGTCACCATCTTAAAAGAGGTGAAAACTATTGCGCTGGTGGGGGCGAGTGACAAGCTGAACAGGCCGAGCAACGGCGTCATGGCTTATTTATTGTCTCAGGGATATGAGGTAACCCCTGTCAGCCCGAAACTGGCTGGAAGCACGCTGCACGGACAGAAGGTCTACGCCACGCTGGCGGATATTCCCCATGAGATTGATATGGTTGACGTTTTCCGCAATACCGAGGCGGCTTACGGCGTCGCGCAAGAGGCCATCGATATTGGCGCGAAAGTGCTATGGCTACAGTTGGGGGTGATTAGCGAACAAGCGGCGGTGCTGGCTAAACAGGCTGGTCTGAAAGTGGTCATGGATAAATGCCCGAAAATTGAAATTCTGCGCTTAGGTCTGGAGAAGTAGGTCTGGCCATAAATCTGCTGCATGTAGACATAAAAAAACCGACCCGAAGGAGTCGGTTTTTTATTGCCGCAGGCAGCAGGTTTAGTGACGCAGGCGCGGTAAGGTTAACTGGCTGCGAATAGACTCGGCCAAATCATCTAAAGAGCTTTGTTCCGGGTGGGAACGCGCCGCTTCGTGATCGATTTGGATCTCCGCCAGATAAGTGTGTACCGGCTCGCCTTTTTCGTCTTCCATCACCACGTGATACCAAGGCGCGGTGCGCATAGAGTCATCGGTCTCGAGTTCCTCGACCTTTGGCTTCTCGAGCGAATACTCTGCGTCCACGTCAATCACGACGCCGAGATAACCTAACATTCTGTGGCGTACTTGCTGGCCAATACCGAATTTGCTGGCGATCATAGTCATCTCCTGAAAAAAATTACCTTAACTTCTATATGGAGGTTAGCGGCGCTATTTCAAGTTTTGACCCTGTTTTGCGGTGTTAATTCAGGTTCTGTGCCGTGATAAGGCACAGAACGATAAATTACGACATCACTACGCAAGCGAAGCCTTTCAGGTACAGACCTTCCGGGTAAGAACCGATAACCGGGTGGTCAGCGGCCTGACGGAACTGCTCAACAAACTGAATCTCGCGATTGGCGTCCAGCGCGGCGTCGGCGAGGATTTTCTGGAACAGATCGGTAGGCAGCAGGCCAGAACAGGAGAAGCTCAACAAAATGCCGCCCGGACGCAGTAACTGCAACGCCAGCATGTTGATATCTTTGTAGCCACGGCAGGCGCTGGCCAGCTGGCTCTTGTTTTCAACAAATTTTGGCGGGTCCATGACGATCATGTCGAACTGCACGCCTTCGGTGCGGTACTTGCGCAGCAGTTGGAACACGTCTTCGCGCACGAACTCGGCTTTCGACAGATCCAGATTATTCAGCTCAACGTTTTGACGAGCGATGTCCAGCGCGTCTTGTGAGGTATCAACGTTAGTCACTTTCTCACAGCCGCCCATCAGCGCCGACACGGCAAAAGCGCCGGTGTAAGAGAAGCAGTTTAGGACTTTGCGGCCTTCGGCATATTTACGCGCAGCCAAGCGGCTATCGCGCTGGTCGAGATAGAAACCGGTTTTGTGCCCCTGTTTGATGTCCACCAGCAGGCTCATGCCGTGCTCTTGGATCGGCAGCAGTGCAGGTGGCTCGGCACCAATCACGTGGCCCTGAGTCAGCTTTAAACCCTCTTTCTTACGCACGGCGACGTCGGAGCGATCCCAGATGGCGCATTCCGGGTAACATTTTTGCAGCGCGGCCAGCAGGGGCGCGCGCTGATATTCAGCACCGGCAGAAAGCAGCTGCAGCACGAGGAAATTCTGGAAACGGTCGATGGTGATACCCGGCAAACCGTCGGACTCACCGGCAATTAGGCGATAGCCATCAAGCCCGTCACGCTTGGCAATCCAGTTACGCCAGCTCTGCGCTTGCTGTAAACGACGCACGAAAAATTCGATATCGATATCTTCGTCCTGGCGGAAGGTCCAGACGCGTGCGCGGATTTGCGACGACGGAGAATATGCACCGCGAGCCAGCCATTTCCCGTGACTGTCTACAATATCAATAGTATCGCCAGAGTTTGCTTTACCTTCGACACGGGTTACCGCACCGGAAAATACCCACGGGTGGCGGCGTAAGAGAGATTTTTCGCGGCCTTTGGCCAAGAATAAACGAGCAGTCATAGAATTAGGTTCTGTCAGTTCGGGGCAAAAAAGAGCGTCATTGTCCGAGCAAGCAGCCAAAATTGCAACGAACCATACCGCTTACGGAGAGAATATTATGGCAAAAGTCAGTATAGCCGCCTATGTCTACGGCCGGGTGCAGGGCGTAGGATTTCGTTTCGCCACGCAACAGCAGGCCAACGGCTTGGGCCTGACGGGCTATGCGAGAAACTTGGATGATGGCAGCGTAGAAGTCATTGTTTGCG
This sequence comes from Ewingella sp. AOP8-B2-18, assembly GCF_052376015.1. Lineage (NCBI taxonomy): Bacteria > Pseudomonadati > Pseudomonadota > Gammaproteobacteria > Enterobacterales > Yersiniaceae > Ewingella > Ewingella sp. AOP8-B2-18. The sequence continues at coordinate 623,785 of NZ_JBQSVB010000001.1, forward strand.
GCGAGCAGGAGCAGGTGGATCAACTGCTGACGTGGCTTAGACAGGGTGGCCCGAAACACGCCAAGGTAGATAAAGTGTTGAGCGAGCCCGCGCCACCGGGGGATTATGGCGAATTTAAAATCCGCCATTAGCTTTCGCTATCACCTAAAAGCTACAGGCATTTGACCGGTTTTGGCAGGCCAGCAATTTTGGTGGCTTGCTTCGCCGGGCCTTTAGGGAACAGTCGGAACAGGTAGCGGCTGTTGCCTTTCTCTTCGCCATATTTTTGCGCCATGGCTTTGACCAGCATGCGAATGGCGGGGGAGGTATTGAATTCGAGATAGAATTCCCGCACAAAGCGCACCACTTCCCAGTGAGCCTCGGTCAGCACGATCTCTTCTTCTTCGGCCAACATAGTGGCCAGATCTTCGTGCCAATCAGCACTGTTTTTTAGGTAGCCCTGAGCATCGGTTTCAATCTCGCGGCCTGCAAACTCCAACATAACACCTCAATTCTCAATAAAACGCTGCGCGCAGTTTAGCAAAAAGGTCGGAGCCACAAAATAAAAAGCCCCGCTTTCGCGAGGCTTGGCTGGCTGAAAGGCCGAATTAGTTGCTGCGGGACAAACCTAAGATACTCAGCAGGCTGACAAATACGTTATACAGAGAAACGTACAGGCTCACCGTGGCACGAATATAGTTGGTTTCGCCGCCGTGAATGATGTTGCTGGTTTCCCACAGGATTGCGCCGGCGGAGAACAGGATGAACAGGCAGCTAATCGCCAGTGACAGGGCAGGGATTTGCAGGAACAGGTTAGCGATAACCGCCACCAGCAGCACCACGAAGCCCGCCATCATCATGCCAGACAGGAAGGACATGTCCTTACGGGTGGTCAGCACGTAGGCTGAACAGCAGAAGAACACCAGCGCCGTGCCACCAAGGGCCAGCATAATGATGTCACCCGCGCCAACCGAAAGCAGGGAGCTAAGCAGTGGGCCGAGGGTGTAACCCATAAAGCCGGTCAGGGCGAAGGCCGCAAGAATACCCACAGGGCGGTCAGCCGTGCGGTAAGTCAGGAACATCAACCCGTAGAAACCCACCAGCGTCAGCAGCATACCCGGCGAAGGTAAACGCAGTAGGGTGCTAGCGGTAGCAGTAATAGCGGAAACGCCGAGCGTCAGCGCCAGCAGGAAATAGGTATTACGTAGAACTCTGTGGGTGCTTAACAGCGCGCCGGCACGAGAGGAGGAAGAGGCAACAATACGTTCCATTTAAAATCTCACTTATCGACAAAAGTTGGAGTCGGTGAAAATACAATCAGCCATGAATAGTAGATAGTTACCTGCCGTGATTAAAGGCGTTTTACCCTTCTTTACCCATGAGTTACCGTCAACTGGCCGTAGAAATGACGCTTCCCTGTTTTAAAACTGGCCGTAATGTCGATTTAATCATCATTTGAAACGCCAGTGCCTGTTTTTCAGGCAAACGAACATAATCAGGCTTTACAACCTAATGGCCTATGTTTATAGTTCGCTTCGTTGCGGAGGGGTGGCCGAGCGGCTGAAGGCACCGGTCTTGAAAACCGGCGATGGGAAACCATTCAAGAGTTCGAATCTCTTCTCCTCCGCCATATACAACACAAGAAAGCTGCTAAGAAATTAGCGGCTTTTTTTGTCTCTGCGTTTTGGCATTTCCTGTCTCGACTTTCCCATGTTTCTTCCTTTGTTCGATTTCTCAGCAATTAATGAATTTTGCAAGAATGCTTATTAAATCAACAAAATAGAACGAAAATAATGTTTGCATCTTCTTCTGCTTCTTGTATACTACGCCCCGTCTGATGAGCACTGCTCTTGAGACAGATTGTTGTTGCGGAGGGGTGGCCGAGCGGCTGAAGGCACCGGTCTTGAAAACCGGCGATGGGAAACCATTCAAGAGTTCGAATCTCTTCTCCTCCGCCATTAACAACAACGCAAATGAGCTGCTAAGTGATTAGCGGCTTTTTTTGTGCCTAAAATTCACCGAAATCTCTCTTTTCCCTCTTTTTGCATTTTTCCTGAGCTGTTAACCCCCGGTTTTTAACTCTTTCCTGAGGGTTTTTTCGTGGTGTTAATGGTGTTAATTGCCTAAAAAATGCCCCGTCTCACAATTCGCGAACATAACCCGTTAACCTGATTGCGCAGGAAGTGGCACTGCCTATATGTTGATTTTTAGTTTCCCAAATGTAACTAGAGGTTAACAATAATGTCTAAGAAATTACGTATCTCTCTGATTGCTACTGCCGTTTTGATGTCTTCCTCTGCAATCTCTGCATTACCTGAAGGGTACCCGGCTGACTACCAGAATCTGGTCGACGGCGCCAAGAAAGAGGGCAAAGTCGTTATTTATTCCACCACCGACGTTAAGGCCGCAGGGCCGCTGATCCAGGGCTTTGAAGCGACTTATCCGGGTGTGAAAGTCGAATACAACGACATGAACAGCACCGAGCTGTACAACCGTTTTATCAGTGAGCAGGCGGCGGGCGGCAACAGCGGCGACGTGGTGTGGAGCTCCTCCATGGACACTGCGCTGAAGCTGGCGACCGACTACGCGCAGGAATATTCCTCGCCGGAGCATGGGCAACTGCCTAAGTGGGCTGTGTGGAAAGAGAAGGCTTACGGCACCACTTATGAGCCGGTAGTGTTTATCTACAACAAACGCCTGATCCCAGCCGGTGACGTGCCGGACTCTCACGCCGCGTTGGCGAAGCTGATTGCCAGCCAGACTGACAAATTCAAGAAGAAAGTCACCACCTATGACATCGAGAAATCAGGTCTGGGCTTCATGCTTTCAGTTGAAGATTTCAAAGCTGATCCTAACTACTTCAAAACGCTGGCTGACGTCGCCAAGGGCGGCTTAGCAGTACAGTCCTCCACCGGCACCATGATGGAAAGGGTGTCGTCTGGCGAAAACCTGATTGGCTTTAACATCTTAGGCTCCTACGCCGAGGCCCGCGCCAAAACTGACCCGTCGCTCGGGATCTCCTATCCGAAGGATTACACGCTGGTCCTTTCCCGCGTCTCCTTCATCAGCAAAGAAGCCAAAAACAGCAACGCGGCGCGCCTGTGGCTGGACTACGTGCTGTCGGAAAAAGGCCAGAGCATCCTGGCGAATCAGGGCGACATTCCTTCCATCCGTAACGACATCGAAGGCAACAACGATATCGACGGTATGACCAAAATGCTGGGTAACGCCCTCAAACCTATCCCGGTTGATGAAACGCTGCTGGAGTACTTACAGCAGAAAAAACGCCTTGATTACATCAAGCAATGGCGCGAGGCCGCGGCCAAATAAAATACTCGTCATCCTTCGAGCCACAGGGGCGACTCACCCGAATCACTGACTTGAGTAAGCTCATCGGGGGTCATTTGCTTGCCGCCTTCCTATGACTCAAATGATTTAGGGTATTGATTGATTTAAATCGGTAAAACGGGATGCGCGTCGGTGAAAAAGGGCGCGTATCCCCTCGATTTGCTCTGACCGTCTTCATTTGCATGGCTCAGAGCGCATAACCGAAGGGACGTGACATGATTGCATTACGCAGAAAGTGGCAGAGTCTGCCGCGCAGCGTAGTGGTGTTGATAACCGCGCTGGTTATCTACATTCCACTGTCGTTTATCGTTATACAAAGTTTTCTCTCGGCGCCTTTCTTTTCGCCTTCGAAGGAGTTTAGCCTTGAATCCTTTGAATTTATCTTCACCGATCCTGATTTCTATAAGGCGCTGAAAAGCGGCTTTATTCTGGCCTTTGGGCTGATTGTCATTTCTATTCCTCTGGGCGGTATTCTGGCGTTCCTGATGGTGCGCACCGATCTACCGGGAAGACGCCTGATCGAGCCGCTGATCCTGGTGCCGATTTTCGTCTCGCCAATGGTATTGGGCTTTGGTTACGTGGTGGCGGCGGGGCCGGTGGGATTCTTCTCCCTGTGGGCTGAATCGCTGTTCGGTTTCGTGCCGTGGAACATCTATGCCATGTCGAGCATCGTGGTGATCGCGGGCCTGACTCACGTGCCGCACGCCTACCTTTATATCTCCTCAGCGCTGCGCAGCGTTGGGTCAGATGTAGAAGAGGCCGCGCGCACGGCGGGGGCCACGCCGCTACAGGTCATGACCGCCGTCAGCCTGCCGATGGTGCGTCCGTCGATTCTTTACGCCAGCGTGCTGCTGTTCTTCCTCGGGCTGGAAGTGTTCGGCCTGATGCTGGTGTTGGGTGACCCGGAAGGCAACATGGTGCTGGCCACTTACCTTTATAAGCTGACCAACAAGCTCGGCACGCCGTCTTACCACCTGATGGCCGCTGTCGCCGTGGTGCTGATTTGTATCACCGTGCCGTTGGTAATGCTGCAACGCCGCCTGATGCGCACCGCCAACCGTTTTGTCACCGTCAAAGGTAAGGCCTCGCAGGCTCGCGCACTCCCATTGGGCAAGTGGCGCTGGGTGGCTGGCGCGGTGGTGGCCTTCTGGCTGACCGTCACCATCGGCGTGCCGCTGGTGGGCGTGGTGCTGCGCGCCTTTATCTCCAACTGGGGCGTCGGCGTGTCGCTGTGGGACGAGCTTTCGCTCAATACTTTCCGCACCATTTGGGAACAGCCAAACCTGCTGCGGGCGATTGTGAACTCAATGGCAATTGGCGTCTTTGGCGGGGCGCTGGCGGTGGTTTGCTACCTGTTTATCGGCATCGCCATGCACCGCAAGCCGGACGGCGTGACGCGCTTCCTCGACTACAGCGTATTGGTGCCGCGCGCGGTGCCGGGCCTGCTGGCCGGTCTGGCCTTCCTGTGGGTATTCCTGTTCCTGCCAATGTGGCTCGACAACGCGCTGAAATCGGGCTGGCTCTCGGGCCTGCCGGTATCTGAGTGGCTGCGGGAGAATCTGGTGGTGTGGCTGCGTTCGCTGCGTAGCACCATCTTTAGCGTCTGGCTGGCCTACACCGTGGTGTGGATGGCTTACGGCCTGCGCCTTATCTCGTCGACCCTGCTTCAGGTCGGGCCGGAGCTGGAAGAGGCGGCACGCAGCACGGGCGCGACCCGTGGGCAAATCACCCGCCACGTCACCATTCCGCTGTCGCGCTATGGCCTGATTGGCTCTTGGTTGCTGATGTTCCTGATTTTTGAGCGCGAATATTCCACCGGCGTCTATCTGCTGTCGCCGGGCACGGAAACCATCGGCTCAATGCTGGTTTCCCTGTGGGCGGCGGGGGCGATTGATATCGTTGCCGCGCTCTCCTTTATTAACATCCTGCTAGTGGTGTTAGGTCTGGGTATTGCCTTACGTTTCGGAGTCAAATTACATGATTGAGTTAAGCGTCGATAATCTGCATTTAACCTATGGCGACAACCCGGTGCTGAAAGGCGTATCCATGGATTTAAAACGTGGAGAAGTGGTGTCACTCCTTGGGCCATCCGGCAGTGGCAAAACCACGCTGTTGCGCGCCGTGGCGGGGCTGGAGAAGCCGACGCAGGGGCGCATTGTGATCGGGAAAAACACCGTTTACGATGGCAGCCCGCGCAGCGAAATCCCGGCCGAAGAGCGCAATTTGGGGCTGGTGTTCCAGTCCTACGCCCTGTGGCCGCACAAAACCGTGTTCGAAAACGTGGCTTACCCGCTGAAACTGCGCAAAGTGGCCTCGGGCGAAATGAACCAGCGGGTGCAATCGGTGCTGGATCAGCTCGGGCTGGGGCATCTCGGCAAGCGCCACCCGCACCAGCTGTCTGGTGGACAGCAGCAGCGCGTGGCCATTGGCCGTGCCCTGGTTTATAACCCGCCGGTGATTTTGCTGGATGAGCCACTCTCCAACCTTGATGCCAAACTGCGCGAGGAAGCACGCGTCTTCCTGCGCGAACTGATCATTAAGCTAGGCCTGTCGGCGCTGATGGTCACCCACGACCAGAACGAGGCGATGGCGATTTCCGACCGCATTTTGCTGCTCAACAATGGCAAAATTGAACAGCAGGGCACGCCGCAGGAGATGTACGGTTCGCCGAAAACCCTATTTACCGCCGAGTTTATGGGCAGCAATAACCGTCTGCACGGCAAAATCACTGAGCTGAGCAACGGCAGGGCGCGCATTGAAGGTAAGGATTGGGCGCTGTGGGGACTAGCGGGCGAGGGCGTGCAGGTCGGGCAGCAAGCCACGGCGGTGATCCGCGTCGAGCAGGTGAAACTGGGCGATAGCGCCGAGGGCAACCAAATCGAGCTGCCGCTCCTAACCAGCATGTATCTTGGCGATCGCTGGGAATACCTGTTCCGCACGGTCGCCGAAGATTTTGTGGTTCGCGCTTATGGCAGTGAAGTGCGCGGTCAGGAGATGTTCCGCCTGTCGCTACCCGCTGAACACCTGTGGATCTTCCCGAAAATCTGATGTGATGACTGACTTTCAGGGGCTGCGGCCCCTGAAATATTTCTGTCATTTCCCACGAGTAAAATTCTGCCTACGCTAAAAATTATGCAGAATAATCATGAAATTAACTTCCCCTTTCTTTAAAGCTCATGGCCTTTTCAGCACAGTATTCCGCACAGCTTTCACATCTCGCCCAAGAGGTATTCTTTTTGGGGTAATTTGCGTTATCACGCTATTTTCCGCCTTGCAGATCTTCTCGACCCTTATCCTCACCAACATCCTGCAAGATGCCCGCCAAAACGTCATTGCCACCGAAAGCCTGCGCCAGCAGCAGGCGGTGATGGACAAGGCGCGCATGGAGCTGCTGATCGCCAGCGATAAGCTCAACCGCGCGGGGATTTATTTCATGCAGGACAAAGAGACGGGTTCAGACGGCAGTTGGCACAGTCTGATGGAGGAGTCGCAGGCCGCGCTGGCCGCGTCTGATAAGGCTTTCAAGCAGTTTGCCACCATCACCGGCGGCTTGCAGGGCGACGCGCAAAAGGCGGCGACCGACCTTCAGGCCAGCTACCAGATGTTCTATGACGGGCTGCGCGAGCAGTCTGACGGCCTGCAAAAAACTAATACCATTGATTCCTTCTTTAATGTGCCTATTCAGGCGTTTCAGGATGATTTCAGCGACAAATATTATCGCTACCTGAGTGTCAATGAGCAGACGGCAGTCTCGCTCAGCGACCATCTGCTGGCGGCGCTGTCACAGGCGAAATCTCTGTTCCTCGGCGCATTGGTGCTGCTGGCGGTGATTGCCTTTATGGTCTGGCGCGGCATTACTCGCTGGGTTATCAGACCTTTACAGCAGCTGATCGCCCACATTCGCGTGCTGGCGGCTGGGGATCTCTCCGAGCAGATTGGCGGCAAAACCCTGCGGGTGACCGAGGTTTACCAGCTCAATCAAAGCCTGAGCGAGATGCAGTCCGGGTTGCGCAGGCTGATTAGCGAAGTGCGCGACGCGTCGTCGCATATCATGGTGAACATTAATGAAATCGCGTTAGGTAATGAGGAGCTTTCAGCCCAAGCTTTGAAGCAGCGCGATGAGCTAAACGCCGCCAACCAGCACATTAGTTCACTGACCGAGCGCGTGAAGGACAACGCGCAGCACGCCCATCAGGCCAGCCAGCGCGCCGAGCAGGCCCAGCAGGTGGCAACCAGCGGCGGCGACGTGATGCACAAAGTGGACACGGCGATGAAAGAGATTGTCAGCCAGTCCGCCGAGATGAGTAACATCGTGGCGATGATCGACAGCGTGGCGTTTCAAACCAATATCTTGGCGCTGAATGCCGCGATTGAAGCCGCTCACGCCGGGCAGCACGGTCGCGGTTTTGCCGTGGTGGCGAAAGAAATTGGGCTGTTGGCGCAAAAAAGTAGCCATTCGACGCGCGGCATTCATCAACTTATTGAAGATTCGATGGCGCAGATTGGCCGAGGGTCGACGTCGGTGACTCACTTGGGTAAGAGCTTAAATGAGATCATCACCCTTTTTAGCGGGCTTAATACGCTGGTGGGCGAAATTTCTGACGCCACCCAACACCAGCGCGAAAGCATTCACGAAGTCTCCGAACGTATTGTCACTTTGACCCAGGTTACGCAGCAAAACAGCCAGTTGGCGCAGCAGGCGGCCAGTTCGTCGCAGGAGTTATTGGCGCAATCGCAACGTTTGGAGAGGGCGGTGTCTAGATTTGGTTTGGGCGAAATTCAGGCTGCGGCTTGACAGTCAACGGGGGAATCGACAAATTAGTTGCCCTGATTGCTTAAAACGGTTTTCCCATGACTGAGACTTCATCTCCATCCAACGCCTGTGCTGTGAAGATTGCCAACCTTGCGGATGTTCCCCAGTACCTCGAGGTGATCACAGAATACCTGCATGGCGAATGGTCTGCTTTTCCGCACTGGGCCCAGAAAGAGTATATTCGTCAGCGACTTACCCAGAGACTTGCCAGCAAAGGCCGCCAGTTCGTGCTGGTCGCTTTTGATGAGAATAACGAGGTTGTCGGCACTGCCGGCGTGATGCGCTATGAGCTGGACGACGTGGCCGAGCGCAAATATTGGCTGGGCGAAGTCTTTACCCGCCACCACCTGCGCGGCCGTGGTATTGGCTCCGCCTTGATCAATGCCAGCATCGAGCGCGCGCGCGCGGCGGGTGTTGATACCCTTTGGCTTTATACGCCGGACCAAAAGGGACTTTATTCCCGTCTTGGCTGGCAGGAAGTGGAAACACGCGAAGTGGACAACGAGCAGGTCACGGTTATGCAGCGCCCGCTGCGCTAATCCTGCCTCATCTTATTTCGCCGTGTGCCAGTAGTGCATACTTCCTTCTGAATGGCCGGTGACCGGATCGCTCTCCGGCATCGGCACCTGATTTATCGCCTTAATTCGCTCCGCCATCTTCTTCGGCTCATCGTGGCACAGGTCGGCGGTGACGTTCGGCGGATAGGCGCCCACCAGCATAAAATTGTCATCCGCTGAAATCTGTTTGTGGCCGACGCCGGCCGGAATAAGCAGCACATCGCCAACATTAACCTCAATGATCTTGCCTTTCTCTCCCCCCAGTTGCAGCTTGGCCGCGCCTGCGTACACGCCGACCACTTCATGGGTATTAGAGTGAAAGTGGGTGAAAGGGTAGACCGGGTAGCGCCACTGCGGCGGCCAGCCGTTAGCGCGGAACAGATGTTCAAGGTATTCGGCGTTGTCAGCCACTTCTGGCGGGATAACGTGATGATAAATCAGCACCGGCAGCTTGCTGTTGGGCACGCCACCGTCCGGTTTGCCGGTATGTAGGATCTCCACGGCGACCTCCCGAGGTTGGGCTTTAAGGGTTAAAGGTAAGGGCAGCAGGGCGGCAACGCTGAGTAAAGTACAAAATCGACGTCTGTCCAAAGCCATTAGCACTGCTCCTTGTTACAAAAGAGAAACCAATAACCCTAAGTTCAAGGGTTTACTTCCTTCATTTATAGAACAAAGTGGCTGCTTTCACATCAGCTGAACGGCAATGTCGGCTATTCTTTAACCGCTCTTATCAGAAAAAGCCTAATTAGCCGACTTATTCACATATAAAAGTCATATTAACTGGCGAAATTGACCGTTTCTTCTAGTCTTAACTAAACATAAGCACTTCAGGAGAAAGAAGTCATGAATAAGAAGATGTTAATTATTGTTGCTACAGCGGTATCAGTCCTTGCTGGGTGTCAGACTTACGATCGCGCAGCGAGCTATGTCAAAGAGCCTGTGGTCAGCGACGTTAAAGTCGGTATGACCAAAGCGCAGGTTCGTGCTCTGGCGGGTCCACCTTCAACAGAAGCGACGCTGGTCCATGCTAAAGGGACTTGTCAGACCTACGCCGTTGCGCCACGTGATGGTAAAGCTCAGACTTACTTCGTCAGCTTTAACGACACGGGCCACGTAATGAATAAAGGCTACCAGTCTTGTTCTGATTACGACAAAGACCCACAAGCCGGCCAATAACGGTTGATTTAGCGGCTAGTTTGCTGGCCGCTAAAGAAGAAAACGCCTGTCAGGTTTAACCTCACAGGCGTTTTTTTTATGATTTTTTTGGCGGGAAGTTTAGCAGGAAGCCTGTTACTTAGGCTTTTTCGGTCACAATTCTTACCCCGACTTTGCTCACGTCTTTGCCATCCATCTCGGCAATGGTCCAGGTTAAGCCGTCCCATTCAATATGGTCACCAATAACCGGCTCGCCGCCCAACAGCTGAATAACGAAGTTGCCCAGTGACAGGGATTTATCCACCGAGTCATCCAAATTCAGGCCATAAAGCTGTGAAATGGCGTCCAGCGGGGCATCGGCTTGCAGGATAAAGTCACCGAAGAATCTGTCATCCAGCACCACCGCGTTGCTGTCGCTAAACAGCTTGCCCAGCTCTGGCAGGTCTTTTTCCTGCCCAATCACGCAGAGAATATCCCCCTCTTTCAGCCGCGTGCTGCCCGTGGGGTGCAGCATCTCAGTGCCGCGAAACAGGGCGGCAATGCGCGTTTCAGCGGGCATTTTCAGGTCACGCAGCGCCGCGCCCACGCACCATTTCTCAGAACCCAGCTGGTAAATAAACTGTTCCCAATTGCTGTACACGTCGATATCCAGCCCCACGCGGGAAATTGGTGTCGGCATCGGCGGCACGATCACCTTAGCTTTCTTGGCGGCAAAGCCCAGCGAGGTGCCTTGCAGCAGCAGGGAAACCAGCACCACGAAGAAGGCCACGTTGAAGTACAGGTTGGCCTGCGGGATGCCCGCCATCATGGGGAATACCGCCAGAATCACCGGCACCGCGCCGCGCAACCCGACCCACGAAATAAAGAAACGCTCGCGCAGGGTAAAGTTTTTGAACGGGAACAGCCCGACGAATACCGAAAGCGGGCGGGCAACCAGAATCATCCACAGAGACAAGGCCAGCGCGCCGGCGGCAATCGGCAGCAGATCGCTTGGCGTCAGCAGCAAGCCGAGCACCAGGAACATGCCGATTTGGCTCAGCCACGCCAGCCCGTCGAAAGTCTGCATAATGCCGTGGCGGTTGCGGATCGGCATATTGCCCAGCACCAGACCACAGAGATACACTGCCAAAATTCCGCTGCCGTCCATCGCCACCGTCAGGGCGTAGACCATCAGCCCGCCGCTGAAGGCCAGCAGGGGGTATAAGCCGGTGGCCAGAGAGATTTTGTTGATCAGCTTATGCAGCAGCCAGCCGCCGCCCAGCCCGAAGAAAATGCCCAAACCAAATTGCTGAATCACGTCGAGAACGAACATCCAGCTCAGTCCGTGCTGGCCTTTGGCAATCATGTCGATCAGGGTGATGGTCAGGAATACCGCCATCGGGTCGTTACTGCCTGACTCAATCTCCAGCGTGGCGCTGACGCGTTCGTTTAAGCCTTTGCCGCCAATCAGTGAGAACACCGCCGCGGCGTCGGTGGAGCCGATGATCGCGCCAATCAACAGGCCTTGAATCATATCGACTTTAAACAGCCATGCCGCCGCCATGCCGGTTAACCCGGCGGTAATGAGGACACCGACGGTGGCCAGCGACAGGGCGGGCCAGAGGGCCACGCGAAAGGAGGAGGCCCGGGTGCGCATGCCGCCGTCGAGCAGGATCACCGCCAGCGCCAAGTTACTGACTAAATAGGCCGCCGGATAGTTGTCAAAGGCGATGCCGCCAATGCCGTCAACCCCCGCCAACATACCGATGGCGAGAAAAATGACCAAAATGGGAATTCCGAGGCGGGAAGAGAGCGAACTGAGCAGAATGCTTGCTGCTACCAACAGGGCGCCGACGAAAAAAAGTGTGTTGATAGTGCTTGCGTCCAAAATGCCTTCTCCTGCTAATGCGCCGATAAAACCTGATTAAGCCAGTATGCCATTGACTCACGTATTAATTTATCAGGAAAAAGTTATCGTCGCTGAAGGAATATTCAGATATTTATTATTCGAACTCTGGCGGAATAAAACTATGCTTAATACTGAGCTCATGGAACCTGATATGAGCATCCGGCTTCAGTTTGATCACCAGAAAGAGGAACTTATGAGCGAATTTACTGGCATCCATCGCGAAGTCCTGAAAGACGGCACTATTAAGCACGTACTGGTGCGCGATAAATCTGGCCATGAACAGGCCAAAGCGGCGAAAGACTATATCTCTGAGGGCATTCAGCCCGATTTAGACGACCTGCCGGAAGTCTCGACGGGCAGCGAGTACCCGAAAACGGGCAAAGGTAACGGCTAGCTTTCGTCTCTTGCTTAACGCAGCCCGCGCCGCTGTTGGTCGCGCGGGCCTGCCATCTCTGTTTCAGAACAACTTTACCTCGCTACTCTTTCGCCTCAGCCAGCCACTGTTTGCCTTTGGCTTTCATCTCTTGTTCCTGCTGGCTAAATTTGGTGGCGAACACCCGTTTCACTGGGAAACCACTCTTCTCCAGCAGATAGGCTAGCGCCGCGTATTCGCGCGGATATTTCTCCACCGTGGCCTGATCGATATCCACCACGCCGACTGGGAAGGTGAAGTTACCCATATCGTAAATCGACTGGCGCTTAACAATGCGCCACACACCGTCGCGCTTCTCAACTAAGTCATAGAAACGGTTATGACCGTTACAGCCCAGCCCCAGCGAGGCATTTTCGCCAATAATAATGGCATTGGTTTCGACAATCGCCCGATCGCCATTAAAGGTGATCACCGGCGAGCCAATCACATGCTTGGTGCTGAAGCCAGAATTGCCCATTTTCTGTGACCCTTTGACGAATTCGCTGAACAGCCCTTCAAACCATGTGACTTCAATAGTGCCGTCGTCATGGAACAATTCGAGCAGTTGATCCCACTCAGCTAAATCGCGATGTATCCAGCCGGTCATTAGGTCGGCAATGTCTTGGCGGTCTTGCAGTGTATTGCTCATGGTGCTGCTCCTGATGATTCGTTGCTTAGTCATTTTCTGCTGACAGCATCGGCGTCTAGAGCCATCAAAACAAATAGTTTAAATTGAGCTATTAATCATTTTAGTTGATGAGTGCTAAAACATGGATTTGCGGCAAATGCGTTACTTTCTTACGGTCGTCGAAGAGGCTCATTTTGGCCGTGCCGCCCAGCGTCTCAACATTGTGCAGCCTGCGCTGAGTATGCAGATTAAAGCCTTGGAAGAGGAGGTGGGCGGGGTGCTGTTCCTGCGCACCACGCGCAAGGTGGAGCTCACCGAGGCCGGGAAACTATTCCGCGCCGAGGCCGAACTGGCCGTGGCCCAAGCCGAGCGGGCAAAAAGCGTGGTGCAGCGCGCCCTGCGTGGGGAAACCGGCAAGGTAAGGATTGGTTTTGCGGGCAACGCGGTATTCACCGGCAAGCTGCTGGCGGATATGCGCGCCTTCACCGCCGCCTATCCGCAGGTGGAGATTGAGCTGCAAGAGCTGGCCCCGCAGTGGCAAAGCGAGGCGATTCTGGCGGGCAAAATTGATGTCGGCTACTGCCCGGCAATGGGCATTGAGTTTGACAGCCAACTGAGTACCGAGCTGATTGGCGACTGGCCGATGATTATCGCACTGGCGAAGGACCACCCTTTGGCGGGCGCTGAACTTCTCACCAGAGAGATGATTGCCAACGAGCCGCTGATTGTCTATTCCACCGGCAAAGCCGATGGCGGGCAGGTGGCGCAGTTGGAGCGAGCCTTGGGGAGTCCGCCGTGCATTGCTCATCAGGTTTCAAGCACGCTGAGCGTCTTGATGCTGGCGGCCGCCGGACAGGGGATTGCGCTGGTGCCCTCGACTTTCGAACAGGTGCCGTTGCCGGGTCTGCTATACAAGCCGCTGGATAACTTCAGCCTGCGCGCCAATATGATTTTGCTGCATCGCACGCAAGAAACCACGGGTTCGGTAAAAGCCTGGCTGGCGCTTACCCAGGAGAATAAGTGAGTTAAATCAGCCTTGTAAGTCTAAAGAAATTCCGTATAACGGTAGTGTTACTAAGAATTACAGAGTCCATTAACGGCCACTCGGCTACAAGGAGAGTTATGCAAGAGTTTATCGTCCCTGTTATCACTCCCACGATTGAAATCACCACGCCGCGCCTGATCATGCGCCAATGGCGCGAAGAGGATCTGGCACCTTTTGCCGAGCTGAATGCCGATCCGCGCGTGATGGAGTTTTTCCCTTCGGTTATGACCCGCGAAGAGAGTGACAACTTGGCCGAACGCTGTAGCGCCTTGATAACCGAACGCGGCTGGGGCATCTGGGCGCTGGAGACGCGCGACGAACACAGGTTTATCGGTTTCCTCGGCCTGCACACGCCGGGCTACCCGCTGCCTTTCAACCCCTGCGTCGAAGCCGGTTGGCGTCTGAGCGCCGAGTCATGGGGCAAAGGGCTCGCCAGCGAAGCCGCGCAGGCCGCCCTAAAGGTAGGTTTCAACCAGCTCGACCTGCATGAAATCGTCGCCTTCACCGCGCTGATAAACCTGCGTTCTCAGGCAGTAATGAAGCGCATGGGGATGACCTGTGACCCTGCGGAGAATTTCAATCACCCGGTAATAGCCGAGGGGGACAGACTTCAAGAGCACTGTCTTTATCGCCTGCGGCGGGATGATTGGGCGGCTGCCCAAAGCCGCTGAGATTTTTGCGTTGGCATGCAGACTGGCCCCTAAGGTCAAAACCGTGGGCTCGCCGCCCATACGGACCTGAAGGTCAAAACCTTGCGTTGCCACGCAAACTGGCCCAAAGGGTTTTAAACGAAACCCTTTGGAATCCTGCGTTTTTTTGCTGCTGTAAGATCGAGGCTGCGCAGGGTCGGAATGGACATGTTTCAGTCGCTTTGGTGACAGCCGCGAAGAGCCGCCGCTTAGGCGGTTCCCTCGCTGCGGGATTACAACCCGCGTAAAAAGCCACGCGGTTTTCCACCTCTTGCTCGGCGTCACTTCTGAACGCGACCTACTGGCTTATCAACCGAACCTTTTCAGTAGGGTTTGTTTAAGCTTTGGGTTTGCTCCTCCCCCTGGTAAGGGGGAGGCCGGTGTGGCGGCAGCGCACGCTTTTGACCTTAAAGCGTCTGGCGTTCGCTCAAACGCCCCAACACGCTTGCCCCAATCATCCCACCATTGCCGCCAGCGCCAGCAAACTTGCCAGTGACGACCAGAGGTTCCGGGTAGCGATGCAGCACGCCGTGGCGGACGGCCAGATCTAGCGCGGTGATCAGGGGGATGGCGTTGGCTAAGCCGCCGCCGACCACGATTTTAGAGGGGCCAAGGATGTTGACCAGCAGCGCCAGAGGTTCGGCGACCAGTTGCAGCCAGGCTTGGATGGTTAAATCTGAGTCCGGCTGGCCGTTTTGCCAGCCATCGACGATTTGCTGGCTGGTGCGATCTTGCTGATTAAGATGCTGATGCAGGCGCTCCAAACCGCGCGCGCCGCCGAGTATATCCAGACAGCCGTGCTGGCTGCAGGCGCAGGGCAAGCGCGGGATATGGTAGGTCTTGCCATTGATCGGCAGCTCGGTGCGGGTGATTGCGCCGTGGCCCCATTCGCCGGTGACGCCGCCGTGACCGCGCACCAGTTGGCCGTTGATCACCAGACCACCGCCAACGCCGGTGCCGAGAATAATTCCCGCCACAATCGGCTGATTCTGCGCGTTTCCGGTGTAGGCTTCCGCCAGTGCAAAACAGTCGGCGTCATTGGCGGCGCTCACCGGGCGCTGCAAGGCGAGGCTAAGGTCAGCCGCCAGCGAACGGCCGGTAAATGCCGGAATATTGGTTGCCAGCAGCTCGCCGGTTTGTGGTGAAACCAAACCCGCCGTGGAGATAGCCAGCGGCGTGTCAGCAGGGTAGCCCGGCGCGTACTGGGTGATCAAACCCTGTACGGCGGCGACGAAAGCGTCCCACGAGGCAGTCGGAGTCGGCACCTTGCCAAACTCTTCCACTTCTCCTGAACGTGCGGAAATACCAAACTTAATAAATGAACCGCCGATATCGGCACAAAAAACCGCCGCATCAGCTGACGCAGCGGAGAAAGGTTTGCTCATGAGCGGGTATCCAGTAAATCGCGTAATCCATCGCCCAGGACGTTAAACCCGAGCACCGTCAGCATGATAGCCAGACCGGGGAACAGCGAAAGGTAAATATTTATGCCGAGGAAGTTTCGGCCATCGCTCATCATAGTACCCCATTCCGGCATGGGTGGCTGCACGCCTAAACCAAGAAACGAAAGGCTGGCGGCGGCCAAAATCACCGTCCCGGCAGTCAGCGTCGATTGGACAATAATCGGCCCGACGGCGTTGCGCAGAATGTAGTGCACGATAATCCGGTAATGTGACAAGCCGAGTGCCTGCGCCGCCTCGACGTATTCCATCTGTTTCAGGCCCAGAGTCAGGTTGCGGCTCAGACGAGCATAAACCGGAATAGCGAACAGCGAGATGGCAATCAGCAAGTTGACTAATCCACCGCCCAGAATGCTGACCACCAAAATCGCCAGCACGATGCCGGGGAAGGCAAACAGCATGTCCATAAACCACATAATGACCATGTCGACGTAGCGCCCGGCCATCCCGGCGATCACCCCTAGCGGGATGCCGATAAGCATCGCCAAGCCGACGCTCAGTACCACTTCAATAATGGAAATCCGCGCGCCGTAAATTACCCGAGCGAAAATATCGCGACCGTAGTCGTCGGTGCCAAACAGGTGGTCCGCCGAAGGGGCGAGGAGGGTATCAATCAAGTCCTGCGCGTAGGGATCGTGACGGGTGAGCCACGGCGCGAAAATACCGACTAAAACAATCGCGCCGACAATCAGACCGCCAAAGGTCACCGCCGGATGACGCCATAACCAGCGGAAGAACCGCAGCGTGCGCGGCTTGCGACGGGGTAGTTGCGTGATAATGGCAGACATTAATCGAACCTTATTTTTGGATTCAAGAAGGCAATCAACAGCTCGCCGAGCAGATTCATCACCACCACGCCGCACACTGCGACCAGCGCCACGCCCTGAATAACCGGGTAATCGCGATAGCGCACCGAGTCCACCAACAGACGCCCGATGCCCGGCCAGTTAAACACCGACTCGGTGACCACCGCGCCGCCAATCAGGCTGCCGAAGTTGAGGGCGACAATGGTGACAATCGGGATCAGCGCGTTGCGAAACGCGTGGCTGCAATAGATAGTGACGGCGGACAGCCCTTTGGCGCGGGCGGTGCGGATGTAGTCCTCCGACAGGACGTCGAGCATGCTCGAGCGGGTCATGCGCGCCATCACCGCCATAGGTAACACCGCCAGCGTCACCGACGGCAGGATGTAACTCTTCCACGAGGTCGCGCCGAGCAGCGGCAGCCAGCCGAGCGACACCGAGAAGTAGTTCATCGCCATCAGCCCGAGCCAGAAGTTAGCAATAGAAGCCCCGGCAATCGCCAGCAGCATCACGCCGTAGTCCGGCCAGCGATTGCGATACACCGCGCCAATCATCCCGGCGGGCACGCCAATGACCACCGCCAAAAAGTAAGCCAGCACGGCGAGCGCCAGCGTATAGGGCAGGCGCTCGCCGATCTCCTGCGTCACGGGCTGCTGCGATTGCAGCGACAGCCCGAGATTCCCGTGCAAAACGTCGGTGGCAAAATGCACGTACTGGGTGACGATCGGCTGATCCAACCCAAGGCGCACGCGCATATTGTCCACCGCTTCCTGCGTTGCTTCCGGCCCGGCCATCAGGCGCGCCGGGTCGCCCGGCAGCGCGCGGATAGACCCAAAAATCAGCATCGACACGCCGATCAGAATGACCGGGAAGGCGATGAGTTTTTTTGCCAGATAAGCTTTCATATCAACCCTTATGTGCGTCTTTTACAACAATCTGACCGCCCGGAACCATGGTGACGCCGGACACGCCGGTGCCTGTCGCAAACAGGTCATTCTGGTAGTACAGCAGCACTTGCGGCGCCTGCTGGTTGATCTCTTTCTGCGCCTCGACGTAGATGGCGTTGCGGGCGTTTTCATCCTGCGTTGACGCCGCCTTGTCTAGCATTTCATCCAGTTTAGGGTCGTTGAAGAAGCCGAGGTTGGCACCGCCCGGCGCAAAGCTTTTGCTGTAGTAGAGTGGGCGAAGTTGCAGATCCGCGCCGTTAACGCCGGAAGACCAGGACGCCAGCACCGCGCCGGTGTTATCGGCCTTTTTGCCTGCCTGATCGGCAAAGGCGGCTTTGGCCCACACGCCGCTTTCCATCTGGCGGACGTCCAGCTTGACGCCAATTTTCGCCCACATGCTTTGCAGCACTTGGCCGATACGCGCGTCCTGCCCCTGTACGGCAATCGACATAGTAAAGCCGTTCGGCAGCCCAGCCTCTTTCAGCAGCGCCTTGGCTTTCTCCAGATTTAGCGGGTACGGATTGAGGGTTTTGTCATAGCCCGCCGTCACAGGCGCGAGAGGCGAGTTAGCCGGAATGGCGAAGCCGGACATGATGGCGCGCACCAGACCCGCGCGGTCGGTGGCGAAGTTCAGCGCCTGACGCACGCGCACGTCATCTAACGGCTTAAGGTCGGTGTTGAGCGCCACCCAGAATACGGCGGAGCCAGGGCTTTCATGCAACTGGAATTTAGGATTGTTTTTCAGCACGTTGGCGAACTGCGGCGGCACTGGGTTAATCACGTCAGCTTCGCCCGCCTGCAGGGCCATGTTCATTACCGACGGCTCGGCGCTCCAGGTCCACTTCAGGTCGTCCGGCCCGCTGGTCTTATTCCCCCAGTAGCCCGGATATTTCTCTTCCAGCACGAATTCACCGGTTTTGTACTGCACCATTTTGTACGGCCCAGTCCCCACGGCTTTGCTATCCAACGTGCCGGCTTTGTCGGCGGTTGGGCTGACCATCAAGGACGCGCCGGTCGTCAGTAAATTGAGGAAGGCGGGATAAGGCTTCTTCAGGGTGAACAGCACCGTCGAGTCATCCACCTTGGTGACGCTTTCGAGGAAGGTGCGCAGGCGCCCGCTGGCCGCCAGACCGCGCTTGGCGTCGAGGTGGCGGGCGAAGTTGGCGACCACGGCATCGGCATTAAACGGCGTACCGTCGTGGAAAGTCACCCCGCTGCGCAGCTTAAAGGTCCACTTCAGGCCGCTCTCATCGCTGCTCCACGAGGTGGCGAGCGCCGCCTCTGGCTTCAGCTCGGGCGACATGCGCAGCAGACCTTCATACATCGGGTCCAGCACCGTACCGGTAAAGGTAGCCGTCTGGTTGCCGGGGTCCATGCTGCGCGGCGCTTCGTTCTGCATGATGGTCAGGGTGGCCGCGTAGAGCGGGGAGGAAAGTGCGGCAAGCAGCGCCGTACTTAGTAGAGTTAATCGCATTTTGCTGTTCATCGTATTTCCTCTGCCCAAAATACCCGTCATCTTTCGAACCGCAGAGGCGTTGGCTGCTTTATCTCGCCCGAATCACTGATCTGTGTAAGTTCATCGAGGTTCGTTGGTTTGCCGCCTGCCTGCCTTCGAAATATTTTGGGTATTACGTGTAAATGATTAAAAGGTGATTCGAAAACATCAAAAACAGTGTGAACGTTTTTTTGCGTAATTAGTTCATATGAAAAACTTATGTTGCGATGTTTGGTTCAAAATGTGAACTAATTGGCATTGATATATCCATTTTTAATGTTTAATGTCAACGCAGCTGATTGAAATTTGAGAGCCCGGAAACAAATATGCTAACCACCTTACAACAACAGATATTAGGGGCTATCACCGCAACGGATGGCCTGAGCCGCACTGACCTTGTTCAGCTCTCCGGCATGAGCAAGGCCGCGGTCAGCGGGGTGGTGCGCGAGATGATTGACGCCGGACTGCTGCTCGAATCGCAAACCGTGCCGAGCGCGGGGCAGGGTCGCCCCTCGGTGCGTTTAACCGTCCACCCGGACGGCGCCTATTTCGCGGGCGTGTCGCTATTACAAGATCCGGCGCACATGGTGCTGATTAACCTGCATGGCGAGATCCTGTCGCGGGTGACATTCCCCCTCGACAATCAGCCTCAGCGGCTGGCGGATAACATCGCCACCGCGCTGCCGGAGCTGTTGGCGGCCCACGCCGACGCCGCCGACAAGCTGCTCGGGCTGGGGGTGACGCTGTCGGGCTTCATCGATGAACATCAATCCACCTGCGTGCAATCCACGCTGCTGAGCTGGCGCGACGTGCCGCTGGCCGACCTGATCCGCCAAAGCATTCACCAGCACTGCCCGACGATTAATCAGGGCGGCGGCATTGCCGTCGCCATTGAAAACGACGCCAAGGCGCTGGCGGTGAGTGAGAAACGCTTCGGTCACGCCCGCGAACTGAGCAACTTCACCCTGGTCAGCCACGGCGCGGGTATCGGTAATGCCCACTTTATCTCCGGCCAGCTGCACCGCGGTTTTCACGGCGGCGCGGGGGAGATTGCCCACTGCACCATTGAGCTGGACGGCCTGCCGTGCCGCTGCGGCAAGCGCGGCTGTCTCGACACGCTGGCCTCTCTCAACGCCATTATGGAGCGCGCTAAGGCTGAGGCTCTAGATGTCGAATCCTTGGCGGAATTGGAAAAGCTGGCGGCGCGCGGCAGTAACGCGGCAATTGGCATTTTGCATCGGGCGGGCACCGCGCTGGGCCTGGCGATTTCGCATCTGATTCAAATTAATGACCCGGACATGATCCTGATTGCCCATCAGGAACAGAGCTTCTCCGGGCTGTTTGGCACCGTGGTACTGCAGTCGATAGATGCCAACGTGCTGCCGGGCGTGGCCGGGCTAACGCCGGTCAAAACCTTCGCGCTTAATGACGATACCTGGGCGCGCGCTGCGGCAAGCATCCCGGCGCATCGTTTTTTGGTCGGCCTGAAATCTTGCTGAAACGTTTACTTTCACACTCTGAATTCTGAGGTTAAACACCATGCGTATAGCAGTCGGCGGTATCCATATCGAATGCAGCACTTACAACCCGGTGCTCAACGAAGAGAAAGACTTCCGCATTACCCGCGACGGGGCGCTGCTCGCCGCGCCTTACTTCAAGTTCTTGCAGGATTACCCGGCCACCTTCTTGCCAACCATTCACGCCCGCGCTATTGCCGGTGGCCCGGTGTCCCGCGCAACCTATGAAAAATTCAAAGCAGAATTTTTGAGTGGTTTGGAGGCGCAAAAGCCTTTTGACGGCCTCTACCTGCCGATGCACGGTGCGATGTATGTCGAAGGAATGGAAGATGCCGAAGGGGACTGGATCGCCGCGGCCCGCGAGGCGGTGGGCGACGACTGCCCGATCAGCGTTAGCTACGACCTGCACGGCAATGTGTCGCAGAAAATCATTGATGCGATTGATATGTTCTCCACCTATCGCACCGCGCCGCATATTGATACGGAAGAAACCATGCGCCGTTCGGTCGCCATGCTGATTAAAACCCTGCAAACCGGCGTCAAGCCGACCCTGCTGTGGGCACCCGTGCCCGTGGTGTTGCCGGGTGAACGCACCAGCACCGAAGATGAGCCAGCGAAAAGCCTGTATGCCCGCCTGCCGGGTATTGATGAGATTGACGGCATCTGGGACAGCTCGCTGATGGTCGGCTATGTCTGGGCTGACGAGCCACGCGCCACCGCGGCGGTGATCATGACCGGCACTGACCAAGCCGTGCTGGAGCGCGAAGCCAAAAAGCTGGCGCAGGCTTACTGGGACGCACGCGAAGATTTCGTCTTCGGCTGTGAAACTGACACGGTGAAAGCCTGCGTGACCAAGGCGATTGCCAGCCCGACGCGCCCAGTGGTGCTTGCCGACTCCGGCGATAACCCGACCGGCGGCGGCGTGGGTGACCGTGCCGACGTGCTGGCCGAGCTGATTGCCCAATATGCCGACGGCGTGATTGTTGCCGGTATTGCTGATTTACCGGCTACCGAAGCCGCATTCAACGCAGGCGTGGGTTCGCGCCTCAGCCTGACCCTCGGGGCGTCGCTGGACCACTCCAGCCCACAGGTAAAAGGCGAGTTCGAGGTGGTTCTGCTGCTCGACGCACTGGCCCCGGCTGACCGTCAGGCGGTGCTGCGCACCGGCGGCATTGATATCGTAGTGTCGGCGCGCCGTCGCCCTTATCACAACATTAGCGACTTCACCGCGCTGGAGCTGGACCCCCACAGCGCCAACATCGTGGTGGTGAAATCGGGCTATCTGTCGCCGGAACTGGCGCCGATCGCCAGCCCAAACCTGATGGCGCTGTCCAACGGCGTGGTCGATCAGTTTGTCGAGCGCCTGCCGCGCCTGCGCAAAGTGCGCGACACCTTCCCGTTCGACAAAGACTTTACCTACACGCCAGAAACCTTGCTTTCAGCCCGCAGCCGCTAATTGTTGGCTTAACCCGTTTGCCCTTGCCGGAGAAAGAACATGAACGCCACTACCCCGCAACAAGCCGCCGCGCCACGCCTGCCGGTGCTGGAAGTCAAAAATCTCACCACCTCGTTTCGTGGCGAAGATGATTGGCTGCCGGTGGTGCGCGACCTGTCGTTTGAGGTCTATCCGGGGGAGACGCTGGCGATTGTGGGCGAATCCGGCTCGGGCAAAAGCGTCACTTCGCTGTCGGTGATGCGCTTGCTGAAAGCCCAGTCGAGCAAGATTGAAGGGGTGGTTAACCTCAATCAGCGCAGCCTGCTGGGGCTGTCGGACAAGGCGATGCGCGACATTCGCGGCAACGAAATGGCGATGATTTTTCAGGAGCCGATGACCTCGCTCAATCCGACGTTTAGCATCGGCAGGCAGATTGCCGAAAGCCTGAAACGCCATCGCGGGATGTCGTCGAAACAGGCGCGGGCCGAGACGCTGCGCCTGCTGGAGAAGGTGCGTATTCCTAATGCGCAGGCGCGGTTTGATGAGTATCCACACCAGTTTTCCGGCGGTATGCGCCAACGGGTCATGATTGCCATGGCGCTGGCGTTAAAACCCAAACTGCTGATTGCCGATGAGCCCACTACCGCGCTGGATGTCACCATCCAAGGGCAGATCCTCGACCTGATTAAAACCTTGCAGGAAGAGGAGGGGATGGCGGTGCTGTTCATCACCCATGATATGGGCGTAGTGGCGGAAATCGCTGACCGCACGCTGGTAATGTATCGCGGCGAGTGCGTAGAAAGTGGCGAAACCGCCGAGATGTTCCATCGTCCGCAGCATCCTTATACCCGCGCCCTGCTGGCGGCGGTGCCGAAGCTTGGCTCAATGCAGGGGCGGCCTTGGCCGCTGCGTTTCCCGCAAATCGATCTGCAAACGGGCGCCTCGACCCAGCCGCTAGAAGTCGCCAATACGCCAGACAGCGGGCAGAAGCCGGTCTTGTCGGTGAAGAATCTCAGCGCGCGATTCCCGGTCTACGGTGGTTTGTTGAGCCGACAGGTGGGGGCGGTTCACGCGGTAGAAAACATCAGTTTTGA
The DNA here is from genome assembly GCF_052376015.1 of Ewingella sp. AOP8-B2-18. NCBI lineage: Bacteria > Pseudomonadati > Pseudomonadota > Gammaproteobacteria > Enterobacterales > Yersiniaceae > Ewingella > Ewingella sp. AOP8-B2-18. The sequence continues at coordinate 647,050 of NZ_JBQSVB010000001.1, forward strand.
CCTGTTGCAAGGGGAAACCCTGTCGCTGGTGGGGGAGTCGGGCTGTGGGAAATCCACCACCGGCCGCGCCGTCACTCGTCTGATGACCCCGCACAGCGGCGAAATCGACTTCGACGGCTTTGACGTGATGAACATTGATAAGCGCCAGATCCTGCAAATGCGCCAGCGCATTCAGATGATTTTTCAGGACCCGTTCGCCAGCCTCAACCCGCGCATGCGTATCGGCGACGCCCTCATCGAGCCGATGCTGCAACATAAGCTGCATAACCGCGCCGACGCCAAAGAGAAGGCCGCCGCGCTGCTGCACAAAGTGGGGCTGTCGCCGGACATGATGCGCCGCTTCCCGCATGAGTTTTCCGGCGGCCAGCGCCAGCGTATTTGCATCGCTCGCGCGCTGACCCTCGACCCGAAAGTGATTGTCGCCGACGAATCTGTCTCGGCGCTGGACGTGTCGGTCAAGGCGCAGGTGGTGAATTTACTGCTCGATTTGCAGGAGAGCATGAACCTTTCATATCTGTTTATTTCCCACGACATGGCGGTGGTGGAGCGGGTCAGCCATCGGGTGGCGGTGATGTATCTGGGGGAAATTGTGGAAATCGGCCCGCGCGCCGCCATCTTCGACAATCCTCAGCACGCCTATACCCGCAAGCTGATGGCTTCCGTCCCGGTGCCAGACCCGGCGCGACGCGGCCTGAAGCGCCATATGCAGGTGGAAGAGTTGAAAAGCCCGGTGCGCGACAACGGCTATGTGCCACCGATTCGCCAATATAATGAAGTGTCGAAAGGCCATTTCGTGCAGGTTTAACGCTATTTTACTGGCTATGTTGAACGCGGCGGGTGAGCTACCGCCGCGTTCAGACTGTCTATGGCAATGCGCCGATCGCCGCCGCAAGGTTTTCTTAACATCCCCTCACGTAAAGTTAATCCTTTCCTTAAAAGTTGTTATAAAATAGCGCTCTCGCTTTCGACGAGTTCCCTCGTCAGACTTGGTATGCGAACTACATTCAAAACGCAACAGGTTAATTTCTTAGGAGTTTTCATGTCTAACCAGTTCCCAAACTCACGCCTTCGCCGCCTGAGACAGTCCGATTCCATGCGCGCTCTTTTTCAGGAAACCGAATTTAGCGTGAATGACTTGGTACTGCCGATTTTCGTAGAGGAAGAGACATCTGAATACGTGCCGATCGAAGCCATGCCTGGTGTGATGCGTATCCCTGAATCCCGCCTGGCGTTTGAAATTGAACGCTATGCCCGCGCCGGTATTCGCTCGGTGATGACCTTTGGTATCTCCAAACATATGGATGCCACCGGCAGCGATACCTGGAATGAAAACGGTCTGGTGGCGCGCATGGCGCGTATTTGTAAAGACACCGTGCCGGAAATGATCGTGATGTCCGACACCTGTTTCTGTGAATACACCTCCCACGGCCACTGCGGCGTGCTGCATGACCACGGCGTCGACAACGACGCTACGCTGAAAAACCTCGGCAAGCAGGCCGTGGTGGCCGCCGCCGCCGGGGCTGATTTCATCGCGCCTTCTGCGGCTCAGGACGGCCAAGTACAAGCCATCCGCAGCGCACTGGACGAAGCGGGTTTTATCGACACCTCCATCATGGCGTACTCCACTAAGTTTGCTTCTTCTCTTTATGGGCCATTCCGCGAGGCGGGCGGCAGCGTGTTGAAAGGCAACCGCAAGCAGTACCAGATGAACCCAATGAACCGCCGCGAAGCCGTGCGCGAATCGCTGATGGATGAGCAAGAGGGCGCTGATGCGCTGATGGTGAAACCTGCCGGTGCTTACCTCGACGTGATCCGCGATATCCGCGAAGCATCGCGCTTACCTTTGGCGGCGTATCAGGTCAGTGGTGAATACGCGATGATCAAATTCGCTGCGCAGGCCGGTGCCATTGACGAGCGCGCCGTGGTGCGTGAAAGCTTAGGTGCCATTAAACGCGCCGGTGCCGATATCATCCTGACCTACTTCGCGATGGATATTGCTGAAAACGGTCTCTAATCGCTTGAGTCGTTAGCAAGAAAAGCCGGGCTTTGATGCCCGGCTTTTTTATCCGTTAAACACAGCGAATATCAGTCAGGTCATTCGCAACGGCGGTTTTTTGTTGCCGGGTGCAATTGATAATAAGCGCGACCATAGGGCTTACTATTATTAGTCGGCGGTGTAGCCACTTTCAGCCCGGAAACAAACAGTTGCGAATATTCACCTGAAACCCTCTGTTCCGGGTTACTGCTGGTTTCGAGATCGACATAGGTATAGCTCGATGGGTTATCTCGGTTAAATGACCAGATACCAATAAAGCTCAGTGGAGTGAGTTTGGCAAAGCGAGTTAGCGTATTGACATCGTCGAGCTTGAACATACTGGCATCATCGTTAAGTCCAATCATCGGCGTGATTGCTACCTTGCTTAATCGTTCTTTTTCAGTGAGATCGGGATAAAGCGGGGCAATCTGCGCACTGATGCTCAGGGCCGCGTCGACCGCTGCCTTACCCATGTCAGTTTGGGTCGAAGGGTCATTATCGGGATCGCCATAGTCCATTGCCATACCGTTTACGCTGAATTCAAAACCGGCATCTTTCGCCAGTTTGAGAATCGCGACGCCACTTGGATTCAAACCCGTAGGCATGGTTGGGAGGGTGAAACTGATTGCCACGTCGGGTTTGCGGCTGGCGACATTCTTCAGTGCAGCACAGATCTTTACGGCATCGAACAGGCCATTTTCCAAATCAAAGTCCAGCCCTTTGGCTTCGTAGAGTTCAATGGTGGTGATATAGATCTCTTCGAGTTCAGTAATGGAGAAATGGGTTGAGATATCAGAGTTAGAAGCCCCGCCAAATGAAATGATAACCGACAGCCCCGCGCTGTTTAGCTCTTGCGCGAGAGGGAGCGCCCAGTCTAAAGGCATGGCAGAACTGGCTGCCCAGCATGGCGTATTGGTTTCGGGATTCAGTGTGATAAAACCAAAAATCAATCCATCAATTTTCCATCTTAGCGCCCGCTCGTAATAGATTGGATTTGGGCGGCCCTGCGGATAATTTTGCCAGTCGCTCCATTGTGCATTAATCGTGACATCAATATAGGGGGTATATGAATTAGGCATAATAAATTCCTCGCATATGGTATTAGGTCTATTTTAAAAATGGGATCACAGAGTTTTATTAAATAGTGCATTATAAGTTTTAGTATTAATATTCATAAAAATAACCGTGGTATCGGTTTTGCCAATACGAATAACTTCGCCAACCCGATTAATGGAAATACCCTGAATCAAGAGCATTCTTTCAATGGCGGTGGTGGTGACAAAGACATAACGCGAAATATCATTGTGCTGAGCGTACATCACCAAATTGCGTAATAAGCGAATAACGGATTGCGAAAAGCCGTAACTTTTTGAGTCGGCATTTTTTTCAAATGAGAAGCGGGAAAGCTCGCAGACGCTGTCAGAGCTTGGCATTGGCTGCTCGCTTTGCCAAAGGTAGGGGAAGATTTCACTGAGCATATAGGGGCTGGTGGTCGGCAATAGCCTGACGCAGCCTTTAACATTATTATTAATGTCAGTGGTAACAATATATTGGGTTTGGTCATTGTCGAACTGATCGATTTCTAAATCATCAATGCTCGATACATCCCATTTGAGTCGTTGTTTAAATACGCGATGGCGTAAACCAAACATCGATAATAAGAGTTCTTGATTTTCCATTCCCCCAGAAATACAGCCATACAAAGAAGGGGGTGGAATATCTTTATTAAGGGTCTGGTGGCTGAGAGGAATAATCGTTCTCGCCAGCGGAATAATATCTGCTGTGCTCATGGTTAATTCTCATCATTTAAAGAGGAGTGCCTGCCGTAGCGGGGACTCATTTTTACCAGGAAAAACTGGGGAACAGAATGTTCCCCAGATGGAGTGTGACTTACTTACTTGTTATTACCCGGATTGCGGCCGCGTGGTGCGCAGGCTCTGCGAGACGGGCTGTTTGGCTGGCCGTCAGTTGGGTTAGCACCCAACTTGAGCCATGGTTCACCACCAGCCGAGTCTTCAGTGCCAGGCTCAGTGCCCTGCGTCCACCATTTCGCCACATAGTTGCTGCCTTTCCAGCTCACATGGTCGCCTTGGTTATACACAGCATTAGCATCCCATTGTGGGTAAGCGGAAGCGGGTTTCACAGTGACATCGTAAGATGCCGTGCTGGTCAGCCCACCCACGTCAGTGACGGTCAGTTTGAAGGTCAACTTCTCGTCAGCCAGCACCGATGGTGCGATATAATTCAGCGTGCTGCCGGTTACTGAAGTCGCCTTGACGTTAGCCGGTAGCGTCCAGAAGTAGCTTAATGGCTGGCCTTCTGGGTCAGACGATTTAGTCCCGCTCAGAGTACCTGAAGCGCCACTGTTAACGGTCTGGTTGCCAGAGACAGAAGCCACTGGTGGCTGGTTTGCTCCACCAACAACGGTGAAGGTATAGCTGCTTGTACCGGTTTTGCTGCCGTCGGACACGGTCAGTGAAACGGTGTAGCTGCTTTGGAAGCCCGTTTGCGGAACTTTTGCATAAATGATCGGGTCTGTCAGCCTACCCCTGAATTCCAGACCGGCTGGCACGCTCCACTGATAAGTGATGGGATCACCCTCTGGGTCGAAGGAATGAGTTCCATCAAAGGTCAACTCGGTCGCTGGTAAGACCGGGCTTTTCGGCCCTTCGATTTGCGCGACAGGGGCGCGGTCAACCGGATCTGGCGAGGTGTTGATGCCTTTGAAGTAGAACGGCGACATATCAATTTTTTGCGTGATAATCGGCGAGCCCAGACCTTCGCGAGCTGCGTTGACCAGCAAACCGTTGTCCTGATCGGCAGTCCAGGTAAACACGCCGCCCAGCCCTCTATTGCGTGCATAAGCCGCTTTAGCTTTGACTGAACGTGGTGTATCCAAGGACAGGAACAGCTTAGACGTTGAGCTATACAGGTAATCCGCATCAGCCACTTCATCGGTATAGAGGTCAAAGCCGTTTTTACCTTTTTGCGCTTCTAAATCGAGGTAGTTGTTGATGATGTCATACCATTCGGTACTACCAGACTCGAAAGTCCCCGTGGTGGTAGCCGCGCCCGGCTCATAGGTGCCGACCAGTGGAGAAAGTTGCGAGATAGAGGCATTGCGGGCGTTACGGGTGTAACCGGCATAGCCGATATTGATATTGCTTTGCTGAACACCCAGACCAATCAGGAAGTCCACGGCTGCGTCGGTGCCATAGGTGGTGGCTTCGGTTTTGTGCAGGTTAGTGTGGTGGTTCAACGCCGGAGCCCAAGGGGTGCCGAAGAAGTCATAAGTCATCAGGTTGATGCCGTTAAGACCTGCATCCAATAAGCCCGGAATGTCCGATTTTGCCAGAATGGCCGGATCCGCGGATGACGCGATACTGATCTTGGTATTCGGCAGACCCGCATTATTGAAGGCGTTGCGTAACTCTCTGATCAAATGCACGTAGTAGACGCTATCGTCTTCAGCATATGGGTTGTTGTTACCCGGCGCACCTGGGTATTCCCAGTCGATATCCACTTCAGAGAACATTGGGAAACGTTTAAAGATATCCACAATGCTGGATGTGAAGCGTACACGCTGGATTGGATCGCGAGCCATGTTGTAGAAACCATTACTCATGGTCCAGCCACCGACGCTGAAGGAGAGCACCAGATCATGGCCTTCGGCTTTGGCGCGTTTTTGCAGATCACGTAGACCACCGAGCACACCCTGAACTTTCTCCTGCTGGAAATCGGCAGGCATGGTGACATCTAGGTAGCTTGGAAAGCCGTTGTTAACGAAAGTCTGGGTATCGCCCCACACGTCAAGGAAAGTGACAGAGCCGTCCTGGTCATGCAGACCGAAGGCCGCGGCGCCATTAGCGATCGCGGTGGATTTCTCGCCCAGGTCGCCGAGAATACCAACGAAACCGATGATCAGTTTGTCGAAAGCCGTCGGTGCGACCAATGCAAGGTCAACGCCACGGCCCCGGTCAGCGGGTTGCTGGCTGCCTTGCAGACGGCCGTCATACTGCGACCAGTCTGTGTAGTAACCAAATACCTTAGGACGACCGGCGTTGTTGTACTTGTTGTACACCGGCTTAGCTACGCGGGCAGAGGTATAGCTGTATTTCTCTGTAGAAGTAGCGGGATCAAAACCATCGATGCGGTAGGATTCTTCTGTAGCAGCATCAGGTTTAATGATATTTGACATAAGTATTCCTTACATTTCGCTAAGAGATTAAGTTTCTATACCGAATAAAAATTCGGCTATAGAACCCGTTGAGATATTCCAGACTTCGAGAATGAGTTTGGACTCAATTAATATTTATGCAAATTAGCGATATTTTACTTAATCTTTATTGCTCATGGACTTATAGATAATAAAGAAAAAAAGTGATCAAACCTGACAGTTATTGCAGGTTCCTGAATGTGGAATAATTGACAGTTCCCTTAAGCTTTCTATAATCACAGCACGGCTCACCTTATGCGTGGTTAGAATATGATCAAAAGTGAGGATGTATATACTAAGTTTACCGATCTCAATTACCTGGTCGATGACCAAATAAAAATCAAACTTGATAGGTGGATTTACTCAATAAAATTCGATAGTTATGCCTATGTCATCGTGCCCACTACCGGCTTCGATGACCTCTTTATACTGGAGGGTTTTAATGCGGAATGGAGGCGGCAATATATAGAGTATGGCTTTAACAAAATCGACCCAATTATTAATAAAGCACAGCACTACCAGTCACCTAATATTTGGACAAGCATCGACTTATCTTTAGATGACCAATTTTTGAATTGCGCAAGAATACACGGCATTCGTTATGGCTATTCAATATCATTACCCTTGAACGAGAAATATATTGGCGTGCTAAGCGTGGTCCGAAAAGATGATTATTTTATTTCCAATAAGGACTCGATAAGTATTATTGGCATGATGTCTATTTATCTACAGGAGTTTAATAATTGTGCAGCAAAACACTTTAATAAGTCTAATGAAGAGCGGATTGTTTTACCTTCGTTAACCAGCCGAGAGCAGGAGTGCCTGCACTGGCTGGCCGAAGGGAAGACCAGTTGGGAAATCAGCCGAATCCTCTCCATCTCGGAAAGAACGGCGGTTTTCCACATTAATAACTGCATGTTGAAATTGGGGGCGAAGAACCGGGTGCAGGCGATCATGAAGGCGGTGAGGGCAAATGTGTTGAAGTGAAAGGATGAAAAAAGCGACATCAACAGATGCCGCTGCGCGACGAGCTCGGCGTTTTGCGCCTAACGGGTTGGTCGCTGTAGTAGGTTCGGGTCCAGCACCACGCGGCTCGCCGCTTTGGACGGATGCCCCGGCTGTTCCACTCTGACCATCAGGGTTAACACCGCAGCAATCAGGTAGAGTGCGGTATACACCCACACCACGCCGACAATATCAAAGAACGGCAGAATGATTGAAGCAATGGCGGGCGCCACAAAGTTACTTAGCCCGGCAGACAGGTTATAAATCGAAATGGCCGCGCCTTTATGGTTAGGCTCCAGCACCGGGAAAACGGCGGTCATGGGCACAAAGGCGGCGACGGTAATGCCTAACATCACGGCAGGGACTAGCGCGACCCAGAAATTATGCCCGGCATAGACCGGCAGATAGTAGAAGGCCAGGCTGGAGATTGCACAGCCAATACAGCCAAACCATCGCACCTGACGCAGCCAGCCAATTTTCTCGCCTAAAATTCCCCACATTACGTTCGTAAAAATCGTCACGAAGAAGAACACCGCCCAGATCTGTAGCCACTCCGACATGCTAAACCCAAGGCGGCCGACGAACAGCATCGGCATGATCACCGCGAAGCCAAACAGCGAAATGGTATTAATGATGCGAATCAGGCAGGAGAGGAAAATATTGCGATTGGTGAACAGAATGGTCACCGCGCGGCTGAGTTCGCCGAGTTTCTCTTTCGGGCTGAGATGGGCTTTACTGCTGGGTTTACCGACTTTTCGCAGCAGCGTCATCGCCATAATTCCGCCCACCGTCACCCAGGCAATAGCGAACCACAGCGTGCCGGTTTCGCCCATAAACGGAATGGTAAAGCTCGGCAGATAGCTCCCTACGCAGCCAATGCCGATGGAGTACATGGCCCAGAACCAGCCCATGGCGGAAGAAAGATTCTGCTTGGGCACGGTTTGCACCACCAACATGACGAACGAGTAGATAAACAGCGGGTAAGCCAGCCCGCGAATGCCGTAGAACAGCAGCATCAGCGGGTAATTCTTCATACCCAGCCCGAACAGCATAAACAGCGTGTGCATTACTATCCACAGGATGAAACCGATGCGCATGGCTTTCTGCGGCGTGATGATCTCCGCCACCACGCCGGAACTCCAGGCCGCCAATGCCGCCGCCAGTCCGTAAACCGTGAACACCACGGCGGATTGCGAGGCGCTGAAGCCCATGTCGATGATGTGTTTAGACAGAAAAGCCATTTCGAAGCCGTCACCGCTCATGAAAATGGCGATAGCGATGTAGCCCCAGAGCAGGTTCTTTGGTAAACCGAACCAGTGGGTTGCGTGTTTTTGCATGTCGAACTCCTGTGCTGCGTCGCCGCAGCGGCTGGTGAGTAGGGGCAGAGATGGGGCGCTTAGGCGCCCTCGGGGTGTTATTTTTGGGCGGTTCTCAGCGCGACCTGTTGCTGGTAAAGCTGCCGGTAGGTCTGCAATCGCTCGCGCAGCATGTCGCGGTTTTCGGCCTGCGGCTGGAAGCGGCGGGCGATCTCCGGCTTGCGGCACGCCTCGGCGACATCTCCTCCGGCAGCCAGCCAGCCCAGACGCGCCGCGCCCAGCGCGCCTCCGGCTTCCCCGCCGGAATGGGTGACAATCGGCAGGTCCAGCGCGTCACTGACCAACTGCGCCCAGCGATCGCTGCGCGCACCGCCGCCGACCAGCGAGCATTGTTGCAACTGAGTTCCTGCCTGTTGCATCACCGCCAGCCCGTCGGCCATGCCGAAAGCTACCCCTTCGAGCACCGAATATCCCAGCGTGGCGCGATCCGTGCTGTGGGTCATGCCGTGGAAAACGCCGGTGGCCTGTGGGTCGTTGTGCGGCGTTCTTTCGCCGGACAAGTAGGGCAGAAACAGCGGAGCCTGACGCTGCTGGGCCGGGCTAAGCTGGGTAATTTCCGCCAATAAGGTGGTTTCATTGCTGCCAATCAGCGTGCAGTACCAGCGCAGCGCGCTGGCGGCGGTCAGCATCACGCTCATCTGGTGCCAGCTGTTGGGCAAGGCGTGACAGAAGGCGTGCAGGGCCGATTGCGGGTTGGGCCGGAAACGGTCATTTACCGCAAACAGCACGCCAGAGGTGCCGAGAGAAATAAAGGCGTCACCCGGCGTGACGGCGCCAATACCCACCGCGCTGGCGGCATTATCGCCACCGCCGCCGGCAATGATCACGTTATCGCGCAGGCCCCAGGCGCGGGCAATATCGTTTTTCAGCGTGGCGCTGATTTCGCTGCCTTCCACCAGTCGCGGCATCTGATCGCGGCTCAAACCACAGGCCGCCAGCAGGGAGTCTGACCAGTCGCGCCTGGCGACATCCAGCCACAGGGTGCCAGCGGCGTCTGACATCTCCGACACCTTCTCGCCGCTCATCATCCAGCGCAGATAGTCTTTCGGCAGCAGCACGGAGGCGGTTTGCTCGAAAATCTGCGCCTCGTGGCGGGCGACCCACAGCAGCTTCGGCGCGGTAAAGCCGGGCATGGCCAGATTCCCCGCCACCTTAAGCAGTTCGGGGGCCGCCTGAGTCAGCTGCTCGCACTGCGCCGCGCTGCGGGTGTCATTCCACAAAATGGCCGGGCGCAAAACCCGCCCGTCGCGGCTGAGCAGCACCGCGCCGTGCATCTGGCCCGACAGGCCGATGGCGCGGATCTCCGCCCACTGCTGTGGCACTTTTTGCCGCAGACGACCCACCGCGCGCTGGGTTGCCTGCCACCAATCGTCGGGGTTTTGCTCCGCCCAGTGCGGCTGCGGGCGGCTGATTTCCAGCGGCTCACCGGCGCTGGCCAGCAGGTGGCCGTCGGCATCAATCACCACGGCTTTGATTTCTGACGTGCCTAAATCCAGTCCGAGATACATCGCTTTCCCCCTAGGCGCGCTTGGCGTCGGTCAGCCACTGGTTAACCCGCGATACCGACTGGCGCAGCAGATCCGCGAATTCAGTTTTACCGGCGAGGCTGCCAAACAGCTTGTCGTCGGCGGCAAAGCGGGCCAGCGGATCGGCGCTGTCGAACAGGGCGTGAACCGCCGCTGCGTCCAGAATGCCGTCCTGATACTCATAGGGCAGGCGACCTAAATGCCATTGCTGCATATAGACAAAGAACAGGGCGGGAAGCGCGGCGGTGGCGCGCGGCGTCTGCCCGCGCTGATAGCACTCTTGCAGCGTTGGGGCGATAAAGCCGGGGATTTTCGAGAAGCCGTCGGCGGCCACGCGCTGATTGGTGTCCTGAATATACGGGTTACTAAAGCGCTCCAGCACCACGTCGCGGTAGGCTTCAAGGTCCAGCGGGCTTGGCGTCAGAGAAGGGATCACATCTTCGGTCACATAGTCATAAGCCATCTGGCTAATAGCCTCGGTGCGGGTGCTTTCGTCAATAAAGCTTTGCCCCAGCAGGGTTCCGGCCCACGCAATACAGCTGTGGCTTGCATTAAGGATCCGGATTTTGGCTTCTTCATAAGGCAGAACGGACTCGACCATTTCGACGCCAACCTGCTCAAGTGGTGGGCGTCCGGCAATGAAATCATCCTCAACCACCCACTGGATAAAGGCTTCGCCCATTACCGGCGCGCGGTCTTTGATGCCGGTGGCCTGCTCGACGCGAACGGCCACTTCGGGCGACGGGCGCGGGGTGATGCGATCCACCATGGTGTTCGGGCTGCGGGTATTTTTCGTCACCCAGTCGAGGGTGCTCTGCTGCTGGCGCAGGGTTAAAAACTGCAACAAACCACTGTGGAATCGGTCGCCGTTGTGGCGCAGGTTGTCGCAGTTCAGCAAGGTCACTGGGCCGCCGTCATTGGCGATGCGTCGCGCCAGAATGTGGCTGATGGCGCCGTAAATGGTGCGGCAGCCGCCGTTGAGATCGGCCTGCACGTCGGCATTGCTTTGGTCCAGATTGAACTGGTTATCGAGGTAATAACCAGCCTCGGTCACAGTAAAGGAGATCACTTTGGTGTGCGAATCGGCCCCCTGAGCAATCAGCGCTGCTAGCTCGTTATCCCACGGGATGATTTTTTGAATCGAGGTGATGGTTTCGTATTCTCGCTCACCCTGCGGGGTCACGGTTTCCAGCACATATTGGCCGTTTTGGGCTTGCAGAGCCTCGAGCAGAGGCACGCCGTCTTGGCGAATATTGCCCAGCGCGATTGACCACTCTCTATGGCCTTCTACCAGCAAACGGTGCAGATACCATGCCTGATGCGCACGGTGGAATGAGCCGCTGCCGATATGCAGCCAGACGGAGGGGGTTGGGGTCAGTGAGGTGTTCATAGGATCTCCACTCGGGTTAGTCTTCGGATTTTTGGGCTTAAGCTCTTTTATTGGGCTTTTGCTCGAATAAAAGTAGCTTAATAGAACATTTGCCCTACAAGTGGGCTTAAGCTCACACTTTCCGATCTTGGGAGAATTTTGCTGTCACGGCGGGGTGTAAATGGCGATAACATGGTGGAAGTGAAATTAGCGAGTCGGGAAGTACGCATGAATAAGAGTGACAAGAAGCTGGATCTGGCTGCGCGGGCGGCGTGGATGTACTACGTGGCGGGGCAGACGCAGAATGAAATCGCCGACTCGCTGGGCGTTTCTCGCCAGGTGGCCCAGCGTCTGGTAGCCAGCGCGCTGGATAACGGGCTGGTCAGCGTACATATTTCCCACTCAGTGGGGCGCTGCATGGAGTTAGCCGCACAGCTGAAAAAACGTTTTGGTCTGGGGGTTTGCCAAGTGGTGCCGGGGCAGGGAATGAGCGATGCAGGCATCAGCCACGCCATTGCCGTCGCTGGCGCGGAGGTGATGATGCAGTATATCAAACAGGAACAGCCGATGATTATCGGCGTCGGCTCGGGGCGCAGCCTGAAGGCCGCCATCGACGAACTGGCCGATGTAGAACGCCCGCAGCACAGCAGCGTGTCGCTGATTGGCGCCATTGCCTCGGACGGTTCCTGTACCCGCTACGACGTGCCGTTGCTGATGGCGCAGAAAACACAGGGGCGCTATTTTATTCTGCCCGCGCCGCTGTTTGCCGATGGCGAAGATGACCGCGCCGTCTGGTGCAATCACCGGATTTATCGCACCGTGAGCGAAAAAGCCAGTCAGGCCGATGTGACCTTTATTGGCATCGGGACTATCGAGCCGGGCTGTCCGTTGCACAAAGATGGCTTTATTAGCGAGCAGGACGTCGAGCGTTTAATGGCGAAAAATGCCGTGGCGGAAGTGCTGGGCCACTTTATGGGGCCGGAGGGGGAGCGCGTTGAGAGTGAACTGAATGCCCGTTTAACCAGCGTCGGCCCCACGCCCCATGATGATAAACCGGTCATTGCCCTTGCTGGCGGAAGTGCCAAGCATCTTGCCATTCGCGCCGCGCTAAATGGCAAATGGATCAACGGCTTGGTCACGGATGAGGCCTGTGCCGAGTGGCTGATGCACTAAACTTATTTCTTGCTGATATCGGCGATATCGTTGGTGTTCATCAAATGATAATCGCCGTTTAAATCGATGTAGCTGGTCATGCCGCTGTCGCGGTCTTTGTCCGGCTCGCCGTGGCTGAGAATAGAATCCCCGGCTTTGGTGCTTATTACGTAATCACTGGTGCAGCCAGAAAGCGCCATCGCCAGCAAACCGACTGCTAAAAAAGCACGTTTTTTCATCAATTACGTTGTCCTGTTCAAATATCGTGATGACTTCGCGACTTAAAATACCCGATAGCGTACCCAGGCGCACCCTCTTGCAGCATCTAACCTCCAATTCACACCAAAATAATCACCCATGAGAATTAGCTGAAAAGCGCGCCATTGCTGGTGATACGCACGATTTGATTTGTCTAGGGTGAATGTTTCAGTAAGATTAAACGAAGGTTAACTTTTTGTTGAAAACGGGCGATGCAGATCACGTTTTGGGCAAATATTCTCGCTTTCTCCCCTTAACTTGACCTCAGGCAGCAAACAGGCGTTGACCCTGTTGATTTTATTACGCTATATAGCGCATCCCCCGTATTTTTCGGCCCTGCGGTTGGCAGGCAAAACATCTTTTTATTACCTCTAAGTTTCAGGGCGCAGCAATGGTCACAGATTTCATTTCATTCTTTTTATTTGTCTCGTCCATTTTCTTATATGTGCGACGCGCATCCGCGGGCCGTATTTGGTTCTCTTTGCTGTTGTTTTTCCTGACGCTTTACGTGGTTCTTAATTTGGTGCTGATTGGCAGTAACTATTTTACCGGCGACGGCATTACCGACGCGGTGCTTTATACCGTGACCAGCAGCCTAAAAGGGGCAGGGCTGAGCAAATATATTCTGCCATTCGCCGGGCTGGTGGTGGCGCTGGTGGTCATCGTTTCACTGCTGGTCTGGTGTCTGAAAAAGCGCCGCGCCAGTAACAGTAGTTGGGTATATAGCGTGTTTGCCGTGGTGCTGGCGGTGTTCTCCGTGGGATCTACTCAGGCATTCCAGAACATTTCCCGTCTGGTGAAAACCCAAATGAGTGGCGATACCGCCGACTTCGACACCTATTACAAAGTGCCGCAGAAGGTGATTAAGGGTAAGAAGCCGAATCTGGTCTATATCTTTGGCGAGAGCCTGGAGCGCACCTACTTTGATGAGCAGACCTTCCCCGGCCTGACCACTGAGCTTGCTAAACATAAAGATGCCAGCATCGATTTTACCGGCACGCGGCAGGTGCCAGGCACCGGATACACCATCGCGGGGATGGTTGCGTCGCTGTGCGGCATCCCGCTGTTTGCGCCTTTTGATGGCAACGCCTCAAGCGCGCTGTCGACCTTCTATCCGGAAAATGTCTGTCTGGGCGACGTGCTGAAAGGCGCGGGTTATCAGAACTACTTCTATCAGGGCGCGGAGCTGGCTTTTGCCGGAAAGGGCACTTTCTTGAAGTCGCACGGCTTCGATAACTTGTATGGTTACAACGAGTTGCGCAGCACGGTCAAAGACCCGGCCTATAAGAATGACTGGGGCTGGTACGACGACACCTTATTGGATGAAGCCTACAAGAAATTCGTCGAACTGAGCAAGGCGGGCCAGCCTTTCTCACTGTTCGCGCTCACCGTGGATACCCACCACCCCGATGGTTTTATCTCGCGCGGCTGTACCAAAAAAGAGTATCTGGTGAACAATAAGGATAACCGTTCGCTCAGCGCGGTGGCCTGTAGCCAGCAGCTGGTGGCGGCGTTTATCGATAAAATTAAAGCCTCCGGTTACTACGACAACACTATTATCGTGGTGAGTTCAGACCATTTGGCGATGAACAACACGGCGTACAGTATGCTCACCAAGAAAAATCGCAAAGACCTGTTCTTTGTGATGGATGGTCGTAACCCGCAGGCTGAGCTGAACAATGTGAAACGCAGCACCATTGATAATGGCGCGACGGTGCTGGATCTGATGGGTGGCGATAACTTTATTGGACTGGGGCGCAGCGGCCTGTCGAGCACTTCGCTGGCCACGCAGTTTATGAATATCGACGAGAAGATTGAAGGCTGGAAGCCTGCGGTCATCAAACAGTGGGGCTTCCCGAATCGCATCAGTAAATACAGCATAGATAATAAAGCCAACACCTTTACCTTCTCCGGTATGACCATTAAAGCGCCGTTTATCCTCAAAGTCGGGGTCAATAAAGTGGAGCCGATGTTTGACGTCTATCTCTCCACGCCGCTGAAAAAGCAGCTGGCTTCGTTAACCATGGGCGATAACTTCGTCTGGGTAGATAAGTGTTATGAGATGGGGCGCGTGTGGGCACCGGAGCTATCACTGAATACCGGACTTTGCGTCGCTTCGGGCAATCTGGCGTCAAAACCGCAGATCGTGCAGGCCAGCGGCGCGGTCTATAAAGGCAAGGTGGATTTTGAGCAGACCTCGGGCAGCCAGCAGGTGTATCAGAGCACGGTAGACCAGCTCAATATTGATGACGACGCCACCAAATATCAGTCTCAGGCTATCGTCTTTATGCTCCCCGGCCTGCCACAGCAGGTGCGAGCCATCAGTGGCATTTCCAATGTCGAAGAGTGGGGGCGCTGGTCAGATGCTAATTTGGCTCCGGCGGTGAAAATCGATTATGTTGATCCTCTCCCGGCCAGCTTCAATCTGGTACTGCGCGCCCGAGCCTATGGCAACAACATCGGCAAGCCAATCTCGGTAAAAGTGGGGGACGAAGAACAGTTTGTGACCTTTAACGCGCAGGACGACACCGTGACCCTGCCTTTCACCAATCCGGGCAATGCGCAGAGCATCGTCATTACGCCGCCATCGCCTACTGAGCCAACCGAAGGCACCAGCAGCGGTTTTGAGCCGAAAAAGTTGGGCATAGGCTTAGTCTCGCTGACGGTGGAAGATCGAGATACTCAGTCCTAATTTGCCGCAGTAAAATATCCGCGCCACGTCACAAAAAGCCCGCATTAGCGGGCTTTTCTTATGTTCGAGCCTAAGTATTTTATGCCGATGGTCGATAACCCAATTAAGCCAGCGACCCTTGCGTCGCTAAGAGCGCCTCGCTCAGCATTCTCTCTTGGGGAAGACATGGATAATTTTCAGAAAGAAATCGACGAGAGAACCAATCTCACCTCATCAAACCGTTTTGAATTGTTGCTGTTCCGCTTGGGGAATTCTCATGACGACGGGCAGTCTGAACTCTATGGCATTAACGTGTTCAAATTACGGGAAATTGTGGTCATGCCGCCGTTGACCAAGGCGGCGGGGATGGCCTCACCAATGATGGGTATGGCGAATATTCGCGGGGAAATTATTCCGGTGATTGATCTTCCGGCGGTGGTGGGCTGTGAGCCAAAAACCGGGCTGAATATCCTGCTAGTGACTGAATATGCCCGCAGTACGCAAGCTTTTGCGGTGGAGTCGGTGGATGACATTGTGCGCCTCGACTGGAGCCAGGTGCTGGCGGCAGAAGCTGGTGTGAAGAGCCGCAACATCACCAGCATTGCGCGTCTGGATAACGATAAATCCAGTAACCGCCTGGCGTTGGTATTAGATGTCGAGCAAATCCTTTACGACATTATTCCCCCCGACCGTAATACCAAAATTGATGCTAAAAAAACCAAAGCGTTTGCGTTAGAGCCGGGTGCGGTAGCCATTGTCGCTGAAGACTCTAAAGTCGCACGCTCGATGCTTCAGCACGGTCTCGACAGCATGAAAGTGCCCAGCGTGATGCACGTAACCGGGCTTGAAGCATGGAATAACATCAAAAAGATCGCCGAACAGGCCAAGGCTGAAGGACGGCCAATTTCCGACAAAATCGCCTTTGTGCTTACCGATCTGGAGATGCCCGAAATGGATGGCTTCACGCTGACCTTAAATATCAAGCGTGATGAATTCCTGAAAAATATCCCGGTCATCATTCACTCCTCGCTTTCCGGTAGCGCCAATGAAGATCACGTGCGCAAAGTGGGTGCCGACGGTTACGTTGCGAAATTTGAAATAAATGAATTGGAAGCCGCCATTCATAAGGCTCTGGATGGCAAAAAAACGGGGGCACTGAGTAAGTAAATTCCCTCCCTGGCCAGTGCTAACTCCTAGTCTGTTAACGCTGGCCGATCAGATGACTTATCAAAAGTTAATTCCCTTTCTTATTGGTTTAAAAATCAGCTTATTCAACTCCGAACTTGCCACTTATTATTTCAATAACACTCTTCTTAACAACAAAAAATCACCTTGGCACTTAGAATAAATTAATATTATCTAGCAATATTTTATATTGCTACCTGTCATATTTACATTGCGCAAGATCTATATAAATCATGATGTTCATTATTTGGTTTGCCTTGTCTAAAAAATGGTTTGATATATATGTTGATTTTTATTTAGTACGTTATTTTAATCCATGCACAACAATCTAGACAGTTATTCTTGAAACTTTACACTGTAAAATATATCGCTAACTCCACATTGGGCATATATTGCTCTTGTTAAATCGTTATTATTGTATCTAATTATGAGCGCCTAAGCATGGCGAAGGCTTTGTCACACCTTTACTTTTTCAGGTAGATAGCGATATAGACCTGCGTGTTAGTACAACATTTACTCTACGGCAATAAGAATGTTAGAGAATGTTTAAATACCTATTGTAAGTAATTAATGAGCAATTAGAGCATGTATGTTTATTCTTTTAAAATCATCACGATTATCACGCGAAGGCATGATAACTATTTTTTGGTCAGAGATGACTAAACTTTGCACCTTGAAAAAAACAAACTTAGCTACATTTAATTAACTACGAAATGGGACATAAACTATGGGGTTATTCACATCTATCAAAATGAAGTATTTCATGACTATCATTGAGGAAGGTAGTGTAGCAAAGGCCTGCGAAAAGCTTCATTTGACACGAACGCCGGTGAGTAAAGTCATCGCAGACATTGAAAGCTCAATCAACATGCAGCTTTTCACCAGAAACAGCACCGGACTTCAACCTAACAGCCATGGAATCAAGCTGTATGAAGAACTGCTGCCCATTTACCATCAACTGATTGATGTTGAGCGCTCATATATTAATAATAAGCAGAGAGAAATTGTAAAAATCTTAATAGATGACAGCGTACCTCCACTGGTCTCGAGTTTTGTCGCCAACTACCTTTCATTTAACTCCCATAGCGTTGATATTAAATATAAAGATATCTTTTCCGATGAGGGCTACGATTTCTCCTTAGGTCGCTATGACTTAATCCTGACGGCAAAAAAATTCCCAGAGGCTTATCCCATTTTTGACTCGACTACCTTTAGTATTAGCGCCACGATACCAGAGCGTTTAGCCCGCGACGTTTTAAAGAGTGGACCAGTGAATCTCTATTGCATCGGGGCTAATGGACAGGCTATTTACAACGATGAGCATTTCAGTTGGCTTTCTCAAGAGAATTGCATAGAGAGTGCAGAAACTGATGTAAGTAACATGTTGCTGAAAATGTCCCGTGGACAAGGTATCGCTATCATGCCTGAGGCGATGGCCAAGGTGTACTATATTCCGCGAGCGGAAGTTGTGCGGCTTGTTAATGGGAGTCTTCCTATTTACCATTATTCCAGTTTGAAAAGTAACAGGATTAGAGAGGTGAGCAACACCATAAATAATCTCACTGAGACAAATTCTTAGTATGTTATAAGGATATTTTACTTCGCATACTATGAATATCTCTTTTAAATAACGTATCCCATACATAGACGCGGTAAAAATGACAGGTTTAATATCTTCACCTTTTGTGAAATATTTTATCTCTTTATTCGTATGGCGGCGTGCCAAAGGAAAAATAACTATGGAAGCAATCCACGGCATCTATACTATTTTCCATTTTCTCTGGATCCATCCTTTGGCTTTTTTCTCCGGGCTATCAACATTTGCTATATCTTGTTGGTCCGGAGGAATTGAAGGTCTATCACCAGGGAGAATCTTTGTTAATTCCATCATCTGCGTATTATGCACATTGGCCTTTTTGGCTGCTTTCAATCAGGAAGGGCATCATCAAGTTTTTTTACCCCTGATAGGGATTGTGGTGGGTTTTGTTGGGGCAGAGAGAATGCGGAATGCGGTTCTCAATACTTGGCTGCTGCACCGACGACGTTATTGGCCCCGTGATAGAAAAAACCGGGATGAGTAATCGTTATACCCATCTAGGGAAACCCGCCGTGGGGTTTACTGAGTCGTGCGCTTGAAGCTCGTTGAAAAAATTCAGGATATGTTATAACGTAACAACAATTTGATAAGGACTATCAGGAGAACGTTATGACAAAAAGCATACCTTTTACTTTATTCACTCTGGGGATTTTACTGTCCAGTTCACAGGCCTTGGCACATGGCGCACCCATGTCGGAAAAAGATCGCAAAGCTAGCGAGGGTGTATTTGAGAACACGGATGTTAAAGATCGTGCCCTCACCGATTGGGATGGCGTATGGCAGTCGATTAACCCATATCTCTTGAACGGCGACCTTGACCCGGTTTTGCAGAAAAAGGCCAAAGAGAATAAAAGTAAAAGCGTGGAGGAGTATCGCGAGTATTACAAGAAGGGCTATGCCACTGATATCGATATGATTGGCATTGAAAAAAACGTCATTGAATTTCACCAGAATAGCCAGGTGAGATCATGTTACTACCATTATGACGGTTTCAAAATCCTCACCTATTCGTCCGGCAAGAAAGGGGTGCGTTACTTGTTCGAATGCCGCGACAAGCAATCCACCGCGCCAAAATATGTGCAGTTTAGCGACCATATTATTGGGCCGAAAAAATCTTCTCACTACCATTTATATATGGGCAATGACTCTCAAGAAGCCTTGCTGAAGGAGATGGACCACTGGCCAACTTACTATGAATACTCTTTAAGCAAAGAGCAGCTCGTCCACGAGATGCTTGAGCATTAATCGATTGGCTGTGGAGAATCTCCACAGCCAATAAGCTATCGCACAAAGCAAAACGCCCGCTTAAGTTTCCTTAAGCGGGCGTCTCTAATATGGCTCCTCTGACTGGACTCGAACCAGTGACATACGGATTAACAGTCCGCCGTTCTACCGACTGAACTACAGAGGAATCGTTGGAACGGGGCGAATAATAGCGATTGCCCGCAGGCATGTCAAAGGGACATCTGCATATTTATGTCCGTTTGCTCGCTGTTTAGCCAAGTAGCTGAGAATTGAGCCGAAAAGCGGCGTTTGCGGCGCATTATTGCGGCCCATCTCGCAAAAACCTCTCTTCGAGCGTCGCCTCAAGACCGAGCATCGCGTCTTCGGCATGCTGCATATGTTCGGTCATGACCTGAGTGACTACGTCGGCATCTTTACGGCGCATAGCTTCAATCAGACGATATTGATAGTTAATACCGACGCTGCGTTCTACAGGCTCGGGGCGCAGGTAAATGTCTTTGCAGACCGCCAAATCTTTGAGCAAGCGTTGCAGGAAGTGGCAGATAAAGGCCAGCAGCACGTTGTCAGAATAGCTGGCGACCACGCCGTGGAAGTCCAGTTCGGCCATTCGCTGCTCCCAGCGTTCTTCTTCATCTGCCGGTTCGTGGTCATAAACCGTAATCAGCTGGTGCAGCTGCTCGAAGCCCTTGGCATCAATATTGTCGATGGCACTGACCGCCACCAGAGGCTCTAACGCCTTGCGCAGTGCATAGATATTGCCGATGGAAAGCTGGCGGGTAAAAAGATAATTAGAGAGCAAACTCATGGCGCGGGATTCGGTCATGGATTCGATAAATGCGCCGCCGCCGGGGCCGGTTTTAGTGCGGATCAGACCCTGCACCTCCAGCGATTTCAAGGCTTCGCGCACGGTGCCTTTCCCTGCTGCGTAGCGGGTTATCAGGTCTTTCTCCTGTGGCAGTCGGTCTCCCGGCAGAAGGTTATCGCTAATAATGCTCTCTTTTATGGCATCGACAATTTCATCGGTGCGTTTGCGGCGCGTCGGTTCGCTCTGAGTTGGCCTGTCTGTACTCATAAAATCCTTCATCCCTTCAAACCCGTGGTGCGCTGGCGAGTAGCCGCTGCGTATAATCATGCTGTGGTGCGTTGAACAGCCTATCGCTTGGCCCACATTCTACCAAATCTCCGTGATACAGCACGGCCACCCGATCGGCAATCGACTCCACCACTGCTAAATCATGGCTGATAAACAGATAGGAAAGCCCAAACTCCCGTTTTAATTGGTCTAATAGCAACAACACCTGCGCCTGCACCGATACGTCGAGCGCGCTGACCGGCTCGTCGAGCACCAAGATACGCGCTTCCGCTGCCAGTGCGCGAGCAATCGCCAGCCGCTGTGCCTGCCCGCCGGAAAACTCATGGGGATACCCAGACAGCGCGTCGGCGGGCATCTGCACGGCATCCATCAGTTCCAGCATCCGCGAACGACGGCGCGCGGCGGGGTAGTTGCACAAATATCGCAGAGGCACGTCCAGCGTATCGGCGATGGTTTTGCGCGGATTGAGTGAAGCCACCGGGTCCTGAAACACATACTGAATCATTTGGCCGAAGGCTTTGTCGCCGCGCTTGGCGTGTGCCGACATCTCTTCACCCATTAGCTTGATGCTGCCGGACGTCGGGCGTTCAAGGCCCACCAACATTCGTGCCAAAGTACTTTTGCCTGAGCCGCTCTCGCCAACAATCGCCAGCGTTTCCCCTGCGTCTAGGTGCAGGGAGACCCCCTTGAGCGCCTCTACCTGATGTTTGTGGCCGGAAAACCAGCCGGACGCGCTGCCGAAGGTTTTCACCAGCCCGGTGGTTTCAATCACCTTGTTCATGGAGCCTCCTTCAGTGAAGCTTCTTGGCGATAAAGCTCGCCGACTTGTTTAAGGAAAGCACGTCCCTGACCGAGCTTTGGCACGCTGGCAATTAGGCGTCGGGTGTAGTCGTGTTGAGGTTGGCGAAGCACAGACTGTGTCTCGCCAGTTTCAACGATTTCACCGTGGCGCATCACCGCTACGCGGTCGCAAATCTGCGCAATAACGCCAAAATCGTGAGTGATAAATAGCAGAGTTAGACCGCGTTCATGACGCAGCTTTTGCAGCAGTTCGAGAATGCGGGCCTGCACCGTGACATCCAGCGCGGTGGTGGGTTCGTCAGCGATAATGACCTCGGGGTCATTGGCCAGCGCCATGGCAATCCCCACTCGCTGGCGCTGGCCGCCTGAAAGCTGATGCGGGAAGGCGTCAAAGCGAGATGCTGCTTGATCAATGCCGACGCTTGCCAACAGCTCCAGCGCCCGCTGTTTGGCGGCTGAAGCTGCTAGCGGCTGATGGGCCTGAATAGCTTCAATGATCTGAGCGCCGATAGTGAACTGCGGGTGCAAGGTGGTCAGCGGATCCTGAAAGATATAAGCCACTCGCGCGCCACGCCGCTGCTGCAACTGGCTTTGAGGAAGAGATAACATCTCTTCGCCGCTAACGTAAATCGCGCCGCCGGTTATCTCGCCGGGCGGGGAGGACACCAGCCCCATGATGGACAGCGCGGTGACGCTTTTCCCCGAGCCACTTTCGCCTATCAGCCCTAAACACTCACCCTGCGCAACGTAGAAACTAATGCCTTTCACTGCCGCCGAAACATGGGCGCCGGAGCGGAAATTCACCTGCAAATCGACCACTTCCAGCAGGGCTTTATCACTGTGCCGCGCCGCCGGTACCCGAGGGCGTTTTACGCAAGTCACTGCCTGAGCGCGCTGCAGCACGCCGGACTTGAGTCGCGGATCTAGCAGGTCACGCACGCCATCGCCGAGCAGATTAAAGCTCATCACCAGCAGGAAAATCATTAAGCCAGGCACCACCGAGACGTGCGGCGCGCTGAACATCTGTGCGCGGCCCTGTCCAAGCATTGAGCCTAAATCGGCATTGGGGGGTTGCGTCCCGAGGCCGAGGAACGACAGTCCGGCAGTTTCCAAAATCATCCAGCCGACGGTAGTCGACATGGTTACCACTACCACCGGCATGACGTTTGGCAGCACTTCAGTCAGCAAGATTTGCAGGTGATTTTTACCCGACAGCCGCGCCGCCTGAATAAAGTCGCGCTGGCGCAGGCCGACGGTCAGGCCACGAATATTACGGGCAAAGAAGGGAATGTTGACCACCGCGATAGCGTAAAGCGCATTCAGCAGGCCGGGGCCGAGCACCGCGACAATCACCAACGCCAGCAATATGTAGGGAAAGGCCATCAGCATGTCTATCAGCCGCATCAGCAAGCTGTCGGTTTTTCCCCCGGCATAACCGGCGATCAGCCCAATCAGCGTGCCAAAAAATGCTGCCAAAAGCGTGGCGCAAATGCCCACAGCCAACGACACGCGCGTGCCCCACAGCAGGCGTGAAAGCACGTCACGGCCCAAGGGGTCAGTGCCGAGCCAGTGTCCTTGTGAGAAGGGCGGCAGTAGGCGATTGAGTAAGTCGGTCGCGTCAGGATCTGGCAGAGGCAACAGCGGAGCCGCTAGCGCTGCCGCAACAGCCAGCACTAACAGGATTAGGCCCAGCGTGGCCAGTCTGTTGGCCAGCAACAGTGCCCAGAGTGATTGGCGATGGCGCGGCGCGGTGGTCGTTGTCGTCGAGTTCATGATTTTAACCTCGGGTCGAGAAGCGCCTGAAGAATGTCAGCACAGAGATTGATCAGCACGTAGGCCGCTGCTGCAATGAGCACGCCGCCCTGAACCAGAAGCAAATCGCGAGTCGCCACGGCTTTCACCATCATCGCCCCCAGCCCCGGCCACTGAAAAACGGTCTCGATATACACTGCGCCACCCAGCACAAAGCCTGCCTGAATGCCGATCACCGGAATAACCGACACCAGCGCCATACGAAACGCGTGCTTATAGATCACTTTTCGCTCGGAAAGACCTTTGGCACGGGCGGTTCGAATGAAGTCTTGTCGCAGCACTTCCAGCATGGCGGTGCGCGTCAGGCGGGCAATTACGCCGGTAGCAACAATCGCCAGCGTAATGGCAGGCAGGGTGAGGTGATGCAGCAAGTCCAGCGCACCACCACCACCCCAAATGGCGTACATGCCTGAAGCAGGAAACCACTGGAGCTGCACGGCAAACAGCATGATCATCAGCAGGCCAATCCAGAAAGAGGGCATTGAAATGCCCAGCAGCACTAGCAGGGTTATCAGGCGATCCCCCCAGCCGAACTGACGCACTGCGGAGAAAATCCCTGCCAGCAAGCCCAGAACTGTGCTTATCAGTAACGCGCAACCACCCAGCAGCAGCGTGGCACCAAATCGCTCCAACACTTCATCAATCACTGGCCTGTTAAGCACGTAAGAGCGCCCAAAGTCGCCGTGCAAGATATTCCCGGCCCAGATGAAATACTGCTGATAGAGCGGCTTATTCAGCCCCAACTCCTGATTAATGCGCGCGACGTTTTCTGGCGTCGCCCACGCGCCCAGCAGCGCCTGCGCCGGGTTGCCGGGGATCATCGCCATAATCAGAAAGACAATCAGCGACAGCCCGATAAACACCGGAATGGTCGCCAGCAGCCTTTTCAGTACGTAACCCATCATCGTGGTTCTCCCCGTTTACTGTTTGGTTACCCGATTGAGCAACAGATTGAAATTCGGTTGCAGAGCAAAGTGCTGAATGCGCGTTGACGTCACGGCGTTTTGTTTCCAGTTAGCGACGAAAATCCACGGCGCGTCGTCATGAACCTTCTGCTGTACCTGACGATAGAGTGCACCGCGTGTGGCGGTGTCCGTGGTCAGCCGCGCCTTTTGCAGCAGCGCGTCAACCTGCGGGTTACTGTAATACCCGGAGTTAAATCCTCCCGCTTTCGGCCACGCGTCGGTGCGCAGCGTGAGGAATGGCAGAGTGTCCGGGTCATTGGTCATCCACGCCATTTCCGCCATATGGGTTTGGTTATTCAGCCCGGCGTTCACCTTCGACAGATAGGTATTCCACTCATAGGTTTGAATCGCTACATTCAGGCCGACGGCTTTCAGATCGGCCTGAATAGCGGTCGCCATCGGGATAGGGTCGAGCATGCCGGAGCCACCCTCTGTCACGTAGAAGGTCAGCGTCGCCCCTTCGGCTCCTGCGGCTTTGAGCAACTCACGCGCTTTGGCCGGGTCATAAGGGTAGGGTGAAACCTCTTTGTTAGCCGCCCAGCCAAAAGCACGGGGGATAGGACCATCAGCCACCTCGGCGGAACCTTGCAAAATATTGTCTGCCAGAGACTGTTTGTTCACCGCGTAATTCACCGCCTGCCGCACGCGTACATCATTGAAGGGTGGCACCTGCGTATTGAGCATCACGTACCAGACGTGCGGGCCGGTGGTCTGATACATACGGAAGCGATCGTGCTTTTTCTCAAACAGCTTTACCGTGTCTGGCGGCACTTCCACCATGGCATCGATGCCGCCAGACAGCATCTCGGCCACCCGTGTATTACCGTCGGTTATCGGCCTGAATACGACGTTCTGTACCGCAGGTTTGCCGTCCCAATAATGCTCATTGGCATTGACCACCACCCGCTGATTGGCCTGCCACTCAGCAAAGCGAAATGCGCCAGTGCCCACCGGGTGGCGGCCAAACTCCTTGCCATATTTCTTCACGGCGGTTGGCGAGACAATCAGGCCGGTCGGCGTCGCCAGATTAGAGAGGAAAGGGGCGAAAGGCTCTTTTAGGGTGAACACCAGCGTATTGGCGTCCGGCGTCTCAATGCTTTTTATCGATGAAAAGAAGAAGGAAAGCGGGAAAGGCCCGGTGTTATGCCACGGATTTTTGTCATCCAGCATACGATCAAAGGTGAATTTTGCCGCTTCGGCGTTGAACGGCGTGCCATCCTGAAACGTCACGTTTTCCCGCAGATGAAAGCGATAGGTCAGACCGTCTGGGCTGATTTCCCAACCTGTGGCGAGGGCCGGCTCGATATCCAGCTTGCCTTCGCCATTGCGTACCAGTCCGTCGTAGATATTGACCAAAATACGTGAATCGTTTGCCGCGGTGGCGATTTGCGGGTCGAGGGATTGCGGCTCGGCAACTTGACCGATCAACAAGGCATCGGCTGGCGTTTTCGCCATGGTGGGAGCGCACCACGATAGCGCGCCGAAGCAGAGACAGAGCGGGAGAAACCTTCTTCGCAGAGTGTGCAGCATACCGACCTCGTGGCGAGTTGTGTGTCGTGTGACTCCTTTCAAAAGAGTCTGTTTATTATTTGTGCTTATTTTATTTATGCGTATAAATAGAATTAAATGCAATAATTTATACTCATAAATTTAACGAAGCTGTCATAACACGACAAAAACAGGGGGCGGTTTTGACCTTTTCAATCGTAGCGCGGGATGAACAAACGGGAGCACTGGGCGTTGCCAGCGCTACGGCGGGCCCGGCGGTGGGCGCGCTGGTGACCCACGGGCGCTCGCAAGTTGGCGCTATTGCTACCCAAGCCATGACCAATCCACTGTACGGCGAGCGCGGACTGGCATTGCTCCGACAAGGCGCAGACGCCGCTTTGACCTTAAAAAACTTGCTGGCCGAAGACTTCAACCGGCAGATGCGTCAGGTGCTGATTATTGATAATCAGGGCAAGATGGCGCATTGGAGCGGCGGAGAGTGCGGCCCGTGGGCCGGCAGTTTGGCGGGGGATTCGTGCGTGGTCGGCGGTAACTTGCTCACCGGCGCCAGCACGCTGTCCGACATGCTGGAAAGTTATGACCAAAACGGCGATTTACCCTTTGCTGATCGCCTTCTCAGCGCCATGTTCGCCGGTGCGCAGGCCGGTGGCGACAAGCGCGGGCTGAAGTCAGCGGCGCTAAAAATTTGGCACGACCGCGAATATCCCAGCGTTGACCTGCGTGTTGATTGGTCTGATCTCCCCCTTGCCGAATTGGCCGAAATCCTCCAGCAAACCCGCGAGCCTTCCTACGCCGACTTCTTCGCCTCTCTGCCTAAAGGCCATGTAGGCTAACGCGTCATAAGATTGCATTATGTTGGTGCAATAGGATGTGAATGGTGCGCGTGTGGGAAGTAATTACTTATGCGATGATTGAGAAATTAAATGTTAATTACAATGAGTTATATATATTTTTGTAATGATTGAGTTTTTGGCCCAGTTATTGCTCTCTTGATGTAGCTACTATGTTTGGCACCCCCTAAGGGGAACCTTTTCTGGCAACGTGGAGAACAGTGATGAACCTCAGACGCTTAAAGTACTTCGTGAAAATCGTCGATATCGGCAGCCTGACTCAGGCGGCAGAGGTTTTGCATATCGCCCAACCTGCGTTGAGCCAGCAACTGGCGACGCTGGAAGGGGAGTTGCATCAGCAATTATTAATTCGCACTAAGCGTGGTGTAACCCCAACCGAGGCCGGAAATATTCTTTACATGCACGCCCAGACGATTTTACGTCAGTGCGAGCAGGCGCATAGCGCCGTGAACTGTGCCGGTCAGGCACTCAGCGGGCAAGTGTCCGTCGGTTTGGCCCTCGGCAGCGCGGCACCCAACATGGCCGCCCAGTTGTTACAGGCCGTTCGCGAGCAGCACCCGCGCATTCTGTTGTATATCAACGAAAACTTTAACTCGACCCTCACCGAACTTGTCACCGAAGGTCGCATGGACATGGCAGTGATCGCCGAATCCCGCCCAGCCAAAGCCTTCTCCGTCGTCAGCGGCGCATCAGCCCGCCAGTCGCACCAGCTAAAAGTTTCCACCACCCAACCTTTGTCACCTCCGGCGCAGGCGGTTTATAAGATTTTGCAGGAGCTAATGGCAGGGGAGAGCAGCCGGGTGGCAGAGCCTTTACTGGCCGTTGGGTAAGAGTCCGGTTTAGCGGTTTAAGGTCAAGGTCGTGGGCGTCTGCACACACCGACCAACTGGCCCACCATCCCCTCATAACCCGGGTGCTTTCCACATCGACGTGGTCAACTGCCTATCTACCAGGCCCAACTGGTCGGCGTAAACGGCCTGCCAGTTGCTCTTCTGCAATAAATAAATCTCATGATTTGCCGCGTCGGGCTGATACTCCCTTTCCCAACGCACCAGCGATTCCCCGGTTTCCGCGAGGGTGGAGTAGACGCCCGCCGCGACGCCGGCCGCAATGGCGCAGCCCAGGGCGGTGGCTTCCTTCACGACCGGCACTTTTACCGGAATGCCGGTGACATCGCTGAGGATCTGGCACCACAACTTGCCCTTCGAGCCGCCACCGGCGAATACCAGCGACTTGGCGCGAACGCCGGAAAACTCGGCAATCAGGTCCAGATTGCAGGCGGAGACGATGGCGGCATTCTCTTCCAGCGCGCGGAAGAGCGTTTGCTTATTGCAGCGTTCGGGGTCAATCGACAAATTGATGAAAGAGGGGGCGGCGTGATACCACGTCTTGAAGTGCATCGCGTCGGAGAAAATCGGCGTCACGCCCCACGAACCGACCGGCACGCGGGCAGCCATGTCTTCTAATAATGAATAAGTGTCGACTCCCAAACGCTGGGAGAGCAGCTTCTCTTCGGAGCAAAATGCGTCGCGGAACCAGCGCATCGTCAGGCCGGTGAAGAAGCTGATTGACTCGGCTTGCGCCATGCCGGGAATCACGTGCGGGTTGATGCGAATGTTCATTTCCGGGTCGGTGACGGGTTTTGGCAGATTAACCACTTGCTGCCAGAAGGTGCCGCCCAGCACTGCCGTCTGCCCGGCGCGCACCACGCCCAGCCCCAGCGTGCCGAGTTGCACGTCGCCGCCGCCCATGCCCACCGGCGTACCGGCCTGCAGGCCGCTGGCTTCTGCCGCCTTGGCGGTGACTGATCCAAGAAGTGTGCCGGTTTCGGCGACGGGAGAAAGCATATCGGCACGCAGCCCGGCCATGTCGAGCAGCTCAGGGCGCCAGTTGCGCGTGGCGAGGTCTAACATGCCCGTTGTGCCCGCGTTGGACGGGTCAACCGCCAGCTCGCCGCTCAGCATATAGGCCAGCCAGTCGCTGATCATGGTCACGGTGGCCGCCTGACGGTAAATGTCCGGGCGATGGTGAGCCAGCCACAGCAGGCGCGGCATGGCGCTTAGCGCCAGCGTCTGGCCGGAGCACTCATAGACTTCGCGCTCGAATTCATCATCATGGATCTCTTTAAGCTCGGAGACTTCACGGCTGGCGCGAGCGTCAACGTTGGCGCAGGCCCAAATTGGCTCACCGGCTTTATTATAGAGAACGATACCTTCGCGCATTGAGCAGGCGGCGACGGCGCGAATGCTCGAGGCGGGGATCTGTGCCTCATGCAGCGCCTGACGGATACACTGGCAGGCCAACTGCCAGTTTTTACTCAGGTCGAACTCCATTGAGCCGGGTACGTCTGGCACCGCGAGGTGGATCCACTCGGCCTGTCCCGCGGCTATCTGCTCACCTTCGAGATTGAAAATAACCGCGCGAATGCTGCCCGTACCGGCATCCAGTGCCATCAAATAAGCATCGTGTTTTGTCGCAGATGATGTGCTCATAGTCGCTCTCTCATAACGGTTTTTGTCCATACCCGTTACCGCCGCCGCGCAGAGCACACCCTGCGCATTAGTCGAGCAGCGCCAGCATCGCCTGCGCCGTACTCTCTTCGGTAACCAGTGCGTTAATTCGTTTGCCTTTTAGCGCCGCGATAATCGCCTCGGCTTTTTCTACCCCGCCAGCAACGCCCAGCACGGTGGGGATATTGGCTAACTCATCCGGCGAAACGGCAATCAGCTCGTCGTGAATCGCCATGTTCTCCGCCAGCTCGCCGTTGCGCTGCATGAAGTAGCCGAGAATGTCGCCGACCGCCCCCTTGCGGCCAAAAATCAGCTGTTCCCCTTCGCTGATATAGCCCGAGCGCAGAATAGTGGCGTCGTGCTTCTGGTTCAGCGAGCCGATGCCGACGATGGCGATGTCCGCCGCGCAGGCCGCCAGCATTACGTCATGCACGTTACGCTCCTGGCGGAAAATCGCCGCCACGCTGGCCGACGAGGCCCGCAACGGCGCGGGAATAATGCTTACGCCGCAGGCCGCGTCGAGCTGGCCGATGCCGGTCATATAAGGGCCGACGCCGCCGGACAGCGTCACCATGCGGATTTGCTGTGAGCTGATAAAGCCGCTCAGGTGCTGCAAAGTGCTCATCGCGGTTTCGCCAAACCCCACTGCCAGCAGCTGATCGGGCTTAAGTAGCGTCATCAACATGTGCGCGGCACCCACGCCCAGGCGGCTGCTCAACACCCCTTCAGATAGCTGCGGCAACACGCGGACGTGCTGCAGATCAAAGCGATTTAGCAAGGTGTTTTCCAGCGCCAGACAACCCTCAAAGCGCGAGTTAATCTGCACGCGAATAACGCCCGACTGACGGCCTTTCTCCAGCAAACGCGAGACTTTCAGGCGCGTCAGCCCCAGCCGGTCACCGATCTCATTTTGGGTCAGGCCGTCGTGGTAATAGAACCACGCGGTACGTGCCAACAGCTCTTCTTCGCCCATGCCGTATTCCATTGGGATAGTCAGGTCGGACTGCGTTGCTTTGTCATTCATAGTGAACACTTATCAAAATGTAGATCAATTGTTCGTTAACAAAATGTTGTTAACTGTGATGTGTATGGCAAATCATGAATGATTGCTGTTCAAATCATAACGCAGAGTATATGGATTGAACAAACTGTGATCGCGGCTGAAGTTTTATCCGTCACCTGAGACTAGGATTTTGAACAATATTAAATGACAAATACATTTGTTCATTGAATGTGTTTTCACTCAGAGGCCCTTTCATGCAGACAGACTCCCTCGACGCGTTATTACAGGTTTCCGGTGTCAGCAAAGGTTTTTCCGGCGTGGCGGTACTGAAAAATATCGACTTCACCCTGCACGGCGGTGAGATCCACGCGCTGCTGGGAGGCAACGGCGCGGGGAAGTCCACTTTGATGAAAATCATCGCCGGGGTCGAGGTGGCAGACAGCGGCACGCTGTGGCTGAACGGCAAAATACAAACCGGCATGACGCCCGCCAAGGCCCACCAGGCGGGGATCTATCTGGTGCCGCAGGAGCCAATGCTGTTCCCGAGCCTGACGGTAAAAGAGAACATTTTATTTCGTCTGCCCGCTCATCAGGCTCGCGGCGATAAGCTGAAACAGCGCCTTGACCAGCTGGGCTGCACCCTGCCTCTTGGCGCACTGGCCGGAACGCTGGAAGTGGCCGACCAGCAGCTGGTGGAGATCCTGCGCGGGCTGATGCGCGACGCGCGGCTGCTGATCCTCGACGAACCCACCGCCTCGCTGACACCTGCTGAATCCGCCCGGCTCTTTACTCAGGTGAAAAAGCTCACGGCGCAGGGCGTCGGGGTGGTGTTTATCTCCCACAAGCTGCCGGAAATTCGCCAAATTGCCGACCGCGTGAGCGTGATGCGCGACGGCAAAATTGCGCTCAGCGGCGCCCTGAGCGAACTCGACAACGAGCAGCTGATTCAGGCTATCACCCCGCAGGCCGCACAAACCGCGCTCCCCGCCGAACAGAAGCTGTGGCTGGATCTCCCCGGTTCGCGCCGCAACGCTGCGGCAGGCCAGCCGGTGCTACAGGTGGAAAACCTCACTGGCGAAGGCTTTATTGATATCTCTTTAACGGTGAATGCCGGAGAAATTGTCGGGCTGGCGGGCGTGGTCGGGGCCGGACGCACCGAGCTGGCTGAAACACTGTATGGCCTGCGCGCGGCGCGGGGCGGGCAGGTGCGGCTGGCGGGGCGCGATATCACTTCGCTCAATACTCTGGCCCGGCTGGAGCAGGGGCTGGTATACCTGCCCGAAGACCGTCAGGCCTCCGGCTTATACCTTGACGCGCCGCTGTCATGGAACACCACCTCGCTGACCTTTAACCGCACCGGCTGGTGGCTCAACCCCAAACGCGAAGCCGCCGTGCTCGAACGCTACCACCGTGCGCTGGGCATTAAATATTCCCACGGCGAGCAGCATGCCCGCACGCTCTCCGGCGGCAACCAGCAAAAGCTGCTGATCGCCAAATGCCTGGAAGCCGCCCCGGCGCTGCTGATTGTTGATGAGCCAACCCGTGGCGTGGACGTTTCCGCCCGCGCTGACATCTACCAACTGCTGCAAAGCGTGGTGAAACAGAATGTGGCCGTGCTGCTGATCTCTTCCGATTTAGACGAGATAGAAGGGCTGGCGGACCGGGTTTTTGTCATGCATCAGGGGGAGATGAGCGGCGAGCTGCGCGGCGGCGACATTAACGTCAACGGCATCATGCATATCGCCTTCGGCAATGCTCACCAACCCGCACCCGCCAAGGCTTTAGATGGAGAAGCGTCATGCTGAAACTGATTCAGAATAACCGTGAGCTCACCGCGCTATTGGCGATTGTCGCGCTGTTCGGCCTGCTGGGCGCGATGGACAGCCAGTCGTTTAGCTTTCAGACGCTGGGGATGATTTTCGGCAGCGCGCAGATCCTCATGCTGCTGGCGATGGGCGCCACGCTGGTGATGCTGACCCGCAATATTGACGTCTCGGTCGGCTCGATAACCGGGCTGTGCGCGGTGACGCTGGGCATCTTGCTTAACAGCGGCGTCGCCTTGCCGCTGGCCTGTCTGGCGACGCTGGCGGTGGGGATTGCGGCGGGCTTGTTCAACGGCGTTCTGGTGGCGTGGCTGCGCATTCCGGCGATTGTCGCCACCCTCGGCACGCTGGGGTTGTATCGCGGATTAATGCTGCTGCTGACCGGCGGTAAGTGGATTGAGGGGCTACCCGCTGACCTGAAATCGCTCTCTGCGCCGCTGGTGCTGGGCGTTTCACCTCTCGGCCTGCTGGTCATAGTGCTGCTGTTAGCCATGTTCTGGATGCTGTCGCGCACGGCGTTTGGCCGCAGCTTCTACGCCGTTGGGGACAATCTACAGGGCGCGCGCCAGCTCGGCGTGCCGGTGAATCGCATGCGCATTCGGGCTTTCGGCATTAATGGCGCGATGGCGGCGCTGGCCGGGATTGTCTTCGCTTCGCAAATTGGTTTTGTGCCGAATCAAACCGGCAGCGGGCTGGAAATGAAAGCCATCGCTGCCTGCGTGCTGGGGGGGATTAGCCTGCTTGGCGGCACTGGCAGCATCGTTGGTGCGGTGCTGGGAGCCTACTTCCTGACGCAAATCGACAGCGTGCTGGTGCTATTGCGCCTGCCCGCGTGGTGGAACGACTTTATCGCGGGCGTGGTGCTGCTGGCGGTGCTGGTGTTTGACGGGCGTTTGCGTCAGGCCCTCGACAAAAACCTGCGCCGCCAGAAGTACGCTCGCTTCCAACCCAAAGTGACGGTAGTCGAAAGAGCCAAAACCAAACCGTCGGAGCCGCGCACATCCCGACGCATGAACGCCAATAAAAGCGGGGTGCTGTGATGAACAACCTGAAGCGTTACGGCTGGGAAGGGGCGCTGCTGGCCCTGCTGGTGATGGAGATCTTACTGTTTGGCTTTGCTAACCCGCGCATGCTGGACATTAACACGCTGCTGTTTAGCACCAGCGACTTCATCACCATTGGCATCGTCGCGCTGCCGCTGACCATGGTGATTGTCAGCGGCGGCATTGATATCTCTTTCGGCTCGACCATCGGCCTTTGCGCCATCGCGCTCGGCGTGCTGTGTCAGGCGGGCGTGCCTTTGCCGCTGGCGATTGGCCTGACGCTGGCTCTCGGCGCGGCCTGCGGCCTGCTCAACGCCGCGCTCATCCTTTATACCGGGGTCAATCCGCTGGTGATCACCCTTGGCACCTTATACCTGTTTGGCGGCAGCGCACTGCTGCTTTCCGGGCTGGCGGGTGCTACCGGTTTCGAAGGCATTGGCGACTTCCCGGCGGCTTTTACCGATTTCGCTAACCAAGTGGTGCTGGGCTTGCCGATGCCGCTGCTGATTTTCCTTCTGGCAACGCTGTTCTTCTGGGCATTGATGCACCGCACCCGCACCGGCCGCAATGTGTTTCTGATTGGGCAAAACGCCCGCGTGGCGCGCTACGGAGCACTGCCGGTCAGCCGCACGCTGTTTGCGCTGTATGGCATGACCGGGCTGGCCTCGGCGGTTGCGGCGATAGTCATGACCTCCTACTTCGGCTCTGCGCGCTCGGACCTCGGCGTCTCCTTGCTCATGCCTGCCATCACCGCAGTGGTGCTGGGCGGGGCGAATATTTACGGCGGTTCCGGCTCGGTGTTAGGCACCGCGCTGGCGACCTTGCTGATTGGTTATTTGCAACAAGGGCTGCAAATGGTCGGTATCTCCAGCCAAGTTTCCAGCGCACTCTCCGGCGCGCTGCTGATTCTGGTGGTGATTGGCCGTTCAGCCAGCCTCAACCGTGGCCTCCTTCGCAGTGTTTTCCAGCGCTATTACCGCCGCTGGACTGCGCCTTCTGCTTCTCTGACCTCGAAATAATGTGGAGTGAATGATGAAAACAACCGCGTGGAAAAACCTGTTCGCCGTCAGCGCATTGGCTGTGGTTTGTGCCAGCGCACAGGCCGCAGATCGCATTGCCTTTATCCCGAAACTGGTCGGAGTTGGCTACTTCACCAGTGGCGGCAGTGGCGCAACGGCGGCGGGCAAGGAGCTAGGCGTCGACGTGACCTACGACGGCCCGACGGAGCCGAGCGTGTCGGGGCAGGTGCAGATGATCAATAACTTCGTCAATCAGGGCTATGGCGCCATCGTGGTCGCGGCGGTATCCCCCGATGGACTCTGCCCGGCCTTAAAACGCGCCATGCAGCGCGGGGTGAAAGTCCTGACATGGGACTCGGACACCAAGCCCGAGTGCCGCTCGATTTACATCAACCAAGGCACGCCGCAGCAGTTAGGTTCCATGTTAGTGGACATGACCGCCAGCCAAGTGACCAAAGAGAAGGCTAAGGTGGCGTTCTTCTACTCCAGCCCGACGGTGACCGACCAGAACCAGTGGGTGAAAGAGGCGAAAGCCAAAATCGCCAAAGAGCATCCGGGCTGGGAAATTGTCACCACGCAATATGGCTATAACGACGCCACCAAGTCGCTACAAACCGCCGAGGGCATCATGAAATCGTGGAATGACCTCGACGCCATCATCGCCCCGGATGCCAATGCCTTGCCAGCGGCGGCGCAGGCGGCGGAAAACCTCGGGCGCAAGAATGTCGCCATCGTCGGCTTCAGCACGCCAAACGTTATGCGCCCGTACGTCGAGCGCGGCACGGTGAAACAGTTCGGCCTGTGGGACGTAGTGGCGCAGGGCAAAATCTCGGTGTATGTCGCCGAACAGCTGCTGAAGAAGGGCGAGCTGAACGTCGGCGACAAGCTGGATGTGCCGAAAATCGGGCAGGTAGAAGTCTCGCCGAACAGCGTGCAGGGCTACCAATATGAAGCCAAGGGCAACGGCATTGTTCTGCTGCCGGAGCGCGTGGTGTTCACCAAAGACAACATCGGTAAATACGATTTCTAACATTAACGTCACTGTAAGGAGAACTTGAGATGGCTGATTTAGACGACATCAAAGACGGCAAGGATTTTGGTATTGGTACGCCGCAAAGCAACCGCGCTTTCTTCCTTAAAGGAAGCGGGGCGCTGGACTGGGGGATGCAGTCGCGGCTGGCGCGCATTTTCAATCCGGCCTCCGGGAGAACCGTCATGCTGGCGTTCGACCACGGCTATTTTCAGGGGCCGACCACCGGCCTTGAGCGTATCGATCTCAACATCGCGCCGCTGTTCGAACACACGGACGTTTTGATGTGTACACGCGGCATTCTGCGCAGCGTGGTACCCGCTGCCGTCAATAAACCCGTGGTGTTGCGCGCGTCTGGCGGTAATTCGATTCTCACCGAGCTGTCGAACGAAACCGTGGCCGTAGCCATTGAAGACGCGCTGCGCCTGAACGTTTCCGCCATGGCCGCGCAGGTTTATATCGGCAGCGAGCACGAGCATCAGTCGATCAAAAACATTATTCAGCTAGTGGATCAGGGCACCCGCTACGGCATGCCAACCATGGCGGTGACCGGGGTGGGCAAAGATATGGTGCGCGATCAGCGTTACTTCTCATTGGCCACCCGCATCGCCGCCGAGATGGGGGCGCACATCATCAAAACTTACTATGTGGACAGCGGCTTCGAGCGCGTCGCCGCAGGCTGCCCGGTGCCGATTGTTATCGCCGGTGGTAAGAAACTGCCCGAGCGCGAAGCCTTAGAGATGTGCTTCCAGGCTATCGATCAGGGGGCATCTGGCGTGGATATGGGGCGCAACATCTTCCAGTCCGAATCGCCGATTGCCATGCTGAAAGCCGTGCAAGCCGTGGTGCATCACAACGCAAGCGTCGACCACGCCTACGCGCTGTTTCTCGATCAAAAAGGCTGAGCCAAGGAGGAGTTATGGAAGTCACACTGGTAGAAATTAATGTCAAAGCCGACAAAGTCAATGAGTTCTTGAAAGTGTTTCACGACAACCACTTAGGCGCGATTAAAGAGCCGGGAAACCTGCGTTTTGACGTGCTGCAAGATGAGCAAGAACCCACGCGATTTTTCATCTATGAAGCCTACGTCGATAATGACGCCGTCGCCGCGCATAAGAAAACACCGCACTACCTTAAGTGCGTCGAGGCACTGGAGGGGCTAATGACCGGGCCGAGGAAGAAGACCAGTTTTAGAGGGATTTATCCGTAACTTTGGGGTGGCAACCCAAACCTGCTTTACCTTCAAAGGCAAAATTGTGTGCTGCCAAGCAGACAACGCATTTTTACCGTGCCGTTTCGTTGGAGTGCAATTTTGCTCCTCCCCCTGATAAGGGGGAGGCTGGGAGGGGGTATTGCAGAAAAAATCAGCGGCTTATGTGAGAAATACCCCACCCCAACCCTCCCCTAAATAGGGGAGGGAGCAAGTCAAAACCCATAATAAAACCCACTGACACGGCACGGTCTAGATGCCAGTAGGTCGCGTTCAGAAGTGACGCCGAGCAAGAGGTGGAAAACCGCGTGTCTTTTTACGCGGGTTGTAATCCCGCCGCGAGGGAACCGCCTAAGCGGCGGCACTTCGCGACGATCACTAAAGTGCCTGAAACATGTCCATTCCAACCCTGCGCAGCCTCGAACTCACAAAAGAAAAAACGCAGGGTTCCAAGGGAGGCGCGTTTACGCCTCCCTTGATCGGTGTGGGCCGACGCCCACGACCTTGAATTTGAATTTGAATTTGAATTTAAAGATTCAAAGATTCAAATCTTTAAAGATTAAAAAAGCGAGTCAGGGGCCGCCGCCCCCCCAAAACTGGAATGCATCTCGTAATTTATTTTGTCGCTGATGTAACCCGACAATAACCTTCCAAGACACCTCGCAGAGATGATTTTTCCCTCTGATAAGCCAATAAAAAAGGAATAGGCTGTCCTTGCTGCGGTGAAAACCGTGGTCGGGCGTAGGAACCTGAGGCAGTCCCCAATAGCAATTGTAGTGACGTCTTCGCTGCGTATTACATTGATTTTAAAAATGTAACTATGGTGGCTCAGACGGGGCAGCCTTCGGGCTGACCGGAAATTGGGACCGGTATTCCTACCTCCGTCTGAGCTGTCTCCCTATGCCGTAGGGGCTTAGGAGTCGGCCATAATTACTCTTCAGGAAGGTATATAAAATGGACAATGTTGCTACTTTAGTTAATTCATTTGATGGGCTTTACGATGCGACGCCTCTGACGGCGGTTGAACTGTGTGAACAATGTCGGGCACTGGTTTTTGCGATGACCGAATTAGCCAATCCTATTGCGAAAGAGCTGTTGAACTCGATTCTATGGGAACGTATCGATCAGCTTTATCAGACACTGACGGCTCTGGATGTGGACCCGCAGGCTAGATTTTCGGTGCTGATGTAATCGGCGAGGAGCTAAGGGAAGGCAGGGCGCGTGGCGGCGCCCTGCGAAGAGGGATTACTGCGGTGTAGCCCAAAACACGCCGCTGTAATCCAGCGAGGTGAACTTCTCGTGGGCCATCTTTAAATCGGCCAGTGGGTCGATATCTTTGAACAAGTCCGGGTGCAGGAACTTGGCAATCTCTTCGACGGCAATGACGTTGAAAGGCAGGTCATAGAACTGGTGGTACATCGCCAAAACCTGCTTGTCTTTAATGGATTTCAGTACGCTGATGCCATTGCGGCTCATCAAGGCGCTCAGGCTTTTCTGCACGGCCGCTTCATTGGTGCTGTAGCCGAAAGGCACGGCGCCAGAAGGTTTGTTGCCGCGGCTCCAGTCAGCGCCGGTCATCAGGTAGTAATCCGGGTTGCTGCTGATCAACTGCTCAACGTTGATATCGCCACCCATTGCCGGGAACAGTTTGCTGCCAATGTTCTGACCACCGGCCTCGTCAATAAACTGACCAAAGCTGCCTTTACCAAAGGTGGAGCAGCACTGTTCGCTGTGCAAACCTGCATGGCGCTCAATGAAGACGCTCGGGCGCTGGTCTGGCTTGAGCGTGGCTACCCGCTGGCGAATTAAATTCAGGCGCTGTTGGTAAAAATCAATAAAGATTTGGGCGTTTTTCTCTTCGTCAAACACCTTACCTAACATCTGCATGCTGGCGACAGTATTAGTCAGCGGCTGCTGGCGGAAGTCGATAAACAGCACCGGAATATTGAGTTTTTGCAGTAAAGCTAGGGTGCCGCTATCGGTCATTTTGCTTAGCAAGCCGGTATCGAAAATCACCAAGTCAGGCTTCAGCGTCACCGCTTTTTCGACACTGAAATCAGCCACGTATGGGTTGTCGAAAATGGGAATGTCTTTCATTTTCGGGAATTTTTTCAGGTACGCCTGATTCATATCTGCGGCTTTAGTTTGCAGCGAGTTGTCCATTGAAACGATATTTTTCAAAGGATCTTCCGGGTGCAGAATATTTAAGGCAATCAGGGCGCGCGAGTCTGCCAGCATGACGCGCTGGGGCGTATGGTCGAAGGTCACTTGGCGACCGGCGATATCAGTAACAGTGAAAGGTGCGGCCTGCGCCATAAATGAAATCAGCAGCGAGCTGGCCACCGCCAACAGGCGTGCGGGGCGAAGTAAACCAGTGAACATGACAATCCCTAGAGCGAAAAAGAAAGATGATAATGATAATCATCTCTTTTGGACTTGGGAACGGCTCGCACACAATTTGACATCAATCTTGTGGCTCAGGGCGTGTGTCTAACCTTATGGCTGGGCGATCAGCGGCATTCTGCTCTGCAGCCAATGCTTTAATTCCACAATGTCGGCGCGATCGGCTTTATCTGGCGAGGTAACAAAATAGTAATTTGCGCCCGGCAGGCACTGCTCAAACGGCACTTGCAAAATGCCTTTTTCGATAAAGTCCTTAGCCAGCAGGCTGCTGACGATGGCCACGCCCTGTCCGGCAATCGCCGCCTGAATGGCATGGGTTTCATCGGTAAAGCGCAGGCCGGCATCAATATTTAATCCGGCAGGGCCAAACTGCTGGCGCCAATTCTCCCAGTCCGGCGAGGGCTGCGGGATCATGCGATTTTCTACATGGAACAGCGTGGCAGTGAGTAAATCTTCCAGCCGCTTTAATCCCAGCGTAGGACTGGCAACCAGCACAAAACGGTCATGGGAGAGCAGGGTGGAGTCGAGCTGAACGCTGGCGTGCTGGCTGTAGCGAATAGCAACGTCCACGGTATTCTTGGTTAAATCCACCAGTTCAATGCTGGTATGAAGCCGCAGGTCGAGCGTCGGCGCATGGGTTTTCAAATCAGCCAGGCGTGGTACCAGCCAGTGTGTCAAAAAGTTCGAGGTGGTACTGAGGGTTAAGGCTGTGGGCTGGCGCGCGTGGTGAATTTCATTCACCGCGTCTTGCAGAGTGCTAAATGCCTGACGCGTTGCCTGACGCAGGATCAGGCCGACGGCGGTGAGTTTCACCTCGCGGGCGCTGCGTTCAAACACCTGAGCTGACAGCGATTCTTCCAAAACGCGGATTTGATGGCTAATGGCGGTGGCGGTCACGCCAATCTCTTCGGCGGCGCGTTTAAAGCTGCCCTGCGTCGCCACCGCGTCGAAGGCTTTGAGTGAACCCAGTGGCGGCAGGCGCGGTTTTCTTACGTTTGCACTCATGATGAGTTATTTTCATCCATGGCTGAAAATGATGACTTTGATTGACCCAAAATAAGCGGAGTAAGCTTGCTTTGCAATATCGGTATAGATGAAGTGAATTCATGCTTGTGCCGATGACCCTCAATCAAAGGAAGCTCTCTCATGACTCTGTGTATCGAGCAACGCCAGCTGCGGGCTGGCAATAAAGCTGAGTTATTCGCTCTGCTGTTTTCGTTTCAGGCGCTGGTTTCGGGCCTGCTGTTTTCTCTCGTTGGCTGGGCAGAGCTGTTTACTGCCAATTTATTGCTGGGCGCGGTGGTGATTTTTGCGACAGTCGGGCGCTCGGCGGCGGGGCATGCGATGTCGACTTTACTGGCCTGTCTGAACGCAGTCAGCCTGCTGATGGCATTACTTAGCTGGTCGGAGCGCGGCGTGGCGGATGCTAATACTCATTTGATCAACGGCATCGCCGCCATCCTGTTGGGGCTATTGGTTCTGAATGAGAAGTATGGCGCGCGGCCTTGGCTGCCAAGGGCTTTGCGCCGTCAGCACGGTTTCTCATGGGCGCTTGGGGCTGAGGTATTTTCAACGGCGGGGATTGCCACTGGGCTTTTTCTCACCGTCTTGGTGAGCCAAGCCTTCTTCATCCACCAGGCCACGCTGGAAACCGGTTTATTTCCACTGGTACTGACCCTCTTTATGCTGGCGCTGCGGATATGGGTTTTAAAACAAGGGGCCAACGCCGCGATCTCTCAGCAGGTCTATTTGCCCTACGTCCTGCCGCTGCGTGCGATGGGAGCAGCAGTCGGGGTCGGGCTGGCGGTATTTTTACTGCAGAGTTATCCGAATGGGGAAGGCTTTGCCGGTGCATCAGCCTTGCTATTGCTGTTAGCGCTGGGAAGCACTACGACAATGCTGGTCGCGGCGGATGCGCCGGCAGAATGAGGCCGGTTCACAGCACTTTTTCTAGGAAGCTGCGGGTGCGGCCGTGGCGCGGGTTATCCAGAACCTGCGACGCAGAGCCGCTCTCCACCACTTTGCCATCCACCATAAAGACCACCTGGTCCGCCACCTGACGGGCGAAACCGATTTCATGGGTGACGACGACCAGCGTGACGCCAGAACGCGCTAGCTTTTTAATGACGTCCAGCACTTCGCCGACCAGCTCCGGGTCCAGTGCCGAGGTGGGTTCATCAAACAGCATCACTTTAGGGTTGAGGGCCAGCGCGCGGGCAATAGCAATGCGCTGCTGCTGCCCGCCGGAAAGATGGCGCGGGTAAGCCTGAGCTTTTTCGCGCAGCCCGACGGTGTCCAGCAGCTCATAAGCACGGGCAATGGCCTGTTTGCGGTTCATCAGCCGGTGAACGATAGGGGCTTCAATGATGTTATCCAGCACCGACAGGTGCGGAAAAAGGTTAAAGTTCTGGAAGACGTAGCCGACGTTAACCCGTTGCTTGAGAATGGCCCGCTCCTTCAACTCATACAACTTGTCGCCTTTGCGCTGATAGCCAACATAGTCGCCATCAATCTGAATGGTGCCCTCATTGACGCGCTCCAGATGATTAATGGTGCGCAGCAGAGTGGATTTCCCTGAGCCGGATGGCCCGAGGATCACCGTCACGGTGCCGGGTTCGATGCTTAGGCTTACGTCATCCAGCGCCTTGTGTGCGCCAAAATGTTTGCTCAGATGGCTGATTTCAATTCTGCCCGGCGCCTGATGCTGCGGCTGGCGCAGCAATACCGGCTCGGCGGCTTTGGCCGTTGGGGGTGAAACGAACAGGTCAAAAGCTTCAGACATACATTTACTCCTTCGCGGCTTAGCCGCGCGCCCACAGGCGGAAACGTTGGATTGGCGTCGGTCGTAGCTCGCGCACGGCTCCGCGTGAGAAATAGCGTTCAACATAATATTGCAGCACCGACAGCACCGACGTGATAACCAGATACCAGACGGTCGCCACCATCAGCAGGGGAATTACCTGCTGGGTGCGGTTGTAGATCACCTGCACGGTGTAAAACAGCTCGGGCATCGACAGCACGTAAACAATCGAGGTGCCCTTGGCGAGACTGATCACTTCATTAAAGCCGGTAGGGATAATCGCCCGCAGTGCCTGCGGCAATATGATGCGGAAGGTGCGGCGATAGCCCGGCAAACCCAGTGCCGCGGCCGCTTCATGCTGACCATGCTCGACACCCAAAATGCCGCCGCGAATAATCTCGGCGGTGTAGGCCGACTGCACCAGCGAAAGCCCCAGCACGGCGACGGAGAACTGATCCAGCAGGTCCACGGTTGGGTGGCTGAAGAACTCAATCGAGGTAAAGGGAATGCCGACCGACAGGCTGTCGTACAGGTAGGAAAAGTTGTAGAGAATGATCAGTACCAGCAACATAGGCAGTGAACGGAACAGCCAGATATAGCCCCAGGCCAGCCCATTCAGTAAATAGGATTTGGACAGCCTGGCCAGCGCCAGCGCGGTGCCGAAGATAATGCCAAACAGCGTGCCCAGCAGGGTGAGTAGCAGGGTTTTGGCTAAGCCTTGCAGGATAGCCGGTTCAAAGAACCATTGGCGAAATACGCCCCATTCCCAGCGCGGGTTGGTGGCAATCGACTGGACGATCACCAGCAGAATAAAGACCGAAAATATAGCGCCAATCAGGCGCAGCGGGTAGCGGGCAGGGACCACTTTCAACGGCGGCTGGTCGGTCTGTCGCAGCGAGGTGTCACTCATAGGCTTTCTCCGCAACAGGGGCAGCAGCCACGGCGACGGGCAATGCTTTGGTAAAGGGTAAACGGCCATCATAAGGCGGCAGGGAGTAAACCACCGGGTCCACGCGGGTATCAAACTGCGGCTGATAGCCGTTTGCCAGATATAACCCCACGGCCTCCGGCTGGCGGAAACCGGTAGTGAGGAATAGCTTGCTGTAGCCTTGCTCCAGCGCGCGTTGTTCCAACTCAACCAGCACCTTTTTCGCCAATCCCTGGCGGCGCAAAGTTTTGTCGGTCCAGATACGTTTTAGCTCGGCGGTCTGCAGGTCGTAGCGTTTAAACGCCCCCATCGCAATGGGAACACCGTTACGCAACAGCACCACAAACACCCCGTCCGGCGGGGCGTAGTAGCTCAACGGCTCTTCTTCCTGATGGCCAAAATAGTCGCCATAACGCGCGCGATATTCACCAAATAAGCCTTCAATGACGGGCGCAATCAGCGGGTCGTCCGGCAGGGTTTGAATAAAAATGTCCTGACTCATGGTCTGCTCCTGCTGAAGAGAAAAATTAATCACCAAGGCCCGGTGGGTTGATTTCGGAGTGGTCGATCTTCTCGACGCTCTCGCCCCAGCGGTCTAACACTTTCAGGTAACTGCCACTGGCTATGGCGCTGTTAATCGAGGCTTGCACGGCATCAACCAGCCCGTTGCCCTTTTTCAGCGTCACCGCGATGTTGGCGGTTTTCGGCCAGCCACCCGGCACGGTGCCAACCAGCTGGGTTTTGCCCGTTAACAGGGATTTATAGGCCCCGGTGACGTTCGGGCCAAAGGTGGCATCGGCGCGGCCTGACTGGATAGCCAGCGTCGAAGCCGCGTCATCTGTGACATAAATAGGCTGTAGCGGGGCGAGGCCCTTGGCGCGGTTTTCTTTATCCCACTCCAGCAGGACGGCTTCCTGATTGGTGCCGGAGCCTACGATGATTTTCTTGCCAGCAATGTCCGGGGCTGAAGTAATGGATTTAATTTTGCTGCCGGTCTTCACGTAGAAGCCCAGCGTATCTTGGCGATAGGTGGCGAAATCGAATTTAGTTTTGCGATCTTTGGTCACCGTAATGTTGTAGATAGCGGCATCGTATTTGCCGGACGTCACGCCGAGCGGCCAGTCTTCCCACGAGGCGGGCACCACTTTCAGCTTCAGGCCAAGGCCATCGGCAACCAGACGCGCAATGTCGGCCTCGCTGCCAATCACGGTTTTATTGTCACGAGCATAGAGGCCAAAAGGTGGG
The DNA here is from genome assembly GCF_052376015.1 of Ewingella sp. AOP8-B2-18. Lineage (NCBI taxonomy): Bacteria > Pseudomonadati > Pseudomonadota > Gammaproteobacteria > Enterobacterales > Yersiniaceae > Ewingella > Ewingella sp. AOP8-B2-18. The sequence continues at coordinate 690,730 of NZ_JBQSVB010000001.1, forward strand.
GCACTGCCGAGCACGGCCAGCGCGACGGTCAGGGTGCCCGGTTCGACAAACTTAAAGTTTGCCGGGATTTTGGCGATGGCTTCAGGGCTTTTTGGCGTATTGATTGGGGTTTCATTGGCGACTAAGTCGATACCCGGTGCTGCATAAGCCACGGAGGAAAAAAGAACCAAAGCGGCCACGGCGGTTAATTTCGTGCTAATCATCTTTATTACCCTCATACCCTTCATATTTCGCGTTGTAGATGCGTTGGCTGCCTTTCTGCACCACGAACTATCTAGGTTAATTATTTTTTATTAGACCCTTGCAGGTGTCGAATTCACTATTCCTGAGCGGCTGAGGGATGTAAAACAACAAAATTAAATAACTAAACTGATAAAGCAGAAATAAAAAACCCGAGATGAAAGACAGGCAGAAAGCCCGCTGACCGACGTTAAATCGGGCGGGCTGTTCATATTATTGGTTGGGGAAAGATTATTTTTCTGTCAGTTCGGCCAAGGCTTTTTCCGCTAATTGTTGGAAATAGACCGCTGCCGGATATATGGCTTTTTCATTCGGATTAAATTTAGGGTGATGCAAGCCGAACTCACTGGCCGAGCCAATACTGACAAAGGCGCCGGGCACGTGATGCAGGTAGTGCGCGAAGTCTTCACCGCCCATTTGCGCCTCGGACAGCTCAACGTTATAGCCTGCTTCCCGCGCCGCCTGACTGGCAAACTCGGCCCAGCGCGGCGTATTGACCACCGCCGGTGGCCCTGGGAACCAGTGCAGTTCGGCCTTCGCGCCCAGCGCCTGCGCCACGCCTTCAATCACCTGACGGATTTTGCCGGGGATCTGTTCGCGGATCTCGGCGTTATGGGTGCGCACCGTGCCTTCGAGGTCAACATCCTGCGGCAGCACGTTCCAGGTATTGCCGCCCTCAATGCGGGTCACGCTGACCACCACCGACTCTTTGGTGCTGAAGTGGCGGCTGACCAAGGTTTGCAGCGCGGTAACGATGTGGCTGGCGGTGACGATGCTATCGACACCTTCTTCGGGATGCGCGGCGTGCGCGCCTTTGCCCGTCACCGTGATTTGGAATCGGTCGACGTTTGCGTAGAACGCGCCGCCCTTGGTGGAGAAGGTGCCGACCGGCAGCTGTGGCGCATTGTGTAGGCCGAAAATGGCGTCCACATTGTCCAGCGCGCCGGCTTCAATCAGCTGGAGCGCGCCGTTGAAACGCTCCTCGGCTGGCTGGAAGAACAGCCGCACGCGGCCCGGCAGTTGCTCTTCCCGCGCTTTGAGCAGGTAAGCCGCGCCCAGAATCACCGAGGTGTGGAAGTCATGGCCGCAGGCATGCATTACGCCAGCCTGCTGCGAGCTAAAAGGCACGCCGGAAATTTCATTAATTGGCAGGGCGTCGATGTCCCCGCGCAGCGCCACCAAAGGGCCGTCCTGCGGGCCAATTTCGGCCACTACGCCGGTTTTTAAACCGAGATTCAGGATGCGGATCCCCGCAGCGTTCAGCCACTGGGTAATACGCTTGGTGGTGGCATATTCGTGGTTCGACAACTCCGGGTTTTGATGCAATTCACGGCGCCAGTCGATCAGCTGTTGTTCAAGCTTTAAAGGAGTGAGTGATGCTGCGTCGAGGGTGTCATCGGCAGTATGAAGACTCATATCATTTTAACCTTATGGTATTGGCCGGCGAATAATGGCGGCGGGGAAATTAATGTCCTGATTAATCCTGACCGCATATTGGCAAATTACTAAATATCGACTGGTTATCTGTTATGCCTTTCGGTTCTCTTTCTGGTTTTATTTCATTAGCTAATTATCGAAATAAGAAGGACGGTTTTTATATTTAGGCCGCGATGCTTTCTGTGGAATTCTTTTGCTATCGCCTTTTCATATTGCATCGCAGACCTTAGTTGGGAGTCTAATTATGAGCCAATCCATTCCATCTTCATCAGCCGCTGACGCTAACGCGACTAACAAGAAAAGCATTAAATTAGGCCTGATGTTGCACGGCGCGGGCGGCCATATGAATTCATGGCGACACGAAAAAGTCCCTGCCGATGCCAGCGTCAATTTTCCCTATTTCCGTGAGTTGGCGCTGAAAGCCGAAGCCGCTAATTTCGATTTCCTGTTTGTCGCCGACGGTTTGCACATCAATGAGAAATCACTGCCGCACTTCCTCAATCGCTTTGAGCCGGTGGCGCTGCTGTCGGCGTTGGCATCCGTCACCCACAGCATCGGGCTGGCGGGCACCATTTCCACCTCTTACAGCGACCCTTTCACCGTGGCGCGCCAGTTAGCCAGCATCGATAACATCAGCAATGGCCGTGCGGGCTGGAACGTGGTGACCTCGCCACTGGCGGGTTCCGCCAAGAACTTTGGCAAAGACCACCCTGAGCACTCACTGCGTTATCAAATCGCCGAAGAGTACATCAACGTGGTGCAAGGGCTGTGGGACTCGTGGGATGACGATGCCTTTGTCCGCGACCGCGAAAGCGGGGTGTTTTTCGACGCCGCCAAGCTGCACAAGCTGAATCACCAAGGGCAGTTCTTCTCGGTGGAAGGGCCGCTCAACATCAAGCGTTCGCCACAGGGCCAGCCGGTGATTTTCCAAGCTGGGGCCTCGGAAGCTGGCATCGCGCTGGCGGGAAAATCGGCCGACGCGGTCTTCACCAACGCCCGCACCCTGCAAGAAGCGCAGGAGTATTCAGCCAAGTTGCAGGCGCAGGTAGCGCTGCACGGTCGCCATCCGGTGGGCATTTTCCCCGGCATCAGCCCGATTGTCGGTGCGACCGAAGCCGAAGCCGAGGCCAAATATCAGTACCTGCTATCCCTTATCTCAGTGGACGACGCGCTGGCCTATCTGGGGCGCTTCTTCGACCACCACGACTTCTCCCAATACCCGCTGGATGAGCCTTTCCCGGACGTCGGCGACTTGGGGCAGAACACCTTCCGTTCCACCACCGACCAGATTAAACGTTTAGCCAAAGAGGAAAACCTGACGCTGCGCGACGTGGCGTTCCAGACCACGCTGCCGAAAGGCGAGTTCTTCGGCACACCGGAGCAGGTGGCTGACACCTTTATTCGCTGGGTGGAAGAGGGCGGCGCTGACGGTTTTATTATCGGCGGTCCTGTTTTGACCGAGGCGCTGGACGACATCGTCCGTCTGGTTCTGCCCGTGCTGGCCGATCGTGGCTACTGGCATCCATCAACGGAGAGCAAAACTCTGCGTGAGCGACTGGGCCTGCCGTTCAAGGCCAGCCGCTACGCGCAAGTATCAGCAAAACAGCAAAAAAATGAGCAGCCGCAGGTTGCCGCAACATTGACCCATCATTAAGGAATAACTATGGCTCGTTTGGTTTCTGGTAAGGCGTCACTCGCAGCATGGATTTTACTTTCAATCGGCGGGGTAGCGAGCTTCGCCGCCCACGCCGATCAACTGTCGGACATTAAAAAGGCCGGGGTGATTAAGGTCGCCACCTTCGACTCCAACCCGCCGTTCGGCTCAGTAGATGCCAAAACCCATAACATTGTCGGCTATGACGTGGATTTCGCCAAAGCGCTGGCGAAGTCACTGGGCGTGAAGCTGCAACTTGTGGCGACTAACCCGGCAAACCGCATTCCGCTGCTGCAATCGGGCAAGGCTGACATCATCGTGGCGGATATCACTATCACGCCGGAACGCGCCAAGGTGGTGGATTTCTCCATCCCTTATTTCGTCACCGGGCAGCAGTTCCTGGTGCCAGTTGGCTCACCGGACAAGCTGGATGAGTACGCCACTGCGCGCATTGGCGCGGTGAAAGGCACCACCGGCGAGCAGGAGTTGCATAACCGATTCCCGAAATCTCGCGTGCTCTCATATGACGATATTCCGCTGGCGCTGTCGGCTCTGCGCAATGGCAACGTTCAGGCTATCACGCAGGACAGCACCATTCTGGCCGGGCTGCTCGACGGCGCGCCGGACAAGGCGAAATACAAAGTGTTGCCGGATTTACTCAGTAAAGAGGAGATTGGCGTGGGCGTGAAAAAGGGTGAAACCAGCCTGCTGAAAGCCGTCAATGATGAACTGCTGAGTCTGGAGAAGTCCGGCGAAGCGACCACCATTTATAACAATTGGTTCGGCCCGCAGACCAAATCGCCGCAGCCGCGCTTATTTACGATTCAGGCCAAGAGCTAAGCAAAATAATTAGACAGGCAGGGTTTATGCAACAACCATCCTCAGCAACCGCAGACTCGTCTGCGGTTTTTTCGTCTCCGGCGGGCGGCAAGAAAGCCGTCGCGGTGCAGTTCAAACAGGTGAGTAAATCTTTCGGCGCGCATCAGGTTATCCAGCAGGTGGACTTGAGCGTGGCGGTGGGAGAAGTGGTGGCGGTCTGCGGGCCGTCCGGCTCGGGCAAGTCGACGCTGATCCGCCTGATCAACCATCTGGAAACCCTCAGCAGCGGCGAGATTTTCATTCATCAGCGCCCCACTGCGGCCCTGAGTGGCAAAGCGCTGCGCCAGCTTCGTACTCATATTGGCTTTGTTTTTCAGCAATTCAATCTCTACGCCCATCTTGATGCCTTGGATAATGTCAGTCTGGCGCTGACCAAGGTCCACGGCTGGAAGCAGGAGGCAGCGCGGCACAAGGCGCGCGAGCTGTTAGTCAGAGTTGGGCTGGCTGACCGGGCGCATCATTTCCCCTCTCAGCTGTCCGGCGGCCAACAGCAGCGGGTGGCTATCGCCCGCGCGCTAGTCACCGATCCCAATATTATTCTGTTTGATGAACCCACTTCGGCGCTGGACCCGGAGATGATTGGCGAAGTGCTGCTGGTGATGCAGGAGCTGGCGCACAGCGGCATCACCATGATTGTGGTGACTCACGAGATGAGCTTTGCCCGCGAAATTGCCGACCGGGTGGTGTTTATGGACGGCGGGCAAATCCTCGAGCAGGCCGATCCGGAGAGCTTCTTCACCCAGCCCCAGCACCCGCGCGCCCGGCGTTTTCTGCAAAAGGTGCTGTTCCCGCTGCGCTCGGCGCAAGAACAGTTAGCCAAAGAGGGGAAGGTTGATGAACTGGCACCTTGACTGGGCGGGCGTGCTGACCGGCCAGCCGCTGCAATGGATTATTTCCGGCTTTCTTACCACCTTATATGTGACGCTGGCCGCCAGCCTGTTGGCGACGCTGCTCACCCTGCTGCTATTGGTGCTGCGCCTCGCGCCGGGCCGGGTGGGCAGGGGCGTGGCGGCGGTGTATGTGTCGATATTTCGCAATACGCCGCTGCTGGTGCAACTGCTGTTTTGGTACTTTGCCGCCTATGGCGCGCTGCCGCAGGGGTGGCGTTTTTACATTGGCGACGAGCACCCATGGGCCACTTTACCGGTCAATATCGCGTGGTTGACGCCGGAGTTTCTCTGCGCCACCTGGGGGCTGGCGCTGTTTAGCGCGGCCTTTATTGTGGAAGAGGTGCAGGCCGGGCTGAACTCGGTGCCCGCCGGGCAAAGGGAGGCCGCGATATCGCAAGGGTTCAGCCGCTGGGCGTTGCTGCGTTACGTGCTGTTGCCGCAGGGGCTGACCAATGCGTGGCAGCCGATCACCGGCCAATATCTCAATCTAATGAAACTCTCGTCGCTGGCGACCGGCATTGGTTTCTCCGAACTGACCTACCAGATAAGCCGCATCGAGAGTTACAACGCCCACGCGCTGGAAGGCTTCGCCATCGGCACCGCGCTCTATCTACTGCTCGGCTTAGTGATGGGCTGGCTGTTTATCACGTTAGGGCCAAAACGGCCGGGGCTGCGCCAGTCGCCATCCGCCGCCGTGGCTAATGCCGAAGGAGCGCCGCGTGGAGTTTGATTATTCGGTTCTGCATGACAATTTCACCTATCTGCTGTGGGGGCGGGTGGCGGAGGGTGAGCCGGGTGGCGTGCTGCTGACTTTAATTATGGCTATCTCGGCGGGCGCTATCGCGCTGGTGCTGGGCGTGGGAATGGCGGCGCTGGCCTGGCGGTTTGGCGGCTGGACGCGGCGCGTGCTGTTCGTCTGGGCCGAGTTTATTCGCGGCATTCCACTGATCTTTGTGATTTTCTGGCTCTACTTTCTACTGCCGGTGGTGTTTGGCAGTTCAATGCCGGGCGCGCTGACCGTGATACTGGCGCTGGCGTGGTTCACCTCGGCGGCGGTGATGCACTCGACGCTGGCCGGAATTGAGTCACTGCCCGTCGGCCAGAGCGAGGCGGGCACGGCTTCGGGTTTCAGCCAGTGGCAGGTTTTACGCATTCTGCTGCTGCCGCAGGCGTGGCCCAACCTGCTGCCGTCCTATCTCGGCTTGCTCATTGCGCTGCTAAAAGACACGTCGCTGGCGTTTATCGTTAACGTGCCGGAACTCACCACCGTCGCCGGGCAGGTGAATAATCGGGTGCAAATCTACCCGGCGGAGATCTTCCTGTTCATCGGCCTGATTTACTACCTGCTGTGCGCCACGCTGGCGGCGGTGGCGGGGAGATGGCTGGGGCAGCGTCATTCTCAACGCTAACCTCTGGGATTTGTATCAGAATGTTCATCGCGCCGAAGTGTGATGTCAGTGCCGATGTGGCCTTGCTGCGAGGCGGGTTTTTTATTGCGCATTAAATGTCCAAATATCAATGATAAAAGCCTTTGCAAAACGCAGGGGCTTTTACCATTCTTAAAGTAGGCATCTGACCTCACCTCATAGCTGGAACTATCTTGCAAAACATCAGAGTTACCGTGCAGCACGCGCTGGAGCGCACCAAGTGGTATCACAAACGGCGTTCCTATCGTGTGTTGTTCTGGCGTGAAATTACTCCCCTCGCGGTACCGATATTTTTTGAAAATATGTGCGTGCTGCTTATGGGGGTGCTCAGCACCTTTCTGGTCAGCTGGCTCGGCAAGGAAGCGATGGCCGGCGTGGGGTTGGCGGACAGTTTCAATCTGGTGGTGATCGCCTTCTTTGCTGCGATAGACCTCGGTACCACCGTAGTGGTGGCCTTTAGCCTCGGCAAGCTGGATCGCAAACGCGCGCGCAACGCGGCGCGGCAGTCTTTAGTGCTGATGACCCTGTTTGCTTTGCTGCTGGCCGTCGGCATCGAGTTCGCCGGTGAGCATATTATTGACTGGATAGCGGGCAGTGCCGAGCCGCAGGTTAAGGCCCTCGCCCTGAATTATCTCACTATTACTGCGTGGAGTTATCCGGCGGCGGCCATCGCGCTGATCGGCTGTGGGGCCTTGCGCGGTGCCGGTAATACCAAGATCCCGATGCTTATCAACGGCGGGATGAACATCCTCAACATTATTATCAGTAGCGTCCTGATTTATGGCTGCTTCGGCTGGGGCGGTTTGGGCTTTTCCGGTGCCGGATTGGGCCTGACGATCGCCCGCTATATCGGCGCAGCGGTGGTGATTTATGTCCTGATGATCGGCTTCAATCCGGCACTGCGCATTCCCCTTAAAAGCTATTTCAAACGTCTCAATACCAGCATTTTGATGGAAGTGCTGAGCATCGGCGTGCCCGCCAGTATTGAATCCGTGCTGTTTAACGGCGGTAAATTGCTGACGCAGGTGTTCGTCGCCGGGATGGGGACTGACGTGATTGCCGGTAACTTTATTGCCGCGTCGATCGCCTCGCTGATTAACCTGCCGGGCAACGCCTTGGGTTCGACTTCTACCATTGTGGTCGGCACCCGTTTAGGGCGCGGGCAGATGGGGCAGGCCGAGCATCAACTGAAACATATTTTCTGGCTCTCAACCATTGGCCTATGCGCGCTCTCTTTGCTGTCAATGCCCTTGGCGGGCTTGCTAGCGTCCTTCTATACCAAGGAAGATGATGTTATCCACGTGGTGAAAATGCTGGTGTGGCTGAACGCCGCCTTTATGCCATTCTGGGCCGCCTCCTGGGTATTACCCGCCGGGCTGAAAGGGGCTCGCGACGCGCGTTTCACTATGTGGGTATCGCTCCTTAGCATGTGGGGTGGTCGCATCGTCGCTGGTTATACCCTCGGCGTGGTGCTCGGTTTCGGCGTCATCGGTATCTGGCTCGGCATGTGCCTCGACTGGATCATTCGCGGCAGCTTCTTCTACTGGAGATTGGCGAGTGGTAAATGGTTGTGGAAGTATCGCTAGGGGTTTTCTTTGCAAAAAGGCCGCTTCTCAGCGGCCTTTGTTTTATCTACTGGAAATTACACAGTTTTTTGTGGATTCAGCGGCTGAGCCTTGGCTGCAGAAGTCGGCTGTGAAGTGATACCCGGCAGGGCGATTTTCAGGCCGAAGGTCAACAGGGCGTAGATCCCGCCGCCAACCAGCATTGAGACAATAACGCCGATATTCGCGGTGGCAAACACGCTGTGGCGCGTTTCGTCCGTCAGCAGGAAGCCGACGATGTGCGCGATGTGCGGGTCGCCCGAGGTGATGGTGCCTAGGCCGACAATAGTGGCGGTAAACAGCGCAACCAGCGCGGTCCAGCGGCCATTTCTGCCGCCGAATCCGGCTTTATTGGCCATCGTGATATCCCAACCCAAACGTTTTTGGCGCAGGAAGTCGATCAGTTCAATCGCACCCGCCGAGCCCATCACCACCGAGATTGACGCCAAGAATGACTGGAAGGTGGAGAGGAAAGAGTCGGAGATAAACATCAGATAGAACGCGCCGAAGCCGATAATAATGGCATTCAGCATGGTGGTAGTGGCACGACTGGCCGGAATACCCAGCGCCAACAGCGCCAACCCTGAGCTGTAGACGCCGGTGATCGCCGCCGCCAGCAGGGAGATAATGATCACGATGGAAAACGGCACATAGAACCAGAACGGCAGCAGGTTAGTCAGCGAGGCAATCGGCGCTTGGGAGGCAGCCGCGCTGAGGTCCGGGTTGCTGTCGGCCAAAAACGCACCCAGAATCAGCAAAATGCTCACTGGCAGCGAGATACCCGCAGTGGTCCAGAAAATCACTTTTGAGGCCGGGGTTTTCTTCGGCAAGTAGCGCGCAAAATCACCGCCGTAGTTGAGGAAGCCTAGCCCCACCATGGTCATCGCCATCACCACGCCGCCGATGTAAGTCAGCAGGTCGCCGTGCGCCGCGCCTTGGCCCAGCCTGTCCCAGTGAATGTGTGGCAGCATCAGGAAGATAAAGATGATGCTCATAAAGCCGGTCAGCCAGGCGATGTATTTTTCAACTTTCATAATCAGCTGGTGGCCGTAAACCGCAATCGACATGGTTAATGCCAGACTCAGAATAAACCAGCCGAGGATGCACATCAGCGTCGGCTTGCCATCCGCCAGCGCGAAGGCCGTCGGCCAGAGTTTGGCAAATAGCGCCGCGCCGGTGGAAGAGGCCAGAGTGATCAGGGTAATTTTCCAACCCATATTGGAGATGTAGGCAAACAGGGTTGGGAATTTATTGCCGTGATAACCAAAGCAGAAACGGGTTTGGGTCAGCGTCGGCAGGCCGGTTCTTGGGCCGCCCACCGCCAGAATACCCACCAGAATGCAGGAGAGCAGATACCCTATAATCCCGGCGGTGATGGACTGCCACAGGCTCAGTCCCAGCGAGTAAACATACACCCCGTAGGCGATACCGAGGATGGAGACGTTCCACGAAAACCAAATGGGGAACAGTCCGGAAGGGCTACCGTACCTTTCGGATTCAGGTACGGCGTTAACCCCGTTGGATTCGACTTTGAGGCCGCTTGGTGCAGGTGAGTGTGTAGAGTTCGTCATCGGATAAGCCTTATAAATAAGATCAATCGCTGAATATTGCTGTCTCTAAAGCCAGCTCAAACATGTTGTTTAACGTTTTTTGTAATTGTTCTGCGCTTGGCTCTTCGCCGGTGACGCTATTGACGCAGGCGGTCAACAGGCTCAGGGCTTTGGCGCGGTACTGCGCGGCGATGGTGTAAAGCGCCGAGGTTTCCATTTCTACTGCCAAAATATTCATTTTTTTGAGGGCTGGGAGTATACCTTCGGGTTTGTCATACAGCAGGTCGTTGGTAAAGGTGTTGCCGAACTGGGCGGGCAGTTGGCGATGCTGCGACACCGTCCAGCAGCGGCGCAGAAGGTCAAAATCGGGCACGGCGGCGAAGTCGTAACCGCCAAAACGGTCGCGGTTGGCGGAAGAAGAGGTGCCCGCGCCGGTGGCGACAATCACGTTGCTCATGTCCACCGTGCTATCCACCGCGCCGCAGGTGCCGATGCGAATCAGCTTCTTCACGCCAAATTCGTTAATCAGCTCATGGGCATAGATTGAGACGGACGGGATCCCCATGCCGTGGGCCATCAGCGAGAGAGGTTTGCCGCGATAGTAGCCAGTAAAGCCAAACATATTGCGGGTATCACAAACGCGTTTGGCGTCAGTCAAATAGGTCTCGGCGATGTACTGGGCGCGCAGCGGGTCCCCCGGCATGATTACGGTTTCGGCAAAATCGCCCGGGTTGGCATTAATATGTGGCGTCATCTGATGACCTCCTGACTGGATGTAGGCCATCATGGTAGAAAGCCCTTCGCGCGTAGAAAAAGGCAAATGTCCGACCCTGGCCGACGGCGATCACAAAATTGATTTTTACTGGTCTGCGCGGCTATGGCGGCGAGGCAAAGTGGTGTAGGAGAAAGGAGACTCAGGTCGAGGATCGTGCAAGGGGCATTGACAAAGATCAGGGCCGATCGTTAGTCTCAGCAGCCCCTCGACTTCGCGAGCGGCGCGATGGGTAATCCTCAGGGTTGGCGTTACTCACTTAACTATTATTTCGGGCCGGTCGGAGAGCGACGACATCATGACAATCATTCAGCAATACGCTCAGCGCGGATACAAAATCCTGCGCGACGCGGTGCACGCCGCGCCACTCAAAGACAAAGTGATTGGCCCCGATGAGTTCATTTTGCGTCAGGGGGAAGAGATTCAGGCGTTGTACTGGATAACCCTCGGCGAATACACCATGCATTACAATGCCGAAAACGGTAAGACCTTCAGCCTCGGCCAGCGTTTTGTCAGTGACACTATCATTGGTGAAATCGAATATCTCACCCAGACGCCCAGCCAGTTTTCCGTCGTGGCTCACGAGGCCATGGCGGTGAAAGTCATTCCGCTGGCGATGATGGACAGCATCCTCACCAGCCACGTGGAGGTCGGCGTTTGGCTTAGCCAGCTGCTATCCCTCAGCTACCAACGCGGTATGGCAAAAACCATGGAACGCTTCTTACAGCCACTGGTGTTTAACATTGTCGCCGACCTTTACGAGCGTCATCAGCAGCAAAAACCGCTGGTGGATTTCTCCCAGGTTTACCGCGAAGCCGAACGCTTCGGCTGCTCCGAGCGCACCTATCGGCGGGTGATCAATCAGCTGATGGAAGAGAACTACATCCAAAAAAACGCGAATGAGTATGTTATCTGCGACATAGACAAGTTCCGCCAGATATTGACCCATTCAGTCAGGGTGGGATAAGTAGCTCTAACGATTTGAATCGGAAAGCAAAAAGCCCGCTTAGTTTCCTAAGCGGGCTTTTCTAATTTGGCTCCTCTGACTGGACTCGAACCAGTGACATACGGATTAACAGTCCGCCGTTCTACCGACTGAACTACAGAGGAATCGCGTGAACGGGGCGAATAATATCGAGTGACATTGTTGATAGCAAAGATTTTTTTGCTTCCACAATCTGATGGGAGACAATTTGCGCAGACTGCGCAAAAACGCGTGATAATCCGCCAATATTCATCAAATAAACTGAACCCTTAGGTTAAATAAATGAAATTTATTCTCATCCTGATAGGCGTAGAGTAAGGGTATCGCTGCGCCATATCCTCTCGGGATAGGCCGGAATCTGAGGATACTTTTACTATGAAAAAGATTGGCTTTTTATCGTTCGGCCACTGGACGCCATCGCCACAGTCGGCGACCCGTTCGGCGTCTGACGTGCTGCTTCAATCCATCGATCTCGCCGTGGCGGCTGAAGAGCTGGGCGCAGATGGCGCTTATTTCCGCGTTCACCACTTTGCTCGCCAACTGAGTTCGCCATTCCCGCTGTTGGCGGCTATCGGCGCAAAAACCAGTAAGATTGAGATTGGTACTGGCGTGATCGACATGCGCTATGAGAACCCGCTGTACATGGCTGAAAGCGCCAGCGCCGCAGACCTGATCTCCGGCGGGCGTTTGCAACTCGGTATCAGCCGCGGATCGCCGGAGCAGGTGATTGACGGCTGGCGTCACTTTGGTTTCCAGCCAGCCGAGGGTGAAACCGACACCGATATGGCGCGTCGCCACACTGAAGAGTTTTTAGAAGTGATACGCGGAAAGGGCTTCGCCGAGCCGCATCCGCAGCCGATGTTCCCTAATCCACCGGGCTTACTGCGCCCAGAGCCTTATTCCGCTGGCCTGCGTGAGCGCATCTGGTGGGGGGCGGCGACCAACGCGACCTCAATTTGGGCCGCCAAGTTGGGAATGCATCTGCAAAGCTCGACGCTGAAATTTGATGAAACCGGCGAGCCGTTCCACATTCAGCAGGCGAAGCAGATTCGGGCTTACCGCGCTGCGTGGGCCGAAGCGGGGCATCAGCATGCGCCGAGAGTGTCCGTCAGCCGCAGTATTTTTGCGCTGATGAATGACCGTGACCGCGCCTACTTTGGCTCCAGCAGCAATGACGGCGATAAAATCGGTTATCTCGATGAGCAAACCCGCGCCATTTTCGGCCGCAGCTATGCCGCAGATCCCGAAACGCTGGTTAAGCAGCTTAAACAGGATGAAGCGATTGCCGAAGCCGACACCATTCTGCTGACCGTCCCCAACCAGTTGGGCGTGGATTACAACGTGCACGTGATCGAGTCGATCCTTAAGCATGTTGCACCAGCGATGGGCTGGCGTTAGGGATAGGGCATACGAATAGAGACACAAAAACCAAAAAGCCCGCTTAAGTTTCCTTAAGCGGGCTTTTCTAAATTTGGCTCCTCTGACTGGACTCGAACCAGTGACATACGGATTAACAGTCCGCCGTTCTACCGACTGAACTACAGAGGAATCGTGTGAACGGGGCGCATGATATCTAGAGCCCCGCGAGGTGTCAACGGCAAAATGGCGCTATTTGACTGACTGTTCAGCAACTGAGCAAAAAGGCCCGAAAAGTGCAAAAAAGGTGCGGCGAGGTCACAGTTTTTAGGTTGATTAAGCGTCGCACGGCTGGTTGCGCAGCAGCCTTGCCAGCGGGTCTTGTTTGTAAAAACGGCTAAAATGGCCGTAAACCAGCGGGAAGCGGCTCGAAAGCAGTTCTGGCGCACTGAAGAAGTACTCGGAAAGTACCGCGAAGCACTCTGCCGGGTCACTGGCGGCGTAGGCGTCCATGCTGGCGGCCTCTTCACCCACCATATCGATCTCATCCTGCAAATTTTCCATCGCGGCGTGCAGGTCATGTTCCCAGGCCACCACGTCGCGCAGCGGAATAGGGGGAATGCCGCTGACTTCGCCGCCGTTGCGCAGGTCGAGCTTATGCGCGGCTTCGTGGATGATTAGGTTAAAGCCCGAGGTGTCGAAAGAGTCCTCGATATCCTGCCAGTTCAGCACAATCGGCCCCTGATCCCAGCTCTGGCCGGAGTGCACCTGCGAACCCGCGTGAACCAGACCATTGTCATCCTGCCACGGGGTGTCCACCACAAAAGGCTCTGGGTAGAGCAAAATCTCGTGGAAGCCGTCGAGCCACTCCGCGCCAAGCTCCATCACCGGCAGGGCGAACAGCAGGGCGATGCGCGCCTGCATCTGCTCGTTCAGCTCGATGCCTTGCAGCGGCACCAGCCGTTTTTGGCTCAACAGTTGACCGGCGACTTTCACCAGACGCTGGCGCTCTGGCTCGTCTAGCGAGGCAAACAGTGGAATATCCAGCGCGTCTTGCCACTGTTGCCACTTGTCGGTCTGAAGCTCATTCGATTTCCACGGCCACTTGATCATCGTCTTGCTCGCAAAGTGAACATTTAAATTCATACCCAATTTCAGTCTGTCCACCGAGTATTCAATCAGTTACGGCGGCAAATGTCTGTGACTAAAACCACGTTACGCCTTGCCAAGGGTTATCGGCGCGGGAGAATCGGACTGCAACCACTGCTTGGAGAACTCTTCTGGTGTCACGGGTTTACCGAAGAAGTAGCCTTGGAAGAACTCCAAATGATACGGCGTTAAGTAATCGACCTGCTCCTGCGTCTCAATGCCTTCCGCCACTATCACCATATCTAGCCTTTTGGCTAAATCAATCACGTTATCGACGATATGCCCGGAAAGCGCGTCAGTGCCGATACGGCCGATGAAACTCTGGTCAATCTTCAAAAAGTCGATATGGAATTTTTGTAAGTAGGTCAGGCTGGAGTGGCCGGTGCCGAAATCGTCCAGTGCGATAGACACGCCGAGGCGACGCAGGGCTTTGAACAGGCTGTCGGTGATGTCGCTCGGCTCAATCAGCTCGCGCTCGGTCAGCTCCAGCACCAGATTGATTTTTTTGCCTTTAAAGGCGTCGAGGAAGGTTTTGCAATCTTCAATCAGGCTCAAATCTTTGAAATGGCTGGCACAGATATTAAAGCCGAAATGGAAACCGTCCGGCAAGGTCGACAGCCGAGGGGCGAAATACTCGTGAGTCTGGGTCATCAGTTGGCGCGTCATCTCGACAATCATCCCGCTCTCTTCCGCCAGCGGAATAAACTGGTAAGGCGGCACCAGCCCGGCCTGCGGATGCTGCCAGCGCATCAACACTTCACAACCCGTCAATTGATAATGGGTGCCATCCACCACCGGCTGGAAGTAGGGCACAAACTCGCGGTTGGCGACGCTGGCTTTTAAAATCGCCAGAGGCGTGCCGACGCGTCCCAGCAGCATATAGGTCATCAACCCCATGAATACGCCGAGCAGCGGGAACAGCAGCAGGCTGAATGGCGAGTAGTCGAGCACGTAGCGCCAATGGTTGACGTGTTGAACTAACAGGGCGATTTGATAGGGATAGCGGGTGGAATCCAGACGCAGGCGCGTGCCTTTGAGGTTGTCTGCTCCTAAATGCACTTTGCCCTGATGGTCCATCCACTGGTCGCCAATGCGAATGATCAGTGACGAGCGGGTGCTGAGCAGGTCAAGGATGTTATGCATGTAATAGCCATCCACGCCAATCAGTATGCTGTTATTGCCGTGCTGCTGGCGGTAGGCGATCAGCGGATGCCGCGGCGTCACGGCGTTGCCGGTCATCAGGTACAGCTTGCCGCCGACATACTGCCGGTCATTGATCGCGCCCTCTTGCGGGCCAAACAGCGCGGTGCAGTAGATGGTGTCACCGGTCGCCAGATTCACCGTGCGTACGTTGGGGACAATGGCAATTTGCCGCCGCATCTCCAGCACCACGTCGCGACTACAGGATTGGCCGAGATAGGGCTGCAAGGCGGTGGCGGCCTGATCGGCATTATCAAACATCTTATCAATCTGCTTCACCGCCTGCTCTAAACGCTGCTGGCCGTCATGTTGCAGCCCTTGCATGGTTTGCCAGGAAACGGAGGCTACGCCAAGCCCGACGATCAGCAGGAAAACCAAGGCTGACGCGGTGACGCGGATATAAGGTCGAATGATTTTGGCTCTTAGCAAAATGAAGAGTCCCGAGGTCATAATTGAGCGGCGAAGTAATAGGCTAAATATAACCTATTACTGTTAAAACTGTTTTTAAAAACAGGCGAATATGATGTTTCTGAGCGTATCATCTGGCTTAGATCAATACTCTTATACACGGGGGTTTACATTCTTAGGATTTCTTTGATGGCTTATACTTTGTAGGATTTGTTTTTTAGGCGGTCAGTTGGCCGCGATGATTTTAA
Organism: Ewingella sp. AOP8-B2-18; assembly: GCF_052376015.1. Classification (NCBI taxonomy): domain Bacteria; kingdom Pseudomonadati; phylum Pseudomonadota; class Gammaproteobacteria; order Enterobacterales; family Yersiniaceae; genus Ewingella; species Ewingella sp. AOP8-B2-18. Next base: position 706,529 of record NZ_JBQSVB010000001.1, read on the forward strand.
GGATTGAGCGATGCCCTCCCCACTGAAATTTCTGCTTCCCGCCGCCTTGTGTTCCCTGCTGTTAAGCCCCCTGGCGATGGCCGATACTCCCTCTTATGGCCCGCAGCTTGAGGGGTTTACTTATCCTTATCCGCAAAAGCACTTCTCCTTTAACTCTCAGGGCGAAACTCTGCAAATGGGGTATATGGATGTCGCGCCGGTCGGCCATAAAAATGGTCAGACGGTGGTGCTGATGCATGGCAAGAATTTCTGCGGCGCGACCTGGGGCGACACCATCAAGGCGCTGGCGGGCAAGGGCTACAGGGTGATTGCGCCAGACCAGATTGGTTTTTGTAGCTCGACCAAGCCGGGCGACTACCAGTACAGCTTCCAGCAGCTGGCGACCAATACCCATGAGCTGCTGAAAAGTCTGAATATTAAGAAAGCGGTGATTGTCGGGCACTCTACCGGCGGCATGCTGGCGACGCGCTACAGCCTGATGTTCCCCAATGAAGTCTCAAAGCTGGTGATGGTCAACCCTATCGGGCTGGAGGATTGGAAAGCCAAGGGCGTGCCTTATCGCACGGTAGATCAGTGGTATGACCGCGAGCTGAAACTCTCGGCTGACAGTATTCGTCAGTACGAATTGAAGACTTACTACGTCAATAAATGGAAGCCGGAGTACGATCGCTGGGTAGACATGCTGGCGGGGCTGAATAACGGGCCGGGGCATAAGCTGGTGGCGTGGAACTCGGCGCTGATTTACGACATGATTTTCACTCAGCCGGTGGTCTACGAGTTTAAAGACCTTAAGGTGCCGACCACGCTGATGATTGGGACTTCTGACACCACGGCGATTGGCAGCGACATCGCGCCGCCGGCGGTGAAAGCCAAGCTCGGCCATTACAATGTGCTGGGCAAGCAGACCGCCAAGCTCATTCCCCACGCCAAGCTGATTGAATTTAAAGGGCTGGGTCACGCGCCGCAGATGGAAGAGCCGGCGAAATTTAACGCCGCGCTGCTGAAAACCCTCGCGCAATAACAGCATCCGCGCGGCGAACATGAGGGGCACGCCGCGCGGATTCACTCTCTTAACTCGCTGCCTTAATTGGCCGTTTTACATTCGCGTAGAATATCCAACTGCGGGTCCAGCTCGTGGGTCTGAACGTTCATGGCGTCCAGAACGGTGTGGAATAAATTATCCTGCGACACCTCGGCATTTTTGCCTTTCCCCTGTAAACACGACAGGTTGACGCCATTGGCACTGGCGTAGCCTGGCGACAGCCAAAACAGCATCGGCACGTGAGTCTGTTCCGCCGGCGCCACGCTGTAAGGCGTGCCGTGCAAATACAGGCCATTTTCCCCCAGCGACTCACCGTGATCCGACAGGTAAATCACCGCCACGTTATAGCTGTCCTGATACTGTTTGGCTTTCTCAATCACCTGAGATACCACGTAATCGGTGTAGCGCAGCGTGTTGTCATAGGTGTTGATCAACTGCTCGCGCGAGCAGTTTTCAATATCGCTGCGCGGGCAGTCGGGTTTGAAAACGGCAAACTCCGGCGGATAGCGTTTGAAGTAGGTCGGCCCGTGGCTGCCAATCAGGTGCAGGCCAATCAGCCGGTTTTTACCGTCGCGTTTGACCTCGGCGTCGAGATTATCCAGCAGCGCCATGTCATAGCAGGTGTCGCCGTCGCACTGTTTGTTGTCTTTGGCGGTGCTGATGATGACGTTTGGCACTCTGTCGCACACGCCCTTACAGCCTTCGTCATTATCTTTCCACGACACGGATACCCCGGCGCGTTGCAGAATATCCAGCAATCCCTCGCTATTGCGCGCTTTATTGTTGTTGAAGTCGACGCGCTTCATATTGGAGAACATGCAAGGCACCGAAACCGCCGTGGCGGTGCCGCAGGAGCGGGTGTGGTTGAAGTAAACCACGTCCGGTATTTTCTGGGTGAAGGCGTTGGTGGGCTGGCTATAGCCGCCGGAAGATTGATTCTGCTCGCGCGCCGTCTCGCCAATCACCAAAAACATCAGGGTTGGTTTTTGCGCCGGTGACTGCACCAGCTTGGCATCTTCGCCAATTTTCTCGAACGGCCCGGCGTGGGTGAAGTAGCGATGGTTGTAATACTGGAAGGCGCTGTAGAGATAGTTGGTCGGCACAATTTCCAGATTCAGCGTGCGATTGCTGCGGCCCACCGACGCGTAGTCTTTGTAATACACCCCGGCCACTGCGGCGATCACCAGCAGTGAGAGCAGCATGGAGAGCAGGCGCACGCCAAGGCGGCGCAGTGCCGATTTCGGATAACTGACCTGAGTGAAGAACAGCAGCACGGCGGGCAGCAGGCCGGTGAACAGCACCCACAGCACCACGGAGAGGTTGAGGTAAGAAGAGGCTTCGCTCAGCTGGGTCTCAACAACGTTTTCAATCATTCCACGGTCAAACACTACCTGATATTTAAGCATGGCGTAGCTGACCAAGGCGCTTATCGGCAGAATGATAATGAAGAAGGGTTTAAGTAACGGCCGAAAGCTGAACGGCGTGAAGACGAAATTCAGCGCGACAAACAGCACCAGCGGAATGGTGAGAGCAAAGCCCAGATTGTAGGCCGGCAGCGCGTTAAGGATCCGATAGAAGTGCAATAAAATGGGGAAGTTAACGACAAAGGTAAAGTAAAGACTCAACAGTAAAGTCAGCCAAAGGTAGCTGATTTTAGGAATAAAATTACGCAAGAAATGCTCCAACGAAAAGGGTCAATACCGGGGAAATTCTGAAGCTGAATGTCTCAACCTGACGCCACTTTAGCGATGCAAGCTTAAGAAAGCCTTAACCTGCGTTTGCAGACAGTTCATGGGCCTAAAGTTCATAAAATAAATAAAATATATAACCGTCTTTTGGCGGCGCAACGCCGTATGCTGGGTAACTCGCACGGCCTGGAAATTTCAGGCGTGGTGCTCTCTCCGTGCTTTCTGAATGCCTTCTGTTTTTTCAGCGCGACCTCGAATTTTGTCCGTTTTCTTCTTATAGAAAGCTTGTCTCAGAGACTGATTTAATCGGGTTCTGGAGGGTTTAGCGTTGATCTCAAATTCTGCCACGGTGGCAACTCAGGCAATTATTTCTCCCGGCGCGATTATCGGCGCGGGGGTGCAGATTGGCCCATTCTGCCTAATTGGCGAGCACGTCGAGATAGGTGAGGGGACGGTGATTGCCTCCCACTCGGTGATCAACGGCCACACGCGTATTGGCCGCAATAACAACATTGGTCGCTTCTGCTCGATTGGCGAAGTGAATCAGGACTTAAAATATCGCGGCGAGCCAACTCGAGTTGAGATTGGCGACAATAACCAGATTGGCCGCAACGCTACCATCCATCGCGGCACCCAGCAGGGCGCGCAGACGACTATTATCGGTCATCGAAATCGGCTGTTGTCCAATGTTCACGTTGGCCACGACTGCCTGATTGGCAGCAGCACCGAGATCGGCAATAACACTGCTCTGGCGGGGCACGTGGTGTTGCGGGACTTTGCGCAGGTCGGCTCAATGTGCGCGATTCACCAGTTTTGCATCATCGGCTTCTCGGCGCTGATTGCGGAGCAATCCTGCGTGGTTCAGGACATTCCGCCTTTCGTCCGTGCCAGCGGCAACCGCGCCGTGCCGCAGGGGTTTAACCTGTTGGCAGAAGCTTACCTCTCTATCGATAAGCAGCAGCAGGCCGTGATGCGCCGAGTGTATGAGCAAATCTATCATTGCGGAATGGCGATTGAAGCCTTGAAAGTAGAGGTGCAGCGCCTGAGTAAAGCACACCCCGCGCTGCGCTGTTTTGAGGATTTCTTTGCTTTATCCACTCGCGGCATCATTCGCTGATGCTGCGAGTGGCCGGGGATTATCAGGCTTCCAGCGCCAGCAGGGCGAAGGTTGCCAGCCAGTGTTGGCCCATATAATCCGTGTCGAGGTGGTCCAGCGCGCTGTTTAAATGCTGCTGGGCGCTGTCACGCAGCGGGGCGACGCGCGGGTCGTCTGTCGGCAGGGCCGCCGCCAGCGAACGCTGACACCATGCGCGGCTGAGATTCAACCCATCCAAATGACCAATCTTGCCGTCAGTTCGGTCCGTAACCGTGGCGGGCACAAACAGCGTTTGCGGCTGGCGCTGGGCCAGATCCGGCAAGAAGTCACTAAACCACTGGGAAAACTCGGCCTGCGGCAACACGCGGCGCATCAATTCGGCTTCCATCAAAGACGGGGATAAAAACTCATCGCCGCCCGGTTCCCACGCCTGACAATTCACATCATGCAGATGCCAGCGTTTGGCAGCCTCTTCGATTTGCGCGGTTAAGGCGTCATTCGCCACGCTGCGCGAATACTCTAAAGCCAGCGACAGGGCAAACGCGGTGTTGAAGTGGCTCCCTACCCGCAGCGGATAGGTGGCTTTCGGCAGAAATTCACAAAATGCCTGCTCGAAGAACTGGCTCATCGGCGCCAGCGTTTTCGCCCAACCGGCGGCCTGCGGCAGCTTCATGGCGTTTAACTGTTGCACCAGTCGCAGGAACCACGCCCAGCCGTAAGGCCGCTCGAACCCTTTATGCTGCGGCTGCTGTAAATAGGCCATCTCCCCGGCAACGTTTTCCGCCGTGAAGTGCTGCTCAACAATGGCAATAATCTGCTCGGCCTGCGGCAGTTGCGGGTATTTGTCGATTAAGCGCAGCAGCAGCCAGTAGCCGTGAACGCAGGAGTGCCAGTCATAACTGCCGTAAAAAATCGGGTGCAGCGCGCGCGGCGTTAGGGCGTCTTCTGGCCCGCTCATGGCATGCATCAGCTTATTGGGAAACTCGCGGTTCAGGTGATCCAGCGCCATCAGGGCAAAGCGGGACGCCATTTCTGGCGTCAGTTGCATCGTCATTTTCAATCTCTCCCGAGTTGGCGGTTAGAAGCGGAACACGAATAAATACATCAGCGCGGTGTTCACCAGCAGTAACAGGGCGCCGGTCAGCCATTGCGCCTTGATGACACCGTTTTTATCCTGAAGCTCGAGCAGCGCGGCGGGCACGATGTTGAAGTTGGCGGCCATTGGCGTCATTAGCGTGCCGCAGAAGCCGGACAGCATACCGATAGCGCCCATAATCGCCGGATTTCCGCCCAGCTGGTTGACGATCAGCGGCAGGCCGATACCCGCGGTCATCACCGGGAAAGCGGCAAAACCGTTACCCATGATCATGGTAAACAGCGCCATGCCGAAAGTGTAAGCCACGATAATCGCCAGCGGCGAACCCAGTGGAATGATGCTTTTCACCAAGTCGGCCACCACGCCACCGACGCCCGCCAGAGCAAAGAGCGCGCCCAGCGCGGCGAGCATCTGCGGCAAAATTGCCGCCCAGCCCACGGTGTCCATGGTCTGCCCGCCTGCCTTGATGGCCTTCAGCGGCGAGTCGCGCAGCATCACCAGCGCCACGATAAAGGCAACCAGCGTGCCTAGCACCAGTGAGATCAGCGTGACGTTTTTGGCCTCCACCAGACCGCTATTTTTTAGGGTCAGGGTACCGACCAAGGTCACGATAGGGATCAGCAGGGCCGGAATAAACAGCTTGTTGCCAAAGCGCTTGGCGCCGGCTTCACGTCTGGCGGTGGCTTCCGGCTGGTCGTTATCCGACTTGCCTTTGCCCAGTTTGCCGGTCCCGGCAATCACCGCCAACAGGATAGCCATACAGCCCGTCACGAAGTGCGGCAGCTCGCCGCCAAGCAGGAAGGTCACGCCATACACTCCCCAGAACAGGGCGTTAACCAGACGGCGGTTGTTAGTTTTGTCATACAGATTGAAAATGGCGTAGGCGCAGAACATCAGGCCCGCGAGGATATAAACCGATTCTAAGCTGATCATTTGGCAATGCCTCCATGCTGAGCATCAAAACGCTTGGCCAGCGAGCGATCCAGCAGCCACAGGCGAATAAAGTGAATAATAAGCGCGGCGATGGCGGTGGGAATGGCCCAAACGGAGAGGTGCAGTGGCTCGACGGAGATCCCGTTTTGCTCCAGGAAGCCTTTGATCAGCAAGATAGATTGCACGGCGATAAAAATATCTTCACCGAAGAACACCGCGATGTTATCGACGGCGGCGGCATTAGCGCGAATTTTCTGGCGAACGTCATTAGGCAAATCGCCATACTTAGTGACCGCCGCGGCTTCCGCCATTGGGGCAATCAGCGGGCGCACCATCTGCGCATGGCCGCCCAGCGAGTTCAGCCCCAGCGCGGCGGTGACTTGGCGCAGGAAGAAGTAGAGCATCAGCACGCGCCCGGTAGTGGCGGCGTGGATCTTAGAGATCAGGTCGCGCGCGCGCTCTTTCAGGCCGCTGCGCTCGAGGATGGCGATAACCGGCAGCGTCAGCCAAATCAGCCCCATATAGCGGTTCTCGGTAAAGGCTTTACCGAAGGCGCTGATGATATCCACCGTGTGCATGCCGCCCGCCGCGCCGGTCGCGATACCGGCAATGGTGACGACTAAAAGTGGATTAAACCGCAGCGCAAAGCCCAGCACCACGATCGGGATGCCTATTAATACCCACATATTTCTTACCCCTGTTGTCTGTAATCTGTGAATGAACTCAACGTCCTGTCTTTATATTTTTTAAGCTGCGCGTTGCTCGCTAATAACCACAAAATAACCTTGAGTTATAAAGTAGACGAGTGAGGAATAACGCTCAGCTTTGTTCGGAAAGTACCAAGCAGTTCGGTGCAGCGCAAGACTGTGAATTGATAAGTGGCAGGACAAGAGGGAGGAAAATAAGCGAGTCTAAGATAAAGCTCAGGCTAATTAACTGGGTGTTTTATTTAGCATGGAATATTGTGCGGGGCGAGAAGTTTAGATTAGTGAATTAACCCCGCGAGACAGGTTGCGGGGTTAATGAACAATAAGGCGATGGTTAAGGCTTATTCGTCGTCTTCGTCGCCGTAATATTTTACGCCGAGCTTAATCAGGTCGCGGCCTTGAGCTTTGCGGTGCAAATTGCTGTCGCGCAGGGAATAAACGCAGCCGCAATACTCTTGCTGGTAGAAGCGTTCGCGCTTGCTGATTTCAATCATGCGCGCCGAACCGCCTTTCTTGCGCCAGTTATAGTCCCAATAGACCATGCCCGGATAAGGCGCTGCCGCACGGTCGCCGCAGCCGTTAATCTGTTTCATGTCTTTCCAGCGGGAAATACCCAGCGAGCTGGAGATGGCGCTGAAACCGTGTTCATAAGCGTACAGCGCGGTGCGCTCGAAACGCATATCAAAACACATAGTGCAGCGAATGCCGCGTTCAGGCTCGTTTTCCATACCGCGCGCGCGCTCAAACCAATTGTCAGTGTCGTAATCGGCATCAATAAACGGAATACCGTGCTGTTCGGCAAAGCGCATATTCTCTTCTTTGCGAAGGGTATATTCTTTTTGCGGATGAATATTCGGGTTGTAGAAGAAAATGGTGTATTCAATGCCCGAGGCTTGAATCGCTTCCATGACCTCGCCGGAGCAGGGGGCGCAACAGGAGTGAAGCAGTAATTTATCATGCCCGTTAGGCAGGGACAGTTTTTCTCGGATCAGTTCGGACATCTTCTTCGCCTGTTACTAAGATTTTCTTTATCAAAATAGAATCATCATGATGGTTGATGCCTATGATAAAAGACAGTGCGCCACTGTCAAAAATTTCTTATTGATCTCCTGAATGACAACTTGGGCAATAATCAACAATGTTATGCTAACGACCGGGATGTTGGCCGAGCACGGCGCAATGCCCAGCAATTGAATGTTAAGGACGCAGACAATGCAGTTAATGAAATCGCACCATATCCGCTGGCTGAGTTTATTTATCGTGATGGGGGGGCTACTGTTGGTGCTGCCTCTGCACCTGTTGGCATGCTTTATCGCCGGATTCGTGGTGTTCGAGCTGGTTAATGGATTAACACCGCATTTCCAAAAAATCATCAGTGGCGATCGCGCCCGCTGGCTGGTGGTGGCGCTCATCAGCACCGTAGTAGTGAGCGTGCTGATTCTGGCGATTGCCGGGATTATCGACTTCCTGATGGATGATATTAAGAACCCGGTGGCCTTCAACGCCATGGTTTCTCGCTTGCTGAGTGACGCACAGGGGCGCATTTCGCCAGTCATGTTGCACTATCTGCCCGCCAATATTGAAGAGCTACAGCGCCAGTTCCTGCAATGGGTGCGCGAACACGTCGCCATGATTCAAACCGTGGGCAAAAACGCGGCCCACGCCTTTGTCACCATGCTGATTGGTATGATTCTGGGCGCGATTATCTCTTTGCAGCGCCCAGACAAAGAGAGTCAGGATGCCCCGCTGAAAAACGAACTGTTGCAGCGCGTGCGCCTGCTGGCTCAGGCATTTCGTAATGTAGTTTTTGCCCAGTTCCAAATCTCACTGATTAACACCGTGCTCTCCGGTGTGTTTCTGTTCGGCATTCTGCCGCTGTTTGGTATTCACCTGCCGTTGGCCAAAACGCTGGTGGCTTTTACCTTCATCTGCGGGCTGCTGCCGGTGATTGGCAATCTGATCTCCAATACGGTGATCTTCATTGTCGGCCTCTCCCTGTCACTGTGGGTGGGCGTCGGGGTGCTGGCGTACCTGATTGTCATTCATAAGGTGGAGTACTTCCTCAATGCGCGCATTGTCGGCACGCGCATTAATGCCAAGTCGTGGGAAGTGCTGCTGGCGATGCTTATCTTCGAATCAGCCTTCGGATTGCCGGGCGTGGTGGCCGCGCCGATTTACTACGCCTATCTGAAGAGCGAATTGAAACAAGCTGAGCTGATTTAACCTTTACCCTAGGTTCCCTTCTTGAAGTAAAACTCGTCATATTTCCCCCTGAGGTGCGGTGTTAATGCCGCACCTCTTGGGATACCGCGTCAAAAATCCTGAGAAAAACAGATTCGGGCAAGTAATCGCGAGGATCGTTATACGAAATCCCACTTGCCAAGGGGCATACTTAATATCGTTAGCGCAGGTTGCGCTGGCATTTATGTCTAACGATAACCCCTCAGGAGAGAACTCATGACACTTAACGTCCGAGGTTTTGCTGCTACGTCAGCCACTGCGCCATTGGCACCCCACAATTTTGAACGTCGCTCACCGCGTGATACTGACGTAGTTATCGACATTATGTACTGCGGCGTCTGTCACTCAGATATCCACCAGGCACGTAATGAATGGCATCAGAGCATCTATCCGCTGGTTCCGGGACACGAAATCATTGGCCGCATTACTCAGGTAGGCGCCAAAGTTAAGGGCTTCAGCGTCGGTGATACTGTCGGCGTGGGCTGTATGGTCGATTCTTGTCAGCACTGTGATTCCTGCGCCGAGAGCCTGGAACAGTACTGTGAAGAAGGCGCAACCATGACCTACAACAGCTACGATCGTCATGACAACATGATGACCTACGGCGGTTATTCAGAGCAGATCGTCGTCTCTGAAAAGTTTGTGCTGCGCGTGTCTGAAAAGCTGGATATTAAGTCTGCAGCGCCACTGCTGTGTGCCGGTATCACCACCTATTCCCCGCTGCGTCACTGGAAAGTCGGCAAAGGCCATAAAGTGGCGGTTGTCGGTCTGGGCGGTTTGGGCCACATGGGGCTGAAATTTGCTAAAGCGCTGGGCGCCGACGTCACGCTGTTCACCCGTTCCGCCGGTAAAGAGCAGGAAGCTTACCGTCTGGGTGCTGACCACGTGGTGATTTCTACGGATGAAAAGCAGATGGACGCGGTGAAAAACCACTTCGACTTCATCCTTGATACCGTGCCAAACCAGCATGACCTCAACCCGTACCTGAACACGCTGAAACGCGACGGTACCCATATTCTGGTCGGCCTGATCGAGCCAATCGAGCCTGCAATCCACAGCGGCAAGCTGGTGGGCGGGCGTAAAACCGTCGCGGGTTCACTGATTGGCGGTATCGCTGAAACTCAGGAAATGTTGGATTTCTGCGCCGAGCACAACATTGGTTGTGACGTCGAGATGATCGATATGCAGGACATTAACGGTGCCTATGAGCGTATGCTGAAAAGCGACGTGAAATACCGTTTCGTGGTGGATATGGCGTCTCTTAAAAACGCCTAATCTTCGGCGATTTGCCTGATAGTCGTCTAACTCATGCGCCTGCAAACTTCGATTTGTGGGCGTTTTTTTATGGTCATTCTGAGCAAAAAGGGGCGGGATGAAATCATTGCGTGCTGAAATTTCATCTTTCACCACTTCGCTGACTTCTCGGTTTGTGACGGCGGTGGTATTCTTCGGCTTTCGCCGAGCGAAGGAAAATCAGTGGCAAAGAATTTTGATGAATTAATCAGAGATATTGATCTGATGATTGAACACGTGGACGGTCTGAAAAACCTTCCACCGCGCGCAAAAATTGTAGATGCAGTGCCCGCTGATAAGCCTGCCTACGACTCTTTTTGTGAAATCTATGCGTTAAAAGCGGTGATGCGGGCCTTTATTTCCTCGGTCGATACCATCGTAAAAGTTCAGATTGCTAAAAAAGTCGAACAGGATATTGGCCATCTGGAAAATACCGTGCGTTCCATTGGCGGCGGCAACGCCGATCCTGAGGACCTGGCGCAAATTACCGCCTATGTGCGCCATGCCGTATCGGAATTAATGGACTAATCAGTTTATGGTCTGAATACAGAACATGGCCTGAAAACAAAAACGTCGTTTATCTATTGGGATAATCGGCGTTTTTTTATATCTGAATTTGGCTAAATAAGCCGGGAAGGGCGCGAGAATAAGTTTTCTAGCCAGAAAATAGCTATTCTTGAGCCATTATCTTCTCAGGATGAGCACTGTTATGGCACATCGGTTCCGTTTCATCGCGTTGTTGCGCTGGCGTTGTTACCAGCTGCTATTTGATAACCGTACCCGCAGCGGGCGTCGCATGGAGGCGTTCTGGGTTCTGACCGCCATTCTCAGCGTGATTGCGCTGTTTTTTGAATCCAGCGCGCACACTCTTTTCCCCCATACGCCCAACATCATGCAGTTCTTCGGTCTGATCGAGCTGGGCTTTACCGCGATTTTTACCGTGGAATATGTGTTGCGCATTTTTGCCACTCCGAGCAAAGAGCGCTACCCGCTGAGCTTCTTCGGGCTGGTGGATCTGTTGACCATTCTGCCGCTCTATATCCTCTGGCTATTCCCGTCGCTGGTGAGTACCGGCGATATGGTGGTGCTGATTCGCCTGCTGCGAATATTGCGCGTGCTGAGGGTGCTCAAGCTGCTGCGCTATATGAATGAGGCGGGTGTGCTGTGGCGCAGTTTGATGCGCGCGCGACATAAGCTGACCCTATTCTTCGGCTTCGTGGCGATCATTCTCTGCCTGTTCGGCGGGTTAATGTTTGCTATAGAAGGAGGGCGGGACGGCTTTACTTCGCTGGGCGCTTCCGTTTACTGGGCGGTTGTGACCCTGACCACGGTGGGCTATGGCGATATTACGCCGCACACGCCGCTCGGACGGGTACTGGCTTCCGTTTTGATTTTGCTGGGCTATTCGATAATCGCGGTACCTACGGGGATCTTGACGGCCTATATGTCGCAAGAACTGCAAAAAGGGCGTGAGCAGCGTTCTTGCCGCCACTGTCATCACATCGGCCATGAATTAGATGCACGTTTTTGCGACCATTGTGGCACCCGATTGCCGGCGCTTAGATCTCAACTTATTGATAAAAAACCAAATAATCGTACGCTTAACGAGCGCATTGATGATTAATGCGCCATTTTCGTTACTTTAGGCAGGTTATTAGATAAAAAGAGTTGCTATTAGGAGGCAGTCATGAGTAAATACGTTCCGGCCTGTGGTACAGACCTATTTATGCACGACATCCTGAGTAAAGTGGTTCAAATTTAAAGCGTTATCCTCGATAACCCTGATCTGACGAATTTCCTTCTTAGTGCCTCCATAAGTAACGACTGAAATCCGGCTATAACATGCCCATGGTGGCTAAATTTATTTTTTAAAGGTAATTCCTATGTCTATGATGAAAGGTCAGGTTAAGTGGTTTAACGAGTCTAAAGGCTTTGGCTTCATCACTCCTGCTGATGGCAGCAAAGACGTGTTCGTACACTTCTCTGCAATCCAGGATCAAGGTTTCAAGACCCTGGCTGAAGGCCAGAATGTACAGTTCTCTATCGAGAACGGTGCTAAAGGTCCGTCTGCGGCTAACGTTACCGCTATCTAATCTCGCTTTTGCGCTGGTTACAGCACATTAACGAAGATTACAAAAACCCGCATATGCGGGTTTTTTTACGTCTGGATTTTGCCAAAGCCTTTATCTAATGCACGGTATTTCTCGCTAAACGCGTTGCCAAAGTCTAAGCCGCATGCCTTTTAAGGCGCACTGTACTACAATCAACAACATGGATAATAACGGGGTAACTCGATGAAAGTTAACGATCTGGTGACAGTTAAGACCGACGGCGGCCCGCGCCGTGAAGGCAAGGTTCTGGAAATTGAAGAGTTTTACGAAGGCGTGATGTATCTGGTTTCTCTGGAAGATTACCCGGCCGGGATCTGGTTCTTCAACGAAGTCGACAGCAAAGACGGCACCTTCGTTGAGCCTCGCGTGGCCAGCAGAGACTAACCGCTTTGGCTTTTCGCTAAAACTAAAAAACACCGGAGCAGGAGACTGCATCCGGTGTTTTTGTTTATGGGGCTAACAGCACTGGAGATTAGAAGGTTTCCCAGTTCTGGTTATCGGTCGCCAGTTTGTTCTCTTTCAGTGGCTCAACTAATGCCAACGTCGGGCGGCGGGGCGCAGTGGTGATTACTTTGCTATCAAGGCGGAACACCGCGACGGCCTGCGTCAGGCGCTCTGCCTGCTCCTCCAGCGAGGCCGCCGCCGCAGAGGCTTGCTGCACCAGTGAAGCATTCTGCTGGGTGACGCCGTCCATCTCCGATACCGCCTGACTTACCTGACTGATGCCACGGCTCTGTTCATCTGACGCCGAGGCGATTTCGTCCATAATGTCGGTCACATGGCTGACGGCAGTGACGATTTCATACATGGTGTCGCCCGCGTCGCCGACCAGCAGGCTGCCTTCGCCCACGTGATCTACCGACTCTTCAATCAACTGTTCAATCTCTTTAGCGGCCTGCGCGCTGCGCTGCGCCAGATTTCTCACTTCACTTGCCACCACCGCAAAGCCGCGACCCTGCTCACCGGCCCGGGCAGCCTCTACTGCAGCGTTCAGCGCCAGAATGTTGGTTTGGAAAGCAATGCTATTGATAACGTTAGTGATCTCGGCAATTTTGGTCGAGCTGCGCGAGATGTTTTCCATAGTGCTCACCACGCTGGCGACGATATCTCCGCCTTTCTGCGCTTTCTCGGAGGCGTCGGCGGCCAGTTTGCTGGCATGATGGGCGTTTTCCGAATTGAGTTTTACCGTGGCGGTGAGCTGCTCCATGCTGGCGGCGGTCTGCTCCAAGGCTGCGGCCTGCTGCTCGGTGCGCGAGGAGAGGTCAGTGTTGCCGCTGGCAATCTCGGCTGAGCCTTGGTAAATCGAGGTTGCGCCTTCGCGCACGGTCAGCACGGTACTGGCGAGTGAACTCTGCATATGGTCAACGTTAGTGCTCAGCACGCCAATCTCATTGCGACCCGCGATGTCGGAAGGCTGTGTGAGATCTCCCTGCGCGATGTGCTGAATGCGCTTCACCAGACGGTTAATCGGGGTGATGATCACTTTGCGCATAATGAAATAGGTGATAACCGTCAGCAGCAGCGCCAGAGCAAAGGCGCCTGCCATCAGGGCGTAGCCCAGTTTGGCATCGGCGTGGGCACGCTGGTTAATCTGATTGGCGGTATCGGTGCGATAAGTAATGGCTGCCAGCAGCGGCGCGTTGTTGGCCTGATCCAGCCCGCGCAGGGTTTCGGCTTCCTGCGAAATGACTTCTTCAAAATGGGACTGGCGGGCAGACTCCAGCATCGGCGCCATGCCTTGCTTGAGATAATTGTCATATGACTTTTTCAGCGGCTCGTCGAGAGCATGGTCAGTCTCGGTTTGATGCGGACGGTCGATGTACTGCTTGAAGGCATCTTGCGACTGCTTAATGCGCTTTTGCGCCTCAGTAATGTTCTTCTCAAAGGTATCCTGATCGCTGACGCGCGCGGCGGCGGCGGCCTGAATCAACAGCAAACGCGCGGTGCGCAGATGGTTTGAACTGTTGGAAAGGGCCAGGCGAATCTGTAGCTCCTGCGTGGCGCTTTCCAACGCATCGTTACTCTGCTTGAGGAAGAAACTCGACGTACCGATGGAGAGGGCAAACAGAATGAGGATCCCGGCGAGAATGGTGCTGATCAAGGTGATCAGGCGAATATTGCTGATAAAAGAGGTGGCTGGCTTCTCGGTTGCACCGGGAATGGCCGTGGTAAAGGTGTCCATATTATTCCGCTCTGTTAGTCCTGCATGTGCGACAACTCTGGGCGCATAGGGTACAGGCCACGCACGCGAGGTTTTCTTTGCACACTTCAACAATCAGGGGTTGCCAGCGGGCTAACCCTGCCGTGACGAAAAACGCCATCTATAGTCATCGGCATTTGGCGGAGGAGGTTGAATTTATAAGTGAGATCCGGCTCGCATTTTTGTCATAAGTGCGGGGGACAGCGAGAAGTCAGGCGGCCGCAGCCGCCTTGAGGTATTGCGCAGAGTTTACCAGTAGGGTTTCCAGCACTGCGTCAGGCGTACCAGCGCCTCGACATAGAAGTAGTCGCCCCAGCTAGAGCACTGATCCACCCCTTTGCCGCTCGCCATGTGGTAGACGGAATGCTTGAGCAAGCCGTCGCAATCTTCGTCATCGGCCGCCAGATAATTGGCGGTCAGCGACGCCATAATGCGCAGCGCCATCTCCTCATAGTAGGCGCGTGTTTCATCCGTGGCGGGCAGCGCTTGGGTCAAGTCAAGCAGGCCGCACACGGCGATGGCGGCGGCCGAGCTGTCGCGGGGCTGGTCGGTGCCGAGCAGGGCCAGATCCCAGTGGCAGACGTCATCTTCCGGCAGGCGATTGAGGAAGTAGTGAGCCAGTCGCCGCGATAACTCCACCATCTCCTTGTCGCCGGTATAGCGGTAACTGAGCAGGAAGCCGTAAATCCCCCAAGCCTGCCCGCGCGACCAGCATGAATCGTCGGCATAGCCTTGGTGAGTATTGCCAAAGCGCGGCTCGCCGGTCACCGTATCCATATAGTAGGTGTGGAAGGTCGAGGCGTCAGGCCTGACAATATAGTTGGCGGCCTGCTGAGCATGGCGGCGCGCGGCCTCGGCGTAGCGCGGTTCCCCGGTTTGCTCAGTGGCCCAATAGAGCAGCGGCAGGTTCATATTGCAGTCAATGATCATCCGGCCAGCCTGTTCCGGGTCGCGTAAATCGCCCCACGCCTGAATAATCCCCGACTGCGGGTTAAAGCGTTCCATGAGGGCATCCGCCGCCAGCAGGGCAAAGCCTCGCGCCTCGCGATTGCCGGTGAGTCGCCACGCGCTGACGCAGGAGAGGGTATAGAGGAAGCCCAAGTCGTGAGTGGCGGTGTCGATGCGATTAGCAATTCTGTTGCCGAAGGAGTGGATGTGCTGCTCCGCCGCCAGCCGGTATTTCGCCTCGCCGGTCATCTCCCACGCCAGCCACAGCTGTCCGCTCCAGAAGCTGGTGGTCCACTCGACATTTTCGGTTAACGCAAAATGATTGTTTTCACAGGTTTCAGCCGGGAATTTCCCCTCGAATTTGACCCTGTTGCGGTCGATTTTCTTTAGCACCCGCTGGCGGGCTTCGGCCAACTGCTGGCGAAGAGCAATTTTGTCCAATTGGTTTAGCTCAACCGGCAGCAGCTTCTCTTTGGTTATGGTCACGGTCATTATTTCTCCCTTAGCAATCGAGTCGCAAATTAGTGTTTTACGGGGGTTAAAGGCGCGGCGGCGTTAACCTCCGGGGGCGTCGGGGCCTGAACCACGCCATGGCGGCGGCTGTGGCAGGCTGACAGGGTAAAGGCGGAAATCAGGGTGAAGCACAGCGCGATGCCACCCATGATCAGGTAGGTATGGGCAAAGCCGATGCGGTCATAGAAGTAGCCAGCGGGCGGGGCGATCACAATGGAGCCGACATAAATCATCGCCTGATAGCCCAGCAGGTACATGGTGGCATTGACGCGTTTATGGAAATGCTCGGCGATATATTTGAAAACCGACACCAGAATCAGGGCAATTTCCAGACCATAGAAGGGTTTGATGATCGAGATAATCAGCGGGTCATTGGTCAACCCAGAGGCAATCAGCCGCACGCCGACCACCACCCCAACCAGCAACAAGCCCTTTTTAGCACCGAAATAGTTCACCAAGAAAGGGATCACCATCATCATCAG
Organism: Ewingella sp. AOP8-B2-18; assembly: GCF_052376015.1. Taxonomy (NCBI): domain Bacteria; kingdom Pseudomonadati; phylum Pseudomonadota; class Gammaproteobacteria; order Enterobacterales; family Yersiniaceae; genus Ewingella; species Ewingella sp. AOP8-B2-18. Next base: position 722,879 of record NZ_JBQSVB010000001.1, read on the forward strand.
GAACTCGGTGCCAGACTGCACGGTGCTGAGGTAGCCGTACATGGCGTTGCCTTGCTCTTTGGTCGGGAAGAAGGTGACGAAATAGCGCGAAAACTGCTGTTCGGCGACAAACATCACCCAGGCAACACCGGCGACGTACAGGGAAAACATCCAGAATTTGCGATTCTTCAGCAGCAGAATGACATCGCTAAAAACAATTTTGTCTTGCGAAATCACATTGTTATTGCGCATTTCGGCTTCGCCAATTTTTAGCGACAGCAGCACGCCGAGCATCAGCAGCGAACTCAGGCTACTCAGACTGAAGTTCCACGCCGGAGAGAGGTTAAACAGCAGGCCGGAAAACGACGCCGCCACCGCCCAGCCGAGCGAGCCCCACATGCGAATCTGGCCGAACTCCATGCTGTATAGGCGGCTAAAGCGATCGGCATAGGATTCCGACGCCGCGACGCCCGCGTACCAGCCCAGGCTTAAATAGAGCGCGCCGATAATAATGCCGATCATTAAATGGGTTTCCAGCAGGGGCTGGTAAACATAAATAAAGAAGGGGGCCATCATGGCGGAGACGATCACCACGAAATAAAGCAGGCTTTTACTCATGCCTATTTTATCCATGATATAGCCATAGACCGGTTTCATGACCACGGCGAAAACGCCGTTAATCGCAAATACCGCGCCGATATCCATACTGTCTAATCCGGCCTTTTGTCCCAGCCATAACGCATATAAGCCGAAGCTGGAAGACCAGGTGAAGAAATAGAGGAAGATGAAACTGCTCATTTTGTAATAAGCAGACTTACTGGCTGTTTTTATTGTTTTCATACTGACTCCTGACAACCGAATAATTAAAGGATGACGGTCCAGTGACGGCCCTGATAGTGGATCTCAATCTCGCTTTCACCGCGAATTACGCGGGGTAGGATTTTTGGCATAGCTGATATATCGGCAGAGGCAAACACGGCGGACATCAGCCAGTGCGAGCCGGGGGAAAGGGCGGTTTTGAGCAGCGGAATAGCCGCCGTTTCGGCGAACATAATGCTGCTGTTGGGCGGCGTTACCACGCTTGCCGCCTCGCGCGGGGTGGCCTCGCCGACGTCGGCGATGTGGCTGTAGCCGTTGCAGGCGACTATCCGGCTCGAGGAGCTATTTTCATCTAGTTGCACCTGCGTCTGGCGGTCATGGATCACCGCGAAGCCGCCTTCGACGGCGTCGAGTGCGCGGGCGCTGGTCAGATGGTGCAAACGCAGATGGCCCTCGCCGCAGGGGAACAGCCAGGTTTTCACTTCCACGTCGTGCCAGGGTTTCCAGCGCGAATAAATCACCTCTTGGCGCGTCACTGTCTCTTCGCAGCCACGGCGTCCACGGTAGTAGCCATCGCCTTCTGACAGCACCAGCATGGAGTCGCAGGCCGCGTGGTTGAGGCCAAACCGGCCGCGGTCGAGGGTGAAACCAAACTGGCTGGAGTAGGCAAACTTGGTGTATTTCGCCTCGGTATTGACGAAGTTATTCAGCTCCAGCTGGCCTGATGTCAGCATTATCACGTGCCGTTGCGCCGCGTCGCGCAGCAGGATCTGGCTGGCGTGAGGAATGCAGTGCGGGCTGTTGAGGCGGGGCAAGGGCAGCTCTTGCGCCTGCCAGAAAGCATGGTTCTCGGGCAATGCCAGCACCAGAAACAGCTTGCAGGCCCAGTAAGGCGAGCCGGGCGCGTTGTAATCCTCGGCCATCACCAGATTCGGCGTGTGATAGCCAATGCTCAGCACGCCGTCGCGGTCAAAAATCGGCTGTTTCAGCCAGCTGCGCAGGTGGCGCAGGACAATGCCTTTAATGACGCCGGGGGAGTACACCTCCAACCCGCTAAACGCGGCGGCGCTCCAGAAGGCGGCTTCGGCGAAGCGATAGGTCATGCTGCGGCCAAAGGGCACGGCGGCCCCTTCGGCGGAAAACAGGCTGATGAAATCCCCGGCGAACTGCTGCGCGCGCTGGCGCAATTGGGCACAACGTTGGGCATCGACATCCGCCATATAGTTGGCGTACAGCAGGCCGTAGTAGTGAAATGCCATCGACACATAGTAGTCGCGCGGGCGACCCGGCCCGTCGGAATACCAGCCGTCGCCGAGGTAATAGGCCTCCATCAGCGAGAAACGGGCCTCGACCGCCTCGCGGTCCCACGGCAAACCGGCCTGCTTGCAGCCCATCTGCACCATGATGGGGAAGTAATTCCAGTTGTTATTAGGGATGGTGGCGTCTTTGCCTTGGTTAAGCCAGTCAATCAGGTTGTGCTGCTCGGCGTCACTGAAATAGGCCAGCAACCTTTTATCTAGCAGCGCCAGGCCGACGCCAAAAGCCGCCATTTCCACACAGCGCTGGTCAAAGTCGTGAATATCGCCCCAATACTCGGCATGCTCGGGGTTGGTGCCGTTGCGGATCGCCGTGAGGTAAAACGACAGGTTTTCACACTCATCGCCATTAGCGAGCAGGGGGAAAATGCCCCACAGCATGCGCGACAGGGCTTCCATCTTCGCTATCTTTTTACCGTAATGGGTGGTGGAGTGGCCGAGGTCAATGCCGCTTTTGCCTTCTTCGGTATAGGGCGCGACGGCAGACAGCATATCGCCCACCAGATCTTTCACCTGTTGGCGAGTGCGTAGCGGGTAATCACTCTTGATTTTCACCTGATTCATTCGATATTCCTTCCCTCGAAAGGGCTGAGCAAATAATGGCATTAAGTATGTGAAACATTATTTCAATTCTATTTTTACGCTGTTTCATCAACTGCAACGAGTGTGTAACTTGCCATTGGAATATAGAGAATCTGTTTTGCCCGATTGTTATACGGGTCACATAACAGTGCATTTTTTTAAATTGCTATTGCCGATTGGAGCAGAAAAGAGCCTAAATTATAAAAAGTGGCTTAAAAGTTTTAATTTCTTGTCATCGGGTGGGGGAGCTTTATGGCGGTGACCGACTTTCTCGAACGCATTGCATTAAACGATCGGCAGATCTCGTTTAATCGCATGAGCAGGGGCAGCGCCAATTATTTTCATTGGCACCAATGTTTAGAGATGCTGTTTATCAGTCAGGGGTACGGGATAGTGATTGTTGATAATCAACAGTACACGCTGCGCCCCGGCCGCCTGTTTGTCTTTCCGCCCTTTAAGTTGCACAAGGTATTTGTCGAGCAGAGTGAGAAAAACCACTATGTCCGCACCACGGTGCACCTTGACCACCTGCTGCTGGACGGCTTTTTGCACTGTTTCCCCCAGCGCCGGGCGCACTTCTCACGCCTGTGGGGCGCGGAGAGCGATGCGCATATCTTTGATTTAGCAGCCAATGCTGAGCATATCGAAACCATTCTCGAAAGCTTCCAGCGGCTACAGCTGGCCGCCACGCCGCAGTGGGAGGATATCGCCATGATGATATTGCAGCTGATGGAGTTCATGCCCGAGCAGCAGGTGAAGCGCAAAACCGTCAGCCGCACCACGGCCTCCAAAGTGATGCAGTGGATAGAAGAGAATTACGTGATGAAGTTTTCGCTGGCCGAGTTATCGACGGCGATTGGACTGTCGCAAAGCTATATTTCGCGAGTTTTTAGCCAAGAAACGGGCGGCTCGGTGGTGGACTATTTGGCGACGCGGCGCATCAAACGCGCCTGTGAGCTGCTGCGCTCCACCGATATGCGGATAGAAGAGGTGGCGAGTCAGTGCGGGTTTGCCGATACGCCCTATTTTATTACCTGTTTTCGTAAGTTGATTGGCCGCACCCCGCTGCAATATCGCAAAGCGGCGTTTCGGCTTGAGCTTTAAACAATAATTCATTAATTCATAACGTTTTGTTAACTTGGGTGGTCACGGAATCCTCTTAAAAAACGGTTTTTTGCTGCTTTTATGAGCGCTCTTAATCGGCCGTTTCTTTAGCGATATCAAAATGGTTAAATTATCGCTCATCCCCCGTATGCCGGAGCTTTGGCATGCCGTAAGCCCGCGTTCTGTGCAAGCTATTTTTAGCTGAAAGCATTCAATTTTGTGGTACTCGCCATGGGAATTTTACGTTAGCCTTAGGGTCGTATTTTTACATCCCGCAGATGCCCTTGTGTGCCACTTTCGGCAACATGCCTTTCGGCGCTACGGCGTTGCGGATAACTTGACTTGCCCGGCACAGGAAACCCTCTGGCATGGAACGAAGAGCATTTATTAAAGCGTCAATGGCGTTTGCCGCCTACTGCGGGGTGCCAGCAATGGCATCAGTGTTCACGCGATCTGCTGAGGCAGCGCAGGGGAATGTTGCAGACGGTGGTGCAACGTCTTTTGACTTCTCCGTGTTGCAAAAGATGGCCAGCTCCCTGGCGTCGAAGCCCTACGGTGGCGCGCCGCAGCCTCTGCCTAAAACGCTGGCAGAGCTAACACCGCAGGCGTACAACGCCATTGAATATGATCACGCCCACTCCCTGTGGCATGACCTGCCAAACCGCCAGCTGGACGTCGAGCTGTTCCACGTCGGCATGGGCTTTAAGCGCCGCGTGCAGATGTATTCCGTTGATGCCGACAAAAAACAGGCGCGTGAGATCCACTTCCGCCCTGAATTGTTCCAGTATCACAATGCCGGGGTCGACACCAAGCAGCTGGAGGGCATTACCAACCTCGGGTTCGCCGGTTTCAAAGTCAACAAAGCCCCTGAACTGACCCGCCGTGACGTGGTTTCTTTCCTGGGTGCGAGCTATTTCCGCGCCGTGGATGACACTTATCAGTATGGCTTATCTGCCCGTGGCGTGGCCGTCGACACCTTCGTCGGCCAGCCGGAAGAGTTCCCGGACTTCACCGCGTTCTGGTTTGAAACGCCAAAATCTGGCGACACCACCTTCACAGTTTACGCCCTGTTGGATGGCCCAAGCGTCACCGGCGCTTACCGTTTCATCATTCACTGCGAGCCAACGCGCGTAGTGATGGAAATCGAAAAGCACCTCAATGCGCGTCAGGACATCAAGCAGCTCGGCATCTCGCCAATGACCAGCATGTACAGCTGCGGTACCAGCGAGCGCGGACGCTGCGACACCATTCACCCGCAAATTCATGACTCGGATCGCCTGGCCATGTGGCGCGGCAACGGCGAATGGGTTTGCCGCCCGCTGAATAACCCGCAAAAGTTGCAGTTCAACGCCTTTGCCGATGAAAACCCGAAAGGCTTTGGCCTGTTACAGCTCGACCACGACTTCAACAATTATCAGGACGTGATTGGCTGGTACAACAAGCGCCCGAGCCTGTGGGTGGAGCCGGTCGGCGACTGGGGGAAAGGGGCGATTAACCTGCTGGAGATCCCAACCACCGGCGAGACGCTGGATAACATCGTCTGCTTCTGGCAGCCGGAGAAGCCGGTCAAGGCTGGGGACAATTTCACCTTCAGCTACAAGCTTTACTGGAGCAGCGAGCCGCCAGAGCGCAGCCCGCTGTCCAACGTGCTGGCAACCCGCACCGGCATGGGCGGCTTCCCTGAGGGTTGGGCGCCGGGCGAACATTATCCTAACGTCTGGGCGCGCCGCTTCGCGGTCGATTTCATCGGCGGCGAACTGAAATCCTACGCCGATAAAGGCATCGAGCCGGTGATTAATGTTTCTGCCGGTAAGATTAAAAACATTGAAATCCTGTACGTGCAGCCGTTCGATGGTTATCGCATCCTGTTCGACTGGTACCCGGACAGCGATTCTGTCGCGCCGGTCGAGCTGCGCATGTTCCTGCGCTCGGGTAATACCGCGCTGTCAGAAACCTGGCTTTACCAGTATTTCCCACCGGCCCCGGATAAGCGTAAGTACATTGATGACCGCCAGATGAGCTAATCTGCTGGCGATGCAGAAATGAGAAAGCCCCGTCTCTTGCGAGCGGGGCTTTTTTTACTTCTATTTTTTTACTTCTATATTCGCAGGTGAATCAGAAGCTTATCTTGCTGGTTACCCGACACAGGAGACCCACGCAATGATTCTTAGAACGCTTTTACCAGAACTTCTCTTTGGGAAGGTTCTTGGCCGGTTCTCAGCAGGCTATCGAAGGATTTCTCCATCTTTTTCACTTGCTGCAAAAATTCTTGTGGCGAGAAATCGTGTGATTTGCCGCTCATATAAGCGAGAGCCAATTCTTTAGCCTGGTAGCGCTGGAAGTTATACATGTTATCCCCCAATCCCTGCATATTTGGCGCTGTTTATTGATTGGCGCGCCAGCTAATTCGGAATTTATTAAATTTAAAATGAAAAGTTAAACAGGATGGCTAACAGCGAGCTGACCTTGTGCAACTGCTTACATCGTGCTGCCAATGCGATGCATTCTACGGCATCCATTGATAAGTGAAAGCCGCTTTAATTGATGGATTCGATAGTTGAAACTTTATAAAAACAGTTGAAGCGACCCTATTTCCCGTGTGCAAAAAAGACCTCGTTTTCTGCCTTAAATTCTTAGCTTCCCATGCGATCATTATTAGATTTAATAATGTGACTTTGGCGCAGAACAGGCTAGGCTCAGGGTAGGTTTTTCAATGGAAAGAGGTTTTTATCATGAGTAAATTTATCTTCTCTTCACCTCGAAAATACGTACAAGGCAGTGGCGTACTGGACGAACTCGGCGGCTATCTTCCGGCGCTGGGCGGAAAATCCTTCCTGATAGCTGATGATCTGGTTTGGGGACTGATAGGCGAGCGCGTTAAAAGCTCGTTGAAGCAGGCCGAAGTCGAATTTCACTTCGAAAAATTTAATGGCGAAGCTTCGGCGAATGAAATCAGCCGGCTGACCGCCATTGCGCGTAAAGCGGGCACTCAGGTGGTGGTCGGGCTGGGCGGCGGTAAAACGCTGGACACGGTCAAAGCCATTGCCGATGAGTTAAAGCAAAACGTGGTGATTGTGCCGACGGTGGCTTCTACCGATGCGCCGTGTAGCGCACTGTCGGTGATCTACACCGATGAAGGCGTGTTCGACACCTACCGTTTCTACAATAAGAACCCTGACCTGGTGCTGGTGGATACCCAAGTTTGCGCTCAGGCCCCGGTACGCCTGTTCGCATCGGGCATTGCCGACGGCCTGGCGACCTTCGTCGAGGCGCAGGCGGTGCTGCGTTCCCACTCCCATTCGATGGTGGGGGGCGACCCGACTATTGCCGGTATGGCGATTGCCGAAGCCTGCGAGAAGACGCTGTTGACCTATGGCTACAGCGCCTATACCGCCGTCGAGCAGAAGCTGGTGACACCGGCGGTGGAGGCCGTGGTTGAGGCCAACACCTTGCTGTCCGGGCTTGGTTTTGAAAACGCCGGGCTGGCGGGGGCTCACGCCATTCACAACGGCTTTACCGCCGTTTCTGGCGACATTCACCACCTGACCCACGGCGAGAAAGTGGCCTACGGCACCCTGACTCAGATGGTGCTGGAGCAGCGCCCGGATGAAGAGATTGCCCGCTATATTCGCTTCTATCGCTCCATCAACATGCCGACCACGCTCAAAGAGATGCACCTTGAAAAAGAGTCTTACGAGAATCTGGTGAAAGTCGGCAAGCTGGCAGGAGGCGAGGGCGATACCCTCGGCAACCTGAATCGTAATCTGTCGGCGGAAGATGTGGCAAACGCCATTCTGGCAGTGGACGCCTTCAGCAAAACCGTGAAATAAATCGGCTCACTCCCCCTGTTCAGGGGGAGTTTTTACAACCTCGCCAGCACCCACGGCATCACCAGCGGCAACTGCGACAGCAGGTAAAGTATCAGCCCGATAAAGGCGCCAACCAGCGTGCCGTTGATGCGAATAAACTGTAAATCCTTGCCGATATTCAGCTCAATCTGCCGCGACATATCCCGCGCATCCCAACTTTTCACAGTGTCACTGATATGGCGAGTAAGAAACTCTGCGAAGTCAGGCGCCATGCGCGCCGCCACGGTTTCCATCTGCAGATTCAGCGAGTCGCGCAGCTTTTCATCCTGCTCCAAAGCCTGCCCCAACCACTGTCCCGACTCGGTAATTTTCAGCCGCACCCGCGAGTTTGGGCTGTCTAAATCCTCTCTGAGCCAGCCGCGCATGTCGCTCCACAGCTGCATGACGTAATCATTCAGTTTTTCGTCATTCTTCAAATACTGCTTAATCTCTTCAGCTTTTTGCGCGGCGGCGGGGTCGGTTTGCAGCGTCCAGATGAATTTCTGCACCGAACGGTCAAAGCCTTTGCGGAACGCGTGGCTCTGGTCATTGCCCATATCATCCAGTACCGAGTTAACGGCGTTCGACACCATATCCGCGCCGTTGCGCCCCAGCCAGCCGGTAGGCAGTAGCTTGGCGGTCAGCGGGTGTTCGCGCTTCATCCAGTTGACGATTTGGGTGGAGATAAAGCTGCGCGTGCTCTCCTTGGCGAGCAGGGCTTCCAGCTGATCCATCGCCTGATCCAGCAAGGCCTGATGCCGCCCGTCTTTGGTCAGGCTCTCTAAAATCGTCGCCACCGACTGCGACAGGTCGATTTTGTCGATCACCCGAAACAGCGCGCGTTTTATCAATTGGGCGATACGCTGGTCGTCGGTGAACTCGAGAAAACCGCGCATCATTTTCACCAGATAATGGGCGAAGCGCGGGGCGTTGTCCGGGGCATTCAGCCAGTCAGAAATCATCCGCGCCGGATCGTGCTTGCGGATCAGCTCGACAATCGAGTCCGGTGCCAAAAACTTCTCTTGCACGAAAATTGCCAGATTGTCGGCGATTTTGTCTTTATTCTTGGGAATGATCGCCGTGTGTCCGGCAATAAAAGGCACCGGCACGCGGCGAAACAGCGCCACCACGGCAAACCAGTCGGCCAGCGCGCCGACCATCGCCGCCTCGGAAATGGCCTTCAGCCCCAGAATCCAAAAATTAGGCGGCAAAAAGAGGGTGACAACAAACAGGGCGGCGGCCGTCAGCAGCAACCCCAGCGCATTACGTTTACTTCGGCGAAGTTCATGTTCTTTATCCATTACAGAAGTTTAGGAACTGCGCGCAGGGCTGTCAGCTTTTTTCTTTTTCTTCGAGGCTTGCTGGAATAATGAGAATTATTCTTGATATCGATTCACCGCTGATTAAACTGCCCAGCTATTCATATCTTTGCTGTATTTGTCGACTTTCTGGGAATCGAGATTTTATGGAGTTGTTACGCGTAGTGTTTAAGCAGTATCGCTGGCCTTTTCTGGCAGTGATGGCTCTGAGCCTGGCCAGTGCGGCGCTAGGGATTGGCCTGATTGCCTTTATCAATCTGAAACTGATTGAAACCACCGAAGCCTCTCTTGCCGTGCTGCCGGAATTCCTCGGTTTCTTACTGTTATTGATGGTGGTGACGCTCGGCTCCCAGCTGGCACTCACCACCCTCGGCCACCACTTTATCTACCGCCTGCGCGGGCAATTTATCAAACGCATTCTGGATACTGACATCGAGCGCATTGAGCAGATTGGCAACGCGCAGCTGTTAGCCAGCCTGAGTAGCGATATTCGCGCCATTACGCTGGCCTTTGTACGCCTGCCGGAGCTGGTACAGGGCATTATTCTGACTCTCGGCTGCGCCGCCTATCTGGCGTTTCTGTCGCCGAAAATGCTGCTAGTTACCGTGGCGTGGCTGGTGGTGACCATTCTGGTTGGTTTCTCACTGGTGTCGCGGGTTTACCGCCATTTGAATCACGTGCGCGAAGCGGAAGATCGCCTGCAAAAAGATTACCAGATGGTGATCGACGGCCGTAAAGAGTTGGCGCTGAATCGCGAACGCGCCCGCAAGCTGTATGACGAGGAGTATGTGCAGGACGCAACCAGCTACCGCCACCACATTGTTCGCGCCGACACCTTCCACCTCAGCGCGGTCAACTGGTCGAACATCATGATGCTCGGCGCAATTGGGCTGGTGTTCTTTATGGCCAATACGCTGGGCTGGTCTGATACCAACGTCGCCGCCACTTACTCCCTGACGCTGCTGTTCCTGCGCACGCCGCTGCTGCAAGCGGTGGGGGCGCTGCCGACTTTACTCAGCGCGCAGGTGGCATTCCGCAAGCTCAACGGCCTGCGCCTTACTCCGTATCAGCCCGAATTTGCCGTAGCCCCTAAAACGCAGAGCTGGCAGACGCTGGAGCTGCGCGACCTGACCTTCAGCTATGGCGAGAAAGAGCAGGATGCTGGTTTTGGCGTCGGCCCGCTGAACTTGACCATCAAGCGCGGAGAGCTGGTGTTCCTGATTGGCGGCAACGGCAGCGGGAAATCGACCATGGCGATGCTGCTGACCGGGCTGTATCAGCCGCGCTCGGGGCAAATCCTGCTTGACGGTGTGCCAGTCAGTGAGCCGGAGCAATACCGTCAGCTGTTTTCCGCCGTATTTACCGATTTCCACCTGTTTGGTCGCCTGATGGCCGCTGAGGGCCAGACACCCGCTCCCGAGCTGGTGGAAGTGTGGTTGCAGCGCCTGAATATGAAAGAGAAGCTACAATTTGACGGCGACAGAGTCACAAATTTGCAGCTGTCTCAGGGACAGCGTAAACGCGTTGCGCTGCTGCTGGCGGCCTGTGAGGGGCGCCACTTCTTGCTGCTCGACGAATGGGCGGCGGACCAAGACCCGCAGTTCCGCCGGACTTTCTATCGTGAGCTGCTGCCGTTCCTGCGCGACATGGGTAAAACCGTGCTGGCTATTAGCCATGACGACCACTATTTTGAGCATGCCGATCGCCTGTTAGAAATGCGCGCGGGCAAATTGAGCGAATTACATGGCGAAGCCAGAGCAGACGCCAGCCGCGACGCCGTGGCGCAAATAGACCAAAAAAAGGAAATCGTTGATGAACTGGAATGAGGTGATGGTGTGGGGAGTGAGCGGGGTAGTGATTGCCGCGATCCTCGCCATGCTGCACAAGAAAGGCAAGCTGGCTAAAACTCCCGCGGTGATCCTGTTTTTGGTGCTGGTGGTTGGCGGCAACGCCCTCTACGCGGGGCTGATTAAACCGCGTATACAGGCTTCCAGCCAGACGGCGGAGATTGACCACGCGCTGGCCGAATTGCCTATTTTCAAGACCATCAATGAACAAGAGCCAGAGCTGTATCAGCAGATCCGCAGTAACATTCTGCGCCTGAGGGAAGAGGGGAAGACCCAGCAAGAGGCGATTGATACCGTCAAGCCTATGGTGTCGGCCTTAATTTCTCAGCGTATGAACACCGCCCCCGATGCCAACGTGCTGGCGGCGATGCGTGTCAGTCTGCAAGAGATGCAGGAGCTACAGGCGCGCCATGACGGCACCTGCTTTAAGTTCTTGTATCCGCACATCAGCGGCGGGGTGAACACGGCGCAGGTGCTGTCGCCGGAGTTGTTCAAAAAAGACCTCGACACCATGAACGACCTGCTGCAAGCCAGCGGCCGCGAGCAGAAAACTCAGCCTACTACCCTCAGTGCCGAGAAAGCTCAGGCGCTGATGGTGCCGGTGAGGGAGAAGTTGCATCAGGATTACGGCGACCAGTTGCAGATGTTTAATGATTTAGGCGCGGCGACCGTCGACCGTGCCAAGGTGTGTGACATTTCCATCAGCCTGTACTCCAATATTTTGGCCCTGCCGCAGGCTGACGCTATCGGCCTGCTGCGCCTGATGCTGGGCAAGCAGGGGTGATCTGAACGCTCTCTGCCTCTGGCGTAGCAAACCGCTGGAGGCAGCTCTTTTTGCCATTCTGGGTGATTTTTCTTCCTTCCCGTTGCGATCCAGAAAAAACCTGATATTTTCCGCACCAATAATCGCTATTATCATCATTCTGAAAAATAATAATTCCCCCGAGTGTCGGATAGATTCCTTTATGCATAAATTCTTTAAAGCGCCCGTGGTGTGGGCACTCTTAGCCACACTGTTTATGGCGCCAATGGCGACATGGGCTGCCACTAACAATGACTCGGCCCAGACCAACGCCCCTGCGGGCGATGCCAACGCGACTCCTGAGCCGGTAAAAATCAACGTACCCGCCACGCTGACCGCGCTGCAAAAACGCCTTGATACCACTAAACAACAAGTTTCGTCGGCGAAAACTGAAAAGAAGCTCAACGGCTTAAACGACGATACGCTGAAGATTCTGGATGACACCGACAAGCTGATTGCGGCACTGGGGCCTATGCGTGCTCAGGTGCAGGCCCAGCTTGACGTCCTCGGCCCGGCTCCTGCGGCGGGGGCATTGCCTGAAACGGCCGAAGTGGTGCGCCAGCGCAATAAGCTTAATACCAGCAAAACTCAGCTCGATGCGCAAAATGAACAAGCCACGGCGATTCGCACCGGCGCGCAGAACCTCTCTACCCAAATTGGCGGGCTGCGACGCGACACCCTAAAAACCCAGATTGCCCTTAACTCAGGCAGTATTCTGGGCAAGAATTTCTGGATGGCGCTGTTTGAGCCGCAGGATAACGACCGCGCGCGTTTCGCCGATTTCGGTTCACAAATTAGCAGCGCCTGGGATCAGGCATGGCAGCCTGAATTCCGCGTGGGGTCGGCGCTTTACCTGCTGCTGGCATTAGCCATTGGCCTGTTGGGGCGGCGTCTGCTGGACAAACCGTTGAACTGGATCCTCCAGCGCTGGCTGCCCGGCGGTCGTCTGCGCCGCAGCCTGCTGGCGACCATTGCGACGCTAGTGATTGTATTCACCCAATGGTTGAGCGTGAGTTTTTTCTGCCAGTTCTTCGTGCGCCTGCCGGATACCTCAGAAGCGCTGCTTGAGTTTGCTAACTCACTGATTGGCCTCACGGTCTTCTCTGCGCTGGTGGCCGGTTTAGGTTCGGCGCTGCTGTCGAACAAGCATCCTTCGTGGCGTCTGCCGGGGCTGGCGGATCCTATCGCCAAAACCTTGGCCTCCTTCCCGTTGATGCTGAGTGCCTTCATCCTGATTTTTGGCGTGGTGGAAGAGCTGAATAATCTGGTGGGGGCCAGCGTCTCTGCCACGCTATTCGGCAATGGCCTTTCTGCATTACTGGTGGCGGTAAGCTGTCTGATTGCGCCGATGCGCGTAAACCGTGTGCGCCGCCGCCTGCTGGCACGCGGGGAGCAGCCCGAAGCCCGTTCGACGCTGGCCGGTTTGATTCACTTGGCTATCAGCATTACCGCTATTGCCATCACCGTGGCGCTGCTGATTGGTTATATCCCGCTGGCCCGCTTCCTGACCTATGAACTGGTGTGGGTGGGCTTGGTTCTGACCTGCCTGTACTTGATGATTCATCTGGTGGTGGATTTCAGCGAGAGCTTCTTCTCACCCACCACCACCAGCGGCAAGTTGCTTAAAAGCAGCTTGAGCCTCAATGAGCGCCATCTGTCGCTGGCCGCCACGCTGTTCGCCGCCGTCGGTAAGACCCTGCTGATTCTGTTCGCGGCCGTGGCGCTGCTCAATGGCACCTTCGGGACTACCACGCCGATTGAGCTGCTCAGCAAAGTGGTGGATATCTGGGGTGGAAAAGGGCTGGAAGGGATGAATATCATTCCAGCTCACGCCGTTAACGCCTTCCTGTGTCTGGCGATTGGTCTGTATGTTCTGCGTTCGGCCAAACGCTGGCTGGATAACGACTTCCTGCCCAAAACCGCCATGGATCGCGGCATGCGCGCCTCGCTGGTGACGCTGTTCACCAACGTCGGTTATGTGCTGATCATCCTGCTGACGCTTTCCACGCTGGGTATCGAGTGGAACCGTCTGGCATGGATTGTCAGCGCGCTGTCGGTAGGTATCGGTTTTGGCTTGCAGGAGATCGTGAAGAACTTTATCTCCGGTTTGATTTTGCTGACCGAGCGCCCGGTGAAAGTAGGGGACTTGGTGACTATCAGCGGCGTTGAGGGGGATATTCGTCGCATCAACGTGCGCGCGACTGAGATCCAACTGAGCGACCGTTCGACGGTGATTGTACCGAACTCACAGTTCATCTCGCAAAACGTACGTAACGCCACCATGGGCAATGCGCAGGGTGTAGCAACTATCGCACTGACCTTCCCGCTGGACATCGACCCAGAGCAGGTGCGTTCGCTGCTGTTAGAGTGCTATGAGTTGCACGAGTCGATTCTCGAGACGCCTGCGCCTTCTGTCAGTTTCAAAGAGTTAGGCCCAAATGGCATTGTGCTGAGCGTCACCGGCTACGTCGCCAGCCCGCGCATGGTCAGTGGCACCAAGAGTGACCTGCTGTATGAGATCCTCAAGGCACTGCGCAATGCGGATATTAGTCTGAGTCAGACGCAGACCATGGTGTTGGAGCAACCGGTCGAAAAACGGTGATGTTTTTGCCTCGGCGGCAGGCCTAGACCTTGGGCCTGCCGCCCAAACCTGCTAACTTCAAATTCAAATTCAAATTCAAAACCGTGGGCGTCGGCCCACACCGACCAAGGGAGGCGTAAACGCGCCTCCCTTGGAACCCTGCGTTTTTTATTGCTGTGAGATCGAGGCTTCGCAGGGTTGGAATGGACGTGTTCCAGCGGCCACGGTGTTCGCCGCGAAGTGCCGCCGCTTAGGCGGTTCCCTCTGTTCGGGATTACTCGGCCTCTGGCCTCGCCCTTCGGGTCGTTGCTTTGCAACGCTGTCTCGCTTCGCTCGGCTCGAGCCTTTGGTCTCGAACCACTCCCTCGGCGTCACTTCTGAACGCGGCCTACAGGCATTTACACCGAACCGTTCCATTGGGTTTTGGGTTTGCTTTGCTCCTCCCCCTGGTAAGGGGGAGGTTGGGAGGGGGTATTGCAGAAAAATCAGTGGCTTATGTGAGAAATACCCTACCCCAACCCTCCCCTAAATAGGGGAGGGAGCAGGTCAAAAACCATGAAACGGCTCGGTTGAAATGCCTCAAAACCGCAGTCAAAAATGGCGCTGAGCGAGAGGTTCGAGACCCATGGCTCGAATCCCGTGGCGAAGGCACCGCCTAAGCGGCGACATTTTGCGGTGAGGAACAGGTGTACCTGAAACACGTCCGCCCAACGAGCGAAGCGCGCAGTAAAGAGCCGGGGATTCTCAAGGGGTGCGGCGATAGGCGCCCCTTGAGGCCGGTGTGGCGGCAGCGCACGGTTTGGACCTTAAGGCCAGTTTGGGTGGCAAACCAATGTTTTAAAGCTGCCCTAAAGCCAGCCCGCTTTCTTCAACCGCCAGTAAAGCAACCCACATCCCACCACGGTTATTCCCAGCGTCAGCGGATACCCCCACCAGTCTTCCAGTTCGGGCATGTTTTTGAAGTTCATGCCGTACAGGCTAAATACCACGGTGGGAATGGCGAGGATCGCACCCCAGCCAGCGAGGCGTTGGACCACTTCGTTTTGATGCACGGACACCAGTGCGAGGTTGACGTGCATGGCGTTGGCCAGCATCTCGCGCATGTCGTCGGTGACGGTGATCACCTGATGGGCGTGGTCCTGCACGTCACGGATATAGGCGCGCAGGCCCTTAGGGATCAGATCTTCGAAATGGTGGCTGAGCTGATTACAAATATCTTCGGCAGGGACGGCGGCGTTGCGCAGCGAGAGCAGCTCGCGGCGCAGTTTATACACGTCCTGCACTGCGTTCTGGTCAAAGTCCGACTTAAACATCTTCTGCTCAATATGGTCGAACTGCTTGGTGTACTCGCTGACAATCGCCAAATAGTTATCCACCACCATGTCGAGCACGCAGTACAGCGCGTAGCCTGGGCCTTTGGCCAGCATGTCCGGGCACTCTTCGGCGTGGGCGCGGATCTGCTTATAGCTCGACGACGCGCCGTGGCGCACGGTGATCAAAAAGTTTTTGCCCAGAAACAGGTGCGTTTCGCCATATTCAATCTTGCCATCGACCAACTGGGCGGTGTGAATGACGATAAACAGCGACTCGCCGTACTGCTCGATTTTCGGGCGCTGATGGGCGGTGAGGGCATCTTCAATGGCCAAATCGTGCAGGCCGAACTCCTCCTGAATGGTGCGCATCAGGCTGTCTTCGGGCTGCCACAAGCCCAGCCAGACGAAGGTGTCCGGCTCTTTCAGCACCTCGCTGATATCTTCGGTGGTCACATCTTGCAGCCGCTTACCTTCACGATAAGCCACGCTGTTAACGACGGAATCACAACTCGGCTTCTTCTCTTCTTTGGTGATGGCATTCATTTCGCTGCTTCCTCAGACGTGGTCTGGACGCGTACATCGGTGGTTTCGGCCGGGCCGAAAACGGTGTAGGTCGGGAGTTTCACATTCTGATACGGCTCCCAGCCGCCGCCAAGGGCTTTATATAAAGAGACTAAGTCGGTACTGGTCTGCACGCGCGCGGCGGCAGACTGCTGCTTAGCCTGCGCCAGTTGGCGTTGGGCGTCGAGCACGTTGATGAAGGAGGATAGCCCTTTGCTGTAGCTGTCGGTCGCCAGTTCGAATGAGGTTTGCAGCGCCTCGGTGGTTTGATCCAGCCCGGTGACCCGGTCCTGATCGGTGCGATAGTTGACCAGCGCGTTGTCGACATCTTGCAGCGCGGTGAGCACCGTCTGGCGATAGTTCAGCGCGGCGTTAGCCTGCTGCGCGCGCGACAGGTGCACACTGGAAACCAGACGGCCGCCCTGGAAAATAGGCAGGGTGACGGACGGGCCGAAGGAGTAGAAGTTGCTACTCCAGTTGTCCAGATAGCTGGCGTCGCTGTTACGCATGCCGAACTGGCCGGTCAGGGAGATGCTTGGGAACATCTGGGCGACGGACACGCCGATGTTGGCCGTCGCGGCGTGCAGGTCGGCCTCGGCTTTACGCACGTCCGGGCGGCGACGCGCCAGCTGTGACGGCACGCCCACCGGCACGGCGGCAGGTAGGGCGGGCATAGGTTTCACATTGGTCAGCTCGCCGTCGAGGGTGCCCGGCGCCTGTCCAAGCAGCACCGCCAGCCCGTTCATCGCCTGACGCTCCTGCGCCTGATACTGCGGCAATTGGGCGCGCAGCGAGCCAAGCTGGGCGCGGGCGTTTTCCACATCCAGCTGTGGCGCAAGGCCGTTCTTCTGCTGGCTCTGGGTCAGTTCTAAGGTTTGCTGGGCGACGTCTATCTGGGTTTGAATCGCCGCCGTGATGCTCTGCGCGCCGCGCAGCTGTAGGTAGGCGCGAGCCACTTCGGCTTGCAGAGAGACTAATGCGTCATTGCGCTGCTCGATAGAAGACTGTTTCTGCGCATTGGCGGCTTCCACCTGCCGACGGGTGCCGCCGAACAAGTCCAGCTCCCAACTGGCATCAAAGCTGCCTTGGTATAGGTTCACTGGGCCGGTAGCGGCGTCGATGGCGCTGGACGCCTCAGGGCTGAGATTCTGCGCCTGATCGGCAAGTCCAGAAGACTCGAGCTCACCCTTCAACCCAAGCTGCTGGCGAGTAAATTTGGTGTTGGCCTGCACCGACGGCATCCACGCGCCGCGCGCCTGCGTCACCTGCTCGCGGGCGCCGGCGATGCGCAGCACCGCCTGCTGGAGGGAAATATTCCCGGCAATGGCGCGGTCAATCAGGCTATCAAGCTGCGGATCTTTGAAGGCTTTCCACCACACCGGATTTGGCTCCGAAGGCAAGGCGATAGAGGCTCCCTCTTTGGCCTGCGGGCGGCTCATGTCGTTGTAAGCCGCAGGGGTTTTAGGCTTCGGCTGCTGGTAGTCCGGCCCGACAGAACAGCCGGTCAGAGCCAAAGCCAGCGCGGAAAGCGTAAATGTCAGAGTTTTCATTTTTATCAGTGTGCTCCGGCATTGCCTTCGCTCTTAACTGGCGAAAGCAGAAAACAGAAGGGGATCAAAATAGCGGCAACAATGGCGCAATAGCTGAACACGTCGATGTAAGCCAGAATGCGCGACTGGGAAATCATCTCCTGATACATGCGCGCGCTGGCGAGCTGCATCGGGTCGCCAACCACGTGGGCGAAGTCGCGAATGGCGGCGGCACTGCGGCTCACGGCCTGATTGAACTGCTCATTCAGCGGCGTCATGTTATGCACCATATGGGCGCTGTGTGCCTGAGTTCGCTCGGTCACGCCCGCGGTCGCCAGTGAAATACCAATCGACCCTGCCACGTTACGGAACATGGTGAACAGCGCCGAGGCGTCGGCGTTCAGGCGTTGAGGTATGGTCACAAACGCGATGGTGGTCAGCGGCACAAACAGGAAACCGAGGCCGAGAGACTGGGCGCTGCGGTACATCACCAGCGTTTCGAAATCGACGTTTGGCGTCAGGCTGCCGGAATAGAGGAAGGAAGCTCCCAGCAGGAAGAAGCCAAAGGCGATGATGTAGCGCGTCTGCACAATCGGCATCAGCTTCAGTACCAGCGGGATCGACAGTACAATCAGAATCGCCCCCGGCGACATCACCAGCCCGGATAAGGTCGCGGTATAGCCCAACTGCTGCTGGGCCAGCTGAGGAATCACCACCGAGCTGCCATAAAGAATCATCGCCATCCCGGCCATCAGCAGGCTGGAGACGGCAAAGTTGCGATCTTTCAGGCAGCGCAGGTTAACCACCGGTTTCTTAGCGTAGAGCAGCCAGTAGATTGCGCCGACAATGCCAATTGCCGCCAGAACCGCAAAGGTGACGATAAAGGCCGAGTTGAACCAGTTGTCGTCCTCGCCTCGGTCCATCATTACCTGCAAACAGCCCAGCCCAAGGGCAATCAGCCCGATACCGATATAGTCGATACTCAACTTGCCTTTGGCTTTGCGCTCCCACGGCGGGTCTTCCAACAGCTGGTAAATAGCCAGCAGGGCGATGATCCCCACCGGAATGTTGATGAAGAAAATCCAGCGCCAGCTGACGTTATCGGTGATATAGCCACCTAGCGTTGGGCCGACTACCGGGGCCACGATAATGGCGATGGATGACAGGCCAAAAGCTTTGCCGCGATCTTTCGGCGCGAAGTAGTCGAGCAGCACGGATTGCTGAATCGGCTGGAGGCCGCCGCCAAAGAAGCCCTGCAAAATGCGGAACAGGATCATCTGCCACAGCTCGGTGGCGATGCCGCACAGGAAGGAGCAGACGGTGAACATCGCGATACAGATCAGGAAATAGTTTTTGCGCCCCAACACCCGGCTAAGGAACGCCGAGATTGGCAGCACGATGCCGTTCGCCACCAGATACGAGGTGAGCACCCAGGTGGACTCGTCGTAACTGGAGGAGAGGGAGCCGGCGACGTGGGGCAGTGCCACGTTGACAATCGTGGTGTCCAGAATTTCCATGAACACCGCGATGGTCACGACGGCGGCAACCGCCCACGGGTTACTGGAGGGTCTCCAGCCGCTGCGATCGTCACTCATTCCACAGTTACCGTTGGGTCAACTGACAGGCCAAGTGGCAATGGCTGTTTTGGATCTAAACCACTGTCGATGACGATTTTCACCGGCACGCGCTGGACAATTTTCACATAGTTGCCGGTGGCGTTTTCCGCCGGGAAGGCCGAGAAGCGCGAGCCGGTGCCTTGCTGCACGCTGTCTACGTGGCCGTGCAGTTCGATATCCGGATAGGCATCAATCTTGATAACCACTTTGTTGCCGGGGCGCATGCGCTCAAGCTGGGACTCTTTGAAGTTGGCGGCGATCCAGATATTTGGAGAAACAATCGAGAACAGCGAAGAACCGGCCTGAACCAGAGTGCCTAACTGCACATTACGCATGGTGACGTAACCGTCATAAGGCGCGCGCACGTCGGCGTAGGAGAGGTTGAGGTTGGCGGTTTCCAGCTGGGCTTTCGCCTGTTCGACCTGCTGTTGACGGGCTTCGACGTTGGTTTCGGCCTGACGTATTTGCAACTCAACCTGCGCCGCGACTTGCACCTGCGCCTTGGCATTTTCTAAATCAGCCTTAGCGGAACGCAATTGTGCACTGGCGGTATCAATGTTCTGTTGCGAGGTGGCTCTTGGGTCGACGCCGCGCTGACGACGGAAGTCGGCGGTGGCATTGAGCAAGTTGGCTTCGGCGCGGGCCTGCTGCGCCTGAGCCTGCGCCAGCTGGGCCGGATACTGCACTTTGGACAAGTCATATTGCACCTGAGCCTGATGCAGTTGCGAGACGGCAACGCCCAGCTGGGCCTGTGCCTGATCGCGCTGCGCCGTGGCGTCTCGTGGGTCAATCTGCACTAACAGCTGGCCTTTTTTCACCAACTGGTTGTCTTTGACCGCCAGATTGGTCACGTAACCGGAGATTTTTGGGGCGATTGTGACAGCGTCACCTTCGGTAAAAGCGTCATCGGTGTTGATTTGGTCCTTGGTCATGAACCACCACACCAGCGCCACAATCACCATGATGATCACCACCAGGCCGAGAATAATTAGCGGCTTTTTGCCCGGGCCTTTGCGCTTTTCGCCTTCTTCATCTTCGCCCTTATCTTCTTCATCTGACGACTTTTTATCCTGCTTTTTACCCTCGTCGGAAGAGGGTGAGCGGTAACCTTCGCCTGATTTAACTTGGCTGGAGTCGAGTTCGTTGGAGGTGTCTAGAGACGATGATTCGTCAGGACGGTTGGCGTCATTTTTATTCGTTGTCATAATACTCATCTGGTTATCGGCGCTAGGGCCGAACGTTAAATGAAACAATTCTCGTTTTACCCTAGATTGTATTGATGTAAAAGCAAGTAAATAACCGTCAACTTACCTATGTTAGAGCACGAAGATCCACACTATAGGTATGCTCCGAAAAAGCGCGTGAAGATGTATAATGCGTGGCTTGGCTTTAATTTTATCTGTGCGTATTTTCACTTTATGGAATCGCCGTATCAGGAACAGCGCGTGACTAATTCTTCCTATTTTATGAACTTGCGGGGCGCTCAATGAGCCGTCCAATCCCTTACCGTGGCCTAACGCGCGTGGCCTCGCTGATCTCCGTGTGCGTCGCACTGGTGCTGGTGTTTATCAAAGTGTGGGCGTGGGCCGCCACCGGCTCGATTGCCCTGTTAACCTCGGCGGCGGATGGCTTAGTTGACGTGTTGGCCTCGCTGGTGACGCTGATTGGCGTGCGCTACGCCGGGCGACCGGCGGACAAAGGCCATCGCTACGGCCATGGCAAAGCCGAGGCGGTTGCCGCCTTCGTGCAGGCTCTGCTGCTCGGCGCGGCGGGTCTGGTGCTCGGCGGTGAGTCTATCGGCCGCATCATTAATCCACAGCCGCTGGCACAGCTGGGGCTGGGTATTTGGGTGATTATCGGCAGCTGCTGCGCGGCCGTCGGGCTGGTATTGATGCAAACCTACGTGGTGAAGCGTACTGGCTCCACCGCTATTGCCGCCGACCGTGCGCACTACGTCACCGACGTGGCGGTTAACCTCGCGGTGCTGATTGCCTTGGTGCTCGAAAGGCACCTTGGCTGGACGCGTTCTGACTCCATCGGCGCGCTGCTTATCTCTTTCTATATGATTTGGAATGCGCGCGGCATGGCGGGAGACGCGCTCAAGCAGCTGCTGGACCGCGAGTTAGATATTGAAGATCGCAAGCGCGTGAAGGCGGCGGTGCTCAGCGTGGCGGGCGTGCGCGGGGTGCATGATATTCGCACCCGTAACGGCGGCGACCGGGTTTTCGTGGAGTTTCATGTGGAAGTGGATGGGTCGCTGTCCGTGGACGTCGGCCACGATATTGGCGACGCCGCTGAAATCGCCGTCAGCAAGTTGTTCACCGCCGCCGACGTCACCGCGCACCTCGAGCCCGAGGGCATAGATGACGACCGTCTGGACAATCTGTTGAATAATATTACTAAGTGATTTCTGCTCCCTCCCCTGGTAAGGGGAGGGCTGGGGTGGGGTATTATTCTCATATAAGGCACTGAGATTTCTGCAATACCCCCTCCCAGCCTCCCCCTTTTCAGGGGGAGGAGCAAAAGCAAGTCTCAAATTTTAACTTAATGGCTTTTCATCCCCGCCGCTGTCATCAGCAACCTAAACACCGACGCCACGGCAAACAGGGCTAACACGCTGCCTAGCCAGATAATTGCCAGCCAGCCTACGCGCTTCCACCAAGGCTGACGGATAACCTTCTCATCATCCATTTCTCTGATCAGTTTCTTCATATTTCACCTCAATGATAACCCTGATCCGGGGTGACTTTGCCGCGGAACACGTAGTAGCTCCAGAAGGTGTAAACCAAAATTATCGGGATGATCACCAGCGCGCCAACCAGCATAAAGCCAAGGCTTTGCGGCGGGGCGGCGGCCTGCCAGAAGGTGATGGAGGGCGGTATGATGTTCGGCCAAATACTGATGCCTAAGCCACTGTAGCCAAGGAAAATCAGCGCCAACGTCAGCAAGAAAGGCGCATGGTGCGACTTACGGTTTACCGCGCGCAGCATCCAGATGGAGACCAGCACCACTAGCACCGGCACTGGCAAGAACCAGAGGATATTCGGCATGGTGAACCATCGGTCGGCAATCGCGCTGTGGGCGAGGGGCGTCCAAAGACTAATAATGGCGGTCACCAGCAGGAACACTAATAGCAGAGGTTTTGCGCGGCGCTGCATGTTTTCCTGCAACGGGCCTTCGGTTTTCATAATCAGCCAGGTACAGCCGAGCAGGGCGTAAGCCACCACGAGACCCACACCGCAGAACAGCGTAAAGGGGGAAAGCCAGTCCAGCGGGCCGCCCGCGTAGGCGCGATTCACCACCGGAATGCCGTTAATCACCGCCCCGAGCACTACGCCCTGACTGAAGGTGGCGAACAGCGAACCCCAGATAAAGGCTTTGTCCCAGATATGGCGCTTCTCCGCCGTGGCTTTGAAACGAAACTCAAAGGCCACGCCGCGAAAAATCAGGCCAAACAGCATCAAGGTTAGCGGAATAGCCAGTGCGTCCAAGATCACGGCGTAGGCCAGCGGGAAGGCGCCAAACAGCGCCGCGCCGCCAAGCACCAGCCAGGTCTCATTGCCGTCCCACACCGGCGCGACGGTGTTCATCATTACGTCGCGTTCATGCTCCGCCTTAACCAGCGGGAAGAGAATGCCAATGCCTAGGTCAAATCCGTCCATGACCACGTACATCATCACGCCAAAGACGATGATTAAAAACCAGATTAGCGGAAGATCAATACCCATGGTGGTTACCCTTATTCTGGTCGTCGTTAGATTCCTGTGCAGCAGACAGCGGCCTTGCCGGAGTGCGATGCTGGCCTGGCCCGCCGTGGGTGGTTTCAGCACCTTCATGAGCCACAGGACCTTTGCGGATCAGGCGCATCATGTAGGCGTAACCCACCCCAAACACCGAGCAATAAATCACAATAAACAGCAGCAGGCTGATGCTCATCTGCATTGCGCCGTGGCCGGATACCGCATCTTTGGTGCGCAGCAGGCCATACACCACCCAAGGCTGGCGGCCAATTTCCGTCGTGAACCAACCGGCAAGCAGCGCCAACAGGCCGGAAGGCCCCATCCACAAAGCAAAGCGCAGGAAGGCGCGCGAGCTATACAAGGTGCCGCGCTTGCGCAGCCACAGGCTCCAGACGCCCGCCAAAATCATCAGCAGGCCTAGCCCAACCATGATGCGGAAGGAGAAGAAGATGATGCTGGAATTTGGCCGGTCCTCTTTGGCGAAGGATTTGAGCGCCGGGATCTGCTTATCCAGACTGTGGGTCAGAATCAGACTGCCGAGCCACGGGATCTCAATGGCGTAGCGCGTCTCTTCGCGGTTCATGTCGGGATAGCCAATCAGCACCAGCGGCGACGGCTTGCTGTCTTTATTCTCCCAATGGCCTTCAATCGCGGCAATCTTCGCGGGCTGATACTTGAGGGTATTCAGACCGTGAGCGTCGCCGAGGAAAGCTTGAATCGGTGCAACGATCAGGGCCATCCACATCGCCATCGACAACATGGTGCGCATCGCCGGGGTATCGCGCCCGCGCAGCAGGTGCCAGGCCGCAGAGGCGCCGACAAAGAAGGCAGAGGAGAGAAAGGCGGCGGTGGTCATGTGCAGCAGCCGGTACGGGAAGGAGGGGTTGAAAATGACTTTCAGCCAATCCACCGGCACCACCTGATTATTGACGATTTCAAAGCCCTGTGGCGTCTGCATCCAACTGTTGGATGCCAAGATCCAGAAGGTAGACATCAGGGTGCCGAGCGCCACCATGCAGGTAGCAAAGAAGTGCAGGCCGGGGCCAACGCGGTTCCAGCCGAACAGCATCACGCCGAGGAAGCCAGCCTCGAGGAAGAAGGCGGTGAGTACTTCGTAGGTCAATAACGGGCCGGTGATGCTGCCCGCGAAGGAGGAGAAGAAGCTCCAGTTGGTGCCAAATTGGTACGCCATGACCAGCCCGGACACCACGCCCATGCCAAAATTCACGGCGAAAATTTTCGACCAGAAGTGATACAGGTCGCGATATTCCTCTTTCTTAGTTTTGAGCCACAGCCCTTCGAGCACGGCCAAGAAGCTGGCCAGACCGATGGTGATAGCGGGGAAAATGATATGAAACGATACGGTGAAAGCAAACTGGATACGGGCCAGTTCTAGCGCGTCTAGACCAAGCATAACAACCTCTTTTTTGCGTGGTAACCCTTTCAGCTTAGGCGTCATAAGCCATTTTGGCGCAACAACATTTGCAAATGAGGTTTCAGTGAAAGGGGCGGTACAACAGTAAAGCTTAGCGAGGAGGGGATTTAACCACAGGGCGGGTGAGATATAACAGTAACAGAAAATTGAAATAGAGCTATAACAGTTCAGATTTACGCGTTGGCGTTAAAATCAAAACTCACTGCGTGAAAAAGCGATGACGTCAAGTTAGAAGCCGAAGCTCCTGCCTTCATCGCTTGGGTTAGCTCAGGTTATTTGGCTTTTTTCCGATTTTTGACAATCAGCGTGCCATCGGGGTGGAAATAGCGCGTTGGCCAAATTTCAGCTGGCGTCATACCCAGCGCATTGGCGATCAGCATCTCTCCCCGAGGCCAGCGGCGGCAAAGCGCGTTTGACAGGGTTGAAGAGCAGAGGCCGGATTGGCGGGATAGGGCAGCCAGAGTAGTCCCTCGTTTGTGCAGCTCGGCAATGATATCTGCCGGATGCCAATTCTGAAAACGATGGGAACCCGCTGTTACCTGAGATGTATTGCGAGGTGGAGCGATATCTTGAGTTTTTTTATTGGTCGTCATTTCGCATGATCCGTTGCAAAGTGATGATTACTAACACCCTAAGAGGTGCAAATCCCTTGGGTGATAGCCCAGACGGAGTTTGCACTACCGGCCACAACGGATCACCGGCCAGCCCGAAGGCTGCCCCGCCTGAGCCACCATAGAGACATTATTTATTACGTGAACGAGTAATAAGCAATAGGTGTGCAAAGGCTGACGTATAAATATTATATATACGTCAACGTTGTGGTATTCAGGGTGCAAATCCCGGCTGCGGATTTTGCCGCAGCGCAAGAACTATACTCTAATCACTTAGTTGATACCAAGTGAGAAAGGGGCGTTTCATTTAGTTATCTAAGTAAAAATTCAAAACTCAATAGAATAGTCGTCTAAAAGAGGGGGAGGTCTGCCAAACGAGATTCTTCATACTTCAAGGCTACGCGCTAAAATGATGATTGATTTTTTCCACGATCATACCTAAAGCTTTATTTTGCAATGAGGTTTTATTGTGCACCATATAGATACTGATGGGCGATAAAGGAAATTCAGTGCTCAAGCTTTTTATATTAAACGCATGTTCGACTTTTATGAAAAGCCAGGTTGGCACAATAGCAATGGTGTCCGAGTTTTCAACGACGGATAGAATTGAAAAGAGTGAACTGCTGCGGAAAGAAAAGACTCTTTCGCCAATATTTTCATTGATACTTTGCTGAGCAAGTTTGATCGCCGGGCCGTCCGATTCAAAAATAGAAAATTGCTCTAATGCCGCCTGCTCTTTGTTGATTGAATGACGTAATCTTGGATGTTCTTTGCGGCAAATAAAGGTTAGTTGTTCATTTAAAATAGGGTAGGTGACAGAAGAAGAACTGTAATGAGGGTCGCAGTCAAAGACTAAGTCTGCTTTACGATATTGCAATGCTTCGCTTGAGAGCATGACCGAACTGCCATTATCGGCATGAACCACTTTGGTATTGGGCATGATTTCTTTGACCAATTCCATCAATACGGGAAGTACGCGCATTGAGATATAAGGCGGGCAGCTAACAATTAATCTATTTCGCGCCGTGGAGTTCATATAAACCGAGACATTTCTGGTTAATGTCTCAAAACTTTCCTGTGTGGCCGAAAACAGATTCACCGCCGTGACGGTTGCTGAAAGGTTACTCCCTTCACGGACAAAGAGGGGGTCTGAAAAGTAACCGCGCAACTTATTTAATGACTGGCTGACAGCAGAAGGGCTGATATTCAACAATACTGAGGCTTTAGTGACGCTTTTCTGCGAGTAGATCGCGTGAAAAGTGGTAAGAAGGTTGTAGTCAAAGCTTTTATCCCTCTTTAAGTCATCTTTCTTAAAATCATCTTTTTGTATGTCAGGGTTCACAATTACCTCCCCGTAAATGTAAATAAACTTTGTTATATATAAATGCTACAAATGATTTAAGTTACAATCAGTTGGTGCATGAATGATTTTTGTATTGCGCCAAAAATACTAAGAAAATAAAGCTCAATAAGATAGAGGGCAACACTTTAATTTTTAATTGTTACTTTGTTAATAGTTTCAAAGTCCTTTTGAAATAGTGGGATGGTTTTACTGTTAATATGCTAATTAATAAAAATAGTATCTAGAAAAAATGAAACTGCATAGATAAAATATATTATAGATTTAGTGAATGCTAGTATCATGACGGCATGGTTTTTAGTATGACTTCAATATTACTTTGCTTTTAGGTAGTGATGAATTTTAGCAGAAAAGGTAAGAATATTCTCGCATTGAAGAGTTGCACGATGCATTAATTATTTTAATAAATAAATTAACTTCGTCAGGAAGCGAATGTTAACGACTAAGGGACTATGATGAAAATGACTTCTTAATTTAAAATGAGGGTATTGGCAGCGGAGACGAAAGGGGCTGGAGGGGATCTTAAAAACGTCAATTGGGATTGTTATGCAGAGAAATGCAGGCAGATGACCGGAACGTAAAGTATCCCGTTAACGGCTGCTTATATGCAGATTGGGGACAAAATCACCCCGGGGGATGCTAACGCTATCGCTAATTTCACCATTACTTACGAGTGATTCAGGTTGAAAAAAAAGGCCGGAAAGTCTGCACTTTCCGGCCTTTTGCTTATTGATTAAATGACTGATTTACATCTTGCGGCATGATGACTTATTTAATCGCCATGGCCTCTTTCATGGTGAAGAACAGGTCAGTTTGATCCGTCAGTCCCACCACGTTGGCCGCAAACGGGCCGTAGGCCGCGACGCGCAGCTGAGTGCCGGTATGGCCTTGCGAATCCTCTTCCGAGTTGCCGTAGCTGATGGTCATTGGCGCACCGTCTTTGGTGGTCAGGGTCTGCGTCAGCCCCGGCGCTTTGGCATCTTTCTCCACAATCTGGCTGGAGTGCGCGTGGTCGGCGGTCACAATAACCAGCGTATTGCCGTCTTTACGAGCAAATTCCAGCGCTTTCTGCACGGCTTCGTCCAAATCAACGGTTTCGCCAAACTGGCCGCACGGGTTTGCCGCGTGGTCTTGTTTATCGATGGACGCCCCTTCAACTTGCAGGAAGAAGCCTTTCTCCTGCGTTTTCAGCAGATCGATGGCTTTCTCGGTCATTGCGGCAAGCGTTGGAATGTCGCTGGTGCGCTGTGGATTGGCTTCGCAGGTGACGGCCGGCTTGTCGATATTGCCGTGATAGCTGGCTTTCGGACCATTCCAGCGCACGGGCATATTGCCCGGCGAGAACAGGCCTAGCAGCGGTTTTTGCTGGTCGGCGAGGGTGATTTTTGTCAGTTCATCGGCGTTTTCCACCCACTGATAGCCCTGTGCGGTCGCCTGATCCTTCAGGGATTTCCCCGCGAAATCACCGCTTTTGGCTAACTGATTGAATGACTTCGCGCCGCCGCCCAGGGTGACGTCAGCTCGTGCTTTGATCAGCTGCTCGGTGATTGAACCTTTGCCGCCGTTTTCCAGCGCATTGGTCGGGCATTTCTCACTGGTTTCTTCCGGGCCGTAGCACTTACGGGAGGTGACGTGGGAGATTTGCGCG
Source organism: Ewingella sp. AOP8-B2-18 (assembly GCF_052376015.1). Classification (NCBI taxonomy): domain Bacteria; kingdom Pseudomonadati; phylum Pseudomonadota; class Gammaproteobacteria; order Enterobacterales; family Yersiniaceae; genus Ewingella; species Ewingella sp. AOP8-B2-18. The sequence continues at coordinate 750,889 of NZ_JBQSVB010000001.1, forward strand.
GCAGGGGTCGCATCTTGCAATTCTGCAGTGGAAACGTTACCCGTCGCTTTACCCGCGGCTTTCGCCAGTTCCAGAATGGTGACGTGGTCTTTGCCGTTGACATCCACACCCAGCGCGCCGTTATAGGTCTTCACGCCGCTAGACCATGCCGTGGCAGAGGCCGCGGAGTCCGTCACATAGTCGGGTTTGTGGCTCTTCTTATCCAAAGAGTAGTGAGTGTATTGGCCCGTTAACGGCAGGGCATCGATGCCTTTGAAGTAGCCGCCCGCGCCTTCGGCATAGTTACGCGCCGAGGTGATTTCTGAGTCGCCCATGCCATCGCCAATCAGCAGGATGACGTTTTTTACCGTCTTATTGGTCAATGACGCTTTCAGGGCTTCGGTCTGATCGCCGGTCAAACGGCGCGCGCCGCCTTGTTCGGTGATGTCGCCTTTGGCGGCGCGGGAGGTCAGGGCGTCATCAGCGATGGCGGTGCTGGCAGAGGTAAGCAGCAGGGCGGTAACCACAGAACGAGCAACAAAAGAGAGAGGCAGGTGCATAACAAAACTCCGTGTAATGAAGACTAGAAAACAAGAGATACAGTTTGTCTTACTTTGTTACATGGGAGCATAAGTCAGCGGCGTGACGCTTTTATGACATGAAGGATTTTTAGCGAGGAAAATAAAAAAGCCCCTCGAAAGGGGCTTCAGGCAGGTCTACATGAGAGACTTAGTTAACCTGAGTCGGCATACCGGAGCGCAGTTCGATAGCTCGTTGTACGATGTTCTGGTTAACGCTTGGGTCCATGGCTACGGCGCCCACTTTGCCCGTCAGAGAAACAGGCAGTGGCTCTTGCGAGTCAAACTCTTCCTGGTTAGCAGACAGCGGGTTGTGGATCTCAATGTAACGCTTACCGTTTGGTTCAACAGTGGCTTTCAACGGCTCATTGATGAACTGAACGCGAGTGTCCTGCGGCACATTGTCGAACAGCCATTTGATGTCAGCATCGCGCAGACGAACACAGCCGTGGCTCACGCGCAGGCCGATACCAAAGTTGGCATTAGTCCCGTGAATCGCATACAGGCGGCCAACGTACAGCGCGTACAGACCCATTGGGTTGTCCGGGCCAGCAGGGAATACCGCTGGCAGATATTCACCGCGAGACGCGTACTCTTCGTGCATTTTCGCCGTTGGTGTCCAGGTTGGACCGGCTTTCTTACGCTGGATGGTGGTTGTCCAGTTCAGGGGGGTATCTTTGCCTAATTCACCGATACCGATTGGCAATACCACCACGGTGTTGCTGCCCTTCGGATAGTAGTAAAGACGCATTTCAGCACTGTTTACTACGATACCTTCATGCGGGGTATCTGGCAGGATCAGCTGCTGTGGAATAGTCAACACGGTGCCCGGCGTTGGCAGGAACGGGTCCACGCCTGGGTTGGCTTCGAGCATGTTGCTCAGGCCCATTTGATACTGTGCGGCAAAACTCTCAAGAGGTAATTTGCTGTTTTCTGGAACGGTAACGGTGATGTTTTCCCCGACTAACCGCCCGCCATTGGCAGGAAGAGGGTACACCACGGCCGAAGCTGACTGGCTGTACGCAGCAACTGCCAAAACCATAGTAAGGATAGCGCGAATGCTCATTTTCATATTTGTCGTTGGTTCTTAATGCCACACAGGCAGTTGTTGTCGAAGTGTTCCCCCGGTGTTAACAGAAACTACCGGATGACTATTGTAGGTACACACTTGACCTGAACGAGAATCTTTATGTGTAACCAATCACATTTCTGGGCCGCCAATTATAAGGATTTATTTCAAACAGGCCAAAGCTTTTACAGGATGTCGGAAAAGTTCCCTAAACAATCGCATTTTTTGGAAGTAGGATCACAGACGTTTTACATTTCATGACACTAAACCGTTATTTCCGACAAAACGGCACCATCAATAAAGCCGCCAAAAACATCCACGCCATCAGCATAAAGACATCATTGAAAGCCAGCGTGAAGGCTTCATTGGCGACCTTGATGCCAAACAGGTTTTTCGCCATCAGCAAGGCATGAGCCGAATCCGGCGTCAGTTGCCCAATGCGCGTCGCCAGGCCGCCGATCACCGTCTGCGCCTCTTGCCCGTAACGGCCTAATACGTCGCCAAAGTGCGCGGTGTGTTCGCGAGTCCAGTCCTGCAACCAGGTGTTCACCGTGGCGATACCAATAGCGCCGCCAAGATTGCGCATCAGATTGAATAAGCCCGATGCGTAGCGCAGTTCCGGCCCTTGAAAGGCGGTAAGCGCCATGTTTACGCTCGGCACAATGCACAGCATGATAAACAGCCCACGGACGATTTGCGGCCATAAGAACTGATCCGCGCCCCACTCGGGCGTGACTTGCGAGGTCAGCCACATGCTGGTTGAAAAGCCAATCAGCCCGGCGGTGATCAGTATGCGGCGGTCTACTTTACCAATCAGTCTGGCGGCCATAATGGTGCTGAAAAACTGGCCGATCCCGACCACAAATACCGTCGTGCCGATCTGTAAGCTGTTGAAATCACGAATGCGTCCAAGAAAAACCGGCGTCAGGTAGGTCGAGGCGTATAACCCAAAACCAATCACCAGATTAAATACGCAGGCAAAGGTAAAGGTCGGGTCGCGGAAGGGCGTCAGGCGCACAATCGGGTTTTTCGAATAGAAAGAACGCTCCAAAAACAGCACAAACGCCACCAGTGAAAACCAGGCTGAGATCTGAATGTCCGGGTCGCTAAACCAGTTCTGGCGCGGCCCCTCTTCCAGCACGTACTCCAGACAGCCCAGCGCAATTGCCATTGAGAACAGATGCACCCAGTCGATGCGTTTGAGCATCGGGAAATCGGCTTGGTCGACATGAATGAACATCACCGCGCCAATGGCCACCAGCACCCCCGGCACAATATTGATGAAGAATATCCAGCGCCAGTCGAGCCATTCGGTGACTACGCCGCCGACGGTCGGGCCGAGCGTCGGGGCCAGCACGCTGACCATGCCCAAAATCGCCGGGATCAGCGCCTGCTGCTTGCCTTTGAACAGCGCAAAGCCGGTAGAGAACACCGTCGGCACCATCGCCCCCCCGGTAAAGCCTTGCAGCGCGCGGAAGAAGATCATCGACTCGATATTCCACGCCAGCCCGCAGCCAATGCTGCTGAGGGTAAACAGCGCCGCCGAGGCGCTAAAGAGCCAGCGAGTGGAGAGCGCCTGAGTCAAAAAGGCCGAGAAGGGGATCATCACCAATTCTGCAATCAGATAAGAGGTCTGCACCCAGCTGATTTCATCCGGGCCGGCGGAGAGTCCGGCCTGCACGTCATTGAGCGAGGCGGCGACGATCTGAATGTCGATCAGAGCCAAAAACATGCCGAAAGCCATGACGCTGAAGATTAAAAATTTGCGCGCAGTGGGCAGGTCGCTGGGGGCGATCGCCGGGGCGGCAGAAGAGGGAGCGGTCGCTTCTGACATATCAAACACCTTTTTGAACTTGTTTATATGATGCGCATCATATTAATATGATCACCATCATGCAATGAGTGAGAAGAAAAATGAGTGAAGCAACAGTTAACGGGGCGTCGGACATTCAGGGGAAAGAGAAATCGCGCCGTTCGCCGCGCATTTGGGTGGTGAGCGGTATTGCGCTGGCGGTGGCATTGGGCGGTGCTGCGTGGCTACTGGCCGCGCCGTCGTCAGAATCAACCGACGACGCTTACGTCAGTGCTGACGCCACCACCGTCGCGCCGAGGGTCAAAGGCTTTATCTCCAACGTGCTGGTGAAACATAACCAGTGGGTGAAGGCGGGGCAGCCGCTGGTGGTGATCGACAGTGAAGAGTTCAACGCGCGCGTCGCGGCGGCGGAGGGTGACGTGGCCGATGCCAGGGCGCAGGTTGAGGCCCAACAGGCCGCGCTGGTCAGCCAGCAGGCGCAGGAGCAGCTGGCGCAAACGCAAATTCAGGCCGCGCGCACCGCCATCCGTTCTTCCCTCGCCGAGCAGCAACACGCTCAAGACGAGCAGCGGCGTTATCAGTCGCTGGTCAACAGCGGCGCGACTTCACGCAATGACGCCGAACGCTTCAAAACCACCGCCGTGACCGCCGAGCAGAATGCCGCCCATGCCAGCGCGATGCTGGACGTGGCGCAGAATCAGGCGCAGGTGACTCATGCCCAGCGTGCTGAGATCCTGGCATCGCTGGCACTGGCGCAGGCCGCGTTGCAGAAGGCGCAGGCGGCATTAGATTTAGCCCAGCAGGATCAGCGCCATACCACCATCACGGCGGCGATTGACGGCGTGGTCGGCAACCGACAGGTGCAAATTGGTGACTACGTGACGCCGGGACAGCGCCTGATGACGCTGGTGCCGCTCAATGATCTGTACGTGGTGGCGAACTTTAAAGAGACGCAAACCGCGCATATTCAGCCGGGGCAGAAAGTATCCGTTAGCGTCGATGCGCTGCCCGATGTGAAATTACACGGCGTGGTGGACAGTCTGGCGCCGGGGTCGGGTTCCACCTTCGCGCTGTTGCCATTTGAGCCGGGCACGGGGAACTTCACCAAAATCGTTCAGCGCGTGCCGGTGCGCATTCATCTCGATAGTGATCAGCAGGGGCTGGCTGCGCTGCGACCGGGCTTGTCCGTTGATGCCAAGGTTAGTCTGCATGAGTGAATGTCACGGCGCGCTGCGGTAGACTAGCGGGGCGAGAGGTCTCACCAATCAGGGAGTTAATCATGCGTTACGAAAGTGAACATAAGGCGAAAATTCGCGAGCAGATCCTCAATGAGGCGGCTAAGGCAATTCGCATTAATGGTCCGGAAAAGGTCAGCGTAGCCGGAGTAATGAGCCAGGCTGGGTTAACCCATGGCGGATTTTATGCTCACTTCGCTTCGAAAGAGGCTCTGATTGAGGCCGCCATCGGCCAAATGTTTGACCAAAGCATGGCGCGCTGGGATAGAGACAACCAAGATCTGGCCCCGCGCGAACAGTTGGCGGGATATATCGACTTCTACCTATCGCCGTGGCATCGGGACAACCCGTCGCAGGGCTGCCCGGTGGCGGTACTGCTGACCGAAGCCCCGCGCATGACGCCGCCGTGCCGCACCGCCTTCTCCCAAGGTATCGGCAGGCTGCGTGGCATGGTAGTCGGTCAGTTGCGAGATATTGGCGTGGAGGAGTCTGAAGCGGCGGCAGTGGCGCTGAGCGCCGAACTGATGGGCACGCTGTCATTGGCGCGCTGTGAGCCGGACATTGCCAAGTCGGATGCCCTCTTAGCCGCTGCCAAAAAACGCATCATGGCCCGGCTGTCGCTTATTAATCACTGATCCGGCCTGATTCGTAGTAATAAAAAAGCCCTGAACATTCAGGGCTTTGTTTTTTTGTACTCAAGGGCAATGTGTGAAGGTTTTCCCTTTTAAGTCAGCAATTAGAAGTCGTAACCCACGGTAGCGACCACGGTGCGCTCCTGACCCCAATAGCAGTAGCTGGTGCCGTAACAGGCCGCGACATATTTCTTGTCGAACAGGTTGTTAGCATTCAACTGCACGTACGCGCCTTTCAGCTGCGGGTTGAACTGCGCCAGGTTCATACGAACGGAAGCATCAACCAGCGTGGCAGACGGCATGTGCACGGTGTTTTCGTTATCCGCCCACTGAGTGCCGATGTAACGCACGCCCGCGCCCAGATCAACACCGACCGGCGTATTGTACTGGCCCCAGATAGAAGCCATCTGTTTTGGCGTCACGTAAGGGGTGTTGCCGTCGTTAGTGGTTGAATCGTCAAAGCGCACTTTGTTGTAGGTGTAACCTGCCATCACGTTAAAGCGATCGGTAACTTGCTTCTTCGCTTCCAGCTCAAGGCCCTGTGAACGGATTTTACCCGCTGGCTCATAGTAGCTGCCGACCACCACGCGGTTGCCCACGTCGTCCTGCGTCAGATCATAAATCGCCGCGGTATACATGTCGGAAGTGCCGACCGGCTGGTACTTGATACCGGCTTCGTATTGCTCACTCTGCATCGGTTTCAGCAGGGTGTTGTTTGGACCCGGCAGAGCAGAAGGGGTCATCGCCTGACTGTAGCTGACGTATGGAGAGATGCCATTTTCAAACGCGTAAAGCAGGGAAGCGCGGCTGTTGAAGTGGCTGTCAGTACGCTCAGTGGTCACGTCGGTCAGGCCGATGGTGTCCACGGCGGCCGTTTTAGTTTTCAGACGGTCATAGCGGCCGGACAGGGTCAGGTGCCACTGGTTCCACGCCATATCATCCTGAATGTAAGTGCCATTCTGCTCATAACGGTTTTTGCCGGTTTTATCACTGTAGAACGCCAGATTTGGACCACCGGTGTAGCCGGTGTACGGGTTCAATTGGCTGGCCGTTGCGCCCAGAGATTTCAGGTCATTCATAAAGTAGGAGTAGTCGAAACCAACTACCACTTTATGTTCCAGCTCGCCGGTCGCGAAGTCCGCTTCCAACTGGTTATCCACGGCCACGCTGTCCAGGGAGGAGGTTTCGCCACTGTAATAGCGATTCATCAAGGTGCGATCGGCATTCCAGCCAGCCTGATAAACCTGATCCAACTCGGTGTTGGAGTGGGTGTAGCTGGTGTTTTGGCGGAAAGACCATACGTCGTTAAACGCGTGGCGGAATTCGTAGCTGTAAATCTGCTCCCAGCGTTTGAACTGGTTCAGCGAAGATTCGCCGTCGAAGAAGCCACGGCTCAGGCGATCGCCGTACAGGCTGCCGTCGGCTGGCACGGCGGCGTGATAGCCACCGGACGGATCTTTTTGCAGATAAGCGCGCAGTAACAGGGAGGTGTTTTCATCCGGTTGCCACATCAGCTGTGGAGAGATCGCATAACGCTCTTCACGCTGGTGGTCGTACTGAGTGTCGCTGCTGCGGGTCATACCAGTCAGGCGAAAAGCCCACTGATCATTAATGGCGTTGGTGTAATCGAACGCGCCGCCCTTGGTGTTTTGCGTGCCGCCGGACAGGCGGAAGTGGCCCTCTTCAGTAAATTGCGGGCGCTTGGAGGTTTCCATCACGATGCCGCCCGGAATGCTCTGACCGTAGAGAGCAGAAGATGGCCCTTTCAGCACGTCGATGCGCTCGAGGAACCAAGGGTCAACCTGAATGGAGTTGTAGCTGCCGCCGTCGCTCAGAATACGCAGGCCGTCGAGGAAGGTGTTGTTGACGTCACCGCCGTGGAAACCGCGCAGAGAAATGGTGTCGTAACGCGTTGCGCCACCGGCGAAGTTGGTGAACACGCCCGGCGTATAGTTCAGCGCGGCGTTAACGGTGGTGGCGTTCTGGTCGTCCATCTGCTGACGAGTCACTACTGACACAGCCTGACCGGTGGTGATGATCGGCTGATCGGTTTTGGTTGCTGTACGACTGGTTTTCGCGTTGTAACCCTGAGTCGGGGTATCGGCAGTTTGTGGCGGAGCTGCGGTCACGACAACGGTGTCTTCAGCGAACGAGGCAGCAGGTAGCGTCAGCGCCACGGCGCACAATAGCACCGAGCGTTTTAGAGGGAAGCCAACAACATATTCAAAGTCCCTATAGATATCGAGATGAAATATCGAGTTATAAAAAGTGTGTGTAAAAAAAGCCCATGACGGTGTCATCTGAGCTTAAAAGCCGGGCATTCGCGGGGAGTTATTCCCACAACAAAAACACCCGCTCAAAGTGGGTGTTTATTCATAACTTACGTGAATGCTAAACTTAATGATAATTGTTATCATTATTGTTTTTCAATTTCAAGGGAACTTTTAATAAAAATTTAAAATGAGGTTATTTTTTATCCTCATATTTATCATGGAATTGGCCGCATTTTGTTCGGTTACGGCTTAAGTCAATATTGCTTGTTAATAAAATGTTAAGTAAATTTTTGGCAATGATTCAACATGTGCGGAGAAGCTAATGAGTGAAAAATGGCAGCAAGTTGATAGCTATATCGTGGATAAATTGGTGGACAGTGACGATACGCTGAACGCGATTTTGCAAAATAATGCGCGAGCCGGGCTGCCCGCACACGACGTGGCACCTAATCAGGGGAAACTTCTGGCGCTGTTTGCCCAAATGGTCGGAGCAAAACGCATTCTGGAGATCGGCACATTGGGCGCATATAGCACGGTGTGGCTGGCCCGCGCTTTGCCGGAGGGCGGGGAGGTGGTGACGCTGGAGGCCGACCAACACCATGCACAGGTGGCGCGGCAAAATATAGAACTGGCGGGTTTGCAATCGCGCATCAAACTGCACCAAGGCCCGGCGCTGGACACTTTACCGAGGCTAATTGATTCAGGCCCGTTCGATATGATTTTCATCGACGCCGACAAACCGAATAATCCTCATTACCTGCAATGGGCGCTCAAGCTCTCACGGCCCGGTACATTGATCATCGGTGACAACGTGGTGCGCGACGGCGAAGTGGTTAATCCCGCCAGCGACGACGATCGCGTGCAGGGCGTTAGAAGCTTCTTCGACCTGATTGCCGAAGAGCCGCGCTTGAGTGCCACCGCGCTGCAAACCGTCGGCAGTAAAGGCTGGGATGGCTTCTTGCTGGCCCGTGTTTTGTAATAAATTAAGTAATTACTCACCTATCCCTAAACCTTTGCCCTAAATTTCCGATAAGAATTCAGTTCTTGGTCGTTCTATTTTAATTTTTAGGGTTAATAAGGGATTTTTTGATGAAAAAAGTATTACTTACCGCTGCTTTTGCCGTGCTGCTGTCTGGTTGTGCTCAACAGACTTTCAACCTGGGTCAGGGCGTGGCCACTAAGCCGAAAGAAGTGACCACGCATCACTTCTTCGTTAGCGGTATTGGTCAGCATAAAATGGTTGATGCGGCGAAAGTCTGTGGCGGCGCAGATAAAGTTTCTCGCGTAGAAGTTCAGGAAACTTTCCCTAACGTTCTGCTGAGCATCGTGACCTTTGGTATCTACACCCCACGTGAAGCGCGCGTTTATTGCGCATAATAGGAAATTTTTCCTCGCTAAACGGGCGCATCAGGCGCCCGTTTTCACATCTGAACTCAGGCGGAAAAAGGCTTAGAAGCAGTAAGTTTAAAAGCTACATAACTCATTCACGATCCCTACAGGCAAAAGCCGGAACTTCATATTTTCACCAGAGTCTTATTGGCAAGTTTCACATGGATGAAACTGAAGGTCAGTTAAGGGCTGGGAAGGGCAATTTTGCCCTCCTGCAACAATGTTGGAATTTTTAAGGGATTAATGAAATGAAAAAAGTTTTACTTACCGCGTTTTTTGCCGTGCTGCTAACCGGTTGTGCTCAGCAGACTTTTAATATGGATCAGGGCATCTCTTCTGAGCCTAAAAAAGAGGTCACGCACCACTTCTTCCTGAACGGTATCGGCCAGACTAAGACCATTGATGCGGCGAAAGTCTGCGGCGGTGCGGATAAAGTCGTGCGTGTTGAAGTTCAGGAAACCTTCCCTGATGTGGTCTTGCGCGTGCTGACGTTTGGCATTTACGCGCCGCGTGATGCTCGCGTCTTCTGCTCTTAATGAGTCGACGTTAGAAATAAAAACGGGCGCTCATCGGCGCCCGTTTCTTGTTTTAAACTGTGGCTTAACCTAGCGCCAGTCCCAGCACCGCGCCCACCGCCAGCACCCACAGCGGATGAAAACGCTTGCTCACCGCCAGCAGCGTGCAGATAGCAATTACCGCCGCCATGCTCAGATTAGGCGCGGTTGCTTTGGCAATCAACAAGCCGCTGGAGACCACCAAGCCGACGGTCACCGGCACCAGTCCGCGCTGAACGATTTTCCGCCATGGCCGGTCTTTGTAGCGCTTCCAGCCTCCCATTACGATAAGCGTAATGATGGAAGAGGGCCCGAACTTCGCCAGAGACGACACCAGCAGCCCCGCCCAGCCAGCCACCTGCCAGCCAACCAGCGGCACTATCATCATATTCGGGCCGGGGGCCGCCTGCGCCAAGGCGAACAGGGCGCTGAACTCCTGAGCACTCATCCAATGATGCACTTGCACCACTTCGCGCTGCATCTCCGGCAGAATGGTATTACCGCCGCCGAAAGCCAAAACGGAAAGCTGGGTAAAGAGTAAAGCGAGAGAAATCAGCACCGCGCTCATGCTTTGCTCCTTGCACAGATGAAAATACTAATGGGTGCCAGTACCAGCATTACCGGGAGCATCGGCATTCGCAATCCGGCTATCGCAATAACGCCAATCGCCACCAGCGCTAGCTGTAACCATTTGCCCCACAGCGGCGCCAGCATCTTGATGCCGGTGGAGAGCAACAGGCCACCCGCCGCGGCCGCCAGCCCGGCAAACAGATGCTCGATCACCACGTCGTTTTGATAACGGGCATACACCAATCCGAGCAGCACCACGCACATGGTTGGCGCCAGAATCAGCCCCATCAGGGCCGACAGCGCGCCGCGCAGCCCACGAAACTCCATCCCCAGCGCCACGGATAAATTAATAATATTGCCGCCTGGCAGAAATTGGCACAGCCCTAACAATTCGGTGAATTGCTCAGCGCTCAGCCAACGGCGCTTCTCGACCAGCATGTGTCTCGCCATTGGCAGCACGCCGCCAAATCCGGTCAGCCCGAGAATGAAAAAGCCCATAAACAGTTGTCGACAGTCGGGTGAGTGCAGGTCGCTTTCATGGTGAGAACGAGTCTCTATAGAGTGTTGAGTCATAATGGCAATTCCCTGAACAGCGTGCTTTACGCTCTGGTTTTTTTGCCATAATGCGCGGCGGCGTGCCATGATGTCTAATGCATTTAATGACCACAAAGGATACCTAAAAGGTATGTCAAAATTGGATCTGCGAAAACTCCGCGCGTTTGTTACCGTGGTTGAAGAAGGCAGTATTTCCCGCGCAGCCGAGCGTCTTTTTATTCAGCAGCCGCCGTTAAGTCGCTTATTGCAGGGGCTGGAGCAGGATTTTGGCGTTCCACTGCTGGTTCGCCAGCCGCGCGGCGTGGTGGCGACCGATGCCGGAAGCGTGCTGCTGCAAGAGGCGCGGGCGCTGCTTTCACGCGCCGACCAGCTGGAAGCGGCGATGCAGCGCGCGGCGCAGGGCAAGCAGGGAAGTATCACCGTCGGCTTTACCAGCTCTTCCGCGCTGCACTCTTTTGTGCCGGAAGTGCTGCGCCGCTATCGGGAAATTTACCCTACGGTGAGCACCCAGTTGGAGGAAGCGGGAAGCACCGAGCTATTGCAGGGCGTGCTGGCGCAGCGCATTGACCTCGCGTTCGTCAGGATGCCGGTTCACGGTATGCCCGAGTTGAAGGTGGAGCGCGTGTTGCAGGAGCCGATGCTGGTGGCGCTCCCGGCGGGGCATCGGCTGGCAACGCTGCCGCGCGACGAGCCGATTTCACTCAAGCTCTTGGCGAACGAGCCTTTTGTACTTTACCGACGCCCGGCGGGACAGGGGCTGTATGACGCCATTTTAGCAGCCTGTTTCCGTGCCGGGTTTAGCCCGCAAATAGTGCAGGAGGCACCGCGTCTGACCTCATGCCTGAGCCTGGTGGGCGCTGGGCTTGGCGTGTCTATCGTGCCGGAGTCAATCACCCGGCTGGGTGGTGAGGGGATGGTGTTTCTGCCGCTGGTGCCGCAGGCGCAGCTCAGCGCGCCACTCTATTTGGCTCGCCGCGAAGACAGCGACGCCTCGGCGATTATCAATACGTTCTGTGAGTTGCTGCGCACTCAGCTGATTGATAATTAAAGATGTTCTTCGGAGATATGGCGCACCGTGGCTTCCAGCGTGCTGGAGTCGGATTCAATGGCGCTCAGCAGGGAGTCGAGTAAACCGGGGAAGCGGGCGTCGAGATCTTCGCGACGCAAAGATAACAAGTTGGCGCGGCCGTCCGGGCGCTGCCAGATAACGCCGCTGTCGCGCAGCACGCGCCAGTGGTGGGTTAGGGTCGATTTCGACAAGCCCTGCAACAGGGTTCCGCAAGGGTGTTCGCCGCCTTTGGCTAGCGTGCGTACAACGGCTAAACGCAGCGGATTGCCCAGTGCTGTCAGTACATTCTCTAAGCGAATCTGCTCGCGCTCGGGGTGGTTCGCTATCATTGGAATGATCCTCTTTCTTTCACGCCGATATGCGTGGGACGCGCAATATAGCTCATACAGCTACACTCTTTAAAGCACACATCACAACGATTTCACTAATAGAATAAATTTATTGTACGAATATACTCGTACAGTTGTATTATACCTCTCGTTAAATGAAATGACGCAAAACTGCACTAGGCAGTGCGTCAACTTTGCCATCCATCACGTAAGGACGTTATATGGCTCGCCAAACCCCCATTGAGCGCTACCGCAATATTGGTATCTCAGCACACATCGACGCCGGTAAAACCACCACCACCGAGCGCATCCTGTTTTACACCGGCATGAATCATAAGCTGGGTGAAGTGCATGATGGCGGTGCGACGACGGACTGGATGGCGCAAGAACAAGAACGCGGGATCACCATCACTTCTGCGGCAGTGACCTGTTTCTGGCAGGGGATGGATCACTCGTTTGAATCGCACCGCATTAATATCATCGACACCCCAGGGCACGTCGATTTCACCATTGAAGTTGAGCGCTCAATGCGCGTGCTCGACGGCGCGGTGATGGTCTATGACTCGGTCGGCGGCGTGCAGCCACAGTCGGAAACCGTATGGCGTCAGGCCAACAAATATAAAGTGCCGCGCCTGGCGTTCGTGAACAAAATGGACCGCCCTGGCGCTAACTTCTTCCGCGTTCGCCAGATGATGGTTGACCGGCTGAAGGCCAATCCGGTGCCGATTGTCATCCCGATTGGCAGCGAAGAGAACTTCGTCGGCGTGGTCGATTTACGCAAAATGCGCGCCATCCTGTGGGATGACGAAACGCAGGGCATGACCTTCCGCTATGAGCCGATCCCCGCCGAGTTGCAGGCTTTGGCCGAAGAGTGGCGTGAAAAAATGGTTTCTGCGGCGGCCGAGGCCAATGATGCGTTGATGGATAAGTACCTTGAAGAAGGGGACCTGTCCGAAGACGAAATCACCCAAGGTCTGCGTATTCGCACTATTGCCGGTGAAATTCAGCCAATGCTGTGCGGCAGCGCCTTTAAGAACAAAGGCGTGCAGCGCATGCTCGACGCAGTGATCGAACTGATGCCTTCTCCGCTGGACATCCCGCCGGTCGCGGGTACTGACGAGAAGGATCAGGAAGTGTTCCGCCATTCTGACGACAACGAAAAGTTCTCGGCGCTGGCGTTCAAACTGATGACCGACCCCTATGTGGGGCAATTGACCTTCGTGCGCGTCTATTCCGGCGTGCTGAAGAAAGGCGATAGCGTCTACAACCCGGTGCGCGGCAAGAAAGAGCGAATCGGCCGTATTGTGCAGATGCATGCTAACGATCGTATTGAGATTGATGAGATCCGCGCGGGTGATATTGCGGCCTGCGTCGGCCTGAAAGATGTGACCACCGGGGAAACCCTGTGCGACCCATCTGACATTATCACTCTGATGCGCATGGAGTTCCCTGAGCCGGTGATTTCACAGGCCATCGAGCCGAAAACCAAGGCCGATCAGGAGAAAATGGGCATTGCGCTGTCACGGTTGGCGTCGGAGGACCCGTCGTTCCGTATTCGCACTGACGAAGAGTCCGGGCAGACGATCATTTCCGGCATGGGCGAGTTACATCTGGAGATCATCGTTGACCGTATGAAACGCGAGTTTGGCGTCGAAGCCAATATCGGTAAGCCGCAGGTGACTTATCGTGAAACCGTGCGTAAAACGGTGACTGACGTTGACGGCAAATTTGTGCGCCAGTCCGGCGGTAAAGGCCAGTACGGCCACGTGGTATTCACCCTCGAGCCGCAGGAAGCGGGCAAAGGTTTTGCCTTTGTTGATGCCACCAAAGGTGGGGTGGTGCCGCGTGAATTTATTCCGGCGGTGGAAAAAGGCGTAGTAGAAGCGCTGAACAACGGCATTTTGGCGGGATACCCGGTGGTTGATGTCAAAGTGACCCTGACCTTCGGTTCCTCCCACGAGGTGGATTCTTCGGAAATGGCCTTCAAGATGGCGGCTATCTTTGGTTTCAAAGAGGCGGCGCGTCAGGCCAGCCCGGTGATCCTCGAACCGATGATGCGCGTTGAAGTGGAAACGCCGGAAGACTACGCCGGTAGCGTGATGGGCGATTTGTCTTCTCGTCGCGGTACGGTGCAGGGTATGGAAGAGATTGCGGGCGGCGGCGGTAAAATTATTAAAGCCGAAGTGCCGCTCTCCGAGATGTTTGGTTACTCGACTACGCTGCGATCTATGTCGCAAGGCCGTGCAACTTACACCATGGAGTTCAACCATTACGCCGAGGCACCGCGCAACGTCGCAGAAAGTATCATCGCCGCGCGTGGCTAATCAGTAGGAATGGAGTAAAACGAAACGGCCTGAAAGGGCCGTTTTTTATTGGGCGCAGGAAATAGGACTCAGAACACCGCGAAATAAGGAGGTTAAGATGTATTGGCATGAGCGCCTGAAGTGTGTAAGTATTGTGCGCATTGTTGATGCGTACAAGGAGTGTGTAATGCCAGTTAATTCGTCCACGGCGAAGCGAAGAACCAACGTCACGTTAAACGCTGAGCTGCTGGAGCAAGCCAAAGCGTTGGGCATTAATTTATCCGCGACTTTTGATAAAGCGTTGAAAGAAGCCGTCAGGGAACAGCAGAGGAAACAGTTCATGGAAGACAATCAGCAAGCCATCGATTCATGCAATGCCTTCACCGAAGAGGCCGGGTTATTTTCACAAGGAAGGGGCGTGTTGTAATGGCGCAATTCGATATTTATGAAAACCTTGGCGCGGGAAAGAGCAAGTATCCCTTCTTTATGGATATCCAAAATCCGCTATTTGAACGGCTCAACGAGCGCGTGGTTATCCCTTTAACCTCAATTAACAACCTCAAGGCTATCAAGCAATTACATCCTTCCATCGAGGTTTCGGGCCAGTATTACCTCATCATGACCAATCTACTGACCAGTATTCGCTTGCAGGAGTTACGGCATCAGCCGGTGATGAATGCGAGCAGTGCGAGAGATGAGGTGGTGGCTGCCATGGATCTACTGGTGTTGGGGATTTAGCTGCCATAGCGCGAAGGGATTTCCCTCCCCGAGTCAGGGGAGGGGAAGATGCGGCACAGCTTATTTCAAGCTTTCACTCAGGAAGGTCGTCGCCTCGCTGATGGCCGCGCGGGTTGCTGGCGTTTGTGACAGCGCGTTAAGCAGCACGAAGTCGTGGATGGTTCCGGCGTAGCGGGTTGCGGTGACGCGTACTCCGGCCTGAGTCAGTTTGCGGGCGTAGGCTTCGCCTTCATCACGCAGCACGTCATTTTCGTCAGTGATCACCATTGCCTGCGGTAGGCCTTTCAGCTGTTCAATCGTGGCATTCAGCGGCGAATGGTAGATATCTTCGCGTTTAGCGACATTAGGTTCGTATTGGTCCCAGAACCACTTCATGCCATCGCGGGTTAACCACGGCCCTTGGGCGAATTCGTGGTAAGAGCCGTTATCGAAATTGGCTGAGGTCACCGGGTAGAACAGCAGCTGGGACTTAATCGCCGGCGTTTTGCGCTCTTTTGCCAGCAGCGTGACCACGGCCGCCATATTGCCACCGACGCTATCCCCGGCCACGGCCAGCCGCGAGGCATCGACGTTGAACTCATCGGCGTGGTCGGCAATATATTTCGTCACTGCGTAATCTTCTTCAATCGCGACCGGATAGTGGTTTTCCGGCGAGCGGCTGTAATCCACGAACACTAGCGTGGCTTTGCTGCCTACTGCCAATTCGCGAACCAGACGGTCATGGGTATTTTGGTCGCCCATTACCCAACCTGCGCCGTGGAAATAGACAATCACCGGCAGTTTCTGGCTAAAGCCCTGTGGGCGAATAACACGGATATTGGTTTTTCCTTTCGGGCCAATGGGTAGCACTTTGTCTTCGATGTCTATATTCAGCAGATGGTCGGGCTTGGCCTGCGCGCCTTCAAGCACTTTGCGGGCATTGGCCGGTGTCATTTTATAAATCGGGGTAGAACCGGCCAGGGAGTCGAGAAAAGCCTGAGTGGTTGGTTCAAGGACCGGCGCGGCGAAGGCGCTGGCAGATAACATGGATAACGCTAAGGTGCTGGCGGCAGTGATTTTACGTTTCATTATTTTTCTCTCTGATGTTGTGAACGCTATGTTGTGGTGATGGGAAGTTTTATATCTCGCAATTAAATAGTGCACAAGTTAATTGTTCTTGCTTAAGTAGCGCGATAGTTAAATTTTTATTGAAACCTGTGGTTTAACTCTTAAAAATCAATGGGATAACACTTTGTGCTTTTTTTGTAGCAACAATAGCTTTCAGCTGTGGGAGAAAAGTTAGGTGAGTGTGGTGATGAAGCGAGCTATTTAACTGAAAATTAATAAAAATTCGGGGTAATGCATACCAAAGGTAATGTCCTGTAAAGAGCAAAACCAACTTAGCGGAAGACGTGCTAAGCTCCTGCAACATTTTGAAATATCACGCTCAGGATAGACAGGGAATGGACGTGTTTTTGGCTTATATTATTGAAAACCCTTCGCGGGTTTTGGTGTCCATAGCGTCAATTGGCATGGTAATTTTCGCCGCGCTATTACGCGGTGCCCATGCCGTGTTTGCCAGCTTATTGGCGATATTCGGCTCATTTTTGGCGATGTTGTTATAGCGGGTCCGGCAAGGGGCGTGCGGGAAACAGCCTATCGCACTTCCACCAATTTCCCTTCAATGACCACCTGCTGGACCTTCAGCTGTTTGTCCAATATCACGTAGTCAGCCCAGGCTCCCGGCTCGATTCTCCCGCGGTCGTGCAGGCCGAGAAAATCTGCCGGGTAGCCAGACAGGCGAGTAGAAGCCTCTTCCAGCGGTAACCCTAAACTCACCAGATTACGCAGAGCCTGATCCATGGTCAGCGTACTGGCCGCCAGAGTGCCATCTTTCAGCCGTGCTGCACTGGCGCTGGCGGTTTTATAAATGCAGTGTGAACCCAACTTATACACACCTTCTGGCATTCCTACGGCGGAGCAGGAATCCGTGACGCCGTACAGTTTGGGAATATTACGCCGCGCCGCCAAAATTGCCCCTGAATGTACATGCTCCAGATCCGGGATAATTTCCGCAAACTCGCTGTGTGCCAGCGCCGCCGCCAGTGCGCCGGGCGATCGATGATCCAGCCCGCTCATGGCATTATATAAATGCGCGAAACCGCTGGCACCGGCCCGGATGGCGGCACTACTTTGGTGATAACTGGCAAGCGTATGGCCTTGCTGAACGCGAATGCCGTGCGCCACCAGTATCGGGATCATTGCCATATTCTCAGGGATTTCAGCAGCGAGGGTGATAACCCGGACCTTGGTGATTGACAGCAAACGCTCGATTTCCAACAGGCTTGCAGGCCTTGCTTCATCCGGTTGTGCGCCTAACTTGCCTGAATTGATAAACGGCCCTTCAAGATGAACACCCAGCACGCGAGCGGCGTTTTGCGGTCTGGGTGAACTTACATAATGCTCAATATCTTTTAATGCGGATTCCAGCGCCAGTGAGGTAGCGGTCATGGTGGTTGCAAGAAGACTAGTGGTGCCGAAGCGGGCATGGGTTTTAGCCACAACGTCCAGCGCATCACCACCTTGCATGATGTCTTTGCCGCCGCCGCCGTGAATGTGCATTCAGAAGATGTTGATAAAGATAAAAAAAGAGGCTAATGCATATTCAACGCCTTCAGATGCTATTCGGTTTTCCAAGCGAATGCCGGGGAAGCGCCACCCTTAATCGGCAAGGGGCCAACTAAAGAATATCTTATGAGCGCGGCACTTACCGCGCTCTCTCAGTCCAGCTTATTTTTCCAGTGTTTGAATGATGTTGTAAGTCGCGTTGACCCGGTCATCATTCGGGAACCATTTGTTTGCCAGCATCACGACGGCAATTTTGCGCGACGGGATAAACACCGCATAGGTGGAGAACCCGCCGGTGGAGCCGGTTTTGTTATACCAGTTCTCAGGCGTGCCCGGTTTTGGCGGCGTGATGGCGGTGGCTGGCATACCCTCCATAATCATCCCCGCTGCATTGCCGGTCACCAGTTGCTTGAGTTCTGGCGGGTAGGCGTAGCTTTCCCACATCATATCTTGGGTGAATTCGCTCGCTTTGAAATAGCCGGTATGGGTATCGTTAATGGCTTTCTGCCATGAGTCGTCGATTTTCTTCACTTGCATATTGGCATCAAGGAAGCGAATTAAATCCAGCGAGTTGGATTTCAAGCCATAAGACTCGGCATCCAGCGGGCCGGGATTCACCCGAACCGGCTTATCAGCCTTGTTATAACCTTGCGCATAGTCGTGCATCTGATCTTCTGGCACGTTGACATAAGTACGGGTCATGCCCACGGCTGGGAGCAGTTGCTTCTCCATCGCGTCGCTGAATTTCATATTCAGGCTTTGCGCGGTGATCATCCCCAGCATGCCGATACCCAAGTTGGAATAAACCCGATAAGTGCCAATCGCATGCTTTGGCTGCCAGTTTTTGTAGTAAGTCATCAACTGGGTGTTATTGGTCACGTCGTCCGGTACGAATAGCGGCAGACCGGAGGTGTGGGTTGCCAGATTCAGCAGACTGACATGGTCGAAGGCAGAACCTTTCAGCGACGGCAGGTATTTACTGGCCGGATCGTTGAAGTCTATTTTGCCCTGATTATTGGCATAGGCCGCCAGCGTCGCGGTAAAGGTTTTGCTCAGCGAGCCAATTTCAAACAGCGTGGTGTTAGTAATTGGGGCCTTGGTCTGTTTCGAGGCCACGCCGTAGTTGTAGAATGTGTGCTTGCCGTTTTCAGAGACGGCGATGGTCATGCCCGGCACATGGTATTTCTGCATCAAGGGCTGGATTATTTTATCGATCT
Organism: Ewingella sp. AOP8-B2-18; assembly: GCF_052376015.1. NCBI lineage: Bacteria > Pseudomonadati > Pseudomonadota > Gammaproteobacteria > Enterobacterales > Yersiniaceae > Ewingella > Ewingella sp. AOP8-B2-18. Next base: position 769,799 of record NZ_JBQSVB010000001.1, read on the forward strand.
CGGCTTTGTCGGTGGCCGCGCTGACGGATGCACTTAATAGCGTCAGTGGGAACAGAGCCAGAACTAACATCTGGTTTTTTTTCATGGTGAATTCTCAGGTATTGAAAAAATAAATGGATTTAGATGAATCGTTTGACGTCGCGAATAAGTTTTATCCATTCGCCATCTTCTCACAAGCGACAAGAATTTCAGGGAGCCTAAAGGAAAACTTATGCCACACGCCATGCGCAATCGACTACCATTAAACGCCTTACGAGCCTTCGAGTCTTCTGCCCGTCATTTAAGTTTCACCCGCGCCGGGTTGGAACTGTGCGTGACACAGGCCGCCATCAGCCAGCAGGTCAGAAGTCTCGAGGAGCAGCTGGGTATCGTGCTGTTCCGCCGTCTGCCACGGGGATTAGATTTGACTGAGGAAGGTCAGGCGCTGTTTCCCGTTCTCAGTGACGCCTTTGAGCGCATCAGCGCGGTGCTGCATCAGTTTGAGGACGGCCATTTTCACGAGGTGCTCACCGTGGCGGTGGTCGGCACCTTTGCCGTAGGCTGGCTAATGCCCCGGCTGGCCTCATTCCGCGAAGCTCATCCGTTTATCGATCTGCGCATTCTGACCAACAATAACGTCGTGAATCTGGCCTCTGACGGCATGGATTTAGCCATCCGTTTCGGCAATGGCCAGTGGCCGATGACGCAAAATCTTAAGTTGCTGGACGCGCCTCTGACCGTGCTCTGTACCCCTGAGATTGCCCGCCAATTGCAGACGCCAGAGGACCTGAAACGCCATCCGCTGATGCGCACTTATCGCAAAGATGAGTGGGATCAGTGGCTCAGCGCCGCGCAAATCACGCCGTGGCGCATTGGTGGCCCGGTGTTTGACTCCTCGCGGCTGATGGTGGAAAGCGCCATTCACTGCGGCGGCGCGGTGCTGGTACCAGCCAACATGTTTAGCCGCGAAGTGCAGAGCGGCCAGCTGGTGCAGCCATTCCCGATAGAAGTAGATCTTGGCAGTTATTGGTTGACCCAGCTTAAATCGCGCGCCAAAACCCCGGCGATTAAAAGCTTTGAGAACTGGCTGATACAGCAGGTGGCGGCGGGCTAAGCCACGATTAGCCACTCACAACGCACCTGAGATCTCAGTATGCTGGGTCATCATCGCCATATCGGCGACATTAAGGACATCGCGTAATGAAAATTATCATCTTTGGAGCTTCAGGCATGGTCGGGCAGGGCGTATTGCGCGAATGCCTGCTGGCGGCGGATGTCGAGCAAGTCACCACCGTCGGGCGCAGCCGCTTAAAAGAAACAAACCCCAAGCTGCGCCAGGTGGTGCTGCCAGACCTGCTGCAACCTGAAACGCTGGATGAAAGCGAATGGCAAGGCTTTGATGCCTGCTTCTTCTGCCTCGGGATCTCCGCCTCGGGCCTGAGCGAAGTGCAGTATCGCCGCCAAACTTATGACCTGACGCTGGGTATCGCCAAAAAGCTGGCGCAGCACTCGCCAAATCTGACCTTTACTTATGTCTCGGGCACTGGGACCGACAGCAGCGAGAAGGGCCGTGTAATGTGGGCACGGGTGAAAGGCAAAACCGAGAATGACCTGCAAAAGCTGCCGTTCGCTAGCGTCTATTTATTCCGCCCTGGGGTGATTGTGCCGCTGCACGGTATTGAGTCGAAAACCGCCAGTTATCGGGCGTTTTATCGCTGGACCAAGCCCGTCTTGGCGCTGTTCCGCCAGTTATTCCCCAATCGCTTAGTGACCACGGAGAGCCTCGGGAACGCCATGCTGAACGCGGCGCGGGGAGCTAAAGGCCGCTATGTGATTGAAGCCAAACAGATTAACGCGCTAGCCAAGGCTCCGCGCTGATAGTCTGTTTTCTCTGCCTAACACTCGCGCGGGAACATAAGCGCGCGGGTAAACGCCGGATCGATAGGAAGGGGATGACGCTCGCGACGAGGGAAATAGCCTTGGCTAATAATCTTCTGAGTGAAATGTAATGTAATAACCTTTCTATTTGAGTTTAATGTTTTCCAGCAATGAGGTCGCGAATATCACCAGAATATAAACAAACCTATTTATTATTACTTTGCGGGTTGACAATATTATGGCTCATGGGTAGATTGCACGGGCCGGAAGTTGAGGCCTTTCCTAACTTAACATAAGAGAATAATGGACACTGTATCTAGTCACTTGCCGAATGACGCTTTCTTAGCGGTTCGGAATAATAAACATGAAATTGATTGTGATCATTTCATCGTTCGGGTGTGCCTCGCCAGAGCTTAGTCTCTTGTGTCTTAGCACCTCAACCTGAAGTATCACGGTCCCGAGGTGTGTTATGAACTTCAAAATGACCCTTTTCCCTGATGTCAAAGCACTGACATCCACTTTGCGCGTTCGCCCGTCCCGCGATCGGACTTTGGCTGCGCGTAAAAAACATTCCAATTCGATTTTTTCAACTAAAATCAATGAATTGAATCAGCGTGTTACTAACTGGCGTGTCAGTCCTGTCACCGGGCAGCTGGAGCAACGCTGCACCTTTTCTGATACCGAAGACCCACAAAGTCGGACCTTCTCTGCCTGATATCACCCCTGGCGGTGTTGCGGCGTCGTGGCGTTAATCCCTGAGTGGATTAAGGCTTAACATGTCACGCAATCTGTCATCGAGGTGCCATCAGTTATTATTTGCGTATTTTTTGATTGCCTGAATTTATTTAAATATTCAGGACGGCGAAGCTATGCGTAAATAAATAAAACCAAAATGTTTTACTCCGTTCATTAATTGAATGGCGGGAACGCTTGCGCAAAATTAATTAAAAACCGATCGCATAAACGATACGGACTATTTCCGGCTGCCTGCAACTCTGCTTATGCCGTGAAGAGTTCCCTATTGTCTGGCGACAGGAGCACTACCATGACTGTAGAACACAAAACCCGGGATAAAAAAAATCCGAAGGCCAACGCGCTGTCAATGCGTGCCGCCCAGGAAGCCAAAAATGGCGTGGCGACCACGCTGATTAACATGGGAGCCACCAAAGAGGGGCTGCTGCACGCCAACGCGGCGTCGCGACTGGAAAAAGATGGCTATAACGAAGTGGCGCACGATAAGCCGCCTCACGCGCTAGTGCAGTTGATCAAGGCGTTTAACAACCCGTTTATTTACATCCTGTTAGCCCTTGCCAGCATCAGCTTCTTTACCGACTACTGGCTGCCAACCCACAGCGGCGATGAGGGGGATTTGACTACCGTTATCATCATCGGCGCGATGGTTAGCCTTAGCGGATTACTGCGTTTTTGGCAGGAGCATCGCTCGGCAAAATCCGCCGAAGCGTTGAAAGCGATGGTCAGAACCACCGCCACCGTGTTGCGCCGCGACAGCGTGAGCAAGCCTGGCAAGCTGTGTGAAATCCCAATGCGCGAGCTGGTGGTCGGAGACATCGTGCAGCTCTATGCCGGGGACATGATCCCAGCCGACGTGCGGCTAATTGAGTCTCGCGACCTGTTTATCAGCCAGGCGGTGTTAACCGGCGAAGCCTTGCCGGTTGAGAAATACGACACGCTGGGCGACGTGGCGCAGAAGTCAGCCAGCGAAGTGGCAATGGACAATGACAACCTGCTGGATATGCCGAACATCTGCTTTATGGGCACCAACGTGGTCAGCGGCACGGCGCAGGCGGTGGTGGTAGCGACCGGGCCGCGAACCTACTTTGGTTCACTGGCGAAAGCCATCGTCGGCACCCGCGTGCAAACCGCCTTTGACCGTGGCGTGAACAGCGTGAGCTGGCTGCTGATCCGCTTCATGCTGGTGATGGTGCCAGTGGTGTTCATGATTAACGGCGTGATGAAGGGAGAGTGGTGGGACGCGCTGCTGTTCGCGCTGGCGGTGGCGGTCGGCCTGACGCCAGAAATGCTGCCGATGATTGTCAGTGCCAACCTCGCCAAAGGCGCGGTGGCGATGGCGAAACGCAAAGTGGTGGTTAAGCGTCTGAATTCCATTCAGAACTTAGGCGCAATGGACGTGCTTTGCACCGACAAAACCGGCACGCTGACTCAGGATAAAATCATTCTCGAGCACCACATTGATACCGCCGGGCAGAAGAATGAGTCAGTGCTGTCACTGGCGTGGCTGAACAGCCATCACCAGAGCGGCATTAAGAACCTGATGGATCAGGCGGTGATCTACTTCTCCGAAAACGAGGCGAACTTCGTCAAGCCGGAGGGATATAGCAAGGTTGACGAGATGCCGTTCGACTTTATCCGCCGCCGCCTGTCGATCGTGGTGAAGGATAAACAGGCTAATCACCTGCTGGTGTGCAAAGGCGCGGTGGAAGAGATGTTGAGCATTTCGACCCACATGCATGAAAACGGCAAAGTCGTGGAGCTGGATCAGACGCGTCGCGATGAGCTGCTGGCGATGGCCAACGACTACAACAAAGACGGTTTCCGCGTGCTGGTGGTAGCCACTCGCGACATTAAAAAGGGTGATACCAAGCCTCAGTACAGCACGGCAGATGAGCACGACCTGATTATTCGCGGGTTCCTGACCTTCCTGGATCCGCCGAAAGAGACCGCAGGCCCGGCCATTGCCGCACTGCAAAATATCGGCGTGGCGGTGAAAGTGCTAACCGGGGATAACGCAATTGTCACTACGCGCATCTGCCGTCAGGTGGGGCTGGAGCCGGGCGAGCCGGTGCTCGGTCCGCAGTTGGAGCATCTGGATGACGCCACGCTGCAAATTTTAGTGGAAGAGCGCACGGTGTTCGCCAAACTGACGCCGCTGCAAAAATCACGGGTACTCAAAGCCTTGCAAGCTAACGGCCACACCGTCGGCTTCCTCGGCGATGGGATTAACGATGCCCCGGCGTTGCGCGACGCCGACGTGGGGATTTCCGTCGACAGCGGCACGGATATCGCCAAAGAGTCTGCCGATATCATCCTGTTGGAAAAGAGCCTGATGGTGCTGGAGGAGGGGGTACTCAAGGGGCGCGAGACCTTCGGCAACATCATGAAGTACCTGAACATGACCGCCAGCTCCAACTTCGGCAACGTGTTTTCGGTGCTGGTGGCCAGTGCGTTTATTCCGTTCCTGCCGATGATGGCGATTCAGTTGCTGCTGCAAAACCTTATGTACGATATTTCACAACTTGCTCTGCCTTGGGACAAAATTGATAAGGAGTTCCTGAAAAAACCCCGTAAGTGGGACGCGAAAAACATCGGCCGCTTTATGGTGTGGATTGGTCCAACCTCGTCGATTTTCGACATGACCACCTTCGCGCTGATGTGGTTTGTGTTTAGCGCCAATAGTGAACATATGCAGACGCTGTTCCAGTCCGGCTGGTTTGTCGAAGGGCTGCTGTCACAGACCCTGGTGGTGCATATGCTGCGTACCCAGAAGATCCCGTTCATTCAGAGCACGGCGGCGCTGCCGGTACTGTTAATGACCGGCATGGTGATGGCGATTGGTATCTATGTGCCGTTCTCGCCGCTGGGGCCATTGGTCGGGCTGCAGGCACTGCCGTGGCAGTACTTCCCATGGCTGGCAGGCACCTTACTGGCCTACTGCTGCGTGGCGCAGGGCATGAAAACCATTTATATCCGTCGCTTCAAACAGTGGCATTAAGATTGAACAGAAATAATCTTTATTGATGTGACCTCAAACGGGTGTCGTCTAATCGCGGCACTCGTTTGAATAAAGGAAAGAGTTATAGGAAGTCACCATGAAACACGCTTATTTAATTAGACCTAAGCGTGGCGTTATTTTGCTGATTAAAAATAAGATCATCATTTTGGTGGTGTTATTTTTAATGAAAATAACCCGCATCCTGCGCGTTAATTCTCTGAAGTGGTACAGCAAGGAGAAAATAAGTTATACCCAAACTAAAACTGTTTTAGATTTCGCCAGCGCTATTAATCGAATTTCGATCAGGTTACTGCGTTTTACCAAAGCACCATCCCTGAATAAGGGGGAATAATTATGTTCGGAACTACTCTGTCTGGAACCACCCTGTTAATTAACCTGGCTGGCGCCATTGCCCTACTGTTGTGGGGCAGCCATATGATTTCCACCGCGCTACAGCGCGGATTCGGCACCCAGCTGCGTCACTGGATGGGCCGCCATTTGAGCAACCGCTGGATGGCGCTGCTGTCCGGCATCGGCATCACCGGCATTCTGCAAAGCAGCACCGCCGTGAGCCTGATGGCAACCTCCTTTACCGCCGCCGGGACGCTCAGCCTTTCCCCCGCGCTGGCGGTGATGCTTGGTGCCAATATTGGCTCCACGCTGGTGGTGCAACTAATGAGTTTCAACACCGCGATTGCTATCCCGCTGCTGATGCTGGGGGGCTTTGTGGTGTTCAAAATGCGCGACCACTCCAGCTTTGAAAGTGCGGGCTGCGCCATGATCGGGCTGGGTTTGATGCTGCTGGCGCTCAGCCTGTTGGGCAGCACGCTTGAGCATATTGAGTCGACTCCGGTGTTTCACGCCGTGATGCAAGGGCTACAGGGCGACACCCTGATTGCCCTGATGGTCGCCATCATTTTGACTCTGATTTGCCACTCCAGCGTGGCGGTGATTTTGCTGATTGCCTCGCTAGCCACTACCGGAGTGATGAATCAAGAAACCGCGCTGGTGCTGGTGTTGGGCGCAAATATTGGCGGTGCGCTGCCGCCGGTATTCAGTGCCGGTACGCCAGTGGCGCGCCGCCTGCCGATTGGCAATCTGCTGGTTCGGGTATTGGGCAGTCTGGTGGCGTTACTGCTGTTGCCGCTGCTGGCCGACGGCGCGAGAAGTCTGGCGCTCACCACGCCGCAGCTGGTGGTGTGGTTCCACACGGCGTTTAGCGTGGTGCTGGCGCTGGTGTTTATCGGGCTGATTTCCCCACTGGCGCAGGTACTGGAGGCGCTGTTCCCGGAAGAAGAGCGCGTTGGCGATCCGGGCATGCCGATGTATCTCGACGAAGCCGGGCTGGACGTCGCCTACCTCGGGCTGTCTAACTCGGTGCGGGAATCACTGCGGGTGGCGGACATGCTGACCATTATGCTCGACCGGCTGTTCGTGCTGTTCCAGCATCTTGAGCAGGGCGTCGCCGACGAAATTCGTCAAGTCGATCAGTCGCTTGATCTGCTCAGCGCGGCGGTTCGCGCCTATCTGGCGGATCTCGGGCAGGACGGTTTGAGTGACTCGGATGCCGACCGCGCGCAGGAGATCCTGATGTTCGTGATCAACTTCGAGCACGCTGGAGACATTCTTTCCAGCAATCTGACCCAGCTGGCGACCCGCCGTTCGCGCCGTGGCGAGCAGTTCAGTGAGTTCGAGCTGAACAACATTCGGCTGCTGCACTGGGAAGTGCTCACCAGTTTACGGCTGGCGGTGACGGCGTTTCTGGGGGAAGACCTCTCGGCGGCGCATCAGTTGGTGGCGCGCAAAGAGTCGATTCGCCAGTTGGAGGCATCGGCCAGCCGTGAGCATTTTAAAAAATTGCGGGAGGATAAAAATGCCTGGGCGGAATCTGGAGATATATTCCAGCGCGTATTACGTGATTATCGTCGCGTGCATCATCATATCGCCGCAATTGCTTATCCCGTTATTGAACGTTTAGGCAATGACAATATTCTGATCAGTGAAAACAGACCTGAAATTTAACCAAGATAATAACAACAACCTATTTATACAAAGGTGAAGAAGGATGAGAGTATTAATTTGCGCCGGTCGGTTTTATGCCGATATGCATTCTGTCACGCGGGTGCTGGATTTATATCATCAGTCGATAGCGATTTCGGTGGTTATTCACGGCGGCCACCAATCGCTGGGCGGGGTAATAGAGGGCTGGGCGAGGGAAAACAGTGCTCACGTGGTGCGTTACCCGGCCAACTGGTCACTGTATGGAAAATATGCTGAAATCCGCCGCAACCTGTTTATGCTCGAGGATAGCCAGCCGGAGTTGCTGCTGGCTTTCCCCGGCGGAGAGGACACGGCGGAGTGCATCAAACTGGCGAGGAACGCCGGAATTAAAGTGATTGAGGTGGAGATTTAGGGGCGACCACTTCGCCATCTTCTTTAATAAATGGCTCCGGCAGCGGGTGGGGCAAAATAGCCAGCACCTGCTCCGACGGCCTGCAAAGCCGCGTGCCCAGCGGCGTCACTACTATTGGGCGATTAATTAAAATCGGCGCGGCCAGCATGAAATCAACCAACTGGTCGTCGCTGAATTTATCCTCGGCCAGCCCTAACTCTGCGTAAGGCTCAACATTCTTACGCAGCAGCGCGCGGGGAGTAATGCCCATCGCGGCGATCAGCTGTACCAGTTCATTGCGCGACGGCGGCGTATCGAGATACAAAATTACCTCGGGTTCAGTGCCGGTAGCGCGGATCATCGCCAGCGTGTTGCGCGAGGTGCCGCAGGCCGGGTTGTGATAAATCTTTACAGTCGATTTCGTCATAACATTTTTCCTTAGAAAGAGAGGCGTAAGGCCAATGCGGAGAGTGTCACCAGTAATACCGGCAGGGTCATAACGATGCCGACGCGGAAGTAGTATCCCCAGCCGATCTTGATGCCTTTTTGACTCAAAACGTGCAGCCAGAGCAGAGTTGCCAGGCTGCCAATCGGGGTGATTTTCGGCCCTAAATCGCTGCCAATCACGTTGGCGTAAATCATGGCCTGTTTGATCACGCCGCTGGCGGTGCTGGCGTCAATGGACAGCGCGCCGACCAGCACCGTCGGCATGTTATTCATTACCGAAGAGAGCAAGGCGGTGAGGAAACCGGTGCCCAACGTGGCGGCCCACAGACCGTGTTCGGCAAAGCGATTGAGCAGGGCAGAAAGCATGTCGGTCAGCCCCGCGTTGCGCAGCCCATAGACCACCAGATACATGCCGAGCGAAAACACCACTATCTGCCACGGCGCGCCGCGCAGCACTTTGCCGGTATCAATAATGCGTTGGTGTCTCGCCACCGCCCATAAAAGCAGTGCGCCAACCGCCGCCACGGCGCTGACCGGCACGCCCAGCGGCTCAAGCCCAAAGAAGCCGACTAACAGCAGAACCAGCACCAGCCAGCCAGTTTTGAAGGTCCTCGGGTCGCGAATGGCCAAGCGCGGTTGTTGCAGTTTGCCAAGGTCATAAACAGCTGGGAGCTCGCGGCGAAAGAACAGGTGCAGCACCAGCAGCGTGGCGGCAATCGAGGCGATATTCACCGGCACCATCACCGCCGCATATTCATTAAAGCCGAGCTTGAAGAAGTCGGCGGAGACGATATTCACCAGATTGGAGACAATCAGCGGCAGGCTGGCGGTATCGGCAATAAAGCCCGCCGCCATCACAAAGGCCAGCGTGGCTCCCCGGCTGAAGCCCAGCGCCAGCAGCATGGCAATCACGATGGGGGTTAAGATCAGCGCCGCGCCGTCGTTGGCAAACAGCGCCGCCACCACCGCGCCGAGCAGCAGAATATAGGTGAACAACCAGCGGCCTTTGCCGCCTCCCCAGCGCGCCACGTGTAGCGCCGCCCATTCAAAAAAGCCCGACTCATCAAGCAGCAGGCTGATGATGATCACCGCGATAAACGTGGCGGTGGCGTTCCACACGATATTCCACACCACCGGCACATCGCTGAGATGCACCGCCCCGGACGCCAGCGCCAACACCGCGCCGAGCAGGGCGCTCCAGCCGATACCCAAGCCTTTGGGTTGCCAAATCACCAAGACTAGGGTGAATACAAAAATTGCCACCGCCAAAATCATACTGCCTCCATCATGCTTAATATATGGAAATTCATATGTGTTTAGATGAGATTTTCCTAATCACTCTTAGGGCAAAAAAATCAGTTATTCCGTCGTGACGGCGCAGTTCTGCGCGGCGCGCAGGGCCAGTTGGGCAATGTGCTGCTGTTGGCTCATCAGGGCCTGATCGATAATGGCGGCGGCCCACACCGGGATGTGTGGCGACAGGCGATAATGCACCCATTTCCCACTGCGCCGGTCTTGCAACAGGCCGCTTTCACGCAGCATAGCCAGATGTCGAGAGATTTTGGGTTGCGAGAGTTCAAGGGCGGCAGTCAGTTCACATACGCAGAGTTCGCCCGCCTGTTTCAATAACAAAATAATGGTCAAACGGGTGTCATCTGACATATTTTTAAACAGTTGCAGTGCGGTAAGTGATGACATGCTCATGCCTTTAGTTGTAAACCATAACGGCAGCATAGCGCTGAAAACACATTCAGTAAAGCATATGTGTTTATGGCTGAGGAGGTTCACCCCCAACGGGAACTTTTTTCCTTTTGCCGTCACAAAGCTTAATTAGACTCTATTTCGAGCTTAACTCACATTTCGACAGGTTGAATTTCAGGGGGTGAACATGGTGTTGTCCGACGATTTAGAAAATCTAAAAAAAATCGATACATGCTACAAACAGCTGACGGGGCAGGGATTGTTCTGTCCGGAAGAGGTGGAAGATCGCTACCAGTGGCTGCATAACGAAGCGCCTTACAGCATTCTGGCCCACGGCCGCGGGCCGGACCCGGTGTTCTTCTATGCCAACCAGTGCGCGCTGAACTGCTTCAAATACAGCCCCGAAGAGATGGTGCAACTGCCGTCTCGCCTGAGCGCGGGGCCAACGGACCGCGCCGAGCGTCAGGTGCTGTTGGACACAGTAACCCGCGACGGTATCGCCAAAAATTATACCGGTCCGCGAGTGGATAAATTCGGCGAGACGTTCATCATTTATGACGGAGAAGTGTGGCAGTTAGGCTTCAACACGGACGATGTGTGGGGGCAGGCCGCGCTGTTTTGGCCATTTCCCCGCCAGTAATATCGTCAAAGTGGCCCCATTTTTGCGCCAAGGCTGAGTTTAAGCCGCAATGATTAAAGCTTCGTAATGGTTTAGCGGGGCTTTTTTTATGGCTCATTAAACACGTCACCATCGGGCTTGATGTTAGGCGCATAACCAATTGTTATTTTATAAATAATCAATAGACAATGTTGCATTGCCGTCGATGTTTTCCACATCGGTAATGCTGGATGCTGCAGATGACAGGCCCACCCGTGTCATGATGTTCATAGATAAACTTGTGATAGCTTTTGGCGATAAAGAGCCTACATCTGAAACCGTTACATAATTTCTATCCCATCAATGCCTGCAGGCATTATAGCGATGGCGTAATTCATATGAATCCAGTTTGATTTATCTTCGCTTTGCCGCATATTCAGATCGCCCTCTGGTACGCCCTCACCTGCTTACCGGTATTCGAAGTTAATGGTGGCGTTGCAGAGCAGAGGTACCGGCCCGCTTCCGGGCCAGTACCTAATAAAAATATTAAGCAAGCGTAAGTTCTCTTGGCGAAAAGATACCTCGGATGGCGCTTCACCAACCTGATCTACGCTTTTTTATATTGTGTAACTTCTAGGAAAATAAAATTTAAAGATAGTTAACTACCAGAGAGATATTTCCATCAAGATTATTCACGCCTGCATAGGTTACAGGGCCAACAAGAGCAGCGTTAATCCTGAGTGGCAATGTGAGATTTTTAAATGCCTTTGGAGTGATAGTTCCCGGCTCGGCAAGCGTAAATTCCCTCATGGACGCAGCAGTAATACCATTAGAATTTCTTTGCCATGCCTGACCGTTGTCTCGCTGAATGAAATCGGCGCTTTCGTCTGTAACCATATCAGGATGTTCAATCGTTAGAACAATAGAACCCAACTGACTATTATATCCGCCTGGATATTGTGCAAAACCGAAACCATAGGCCTCTGCATAACCACGGTGATTTGTGACATCCTCATTAATACCTGTACCTTCCACAGTGAAATTCGTCGTTGTATTAATTTCAGTGCCAGGACGATTATCAATCGTAGACAGAGAAATTAATGTGTTAGCCGCACAATTAATTGACAGCTGGGTTCTTTTAATGGGTAGTTGCATGTTTCCCTGAGATAATAGCGCGGAAGATATACTCCCATAATCAATAACATTATTACTCAACGTAGGCGTACAGGCCCCCTGCGTCACCGTGCCTTTAACCTGCAAATTCGCACTCGGGCCAGCTACTGCATTTGACGCCGCCGCCATCAGGCAGGCCAGCGCGGTGACTTTAAAGATATTTTTCATCATTTTGTTTTCCATTTCAGTGATTTCCTTTTTTGTCGTTTCGCTTTGTCGCATATTCAGGGCGCCCGCTGGGACGCCCTCGTCCTGCTTACAGATATTCGAAGTTAATGGTGGCGTTGCCGTCCAGGTTTGCCGTTTCGGTAATTCCGGTTAGCGCCGAACTCAGGGCAGGCGTCGCTTTCAGGTCGAAAGTGAACACCGTCGCTTCTTTTGGCGTGGTGGTGCCGGTAGCCGCAAAGGTCAGGTACTGCTGCGCGGTATTGTTGTTAGCGAAGGTGTCCAGCGTCATTTTGCTCCACGCGGTTTTGTCGCTGCTCATCAACAGGTCACCGGCGGTGCCGTCGCCGTTGATGCTGACAATGCTCAGGCCGTAAGAACCAATTTTGATATCGCCTGACTTGCCCAGGCCAAATGCGCTGGAAGCCGTGGTGGCCTCATTGCTGTGCGCTGGCACGGAGTCTGCGCGGTTATCGACAAAGCTCATGGCCACTTTGGTCGCACCGGTACAGGTCACGGTGGCGGTCACCGATTTGCCGGCCAGTGCCAGGGTGCCGGTAGAGGGCAGAGAGTCGACTGACGTTGCGCCGAAGTCGATAATGCCGCCGTTGGCCAGCACCGGGGTACAGGCACCCGGGGTGATGGTGCCGGTGATGCGCAGGGTGGCGGTCGGGCCCGCAAAGGCGGAGGTCGCGGACGCCAGCAGGGCGGCGATAGCGGTGGCTTTAAACAGTGATTTCATTTCCATTGTGTATTTCTCCATGTATTTCTTACATTATTGAGTTCATTAATCTTTATTGCTCCATGAACCCACTTCAACTGCCGACTTAATAACTTCTGATGCTATTTAGAATATTTTATAGGCCCAAAAAAAGCCGCAATGCTATTTTATGAGCAGGCGTACAGGTGCATAACCAAGCCTGTGCGTAATAGAAAATAAAAAACGTGAGTTTGTAGGGCAGGTGAACTCTTACCATCCGCCAAAACACAAATCATTGGAATCTCAAAAAGAATACGGCGGATGGCGCTGCGATTATCCGCCCTACGCTTGCTTTCTTTTAAGGAATTATAAATAATTAATATTAAAGGTTAAATTGCCATCGATATTCAGAGCTTCCACAACATTCTTTATTTCTGGAGATAAATAAGGTAATACACCAAATTTAAAAGTTGCATTCTGAATAGGTGTTGGTACCACACTACCGGATTCGGCTATAGAAAGAGTAAAACTGCTAGCCGCAAGAGTTGACCATCCACCAGCCGGTACATTAGACCAATTTGACGGCCCTCCTTGATTATAAATTAGTGGTTTATTTTCGCCGTCAGCAACAAGCGTGCCATCGGTTTTATAAAATGCAAGTGTATACGCTCCAATTTTCACACCATCAGCTGTTTTACCTAATCCATTATTAACAGCCCCCCCTGCTATATTAGGATATGCTCGTCGATCAGCCGTATCCGCACGGTTATCTATGGTTGAAATTTGAACTTTAGTTGCAGAGCTGCAATTTATATTTAAATCGAAGCTCTGTCGTGAAAAACCAAAACCTGAGGAAGTTATCTGATTAACTCCAATTTCCCCTAAATCAATACTCCCACCATTACTTAATGTTGGCGTACAGGCCCCCTGTGTCACCGTGCCTTTAACCTGCAAATTCGCACTCGGGCCAGCTACTGCATTTGACGCCGCCGCCATCAGGCAGGCCAGCGCGGTGACTTTAAAGATATTTTTCATCATTTTGTTTTCCATTTCAGTGATTTCCTTTTTTGTCGTTTCGCTTTGTCGCATATTCAGGGCGCCCGCTGGGACGCCCTCGTCCTGCTTACAGATATTCGAAGTTAATGGTGGCGTTGCCGTCCAGGTTTGCCGTTTCGGTAATTCCGGTTAGCGCCGAACTCAGGGCAGGCGTCGCTTTCAGGTCGAAAGTGAACACCGTCGCTTCTTTTGGCGTGGTGGTGCCGGTAGCCGCAAAGGTCAGGTACTGCTGCGCGGTATTGTTGTTAGCGAAGGTGTCCAGCGTCATTTTGCTCCACGCGGTTTTGTCGCTGCTCATCAACAGGTCACCGGCGGTGCCGTCGCCGTTGATGCTGACAATGCTCAGGCCGTAAGAACCAATTTTGATATCGCCTGACTTGCCCAGGCCAAATGCGCTGGAAGCCGTGGTGGCCTCATTGCTGTGCGCTGGCACGGAGTCTGCGCGGTTATCGACAAAGCTCATGGCCACTTTGGTCGCACCGGTACAGGTCACGGTGGCGGTCACCGATTTGCCGGCCAGTGCCAGGGTGCCGGTAGAGGGCAGAGAGTCGACTGACGTTGCGCCGAAGTCGATAATGCCGCCGTTGGCCAGCACCGGCGTACAGGCACCCGGGGTGATGGTACCAGTGATGCGCAGGGTGGCGGTCGGGCCCGCAAAGGCGGAGGTCGCGGACGCCAGCAGGGCGGCGATAGCGGTGGCTTTAAACAGTGATTTCATTTCCATTGTGTGTTTCTCCATGTATTTCTTACATTATTGAGTTCATTTTTTTTAATGACTCGTTCTTAATCACGATATTTATAATTTAAATATCATTTAAAAATTTTCAGCCAAAAACTCGTCGTAACGCTACTTTATAAGCAGACGTACAGGCCGATTGTCAGGCCCTTTATAAATAATCAATAGACAATGTTGCATTGCCGTCAATGTTTTCCACATCGTTAATGCTGGATACTGCAGATGATAGGCCCACCCGTGTATAGATATTCATAGATAAACTTGTGATAGCTTTTGGCGTTAAAGAGCCTACATCAGAAACCGTTAGATGATCAGGACTCCCCTCCGTGACAGTCATTATAGCGTAGCCGTAATCAAATTTTTCCCAGTTTGATTTATCTTCGCTTTCAAGGACATCATAGGGGCCGCTGGCTCTTAAACTGTTCAAATCCCATTTTGGGTACCACTTACCAATATTTTTGCCCGATGAGGTTTTTCCTAACCCCAACATCATCCCTGGATAATTTTCTGAATCAAATAATTCATTCGATACGGAATCAGAACGGTTATCTGATAAACTCATGGCGACCTTTGTTGGGCTAGAACATACAATTCGGAATACGTTTGTTTTTACCGGGGCTTCAAACATATTTTGTCCAGCGGGCTTTAATTGATCAACGCTGATATTTCCCACGTCGTAAACACCGTTATTAGTTAATGTTGGCGTACAGGCCCCCTGTGTCACCGTGCCTTTAACCTGCACATTGGCACTCGGCCCAGCTACCGCATTTGCAGCCGCCGCCATCAGGCAGGCCAGCGCGGTGACTTTAAGCAGTGATTTCATTTCCATATTGCAAAACTCCCTTTGTTAAACGTCTAAAAATCAGATTATAAGGACGTAATAGACTATGAGGCGCTGTCCTGCTTCCGTGCAATTAATGAAAGCATGTTCGATGTAGATAATATTTTTATTATTTCAGGTTCCTTTTGTTCTAATAATTATCTTATAAGTCGAGAGGGAAGTGAAGACGGGTTTTACTATAAAACTTATTAGGTAAATTGTAATAAGTTGGGGTTTTATATGGGAATTATAATTTTAAGGGTATTTAATCATTTAAAAACATAAGGTTAAAAATGTTATCTCATTAACATAAGCATAACAAACCAAGGGGAGAGAAAGATCTGAAGGCTATAGTAACATAATGTGTGTGGCATTTATGTTCATATTATCGGTATTATTTGTAGAGCTAAGATGAATCCTGCATTAGTATCATCCTTTGAATTATTGAAGATCGTATTTTTTATATCTAATGATTTCATAATCTCCTACCCGCTGTTTGTCTGCAACGGTATGATATTGATGGCGTCAACCAGGGCGGATGCCATCCCCATCCCCATCCCCAACATTAACGGTTATGGTTCTTGGCATCAAACCCCCTGTAAGATTATGTCTTACATAAGTCTAGGTCTTTTTAAAGCCTGTCGCTAGTGGATATTCAGGTCCTTGTTGGGCTTAGGATTTTTAGTATGTTTAAATGATTTACTGATCAAAACGCAATGCGTATGATTCTCATTCTTTTTATTGTTTGGGGTTTGCGCAGTGAAAATAAAAAATACAAAGGTAGGAATAAAGACCTCTGGCGGACGCTTTTCTCTCTCCGTGATGGCGGTTTTTGTGGCTTCATCATACCAAGGGGTGATGGCAAAACAGGTAGCGCCGACGAAGGCGGCGGATGACACTGTGGTGGTTAGCGCCACCGCCCCCGCGCAGGGTGAGGCGGGCGTGCAGGATTACAGCGTGCCGGTGACTACCGCAGGCACCAAGATGCTACTGGTGCCGCGCGATATTCCTCAGTCGGTGAGCATTATCAGCAAGCAGCGCATGGCGGATCAGAACCTGCAAACCGTGGGTGACGTGCTCAACAACACCGTCGGCATTACCGCCAGCAACATCGACTCAGACCGTTCGACCTACTACTCGCGCGGCTTCTTCATTAATAACTTCCTGTTTGACGATATCCCAACCACCCTCAGCCCGGTGTGGAACTTCGGCGACGGCGGCTCAGATACGGCAATCTATGACCGAATCGAAGTGGTGCGCGGCGCAACCGGCCTGCTGACTGGCGCGGGCAATCCGTCGGCGGCGGTGAACATGGTGCGTAAGCATGCCGACAGCAAAGAGTTCCAAGGCTCCGTGACCGGCAGCTACGGCAGCTGGGACAAGCAGCGCATCGTTGGCGATTTCTCCGCGCCACTGACTGAATCGGGCAGGGTTCGCGGCCGCGTCATTGCTGGCTATCAGGATAACGACACCTGGCTGGACCGATATCACTACCGAAAAAAATTCCTTTACGCCGTAGTGGATGCCGACCTGACGGACTCCACCCAGCTCTCTCTCGGCTACGACTACCAGCAAAACGACACCACCAACCCAACCTGGGGCGGTATTCCAACCTGGTATAGCGACGGCAGCCGCACCCATTTTGACCGCAGCTTTAACGCCGCGCCGGACTGGGCTTATTCCGATATCGAGTCAAAAAAGGTCTTCGCCAACCTGACGCAAAAGTTTGATAACGGCTGGCAGGCGCGCCTCAACGGTACTCATGCTGAAACCGATTTCGATACCAAAATGATGTACGGCTCAGGCTACCCAGATAAGCAGACAGGCGCGGGCGTGATGGGCTACGGCGGCTGGAACATCGGTACCCGTAAAGTGGATTCGGTGGATGCCTTCGCCAACGGGCCGTTCGAGCTGCTGGGGCGTGAGCACCAGCTGATGGTCGGCACCAGTTACAGCCGCCAGCGCAATCAGTATCGCAATACTCAGGCGACGCTGAGTGAAGCAGATATTGGAAATTATAATAACTGGAATGGCCACACCGGCGATCCGCAGTGGAGTGACTGGGCCGATCTTTCCAATGATACTATTCGCCAGAAGTCGGCCTATACCGCCGCGCGCTTCTCGCTGGCTGACCCGCTGTCGCTGATCGTTGGCGCACGTTACACCGACTGGCGCGCCGACGGCACCACGGCCACCAGCTATAAAACCGACGTCACTCCATACGCGGGCGTGGTATATGACATTGACGATACCTGGTCGGCCTACGCCAGCTACACCTCGATTTTCCAGCCGCAGACCCAGCGCGATAGCAACAAAAACTACCTCGATCCGATTCAAGGCAAAAACTACGAAGCAGGCGTGAAAGGTGACTGGAACAACAGCCGGCTGACGGCGTCCATCGCGGTGTTCCGCATCGAGCAGGATAATCTGGCGCAGGAAGACGGTACTTATATTCCGGGCACCACCGAATCGGCTTATCACTCGGTTAACGGTACGGTGAGTAAAGGCGTGGAGTTTGAGGTCAACGGCGCAATGACCGACAACCTGCAAATGACCTTCGGCGGCTCGCGCTTTGTTGCCAGCGATAACAATGGTAATGCGATTAACTCAGACTTGCCGCGCACCACCCTTAAGCTATTTACCCGCTATCAACTGCCGATGCTGCCGGACCTGAGCGTCGGCGGTGGCGTGAACTGGCAAAACACCACCTTCCAGTATGCTGATGGCCCGCAGGGCAATATGCGCGCCGAGCAGGGGAGTTATGCGCTGGTCAACCTGTTTAGCCGTTATCAGGTAACGCGCCAGCTCTCCGTGCAGGCCAACGTCAATAACCTGTTCGACAAAGAGTATTACGACTACCTCTCGTCTTACGCGGTTTACGGCGCGCCGCGCAGTGTCTCCGTTACGCTCGGATATACTTTCTAACCTATTAATATTGAGAATTAATCTCAGTGAGTAAACTAGCGATATATAATTTAATATATATCGCTAGGTTTTAATTCTCATTCTCATGTTTAGTCTGGTAAATATGAAGGCGGGCTTAGGTGATTGCCTACTTTTTTAATGTGATATAAATCCAAAAAAATAGTTGCCCCCTGAAACTGACAGTTATTATTTGATCGCTATTTATCAACGGTTTAGCGTTGTAACTTTTTAGTCATAAAACAACAAAATGTAATAAACAAAATACCAATAAATAATTAAATTCTGTTTATGCTTTGTATTCTTTAAGGAGAATATAAATGCTTACACGTCGTGATATGTTGAAGATGTCTGCCGCTGGCGCGGCGACAGTCAGCTTGGCCAGTGCCATGATGAATACTGCCTCTGCGGATGAAAACCGTAATATCGTTCCGCCAACCTCTTTTGTACCGAAAAAAGATGCCAAAGGACTTTATAAATATAAATTTTCCGACAGTGAAAAACGCTCTCTGCCCGGCGGCTGGGCGCGGGAAGCGACGGTAAAACAATTCCCTATTTCCGAAGGTATTGCCGGGGTGGATATGACCCTCGAAGCAGGCGCAGTGCGTGAATTACACTGGCACGCCATTGCCGCTGAATGGGCGTATATGATCTCCGGCAAAGCGCGGATCACTATTATTGACCCGGAAGGCACGTCAGAAGTGGCTGACTTCGGCGAAGGCGATGTATGGTATTTCCCGAAAGGCTACGGCCATTCCATTCAGGCATTGGAAGGCGGCGCGCACTTTATTCTGACTTTCGATAATGGCCATTTCTCCGAATTCGGTACTTTCAGTATTACCGACTGGATTGCCCACATGCCGAAAGAAGTCTTGGCGAAAAGCACTAACATGCCGTCGTCTATTTTCTCTAAAGCCAAGCAGGGCGAGGCCTATATTGTCGCTGGCCGCGTACCGCCGGCACTGCCACTGCCGCACGACAACGGCGGCAGAGATGACTCCAAGCTGAAGCACCACTACCCGTTGTTGAGTGAGCCACCGTTCTTTGAAAGTGAGGACGGCAGCGTTCACATCGTCTCTTCCAAAGAATTCCCAGTTTCGACCACCATGACCGGCGTGATTGAAATCATGAAGCCGGGCGCGGTGCGCGAACTGCACTGGCACCCGAACGCCAACGAGTGGCAATACTACATTTCAGGCAAGGGCCGCATGACCGTCTTCGGCTCACACGGTCACGCGCAAACCGAAGAGTTTGTCGCCACCGACGTCGGCTATGTGCCACAGGGCTTTGGTCACTATATCGAGAACACCGGTGACGAAGACCTGAAAGTGCTGGTGGTGCTGGATAACGGCATCTATCAGGATATTTCACTGTCCGACTGGCTGGCGAAAACCCCGTCTTACGTGCTGGCGCAGAACTTCGATACCACCGAAGAAGAGTGGAATTCTCGCCCGGCGGAGAAGTTGGTTATCTCCAAAGGCGCGAAATAACCTGCCTGACTTGCCATACCAAACTGCCGCTCCGTGCGGCAGTTTTCTTATACACAGTTTATGAACTCGGAAGATGCCAAGGCACGCCGTCGGCCCAGCGTTCCACCAGTAAATCAATAAATCCGCGAATGCGCGGCGAGAGGTGCTGTTTGCTCGGGTAAAGCAGGCGGATAGGCTCCGGCTCCATGTTGAAGGCCGTCAGCAGCGGCACCAGTCGGCCCGCTTTAATATCTTCAGCAGTCAGATAAGTCGGCAGATTAATAATGCCGAATCCCGCCAGCGCCGACTCGCGCATCGCCTTCGAGCTATCAATATTCAACCTTCCGGGGCAGTCAAAACTGTAAATTCCCTCTGACGTTTTAAACTTCCAGTCGCGGCGACGCATCACGCCCGACAGAAACAGATTGTCGTGGTTGAACAGGTCTTCCGGGCGCTGTGGAATGCCTTTGCGTTGCAGGTACTCCGGCGAGGCGCAGGTCACCACCTGCAGCCAGCCGATGGTGCGCGACAGCAGCCGCGAGTCGTCGCGCTCATCGCCAATGCGAATGGCAATGTCGTAACCTTCCTCAATGATATCGACATAGCGGTCGGAGAAGGAGACATCAGCCTGCAGCTCGGGCCACTGGCGCAGGTATTCGCCGACCAACGGCAAAATGTGGCGCTGACCAAACGACAGCGATGAGGTGAGCTTCAACCTGCCGGTCGGCACCACCCGGCGCAGCGCCATGGTGCTGTCCACTTCCTCCAGATCTTCTAAAATCTGCCGGCAGCGCTCATACATAATCCGGCCTTCGTCGGTTAGGCTCAGGCTACGCGTGGTGCGATTCAACAGCCGCACGCCGAGCCGGGTTTCTAAACGCACGATACTCTTGCCAACGGCCGAACGGGTCAGCCCCAGAGTGACCGCCGCGCGGGTATAACTTCCTGCTCTGACCGCGGCCACAAAGGCGGCGATATCATTGATACTGTTCAGCTCCACGCCATTCTCCCAGCCGCAGTTTGTGGCTAATTGCTTCCCTAAGTGGGGAAACACATTCCCCAATGTTTTCTATAGCATTCCTTTCTGTCGTGAATCAACGCTAATCACATTAAGAGGAAAGATCATGCTGAATCAAAAAACGCAGGCCGCGCTGGCGGAAAGTAACCAGATTTTATCGGCGCTGGGGCCAGTGCTTAGGGGCGACAACTCGGCGTCGGATATCCATCAGGTGCGCGCGGCTTATAATGCTATGCAGGCCAAACAGCCGCACCCCGAGGATGTCAGCCTGACGCCGGTAAATATGGGCGGCGTGCCGGGCTTGCTCGTCACGCCGGACGAACTGAAAACCGACGCGGTGGTGATGTATATCCACGGCGGCGGATATCTGGTCGGTTCCCCAGAAGGCTATGTGGGAATTGGTGGCAACTATGCCAAGCTGGTGGGGGCGAGGGTTTATCTGCCGGACTATCGGCTGGCGCCTGAACACCCATTCCCTGCGCCGATTGATGACGTGCTCCGCGCCTATGAATGGCTGCTAGAGCAGGGCATTGAGGGGGAAAGCATCGTGCTGGCCGGGGAGTCAGCGGGCGGCGCGATGGTGGTCAGCGTGATGGTGGCAGCGCGCAACAAGGGGCTGCCATTGCCCGCCGGGGGCGTGGCCATCTCCCCGTGGGCCAACCTTGAGCATACCGGCGCGTCAATGTTCAACCGCGATGGCTATGACCCAGCCTGTAGCCGTGAAAGCCTGAACCTGCTGGCCCGCAGCTTCTTAGGAGACGCTTTGCCAAACCATCCGATGGCGTCGCCGGTTTTTGCCGACGTCACCGAGTTACCGCCGATCATGATTCAGATTGGTGAAAACGAAGTGATGCTCAGTGACGCCATGCGTCTGGCGACGCACCTTGGCGACCATCGGGTGCGCGTCACGCTGGAGGTGTGGCCCGGCATGTTCCACGCCTGGCATTTTTACGCCACCATTTTGCCGGAAGCGATGCAGGCGATGACCAACTCCGCGCGCTTTATTGAGCAAGTGTTGCAAGACGCCGCGCACTAAATCGCCCGCCTAACCAGTCAGCTTCGCTGGCTGGTTTTACTCATCAAACTGCATCTGATTCTTCTTCATACCTTCAATCTTCATCAACATGTCGTACAGCGGCGCCAGCTTGTGGAAGTCCTGACTGAGCTGACTCGCCAGCTTGCCGGAGAACAGCGGCTCCATATCCAGATGATGGCTGATCAGCGCGAAGGACTTTTTATTGTACCAAGTGGCGATTTCGGCTGGCTGATCCTTCACTAGCGGGCGCTTGTAGCTGTCACCTTCCACCGTGAAATGCGACGGAATGCGGCGCGCCAGCTTGAGGAACTCCTCGGGTTTTTGATTCAACTGCTGGCGGAACAGGTCCATGGTGACGCGCGTCGCGCTGTAGTAGCCCAGCCCGTAACGCCACCAGTCTGGCCCCAGTTCGAAGAAGTAAGTCGGGGCGTCGGTCCAGTTTTTGCGCGAACGCTTAAACGACAGCCACATATTACTGCGGTAAATCGACTTATCGTTGGAGAAGCGCGTGTCGCGGTGCATTCTCGACAGGGTTTTACCAATGGACGGACGCACCTCGAACAGTTCGTCAATCACCAGCATGTCTTGGCTCAGGTCAGACACCAGATGGCGAAACGGGCTGAGCAGGTTCTCCTGATAAACCTCGCGATGCTCTTCGAACCACTCTTTATTGTTGTTCTGGCTGAGTTGCAGCAGGAAGGTCAAACCCTGCTGATTAAAACCGGAAAACGCGCCCATGATCGTCCCTCGTGGTTAACTGTCGCCGCCTGTGGGTTTACACAGGCTGTTCATGCACACAGTATTGCCGAAGATGGCGGCGGATTAAAGCAGCAATCAAAAGTGTCTCCCTATTAATTGTGCAAAGTGTGTCTATATTTGTGTCGCGCGGCGTGGAAAATGGTGGCCGGAGCATTTCAATCACCTTTTAAAATTTTAATAAAAATCAGCGGGGCAGTCTGGGAATGGGTAGTCAAACGGCAGGGGGAGAGCATCGCGGCGGGGCCGAGGGCGCAGAGGGAAAACGCGCAACGCAGGGTTGGATTAACGGTTTCTTGGGCATGGTGATTTTTAGCGGATCGCTGCCCGCCACGCGGGTGGCGGTGCTGGAGTTCGATCCGCTGTTTTTAACCGCCGTGCGCGCCTTAATCGCTGGGCTGTTAGGGGCCGCCATGCTGCTGATGACGGCGCAAAAGCGCCCGCAGAAGCAAGACATTATTCCATTGATTCTGGTGGCACTCGGCGTGGTGATTGGCTTCCCGCTGCTCACCGCGCTCGCCTTGCAACACACCACCTCGGCGCACTCGCTGGTGTATATCGGCCTGCTGCCTCTGGCGACCGCCTGCTTTGGCGTGTTGCGCGGCGGCGAGCGTCCGCGCCCGGCATTTTGGGCTTTTTCAGTGTTGGGAAGCCTGCTGGTGGCGGCTTTCGCCCTCAGCCAAGGCTCGGGCAGTTCGTGGCTGGGTGACCTGTTTATGCTGGCCGCCGTGGTGTTGTGTGGGCTGGGCTATGCCGAAGGTGCTGTCCTGACGCGCAAGCTGGGCGGCTGGCAAGTGATCTGCTGGGCGCTGGTGATTTCTCTGCCGGTAGCTTTGGCGCTGGCGTGGTACGCCGCACCCGCAAGCTGGCCGGTCGCCAGCCCGCAGGCGTGGGCTTCCCTCGGCTATGTATCGATTTTCAGCATGCTGATTGGCTTTATCTTCTGGTATCGCGGCCTGTCGATGGGCGGGATCGCCGCCGTCGGCCAGCTCCAGCTGCTCCAGCCTTTCTTCGGGCTAGCGCTGGCAGGGTGGTTGCTGCAAGAGACCATCCAACCCTCAATGATCGCCGTCATGGCCGGGGTTCTGGCCTGCGTGTTTGGCGCGAAGCGCTTCTCACGTTAAGCCTTTCACACGCCATGACACAGCTGTCGTCATGGCGTTTTCACTATTTCTTCCTCTGTTACTCGGCGTACTGTGCGATGCCGTTGCCGAACGACCAGTTCTCTTTCTTCACTTCAACCAGACTGATAAACACATCGCCTTTCGGGATGCTTAACTGCTGCGCAAGCTGGTCGGCAATGGTCTTATACAGCCCCTTTTTCTGATCGACAGTTCGGCCTTCATTGAGGGTGATTTGAATGATCACCGTCTGGTCCGTGCGCTGAATGCCAAGATATTCCGGGTCATAGACGAAGTGATCCCGCGCGTGCTCGTTCAAGATTTGGAAGTTGTCCTTGTCCGGCACATTAATGGCGGTGCGCATCGCCTGATAGATTATCTTGCCAATTTTCCCGATATAGCTGCTATCGGCGTTTTTGATGATATCAACGCGTACGATCGGCATGGTCAGTCTCCAGTTTTATAGGGAAGAGTTAAGTGCTCTACTGCTTAAAAAATAAATTACGACTATAATTTATTTTTGGCAAGGGATATTTAATCCGCCATCAGCCGTAGAGCAATGGCCTAAATTGTAATATGATACATATCATCTATTGCCAAGTTTAGCAGGAGTCTGTCCTATGCCACGGGTATCTAAAGCCGAAACCGAGCGCAACCGCGCCCTGATCGAGGAAGTCTCCTCAAAGCTGTTTCGCGAGCAGGGGCTGAAAGTCAGCGTTGCCGACGTGATGTCCGCCGCCGGGCTGACCCACGGCGGCTTTTACGGCCATTTCAAATCCAAAGATGAGCTGATCGCCATTGCCTGTGCCAACGCTTTCGACACGGCGGTACACAACTGGCAAGAAGAAGCGGCGTCCGGCGAGACGTTAGCCGAAAAACAAAAAGCGCTGGTGGAGCACTATCTCTCATCTTCCAATATCAAGAACATGGGCGACGGCTGCCCGCTGGCTTCGCTGGCGAGCGACGTGGCGCGGGAAGATGAAGATAAGCCGGTGCGCGAGGCGTTTCATCAGGGCACTGAGAAGCTAGTGGAGATCTTTGCCGCCGGGGAGAGCAACCACGCGAAGGCGCTGGCGGCGGTATCGACCATGGTCGGCGCGCTGATCCTGGCCCGTGCTAACAGCGGCTACTCGGTGGCGGATGATTTTATCTCGGTGGCGAAAGCGCAGCTGTTGGCGGAGATTAAAAACGCCGAGTCCTAGAATTTAGCTTCCACCTAAGCTGCGAAACTTTTTGGTGGTAGCCCAGACAGGGTTCGCAGTACCGGCCTACAAGGATACCGGCCAACCCGAAGGTTGCCCTGCCTGAGCCACCATAGTTATTGTCGCAACATGGCGTGTTGCGAGAACAATAGGCGAACAAAAGCATTAACACTCAGTGTTATACCACTAAGTGATCCTCATAAGTTAACCGGGCTGCGAAACCCGACTGCGGATTTTGCCGCAACGGGGCAACTATAGTTAAGTCAGAAGCCTTAACCAAGCGGCTAAATTCTATTCTGCGGCATGCTTTCTAAGAAAATTGTCTATATTGCAAAGGGTTACATTGAGCGGATGAATGATTAGGGCGGCGAGCCTCTACCCGTGGGGGATTATTGCCTGCGCCAGCTCAGGGTCTGCTACTCTTTCGCCATTGCCTCCGCACACTCAAAGGACGATTTATGATTTCGGTTTTTGGTCATCTCAATCCCGACAGCGATACGATTTGCAGCGCCCTGGTGACGGCGGACTGGCTCAACGCCTTGGGGAAACCCGCGCAGGCTTTTCGCCTTGGCGAGCTAACACCGGAAACCCTCTATATCCTGAAGCAGGCGAATAGGGCTGCGCCGTCGCTGTTAGTCGATGATTTAACAGACAAACCCGTGTGGCTGGTGGACTTTACCGAGTTCGAGCAGGGGCCAGTGTCGCTGCCCGCCAGCAACATTCTTGGCATTATTGATCACCATCGCCTTGGCACGGTAATGACCAAGAACCCGCCAGATATCTGGGTTCGCGCGGTGGGCTGCTGTGGCACCATCATCTGGCAGATTATGACTCGAGAGTGTGAAATGGCCGTGAGCTCGAGCCAGGCGACGCTACTGTTGGGGGCGATTTTGAGTGATACCGTGGGGCTGACGTCGCCAACCACCACGGCGCAGGATAAGCAGGCGGTGAAAGCCCTGCTGGCAATTAACGGGTTGAATTATCAGGATTTCCTCGACGGCTTGCTGGCGGCGAAAACCGATATCAGCGGCAAAACGGCTGCGGAATTACTGCAAAAAGACGCCAAAAATTACACCATCAACGGCGTGTCACTGCTGTTGGCGCAAATTGAAGTGAGCGCCTTCGCCGCCGTGACGCCGCTCGTGCCGCAGCTGCTCGAAGAGATAGAGCGCGAGCGGCAGGCCAGGGGATTGGACATCGTGGTACTGATCCTGACCGATATTTCCCTGCGCAACTCGACGCTCTACTTCTCTCACAACGCCATTTTGCCGCAGGGCGCGTGCTCGCTGCCGGGAGCAATTAGCCGCAAAAAAGAGATCCTGCCTTATATCACTGACTTACTGACTAAGGCCCATTAGCCCGCCAGCTGGTTCAGTTTATCCATCGCATCCTGCGGAATATCCAGCTCGGCGGCGGCGAGGTTGTGCTGCAAATGGCTCACCGACGAGGTGCCGGGGATCAGCAGAATGTTTGGCGAACGGCGCAACAGCCACGCCAGCGCCACTTGGATGGTTGAGGCATTCAGCTCATCCGCCACCTGCTGCAAACCCGCTGACTGCAAGGGGTTGAAGCCGCCGAGCGGGAAGAAGGGCACGTAGGCGATGCCTTGCTCTGCCAGCTGGTCAATCAGCGCGTCGTCCTTGCGATAAGCCAAATTGTACATATTCTGTACACAGACAATCGGCGCGATACTGCGCGCTTCGGCGACCTGTTTCGCGGTGACATTACTCACCCCAATGTGGCGTATCAGCCCCTGATGCTGCAGCTCGGCCAGCGCGTTAAGCTGTTCTTCTATCGATCCTTCCGTCGGTTTATGGGTATCAAACATGATGCGCAGGTTAACCACGTCGAGCACGTCCAGTTGCAGATTGCGTAAATTATCATGCACCGCCGAGGTCAACTCCTGCGCCGAATAGGCCTTCAGCCATGAGCCGTCATTGCCACGCTTCGCGCCCACTTTAGTGACAATCGTCAGGTCATTGGAATAAGGATGCAGCGCCTCGCGCACCAGCTGATTGGTGATGTGCGGGCCATAAAAATCACTGGTATCAAGGTGATTTACCCCAGATGCCACCGCCTCGCGCAGCACGGCCAGCGCCGCCTGTTTATCTTTTGGTGGGCCGAACACGCCCGGACCGGCGAGCTGCATGGTGCCGTAGCCCAGACGTTTTACACTGCGCGTGCCGAGGGTGAATGTGCCGCTGTTATCGATGCTCGTCATAGTTGTCTTCTTGCTTTCGCTGAGTAGGGGAAGTACAAGTATATGAATCATCCTTCAGGTTTAGAATTCGCATTTATGAACACACCTCCTAAGACGCTCAAGCCCCGTAAATCGCCAGTACAGGCCCGATCGGCGGCCACCGTTGCGGCTTTACACACGGCAACCATTCAGGTTTTAACTCAAGAGGGTTTAGCGCGCTGCAACACCACGCGGGTTGCCGAGCGCGCGGGCATCTCGGTGGGCAGCGTCTACCAGTATTACCCCAACCGTGATGCGCTTTTGGCGACGGTGTTGGCTCATCATCTGGAGAGGGTGGCGACGGCGGTTGAAGAGGTGTGCGCCGCCTGTCAGGGGCAGCCGGTGGATGTCATGGCGGCAAGGCTGGTGAAGGAGTTTTTGGCGGCAAAACTGCACGACACCGAGGAATCAAAGGCGCTGTATCGCGTGGCGGCCGAGCGCGACGGCGCGCGCGTGGTGGCTATTGTGCATCGGCGGATGTCGGCGGCGGTTTCAACCATGCTGGTGAGTGCGCCCGACGCCCAGTTTAAAGACCCGGATGTCACGGCTGCCATTGCCCTCGGCGCGCTGGCAGGCCCGGTGCGCGCCTTGTTGGAGGGGCTTTCCTCTCCCGAGTTCGACCAGCATCTGCCCGAGCAGCTGACTTTGCTGCTACAGGGGTATTTTCGGCGCGGCGGGGGCGATTCAGCCTGACTTTTCCGCCAGCTCCTGAGGGCTGAGCACGTAGTCCGGCGCATCCAACAGCCTTTCAATAGTCAGGTCGATAAAGGCGCGAACCCTTGATGGCTGGGCCGCGCGGCTGCCGTAATAGACGTGAACACTCATATGGTCGGTGATGTGCTGGGTGAGCAGCGGCACCAGCCGTCCGGCGCGGATTGGCGCTGCCGCCGACAGGCCGGAGAGCAGGCCAATCACGTGGCCTGAGAGCACTGCCTGAGTCTCGAGCTGCGCGTCGTTGCTCGACAGCGCCGGGCGCACGTCAACTGAAGTCACTTCGCCATCCACTTTTAGCAGCCAAGGCAGCACGCGCCCCGAGCCGGGGTGGCGGAAGGTGCTGCAACGGTGCGCGGCCAATTGCTCGATATTCTGCGGCGCGCCGTGGCGGGCGAGATAAGCCGGAGAGGCGCAGACAATCAGCTGCATGGCGAACAGGCGGCGAACCGAGACACCGTCTTCCGGCGGCTGACCAATACGAAAGCCGACGTCGGTGCGATCTTCCACCCAACTGCCAATGCGATCGTCGAGTTTGATGTCCGGCTCGACGTCGGGATGGCGTCCGCAGAACTCATCAAGCAGCGGCCAAAGCACCGGCAAAAACGAATACTTTGGCGCGACGATGCGCAGCGGGCCCGCAATCGCGTCTTTCACATTACGCACCCGATCTCCGGCTCGCTCCAATGCCGCCAACGCGGGCTGGGCGGCGTCAAGAAACTGCTGGCCTTCGGTAGTCAGCGCCAGACTGCGGGTGGTGCGATGCAGCAGGCGCACACCGAGCCGCTGCTCAAGGCCCGCGAGCGCCTGACTCGCCGCCTGTGGGCTGACTCCCTGAGCCGCCGCGGCTCGGCGAATACTGCCCAGTTCAATGGCTTTGATAAAGGTGTCGATGGCGCGCAGGTCGCTAACAGGCATGGCTATTCCTCTCCTAATAGAATGTCGAGTATCAACCTCTACTTGTTACTGAGTCAATAACTGGCCTACTAGTGGCTTGCTACTCTTTTACCTACCATCGGCTCTGACATCATTTTTCGGAGCTTGCTATGAACAACAACATCAAAGACAAAGTCATTGTGATCACCGGCGCGAGCAGTGGTCTTGGGCTGGCCGCCGCACGCCGACTGGCACAGCAGGGGGCTTGTCTGGTACTGGGCGCGCGGCGTATCGAACGCCTGCAACAGCTGGCGGACGAGTTGAATGGCGAAGGGCATCGGGCGATTGCCGTTGAGGCTGACGTCACGCGTCTTGATGATGTAAAACGGCTGGTGGACAGCGCGGTGCAGGCCTTCGGGCGAGTTGACGTGATGGTTAACAATGCCGGGCTGATGCCCATTTCGGCACTGGAAAGGCTAAAAGTTGAAGACTGGGAGCGCACGATCGATGTGAACATCAAGGGCGTGCTTTATGGCATCGCGGCTGCGTTGCCGCACATGCAGCGCCAGATGTCCGGCCATTTTGTTAACGTGGCATCGGTTGCTGGGCACAAGATCATGCCCAACGGCACGGTCTATTCTGCCTCCAAATTTGCCGTGCGCGCCCTGTCGGAAGGGCTGCGGCAGGAGGTAAAACCTTGGAATATCCGCACCACTATTTTGTCGCCGGGGGCGGTGGACACTGAGCTTCCCGCTAGCATTACCGAGGCTGACGTCGCCAAGGGGATGCTGGGGTTCTACCAGTCTACGGCTATTTCGGCTGACTCATTCGCCCGCGCCATTATCTTCGCCATCGAGCAGCCCGAGGATATGGATGTGAATGAAATCGTCTTCCGGCCAACTCGC
Source organism: Ewingella sp. AOP8-B2-18 (assembly GCF_052376015.1). Classification (NCBI taxonomy): domain Bacteria; kingdom Pseudomonadati; phylum Pseudomonadota; class Gammaproteobacteria; order Enterobacterales; family Yersiniaceae; genus Ewingella; species Ewingella sp. AOP8-B2-18. The sequence goes on from NZ_JBQSVB010000001.1 coordinate 799,450, forward strand.
CAGCAGGCTTAACGCAGCCTCCCGTGTCGGCACTCTGCTTGCCGACACGTCTTCCTTCTTCATTGTTTTTCACGTATTTCAAAATAAATGTCATATAACATCTATTGTATAAATGCTAGGTGACATCTATTATAGCTGCGACTGAAACATACATTGGAGAAAATTATGAGTTTAAAAGACAAGATCATCGGCCGCCTTGGCTTCGGCACCGCCCCTCTGGGGAATATGTTCCGCGCGCTGTCTGACGAAGAGGCCGCAGAAACGGTGGAAGCCGCTTGGCAGCAGGGGATCCGCTTCTATGATACTGCGCCGCTGTATGGCGCTGGCCTGTCTGAAACCCGACTCGGCGAGGCGCTGGCGAAGTATAAGCGCAGTGAATACACCTTAAGTACCAAGGTCGGGCGACCCATTTCTGACGAGCTGCACGCTGCTCCTCGCGCCGGGGCTTTTGGGCTGGGTAACCAGAACAAGATGCTGACCGACTATTCGGCAGATGCCACCATGCGTTCTATCGAGGGGAGTCTGGAGCGGCTGAAAACCGACCGTCTTGACTTAGTATTTGTGCACGATGTGGCTCAGGACGCGCACGGCGACGAGTGGATCGAGCATTTCAATATCGCTCGCAAAGGAGCTTTTAAAGCACTTTCCCGGTTGAAAGAAGAGGGGGTTATCAAGGGTTGGGGGCTGGGCGTGAACCGCGTCGAGCCTTGCGAACTGCTGCTGGATCTCGATGACGTCCGCCCAGACGGCTTCCTGCTGGCGGGCCGCTATACGCTGCTCGATCACCAACAACCTCTGCAACGACTGCTGGCCAAGGCGAGAGCCAACAACGCCGAGTTTATCGCCGGAGGCCCTTACAGCTCGGGCGTGCTGGTGGGCGGCAAGCATTTTGAGTACAGCGAGGCGTCTCCGGAGATCCTCGAGAAGGTCAAAGTCATTCACGACATCGCCCGCCAGTACGGAGTAGATGTTAAAGCCGCGGCGCTGCAATTCCCGCTGGCCGAGCCGCTATTCGCTGCGGTGATCCCCGGCGCCAGCCGACCTTCGCGCCTTATCGAAGACAGCAAAGCAATGGCAGAAGTCATCCCTCAGGGCTTCTGGCAAGCTTTAAGAAATAAAGGCTTAATTGCTCCACAGGCCGAAACGCCGAATATTGGTTAATGCTGTTTACACAGCGGGGTGGGGACATCCCGCTGGATTAGGCTTTGTCTTTTATTAATTAAGGCCGTGGTGATTGGGCTGGTCAACACAATATGCAACATGGGCAGAAGCAACAACGGTGCTGTCGTGACATCAGCTTGTAAAGTAGTATGAGTTCTTCTCCTGTCCAACTCTGGATGCTCAATGACATTACAAGCGACCTATCATGAACAGCCAACGCCCGGTGATGAAACGGAAGGTGTTTCAATCATAGACGTCAATCCTTTTGGCACTAATGGAGAAAAGGATCGGCGACTACTAATCAGTAAGGACGCTGAGCCCATTCTTATTTTACAGTTGTATGTTCGTGCGGATGAAGATGGCTGGCTAATTTCCAGCGCCTTTTCTGAATTTCTCCTGAATGACTCTCACATAGCAATCATTTGTGGCGATCACTTTCATGTTATTGACATGACCACTCACTCGTTCAGAAGCCATTCACTAGGTGATTACGTTGCTCATATTTATTCAATTCCTGACGTCCATTCTGACAGGCTACATGATCGGGTTATGGTCACCACTTACTGTCACGTTTTTCTGATTGAAATTGCAGGGGGCATTCTCTGGAAATCCATTCAATGCGCCATTGATGGCGTGATCATTACATCAATAGAGAATGATACGGTGCTTGGCCTTGGAGAGTGGGATCCGCCAGGAGGATGGGAGCCGTTTAAGCTTGATCTCAAAACGGGTATCCCGATTTGAAGAAGGAATTTCCCTCACAGTAATTGCTAGAAAGGGATTTTGCTAACTTTTTATGTTATCTGCTGACGCGGCCTCGATCACATCAGCATTAGATCCTGCTTCATCCATAACTGTGCTACTCGTTAACCTGCCCGGGAGTTCTCTTTTAACCAATAGTAATAAGAATCGTGAACTTCCGCTCCTCGCTCAAAGCGGACATTTTGTCCCGTTAGCAATGTCTGCTTCATGCCAATAACAGATTGTTAATATACAGGTGTATTAATCAATCGGAGCAGGTTAGAAGCGCTGAAACTTTTATTTGTCAGACTGCTGCAGAATGGGCGTATTTTTGACAAAAAACCGACAGCATCAATACTGCCGGCTTCTTTGTCAGGATGAGCTTATTGCCGCGTCAATTCAAAAACGCTCTTATCACCATCAATCTCGATAGTCATAAGCATCTTATCATTGGGCAACAGACGGATTTGAGTTGGGGTTTGTGATTTGTGGAACGGGTGATCAAACAGCTCTGGCTTTTCGGAATAGGCATAGCTGTTAAAATTCAACTCGTCGCCGACCCAGTGCACATTATTAAACAGGTAATGCCAATTATTATCTGCCGCATTGAACAGTCTGAATTGACCCTGTTTATCCTTAATGATCTCTAACTGAGTAATCTTTTTCGACTGCCATTTGCCAACGAATTTCTGGAGACCATTATGTTCAGGGATCGATGAAGCCTCAATAAAATCGCCGGGCTTAAAGGCCGTCTTTTGACTTTTGTCCTCTGGTTTATACATCCCACACAAGGGCATGACTTGCGTCACTTTCAGATAGAAAAAAGTCAGGCTTTCATTCTCAAAATCAATAGGTTGTTTCAGCTTCATCACCCGCCCAATGATACCAAGAATCTTCAGTTGGGAGGCATGGTTTGACGATGTCAAACGAATAGTCTGGCTGCTTTTGTCAACCACATAGTGAGATTGCTCAACCCCCATTTTTACCTGTGGGTTTTCACAGTTAAATGAATGCAGCAGCACCTGATCATCGGCGCGGAACTCAACAACATTAGCGATACCGTTTTTTAATGGCAGCATCGCCCAGATTCCGATGAGAGCCTTTTTATCAACAGCAGGAGGTGAGGTAGGCTGAGCAGTTGGATGGGCACAGCTACTGAGTAGGGTCACAAGCAATACAACAATCATGTGTTTAAACATGGTACATCCTGTAAGGAAATAGCGAAAAAAGATGAATATAAACCAGTCTGCGTAAAGAGATAATAAATATAACAAAGTTTTCTTCAGCCCTGCTGACAGTAGCTTAGCCAAAATTTATTATGATTTTCATATCGTTTTAAATACTGCTTTAAACCTATGCTATGTACCTCAGGTCACTGGCTGCATGATCATTACTAATGTCCGCTATGTGCCAAAAACGGACCTTGACGCTATAAATTTATATACCTGATTTTTTCGGTAATGGTGCCAACTTACTGATTTAGTGTATGATGGTGTTTTTGAGGTGCTCCCGTGGCTTCCATCTCCATCAGTTGTCCCTCCTGCTCAGCTACTGAAGGCGTGGTGCGTAACGGTAAAAGTACTGCCGGACATCAGCGCTATCTCTGCTCTCACTGCCGTAAAACATGGCATCTGCAGTTCACTTACACCGCTTCTCAACCCGGTACACACCAGAAAATCATTGATATGGCCATGAATGGTGTTGGATGCCGGGCAACCGCCCGCATTATGGGCGTTGGCCTCAACACGATTTTACGTCACTTAAAAAACTCAGGCCGCAGTCGGTAACCTCGCGCATACAGCCGGGCAGTGACGTCATCGTCTGCGCGGAAATGGACGAACAGTGGGGCTATGTCGGGGCTAAATCGCGCCAGCGCTGGCTGTTTTACGCGTATGACAGGCTCCGGAAGACGGTTGTTGCGCACGTATTCGGTGAACGCACTATGGCGACGCTGGGGCGTCTTATGAGCCTGCTGTCACCCTTTGACGTGGTGATATGGATGACGGATGGCTGGCCGCTGTATGAATCCCGCCTGAAGGGAAAGCTGCACGTAATCAGCAAGCGTTACACTCAGCGCATTGAGCGACATAACCTGAATCTGAGACAACATCTGGCAAGGCTGGGACGGAAGTCACTGTCGTTCTCAAAATCGGTGGAGCTGCATGACAAAGTCATCGGGCATTATCTGAACATAAAACACTATCAGTAAGTTGGAGTCATTACCATTTTTTCTTGAAAATTAAACGGTACCCGGGCGCGGTATTTGGCTCCTTTGGTAAATCAACGCCTTCGTGAAAATTGCTGATCAAGTCTTTTCTCCGTATTTCATCGAACAAGAACTGATTTTTTGGCACGCCAGCAGCATAGCCAGGCCGAGCAATGACATATCTTGCGTTAAACGCATCACAGGTTAGGATAAAGCACGAAAGATGTCTCTGAGCCATTCCCCTAACCTGCCACTTAGTACCTAAGCGCTGGTCCTTTAGAAAACGCTGGGCATGAGCTCTGGAGAGGAATAAGAAAGCTGTCATGACTTCGTTCTTCGCGTCGATGTGTCCGAATGGTGAATATTCCTCAGTATCAAAAATAGTCCAGAAAGGCTGACCTATTGTGTCCTCATCAGGAATAACCACATTTATCAGTCTTCGAGAAAGAAGATTGCCAATGGAGGGCAGCTCTGAGTAATCCATGAGCGTAACGTTATTTTGTTTAGCAAACTCGCGCGCTCCTTTCTGAAAACCACCTGAGGATACGACAATGCCATGACTCAGGCAGCATTGGTGTATCTTGTTATGAAAGGCTAATACGCTATCTCGCTCTAGGGGCCGCGAGCGGTTCTTGCACTCTACAGCAACGCGATGACGTATTCCGGCCATCTCAAATTCGTAATAAACGTCTATCTGATAGCTGCTGCCTTCTCTACCTGAAATCTGCACGTTACGGGCTACCATGGCCTTATTACCTTGAATATCGAGCAGTTGCTGATAGACGCCCTGAACATGCGATTCCAGATTCTGCCATTTTTCCGGTGGTGGTGAGGTGGGAGACTTACTTAGCAAATCTACGAAGGCTTTCATGGAGGGGCGAGTCATGTTGATTCCTTAAGGGATTGTTAAGGATTTCAGATATAACCATAGATTGCACGCAGTGCCAAGGCGGAACCCCGGCCAAGGCTTGTCCTTACATATTCAGTCCCCCTTAAAACCTTGAGTCCTTTATGCGACTGTGACCTTCTCCCCGTTTAATAATACTAGTAATACTCAGGGCTATTCATTTACCAATGTCCGCTCTTCGCCCATAAGGGACAATCATACTTAAATCTCCCACATCGCAGGAGGTTTGAGCATGAAAACGTCACCGTGGAACAAAGACCGTATCATCGGACAAAAAAGGCCGCTTCAGATATCTCATATTTGGGGGATTAGAATCAGACTTGAACAGGAGGGCAAAATGCGCGATCTAGCCTTATTCAACATGGCTTTAGACAGTAAACCTCGGGGCTGTGACCTGGTAAAACTCAAAGTATCAGATGTTGCATATGGCAGTTCTGTTTCGAGCAGAGCAACGGTGTTACAACAAAAAACCGGTAGCCCCGTCCAATTTGAGATAACCAAAGGGATAAGAGAAGCAGTTGCAGCGCTAATAAAGCTTGGCAATTTACGCAGTAAAGACTACTTGTTCCGATCTCGGGTCGGTACTAACCAACACATATCAACCCGGCAATACAACCGTATTTTTCATGGATGGGTAGAAAAGCTTGGTCTCGAAGATTCGCTGTACAGCACACATTCCATGAGAAGAACAAAACCTTACCTGATATACAAGAAGACTAAGAATCTCCGGGTGATCCAACTTCTGTTGGGTCATAAGAAACTAGAAAGCACGGTGCGTTATCTGGGCATTGAAGTCGATGATGCGTTAGAGATCTCTGAGTCGATTGAAGTCTAAGGTTGTCAGGGCTGCAACAGCAGCCCTGTGGCAAGAGTTGACATCGTAAAAAGATAAACATATTGATAATTTGGCAACTATTCAGAATCACGAAAAGCACTTTAAAGATTGGCGCGGGGTATAAGTTGAGTTTACTGTTGATATCATGATTTCTGCTAGGTAATCGAGGAAGGCAATGGCACGTAGAGTTGAGCTGAGAGGCATAGCCAATGCTCTTAATGAGAGTTTTGTAAGCCGTAACAACGATTTCAAAGGGTTCTGGACTATTGGCCAGCTAAAGTCATTAGCTATTAATAACAACCTCAGCACTATGGTTTTTCCCCTTACTCCTCCTAAGAGTGACCCCCACTGTAATCTGAGACATTATGTTGTACTCCACTATGCAGCCATGCTCACATATCTGTTAAGAAAACAATTAATCCCTGATTTTTGGATAAGTAAAGCTAGCATTACGATCGATTTTAACGTTAATGCTGAACACGAACATTTGAATGAATGCTCAACATCAGGTGAGCCTTTTAAGTGCCATTGTCAGATAATTGATGACAATGGTCGCAGTTACTCTTCCGTCGTTTATGGTAGATGCCATGTTCACTCATCAGTGAAAGAATTAAAGTCAACACGAAAACTAGCTGTGTAAAAAAATCGGCTGAACTTCCGCTTTTCGCTCAAAGCGGACATTAATATAATTTGAATTAATTCAAACCCCGCAATGTTTTTCTACTTTGATATCAGTGCTGTTTTATTGCCCCAGCCGAGTTGCATGTTGAATTTCTCTGCGCGACTACTTTTATCGCAAGATCCCCCCAAGTGCTGTAAATAAAGGTTTAGCTGCTCTAAAAATCACATATATATGGGCTCGATTTTAATCGATCGCGTCATTATCCAAACTAAAAGTGATGCATTAGACCAATGTGCCCACTGCTCACCCGGGGGGATGGTGACATCTCGCTGCATTAAACCCCACCTCCTATTAATGAAAGTCGTTGTGATGACAGGAACTGGCCTGCCGTTGGAACTGAGTAAATTGGGCTATGTGCCATGAGCAGACACCGCTGATATGACTACTTATTATTCAAGGAGAAATTGGGTTCATGCTAACTATGAAATAGCCGAATTAATTAGTTCCTCTTTTCCGCTAATAACGATTTTGATGAAATACGATTGCTGGGCAGAATTATTATGGATGAGGAGAATTTTAATCTTTCATTTTTCACCCATTGATTGTAGGTCAATAACCTATTTACTTAGGATTCCGTTCCGGACTTTTGGCATCAGTTTCCCCCCAACTTCTACCTTGTGTAATGCAGCACCGCCTAAAAACTACTGTGTCAAAAAACTATGAATATCAATCGCTTTTGTTATTTGCTTCTGATCATCTCAGATATCGGAAGTATCTTTACCTCACATCCCGTTATCATTTGTTAGCTACTCACCAACGCACTGACGCTGGTAATTTATGGCGTGGATAAAATGGCGACGCGTGAGGCTTGGCGTAGAATGCCGGAATCCACTCTGCTGGTGTTTGGTGTCACGGGAGGATGGTCGAGTCACAGCCATCCGACGCTCTCTCGCCACTTATTATTAGTAATTTTATCATTTTCGCTTATTTTTTTAGAAATAGAGCGAGGTTCTCTTCCAAGGTAATCAGATATTTCTGTAGGGGACAGATCAAAATCTACTAGCATGACTCTTAGTTTTTCCATTTCTTTTAAAGTCCAAGGTCTACCATGGTTTTTATAAAGAGAAACTTTATGCTCCCTAATTTCTTGCTTTCTCAGAATTTCGTTTTCCCTCTGAGAAATTTCATTTTTAAATTGTGAACGAAACTCTTTTCTGAAGTTGCTATCAATTTCTTTAGTATATAGATTACTAAAAATAAGTTGGGATGCAGTGTCTAAATTAGGAGAGTCAATAATGAAACTCTTGATTTTTTCTAAATAGGGGTGTTCAATTTTACCCAAAATACTCAGGTGTTGAACATTAAAGAAACCTCTTAAGTCAAAAGCTTTAATAAGCTTTGATTGGATTACACTTTCAATTCTAGTTGCATTTGAATAACAGTAATTGGCCATTGGAAGGGCCCACACTACCAGTTGAGGGATATATTTTTCAAAAGCGATACTTTCCCATGTGCCATCAAAAATCTGTTTTTTTGCTAAAATATTCTTTGGTGTATCAAAATGAAGGGTAGTTGAACCCCATATTTCATTATTCTTTGCCAAGGATTGATAGTGTTTTATATGGTTTCGAATTTTGTAAGTTGACATAAGACGATATACGTCATCATTGTGACCTGCGTTATAAATTGTTCGATTTCCTCTACGGTAACCTTCATAATGTTCATTTATCCTTCTCCCTACATTACAACTTACTCCAACATAAACAACACGATTTAAAATCCCTTGATGAACGATAAGATAAACCCCACTACAGCCAGACTTTCTGGCATCTGATATAGAACCTAAAAATCTCCATTCCATTTTAAAATCCATCTTTGAGATAATGTTATTTATTTACCATTCTCCAATGAAAATATCAATGGTCTAAATTAAGGCATGATAAATTTTTTAGCCACGTACAAATTTATTCACTATTGTAAGTGATTCTACAGCGCAGTGGAGATGTTAATGCAGAGGTGGTGAATGTCGCTGGCAGGCAGGAAAGTAAATTGAATACCCCGGATTATCCCTCTACTACTCGGGGCATCGGCATGTCTCAAGGGGGCTAAAGGCATTGATAAATTGCATTCGGGGAGAGTAAATGCAGATGGCAGTTTTTATGTGCTGCCAACTGTTTTTCATTTCAAATTTGTTCTTTCTACTGCTAGCGAGCGTTTCTGTTATCCACGCTAAAGCCGCCAGCGCCGAGGAGGAACAGGGCGATAAAGCCGCCGGACATGGTGACGTTCTTCATCAGCATCAGCTGGCTTTGCATGTCGGGGCCGCTATGGAAAATCAGTCCTGAGATGATGCAGAACCCAAAGTACAGAATGGCGACAATTCTGGTCTGGTAGCCCACTAAAAGAGCCAGACCGCCGCCTAGCTCGGTTAAGATAACTAATGGCAGCAGCGCGGCGGGGACGCCCATAGAGGCCATATATTCGCCGGTCGCGTTATATGCTGAAATTTTACCTATACCGGCAATAATAAAAACGGATGAAAGCACCACTCGCATAAAGACAGACACTAAACCGTAAAAGACTTTATTAGCGATCAAGTCGTTAAACTTTGCGTTTATAGACATTACTGTTTCCTCACTACATTTTGGAATAAAGGCATTAAAATGCACGGCCCGTGGTTAAATAACTTTTCGGCCGAGCAATTAATGCATTAATGATATTTTTAGTTAATTAGTTCTTACTGTGCTGCGCCCACGACTATTTATTCAAAGCATCGTGATTAGCGGGAGGGCTACCATATAAATGACGCAAGGAGTTGGGTAAGTAACCATTGTTATCGGTAATATTATAATGTTTAGCCACTTCAGCCGTCAGTAGGGTACTCCCCGACAAGGTTTTTAGGTTCGGGTCATTAAACAGTCCCCACACGACGCGGCCGCAAAACTCAGGGCTTTCAAAGCCTAATGTGTCACGGAGGTGGCGGGTTTTTGGGTCTGAATCGGCAAGCTCAACCATGGTCTCTGTCGCCACGAAACCGGGCCAAAGGGAGACGGCGGAAACGTTGAAAGGCGCAAAATGCTCGGCGTAGGACGCCGCCAATTTATCCAAGCCCGCCTTTGAAGCGTAATAGGCTGGGTCATGGACTTTCGCATCGGCATAGAAAGAGATATTAACGATCAATCCGCGTTCACCGGCAAGTAATAAGCGTGCCGCATGCCAAGTCGCAATATGGTGAGAGCGCAAACCCACATCCAATATATTGGCAAGGTCGATGGTGGCTTCCCAGAAGGGTTTTACGCCCATTTGGCTATTCAGCGACGTAGCGTTATTGACCAGAATATTGAGATAGCCGTGTTTCTTCTCCACCTGTTTAAACAGGCGTTCTATCTGCTTATCTTTAGACATGTCGCAAACCACACCAATGCCTTGACCACCGGCTTGGGTTATTTCACTGACGACATTGTCGATGGACTCTCGGTCGCGGCCAGTAACATAGACAATCGCGCCCTTGCGGCCCAGTTCTTTGGCGATCCCCTTACCGATGCCCTTGCTTGAGCCGGTAATTACGGCAACGATCTCTTTTTCTTTTTTCATTATTGACTCCTGATGGCAGGGGCTCGGCCCTCATCTTCACTTAAAGAGTGACAACAATTTTGCCGAGTTGAGCATTAGCTTCGAGGTAATGATGTGCCATAACGATCTGTTCAAACTTGAAGGATTTTGCGATAACCGGCTTTAATTCGCCGCGACTCAGCGCCGCCAAAATAAACAGTTTCGCTTTGTCGAGGCGTGCCGGATTGCCGACAATCTCGCTATAAACATATCCCCGGATGGTGAGACCTTTTGGGATAGCCAAACTGGCCGGGAAGGGCGTGATTTCGCCGCTAAGGTTCCCGTACTCAATCAGCGTGCCGCCGGGTGCCAGCATCTCGGCAAGCCTGATCACGCCTTCGCCGCCAACGCAGTCGAAGATAACTCGCGGTGGCTTATCTCCGGTGATCTCTCTCACTTCGGCCACGCTTTCTTCACCCTGAGAGGTGACAACCCAGGATGCACCGACACCCAGTAATGCCTGGCGTTTAGACTCGGTTCTTGAGGTGGCAATCACTTCAGCACCCAGCATGTTGGCGATTTGAATTGCGGCGATACCCACGCTGCTGGAGGCTGCCGTTACCACCACATAATCGCCAGCGGTGATTTTTGCCACATCCACCAGTGCGCCATAGGCCGTGATGTATTGCATCCATGCCGAGGCCGCCTGCTCCCAAGATAAATTTTCCGGAAGTTTCACCACATTGCTGGCCGGGAAATGAATGGTTTCACCATAGGTGGGCCATTTGCCCATATCCAGTGACGGAATAACACTCACGGCATCGCCCGGAATAAAACCTTTTACTTCTGCGCCAATGGCATCGATAACGCCAGCCGCTTCATAACCCATTCGCTGGGGAAATACCGGAGGAAAGCCATATTGGCCGCGACGCAGTAGCGCCTCCGCCCGATTCAAGCCGATAGCCTTGACCTTAATGCTGATTTCATCGGCGGCGAGGGGAGGAAGCTCTACATCTGCAATTTCCAGTACATCTGGCTCACCGACACGATTAAATTGAATGACCCGGGTCATTTTTCTCGCCTCTATAGATAATGCTGCATTTTTAATAAAACGTTTAAGCCAACAATGATTTACTGTTGGCTTTTTTGACATGAAAATAAGTGTGATTTTATATAAGGCTTATTCTTTCATGCGTAATACAGTTTTACCTCGATAGACTCCGCTCTTAACGGAATCCAATGCTAATGAGGCATCATTTAAAGAAAACTCCCTGGGTGGCGTGTAGGGGATTTCACCCTTAGCAATATCTCTTGCAATAGTACTCAATACGGCAGCGTTATATTTCATTTGGAAAAAAGTCCCTTTGCCCGGTTGGCCGTCTGGTTTTTTTCCGGCGATATCAACCGCAACCGCACTTGCAATACGGCCGTTCGGTGACAGAGCGCTCCAGAGAGCTGTCAGGGGTTTCCCACCCACCAAATCAAGAATAAGGTCGACGTCTTTTATCTGCGCTAAAGCCTCTGGGTCGCTATAGTCAATGACCTCCGCGGCTCCCAATGACTTGACATAACTCTTGTTCTTTTTCGATGCCGTGGCGATGACCTTTGCCCCGGCGCGCTGCGCCAATGGAACGGCCAAAGAACCTACGCCACCGGCCGCGCCTTGAATCAACACTGTTTCCCCGGACTTCAAGGCGCCGATATCAAATAATCCGGTCCACGCCGTCAGGCCAGCCACCGGCAGGGTTGCCGCGATGCTGTCGTCTAAATTATCGGGAGTAGGGATTAACAAGTCCGGCGTAGTTTCTATGATTTCAGCAAATGCACCATAGTTAAGCGACTTCCCAATGACGCGATCGCCTACCTTGAAGCTCGTGACGCCTTCGCCCACTTCAATCACATTTCCGGCAAATTCCACACCCAGAACGCAGGGCAGGACTAATGGAAATATATTCTTAAATGTTCCGTCACGCAGTTTCCAATCAAGGGGGTTAATCCCTGCGGCCTTGATTTCTACAATGACTTTGCCGGAAGAGACTTTAGGCCGTGTGATTGGCTCAATTTTAATTGTGTCCTGGGCACCATAACGGTACATAACGGCTGCAAGTGGTTTATTCATGTTTTATCTCCTCAGTTATTTTCAAACTGTACCCGTATCAAAAATAATTAATAAGATGCTAAATTATGAACACCGCGTACCGAAAATGAGACAGTATATGAATATGGATGCCTTGCAGGACTTTATCAGCGTGATCACCCACGGCAGCTTCAGCGCGGCAAGTCGCGCAACGGTGACGCCTAAAGCCTCTATTTCTCGGCGGATCCGCCAGTTGGAAGATGAACTGCAAACACGCTTGTTTGAGCGCACCAACACCGGTTTTGCCTTGACCTCAGAAGGGGCCATGCTATTCGAGCGGGTAAAGCCGCTGGTCAACGAGCTTAACGACATCAAAACGGACATGATGGAACAGACCGCCAGCCCGTCGGGAAAACTGCGCGTTAGCGTTCCTCCCGTTATCGCCTTTGATATTTTGGGCAAAGCGGCTGCGCGTTATAGAGAACTTTATCCATTGGTTGAGCTGGAACTCGTGGCTGACAGCAGACTGGTGGATCCGATTCGCGAGGGTTTTGACGCCGTTCTTCGGGTAAATCCCAAGGTGGATGAAGAGATGATCGGCGTAAAAATATTCCGCGAGACGTTAGTCTTTGTCGCGTCACCACAATACAAAGAGAGGCTGGCTGCGGCAGAGCCCGTCACCGGGCTGCCATTCATCAGTATTGGAACCCACTGGCAACCCACTCAGGTCAGCACGGTTTGGGAAGGGGAGCCAAGAGAGTTTAATGTGAACACCGAGCTGTATATCTCGTCTCCGTTTATCACCCGTTCGACCATTATTTCGGGATTCGGCTCCGCGCTGCTGCCAGAAGCCTTAGTCGCCGATGACATCAAAGCAAACCGGCTAATTTCTCTGGGCGTGAGTGAAGACCCTGAGCTGGCTTTATGGTGTCTCTATCCCAGCAGGCGCTATGTCACCGGGAGGTTAAGAGCTTTTATTGATTTATTGGCGGAAACCTTCGCACAGAGCAAAAGCATTGACCATTAACGGCTCGAAAGGATAACCCGGCACCAAGCTCGGGTTAGCTATTTCGCCACCGGCAGGTCCGCGTATCGGGTGGTGTAAGCAGGGGAAAGCATGTCACGTTTCATTGCCCAGCTTTTCTGGATGCCTTGTCCTGCGAACCATAATTTACCTTTGCCACTCTGGTTCAGGCCATCGACGACGCGCATTAGTGCTTCGCTGTTGGCCTGCGGCTTGAATTCGTCAAATAGGTTCAGTTGCGAGATGCCCTGACTGAAGAAGTCGCCCAGCATCACGCCGGCTTTCATATATCGCGGCCCGTCCAACCAGATGCTATCAAGGGCATTCATGGCAACGCGGACAATATCGCGCGTATCGTTTGATGGCGTTAACAGCTTGCCCATTGCCTGATTCCCGTAAAAGGTTTCGCCAACGGCATGCGGGCTGCTGCGGACAAATACGGCGATCTGCCGGCAGTACTGTTTTTCGCTACGCAGCTTTTCGGCGGCCCGTTCGGCATAGGAGCAGACCGCCTGGCGCATATCGGCATACTCTGTGACGCGATAACCAAAGGAGCGAGAACAGACGATCTGCTGTTTGGTGGGCGCGAACTCTTCCATCTCGAGGCAAGGCTCTCCGCGCAGTTCCCGCACTGTGCGCTCCAGCACCACGTTGAAGTGTTTGCGAATGACGTAGGTGCTTTGCTCCGACAGGTCTTTAGCCGTCAGGATACCCATGGCATTCAGCTTCTTGCTGATGCGTCGGCCCACGCCCCATACGTCCTCTACCAGCGTTAGCGCCAGCAGTTTTCGCTGGCGTTCGACGTTCGACAGGTCCACCACGCCGCCCGTTTGCGGCCACTTCTTCGCCGCGTGGTTGGCCAGCTTTGCCAAGGTCTTGGTGGGAGCAATGCCGACACCCACGTTCAGATGCGTGTCGCGCTTGACGCGATCCCGGATCTCCCGCCCGAACTCTTCCAAACTCCGGCTGTTGCGAAACCCGGTCAGGTCAAGAAAAGCTTCATCAATGCTGTATATCTCAACCGACGGCGCTAGCTCCTCCAGCGTGGTCATCACTCTGCTGCTCATGTCCGCGTACAGCGCATAATTAGAGCTAAATACGTGGATTTTATGCTTCTTTATCTCATCTTTTATTTTGAAATAAGGCGCGCCGGTACGGATCTCTAAGACTTTAACTTCGGCTGAACGGGCAATCACACAGCCATCATTATTGCTGAGGACCAGCACTGGTTTGCCGCGCAAATCAGGTCTGAATACCGTCTCGCAGCTGGCATAAAATGAGTTCACATCAACGAGCGCGAACATTAGCGCCTCAAGGTCATGATGGAGTGCTTCACGACGCCAAAGATTTCAAACTGATCCGGCTCGGTGATCGGGATGATGGCGTGGGCTGCATTCATCGGCTTCAGGTGCAGAAAGGGTCTTACCATCAACTGCTTAACGGTGAATTCCCCCGACAGTGCAGCCACAATAATGTCGCCATGCTCGGCTTTGATGGAGCTGTCGACAATCAGCATGTCGCCATCCTTAATGCCCGCATCAACCATGGAGTCGCCGCTCACCTTAATGAAATAGGTCGAGCTAGGGTGGCTCACCAGCAGATTGTTCAGGTCAAGGCGCTGCTCAACATAGTCCTGCGCGGGGGAAGGAAACCCGCAGGGAACGCGATCAATGAACAGCGGCAACTCTGACACGGCGCGGATGTCCGCAGGCTTGAAAAACTCCATGGTTCTACTCTCAACGGTAACTGTGTTTATATACAGTATTATTGATCTGCGTGATGGATCAAGTCGATTTAGAGCCGTTTGGATAAAGGCCTTGTCAGCAAAGGGAATTTAGTTGGGAGCCTAATGGCGAGCCTCTGAAACAAGATCCTGCTGTCGGTGAGTTACTGTCAATTTGACCGTGGTGAGATTAATTATTCTAAAAATCAATGAAATAACTATTTCTACACTGGTTGCTTTCCCTATACCAACAAGTCCCTTAATGATTGAAAGGTAAGAAGATGGCGATACTGGGAAATACGCGATTTTCACGGACAGAGTACAAAACCCTGCGAGGCAGCAGAGGGTGGGAACAAACCTTCTCGCGTCACTCGCTGAAAAGCTGCCGACTGGCACCGGGGGATTGCCCGGTAATGCGTTTGAACGCCCGGCTGAACGCCGCCTGCGAGGTATAACCCAGACGCTGAGCCACGGTTTCTATCGACAACCTTTCTTGAGTCAGTAGCTGATTAGCCAGCCGCATTCTTAATTCTGCCACATAGCGCAGCGGCGGCACGCCGATAGTGTCGCTAAAGCGTCCGGCGAACACCGAGCGCGAAGTATGGGATTCCGCCGCCAGTTCGGCCACGGTCCAGTCTCGGCCCGGTTGCCGATGCAGCGCCAATATAGCGCGTGCCAGCCGGGGATCGCGCAGTGCCGCCACCAACCCCGACGCGTTATCACACCCGCACTCGACCCAGCCGCGCACCATCATCGCCGCGACCACGTCTGCCAGCCTCGCCAGAATGCCCGCAAAGCCAATGCGTCCGGCACAAATCTCGCGCTTCATCGCGTCAAGCATCGGCACTAAGTCGGAATAACGCGCCCCCGTGACGTCAGCCACCATGATGTCCGGCATCAGTTTGCCCAGACTCTGCATGCCGCCAAGGTCAAACTCCATGCAGCCATAGAACAGTACGGCGCTTGGGATAGGATGGGTGCTCGGGCAGGTGTTCACGCCGCTGACATTATCGCCGAGCGGAGCCGCGGCGAGGGTGTCGATGCCCTGCACCGGCAGGTCAGGGGCGGAGAGCAACTGATGAGCACTGCCCTGCGGCAGCAATACCGCATTACCCGCAGACAGCCGGTGCAGGGTGCCGTCGTGAGTGCGCAGGAAGGCCGATCCCACGGCCAAAAAGTGGAAATAGGCGTGGCCCGGCCGGCTTTCAAACGCCAGACCAAAATCAGGCCCGGTTTGAATGCGGCGATATCGCACGCCGCGCAGGCGCATGCCGGTCAGCAGCTCGCTTATCAGATCCGACGACAGCGCAAATTGTTCGTGTTCCGTCATTTCAGGTGTTTTGGTCAAAGATTCAGGAGTGACCATCATAGATCATCCTAAGCCTTCTTCCTAGAATTTCGCTCTACGATTCTTTAAGGGAAGTTTTCCATGAGTAATAACCGTTGTGATGCCGTAGCGGCAGGCCAGATTGAACCCGCCTCCGCCGCGTGGGTGGCCGTGTTTTCACTGGCGATGGGGGTGTTTGGGCTATTAACGGCGGAGTACCTTCCCGCCAGCTTGTTGACGCCGATGGCCGCTGACCTTGGCGTTTCTGAGGCGCTGGCCGGGCAGGCCGTCACCGTGACCGCCGTCGTGGCGCTGTTTGCCGGGCTGTTGGTGCCACGGCTGACGCGCACCTTAGATCGCCGCCTGGTACTGCTGAGTTTCACCCTGCTGATGATTGTCTCCAACCTGCTGGTGGCCTTATCGTCCAGCCTGACAATTGTTTTAATCATGCGCATCCTGCTGGGGATTGCGCTCGGAGGGTTCTGGAGTATGGCGGCGGCGGTTGCCATGCGTCTGGTCCCGGAAAAAAGGGTGCCGCGCGCGCTGTCGATTATCTTCAGCGGCATTGCGGTGGGCACGGTCGTCGCCGTCCCACTCGGAAGTTACCTCGGCGGGCTGTATGGTTGGCGCAGTGCGTTTGTGGCCGCCGCCGCCGTGGGCGCAATCACGCTGGTTTTCCAGTGGTGCACCTTGCCACAGATGGCGGCGCGAAAACTGCTGAAAACCGCGTCAGTGCTGGCGTTGCTTCGCCGGCCCGGTATCAGCATTGGCATGTTTGGCTGCGTGCTGGCCCACACCGGGCAGTACGCGTTGTTTACCTATATTCGACCTGCCTTAGAAAGCGTGGTGCAAATAGATGTCGACGGTTTGGCACTGATGCTGCTCGGCTTCGGTATTGCCAACTTTGCCGGCACGCTGTTGGCCGGGTGGGTGATGGAACGCAGCCTGCGGGCCACCTTGGTCATCATGCCGTCGCTGGTGGGCATTGCCGCGCTGGCGATGGTTTCTCTGCCGGTTCAGGCCACGGGCCTGATGCTGCTAGTGGCACTGTGGGGGCTGGCTTTCGGCGGCATCCCCGTCGCCTGGTCAAACTGGGTGGCGCGATCCTTACCCGATCAGGCCGAAAGTGCAGGGGGCATGGTGGTTGCGGCAGTGCAATCCTCCATCGCTGCAGGCGCGGCTTTGGGCGGGCTGGTGTTTGGATTTAGCGGCGTCAGCGGGGTCTTTGTGGTTTCTGGACTAGTGATGTTGCTAGCCGCGCTGGTGATTGCATTACGGGTAAAAGGCTAGGGGGAGAAGTGCGCAAAGGGGGCAATAGGGAGTGGCGTGGCCGGGCAGCACGGTGTCACGCAGAGACTTAATCCCTCACCAAATGCTGAAATTCGGCCTTCTTCAGCCCGGTGATGGCTTCAATATCTTGTAAGGAGAGGCCCAGCTGAGAAAGGCTGGTGATCCTCTGATGATCCAGCGAGTGGGAACAGATAACGCGAAGCTCGCCATGGTTGCCTTGGGGATTGAAGTCCAGTTGTTCTGCGGGCATGGTCACTCCTTCTCTATCGTTGTAGCATCGTTATGGTCGTAAAAAAAGGGGGATGGCGACATCCCCCGATTAACAACAACTAGATATCGAATCTGTCCAGATGCATCACTTTGCTCCAGGCGGCAACAAAGTCTTTCACAAACTTCTCTTTGGCGTCGGCGCTGGCGTAAACCTCGGCAATTGCACGCAAAACGGAGTTAGAGCCGAAAACAAGATCCGCGCGGCTGGCGGTAAATTTCACCTCGCCGGTCACGCGATCGCGGCCTTCAAACAGCTGTTTCGCGCCATCAATGGCTTTCCACTCATTACGCATGTCGAGCAGATGAGTAAAGAAGTCAGCATTAAGTTCCCCCACGTTATGGGTGAAAATCCCGTGACGGCTGCCGTCGAAGTTGGCACCCAAGGCTCTTAACCCACCCACTAACACGGTGAGTTCAGTGACGGTCAGGGTCAGCTGCTGGGCTTTATCAATCAGCAGGTTTTCCGTCGCGCCGTGCAGGGTGTTTTTCAGGTAGTTGCGGAAGCCGTCTGCCTTAGGTTCGAGCAGGTTGAAAGATTCCACATCCGTTTGCTCCTGACGCGCATCGACGCGGCCTGCGACAAACGGCACTTCGATGGTCACGCCTGCGGCTTTCGCAGCTTGCTCCACGCCCACAATACCCGCCAGCACGATGATGTCGGCCAGAGAGGCTTTGTGGAACTGCTGCTGAATGCCTTCCAGCGTTGGTAACACGCGAGCCGCCGTGGCGTTAACTTCCCACTCGCGCTGTGGCAGCAGCGCGAGGCGCGCGCCGTTGGCTCCACCGCGTTTATCACCACCACGGAAGGTAGAAGCAGAAGCCCATGCCACCGAGGTCAGTTCGCTAACGGTCAGACCAGAATCAGCAATCTTCTCTTTCAGGAAGGCGATATCGCCGCTGGTTGGCTGATAGGTGGCTTCCGGCAGTGGATCTTGCCAAATCAGGTTTTCAGCCGGGACTTCAGGCCCGATGTAGCGCGCCTTTGGCCCCATATCGCGGTGAGTCAGCTTGTACCAAGCGCGGGCAAAGGCTTCGTTGAAGGTCTGCGGATCGTTGAGGAAGCGACGAGAGATCTTCTCGAACTCAGGGTCGAAGCGCAGCGTCAGGTCGGTAACGAGCATGGTCGGCTTGTGTTTTTTCGACGTATCAAAGGCGTTAGGAATGATGTCTGGGGCATCCACGGCTTCGAACTGGATCGCGCCCGCAGGGCTGCGGGTCTGCACCCATTCGTATTTGAACAGGTTCTCGAAGAAGTAGTTGCTCCACTGGGTCGGGGTCTGGGTCCAGGTCACTTCCAGACCTGAGGAGATAGCATCCGCGCCGGAACCTGAGCCGTAGCTGCTGTTCCAGCCAAAGCCTTGGGCTTCGATCGGGGCGGATTCCGGGTCAACGCCAACATGGTCGGCGGAGCTGGCACCGTGAGTTTTACCCAGCGTGTGACCACCGGCAATCAGGGCCACGGTCTCTTCGTCGTCCATACCCATGTTGCCGAAGGTAGCGCGAATAGCCGAAGCAGCGGAAGCCGGGTCGCCGCTGTGCTCTGGGCCTTCCGGGTTAACATAAATCAGGCCCATTTCGGTGGCGCCTAGTGCGCCCTGAGCCAGTGATTCCGGGTGACGATGCTCAAGCCAGGTCTTCTCGCCGCCCCAGTTGATATCCTGATCTGGCTCCCAAACGTCTTCACGCCCGGCACCAAAACCAAAGGTGCGAAAACCTGAATTTTCCAGCGCGACGTTACCCGCCAGAATATACAGGTCGGCCCAAGAGATTTTCTGGCCATACTTCTGTTTTACCGGCCACAGCAGGCGGCGTGCTTTGTCGAGGCTTACGTTGTCTGGCCAAGAGTTGAGGGGAGCGAAACGTTGCTGACCGCGACCCGAGCCGCCGCGACCGTCAACAGAACGGTAGGTACCTGCGCTGTGCCAAGCCATACGAATGAACAGCCCGATATAGCTACCCCAGTCGGCTGGCCACCAAACCTGAGAGTCGGTTAATAGGGTTTTGATATCGGCTTTAAGCGCGTAGTAGTCGAGCTTTTGGAACTCTTTACGGTAATCAAAATCTTCACCTAAAGGATTAGAACGGTCGGAGTGCTGATTTAAAATGTCGACTCTTAACTGGCTTGGCCACCAGTCTCTATTATTTGTCCCGCCGCCAGCAGTTTCATTAGGCTTCGCTTGATGAAACGGACATTTACCGGGAGATGACTCGCTCTTGTTATCAATTAATTCGCTCACTTGCATACCCTCTTTATGGATGTTTCATCATTAAGATAGCCAAGCGAATGATTAAGCGATAGCCGCCTTATTCTATGGATTTGATAGTTGTTTCCAACCATTAGGAATAGTGACTCACAAGGTATTAGCGAAAAAAACTACACATAAATTTAATAATTAAAATATTTTTTTGAAAAAGAAAAAACTTTATGCGCTTTAAAGCTGAACTGTTACATATGGCGTTAGGAATTTAGGTATGGTCAACGCCACCATTACCAGCGTAGGTATCTATGCTCCCTGAGTCACCGCCTCTTTAACCTGCAAATTAGCACTCGGGCCGGCAAAGACGGAGGAGGCAGTGGTCATCAGGCAGGCGATGGAGGTCATTTTCAGGACTGATTTCATGTTAATACTCTCCATATTTGGTTTTCCATATTAGTTGTTTTCCTTTTATCGCGTCTTTAATCCGGCCCGCTTATTTCGGCGAGCCGAATTAACCATATTAACCTTTAAGGCTTTTACAGATATTCAAAATTAATGGTGGCGTTGCCGTCCAGATTAGCCGTCTCGGTAATGCCGCGCAGGTCAGCGCTGAGGGCCGGCGTGGCCTTCAGATCGAAGGTGAACACGGTGGCCTCTTTCGGCGCGGTGGTGCCGGTTGTTGCGTAGGTCAGGTACTGACGCGCGGTGTTGTTGTTGAGCAGGGTGTCGAGGGTCATTTTGCTCCACGCGGTTTTATCCGAGCTCATCAGCAGGTCGCCGGCGGTGGCGTCGCCGTTGATGGCGGAGATGCTCAGGCCGTAGGAGCCGATGTTGACATCGCCCGCTTTGCCCAGGCCAAACGCCGTGGTCGCCGACGTTGGCTCATTGCTGTGCGCCCCCACGGAGTCCGCGCGGTTGTCAACAAAGCTCATCGCCACTTTGGTGGCGCCGGTGCAGGTGACGGTGGCGGTAACGGAGCGCGCCGCCAGCGCCAGAGTGCCGGTATTTGGCAGTTGGTCGACAGAGGTTGCGCCAAAGTCGATAATGCCGCCGTTACCCAGAACCGGCGTACAGGCACCCGGGGTGATGGTGCCGGTGATGCGCAGGGTCGCGGTCGGGCCAGCGAAGGCGGAGGTGGCGGCTGCCATCAGGCAGGCGATAGCGGTCATTTTCAGGGCTGATTTCATGTTAATACTCTCCATTTGTTTAACTTTCCATTTAAGACAGCAATAAAAACCATGGTTTTTATTTAACTGTTAATAAGTGCTCTGCGTTTAACGCAGGGTACTCACTGCTTCTTTTACAACGCTTTTCACTACTTCGGCTTAATTCACGGGTACTAATTCAATATTGAGCAACTCTTCTTGCACATAAGCGTCCGGTACCACAAAAGCTGACTCCATTAGGTAAGGAGTGATGGTGAGTACGGCATTCAAATTCGTTCCTTGCAGGCTGCTAGTGTCACCAATGGTGATCTCATCATCTGAACTTAAGGTTTGGCTGTCTGCGATAGCAGGAGCAATAGCCACGCCTTTATGCTTGGTTTTTGTCAGTTGCACGGCATTACCGTCGAGCACTGCTGAACTCAAGATGGCGCTGACTTTGCCTTTTTGACCAAATGAGAAGTCACCATCATTTAGACGGTTGCCAGTGAAGCGCAAATGCATCTTTTCTGCCTGTGGACAGATGATCGTAAGGTTGCTACTACGCGGAGTCAGCGCTGTGGCATTTCCTTGCGCAGTGCTAACAAAAGTTTGGCGGCTTTTGAGCAACTCACCGTAGCTTTGCCCGCTAGGGGAGAGCGTTATCGTGCAGTTATTGATATCAGCCTGGGCTGGCTCGCTGACCAGCATGGTGCAGGCCAGCGCCAGTAGCATGATGATCACATAACCGGCGTCTCCCTTAAGTTTGGGGGCTTTGGTTTTCAATATATTTCTAAATTTTTGCATGTCTTTATCTCCTGTGGGCGATAGCAGTTAGCTGGCCTTTATTCGGCCAGGCAGGTTGCGCCTACGTTTTCATAGAATTCATTCAGATCGGGCGTGTCGCTAAGCGAGAATTTAAGTTTGCACTTATGGCCGGCATCATCCGTCAGGGCGAACAGATCACCTGCGTTGGCTACGTCAGTCACAAACACCACGCCGTCTTCCACCGCAGTGGTGACGTACTGGTTGTTCCTGTCGAAAATTACCGCGCCTTTCTGGACGAGTTTGCCGTCTGGCATCGTCAGCTTCAGCATGACCCTTCTGACAGTCAGCACGCCAAAATGCAGTTTGCTCACCGAGCCGTGCCCGGCACTCAGAGATTTCATCCCGTTGTTCACATCAACGTTTTTCGGCAATGTTTCGGTATTGACCATCACGTTAGAGTTTTTATATGGACTGAGGGAAGGCACGACAGCCTGACCCCACTTATCTGTCCATACCGTGCCTTGTGGCGTGCTGATTTCTACTCCAGACACATTATTGCCAAGTGAGGCAATGCCGAAGGTATCCTGCACAGCATAAGGAGAGAAGGTTACGCCGCCGCTGTGGGCTACAATTGCACCATCAAGCGTCGCAGATCTATTACGACTATTGTCCGAGTCTCCACCCGCATTCACGCTAAGTCGCGTGTAATGCAGGTTGGCGTTCAGGCCGCCATTAACGCTGTTTTTGCTACCCGGATTGGCATTTTCAGCCGACACGGTGTAACCCAGATCGCGCGTAATATTGCCCGCTGTCTGCATGCCGTAGCTGGTGTCTTGACCATCGTTACGTGCATAGCTGTTGAGGCTTTGTTTACCAAACGGAATGCTAACGTTGATGTAAAAAGTGTCGCCCCGGTCGTCATTGTAATTCTGGTAATTATTGGTATTGCTGCTACTCCGGTTGTTGTTACTGTCAATTTCGTGCTGCCAGTTAGCGCTCACCGAAGCGTACTTAAAGGTCTTACTCCATGAAGCAATGACGCGTTTGGAGTCGCTGCTGCTGTCAAAACCCACTGATCGGGAATAGCCCAGAGAGAAGCTACCCATGATGTCGTTTGACCAACCGGTGGAGAGCGAGTAGTCGTTTTTGGTATGGCTGCTCTTATCGTCCTGAACATAGGTGTCTTGTAGGTCACGATAGCCCTGGCTGTTCTGCGTGCCGGACACATTGAAACTCAGTTGATAAGGCGCGGCATAGCTGGCAGAGAGGGTGAGCTGCTCGCCTCTATTGTTGTTACGTTTATCAGCGGCGCTTAGCACTTTGGCGCTCAGCATGAGGTCTTTGATTGGCAAAAGGTCAACGCCGCCCGCCACGGCCTGATATTGATTAGCCCCCATCAGACCTGCGTTGAGGTTCATATACTTGGTGGCTTTCCAGCCATTGGAAACAGTGGCAAGCCACGGATCGCCAAAATTGGTATCAACGTCACGTACTTTACCTACCGCCATGGACATCCCTTGAGGGCGGCCAAGATTGGTCCCTGAAAGGCTGGCTGCGGGGACGGTAAAATGGCTAGTGGAGCCGGAGGACTCAGTGATGGTGACATTCAGATCGGTGTTAGCACTAATAACAGGGACGTTGTCCAACGTGAACGGGCCTGCCGGAACCAGCGTCGAATAAATCAGTGCACCGGACTGTTTGATATCTACACGTGCCTGCGATGTTTGTGCCAAACCTGTGACGGTCACGCCACTGCCGCCGTCTCCATCAAGGGCGGTTTCCGGTATCAGTTGCGCACCGTTAATGGCGCTCCCAGAGAACAGCGTGCTGCTGACGTTAATCTGCCCGATCTGGGCAATTTTTTTGATGCCAGTGAAGGAGTGCTGGGCATAGGTGTAGAGGGAATCCCTGGTTACCTTGCCGTCACTATCGCTGACCATCTGCTTACTGCGCAGTAACCAATCGGAGATATTGAAACCCGCTTCGAACATCCCTTGGTTGTACTTGCTGCTACCACCGTCAAAACTATTGTTACTGGTAAACAGTGAGTAGTTAAGAAGAGCTG
Organism: Ewingella sp. AOP8-B2-18; assembly: GCF_052376015.1. Lineage (NCBI taxonomy): Bacteria > Pseudomonadati > Pseudomonadota > Gammaproteobacteria > Enterobacterales > Yersiniaceae > Ewingella > Ewingella sp. AOP8-B2-18. The sequence continues at coordinate 823,358 of NZ_JBQSVB010000001.1, forward strand.
CCGTGCCGCCAGTATTGTAGTTACCGGTCTGCATGGACAGGGGCTGAAGTGCTTCTGGCGGAGTCACCAGCTCAATGCGGTCTTCACTCGGATAGAGGCTAAATGCGGTACCGGGAAAAGCGTTCGCATAGTCGTAGCACACCCCAGCATCATCTTTTGCAGGGATGCCTTCAGGTAACAGAATATCAACGGGAGCTGCATCGGCAGTTGGCTGACCTTTCTGCTCAGGGAGTGGCTCGGTGGGTTGAACCGGCGTGGAATGCACGTCTTTGGGTATTTTCAGACCAGCAGCTTCTAAAAAGGCGCGATCAACGCAGGGTTGCCCCTGAGAATCAAAGGTGACCGAAATATTGCCTTTCGGATTACCGTTTAATGAAAATGACACTAACTTACGACCGGGCGAAAAGCGTGCAGCTCGGGCAAAGTATTTAGCGATAGAGGGGTCGACGCCGCGAGAGCGTAGCGTTTCCATATCAAAATTTAATGCCAAATCACTGCCCGAGTCTGAGGGGGTGATGGCTGCGGTCTCTATAGGTGCAGGGCTTGGTGTCACTGCGGCCATCGCGACTGGGTCTTTGCTGGCTTGAATCTCTCTTGCCATTTCACCAGCCCGGACATCGTACGAGCCGCCGGCTAATGCCGCCGCAATGAGCAACGACAGGTGCGTCTTTTTCATTTTGCTTTCATCCATCCTTGAGAACTGATATCCCTGATATGAAAATCATTTCAGCGTGGCGATGTAGCTTCCTGCATCAAAGCCGAAACGTGATGATGGGAAAATTTTCACTTGTTTGTCAGAAGTGGCGGAAGCCAGGTTGATGCTGAGCGTCTCGCCCGGGAGGATGAAGGTCTTGCCAAGAGTGCCTGCGATATTGGATGGCTGAGTCAGCACCTGCGGTGACATACGCACGACATAGGCGCTCGGATTGGTAACTTTCAGAACTTTACCTTCAGCCTTCCACTCCAGTTTTTCCCACGGTGTAGTGAATTCCGGCAGGCCTTTCGGATGAATGATGACCGGCAGATTCTGGCGAATGGTGGTGGTGATTTGCTTTTTACCCACGGCCTTGGCCTGCGGGATCCCTTCGAAGATAACGCGTTTGTATTGTTCAACTTGCAGCGGAGCCGTGGTGTTCAAGACAAAGCGCACACGCTGGGTCTGGCCCGCTTCGAGGCGCACAATTGGCTGTGTCGCAACCAGCATGACCCCTTTGTTGCTGCTGCCATCAGTTTCCTGAATGGTGGTGTAGAGCAGGGCAGCCTTGTCGTCAGTATTTTTGACGTTCATGCTGCCGCCGCCATCAGCTTCATCAATAAGCAAAACTGAGGTTTCTGGAACCATGCCGGTGGCGTGAGTCAGCGCAGGGGTTAATGCTAACAAAGCGCCAGTAATCATGAGGCTGCAACAAGTCATTTTACTTTTCATGAATGCCTTTCTCTTAATAATGGAGTCGCGTAACACAACGTAATAGCCCAGCTTTCATCAATGTGATCGAGCGATTTGTTATTAAGTTGGCTGCGTAAACTAAAGGTAAAAGATGATTAATAGTTACTTCTTAAATAGAATCACCCAATAAGATCTTTAGTGCATATTTATATCTGCACTGAGTTAATTTGCATGATCATCCACCAAAATACAAATATTGTGAACCCGCAATAATACGAAAAGCGTTTTCGTAATTTATGAATTAGCCATAAAAAAACAAACCTTGATAATCTCGAAAAATCATTTTGGTATAGCTATCATGCGGTTGTATTTGTTAAATGAATAACATGTCATTTACATTTATTAAGTTGTGGTATAGCAAATTGAGATGCAGTTTTTTATTAAATTACTCATTCTTTTAATGTGGGAATAATTGTAGTTAGAATAGATGGATAACCTCTGTACTGAGCCTAGAATAAAACATTAATTTTTTTTCGATTCCACTAAAGAAGACTATGAAAAGGGTCGCTTTTACCTATGGCAAAACCAGGTGCAGCGATCTTAATCATGAAGGTTAGGTTTAAGAATTTATGACTCAGAGTGCTAACCGCCAAATCTATATTTTGTGAATATATAATTTTTAACAATATTTTCCTGGAGAACAGAATTGCAAAAGAAACAAAAGAGCGCGGTTAGCCAGTTCGATCTGAATCTAATGAGCGTGTTTGATACAGTTTATCGGCTGAATAGCGTGACCAAGGCTGCTGAAGCAATGGGGCATGCACCATCTTCAGTCAGTCAGTCATTACACAAACTGCGTGAATTTTTTTCTGATCCATTATTTGTGCGCGCGGGTTCTGGACTGGCTCCAACGGCTACGGCAACGGATGTTCATCGCAAGCTGTCCGAAAAATATGACAGTTTGATCGCAAGCCTTGAGGATCTGTCGCAGACAAGTAGTAAAAATCTTCTTATTATTCAATGTCATCCTTATGTTGGATTGCGTATGATGCCGGCCATTGCCTGGTGGATGGAGCAGAATGCGCCCTGTTGTAAGATTGTCCATCGCGAATTGGTTCGTTGCCAGAATACTCCCGAAGATCTGCTCTTACAGCGTGGGGTCAATTTGGTGCTGGATGTTCTCCCTGCCTACAATTTATCTCTTGAAACTCATCGAGTGCTGGAAGAGCAGGCCGTATTTGTTTGTCGGGAGAGGCATCCAAGGCTTGGAAGTTGCATTACTCGGGAGGAGGCGGCATTAGAACGCTTCAGCATGCTGGACTCTTCAGGCATAGATATACAGCGTTTTCAGGTTCACATTAACAAGTCTATTGGTGAACGCAATTTCGCGATAAAAAGTAGTTCACTGATGACTATTCTTTCCGTCATTGAAGCGACGGATATTGTCGGCGTTATTCCCGTTTGGCTCTATGAGCGCCTGAAAGGTAACTTTAAAGTACGAACCCTCACTCAAGCATTCAGTTCCATTCCTATTCCTATTTACATGATGTTTAATAAATCTTCATTAAAAAATGAAATGTTCACCTCATTAACCAAGTGGCTTGAACAACATTTTCATGAGGGGGGCGACACCTTAGGATTTACTCAAGACGCGGTAATAAATAATTAAAACATATAGCCCTATTATCATTAACTTTTAATCATCATCACTAAGAATGGTAGCTGCATGAAATTAATCAATGATGTGACTGAGTTCAGAACATGGCTGATTGAGGAGTTTTATTATTCATCAGAAACTGCGTTGCGCGACATTTCCTCGCCAATTTCGTATGAATTTGATTTCCTGCCGGAAGCAGAGCGACTGTGCCCTAAATTTTTCCCTTGTTTGGTTTATTTAACGACGTCGGATAATCCGAAAGAACCTACTCAGATTAAAGTGATCTCTAAAGAGCAACTTACCGCCTGGGCCAATGAGATGGGACAGCATGTTGCCTGACTGATTTTTCTCCGGCAGGAGAAGAAGGCTTATTGCTTCGCCCGCCTGAGCGGCGGGCAGAGAGTGGGAAAGTGAGCAGTGAGAAATGAAAATGAAAAGGGCTTAACGGCCCTTTTTCTTGCGCCCCGGTTGGGCAAATCGCTTGCGGGAGGCCGCGTTGCCGTCGGGTTTTTCGGCCACTTTAGGTTTGCTGATAGTCGGTTTTTTGGCCGCTGGCTTGGACTGAGGTTTCTTCGCCGGTTTATCTTCTGAAGAAGAGTTTTCAATAAGCTTGAACAGCTCGATCAGCTCGTCGTCGGTCAGGTCACGCCATTCACCCAGCGGAATTCCCTTCAGATTGACGTTCATGATGCGCGTGCGCTCAAGCTTGGTGACTTCATAACCAAAGTGTTTACACATGCGACGGATCTGGCGGTTAAGCCCCTGAACCAGCGTAATGCGGAAGACAAAAGGGGCTTCCTGCTTCACTTTGCATTTCTTGGTCACGGTGCCGAGCATCGGCACACCGGCGCTCATGCCCTGAATGAATTCGTCGGTCACCGGCTTATTCACGGTCACCACGTACTCTTTCTCGTGATTGTTGCCAGCACGCAGAATTTTGTTGACCAGATCCCCGTGGTTAGTCAGGAAAATCAGCCCCTGCGAGTCTTTATCCAGACGGCCAATCGGGAAGACGCGCTTGCTGTGATTGACGAAATCACTGATGTTGTCGCGCTCGCCTTCTTCCATGGTAGTGATAATGCCCACCGGCTTATTCAGTGCGATCAGCACTAAATCTTCTTCATCGCGCGGCTCGATAAGCTGACCGTTAACCTTCACGACGTCACCGGCAAATACCTGAGCGCCAACGGCGGCGCGTTTACCGTTGATAAAAACGTTGCCTTGCTCAATGTAGCGATCGGCGTCACGGCGAGAACAGATGCCGCTCTCGCTAATGTATTTGTTAAGACGAATAGATGAGTTAGTCAGCATGGTTTCTCCGTAAAACGCGGACTATACATTATGCGAGTTAGCTTGCGAAGCCTGTTTGCGGCGAATCGTGCAGGGGATCAACGGGTTGAAATGGCGCGCAAAGCTGCCTTGATGAGGCAATAGGCAGACGATTGGCAATCAGGAAAAACACATTGGCGGATTGGCGAAAGAAACTAATATTTATTGCTTATAAACTTCAGTCATCAACTTACCATCTGGGTAGATGCCTTGACCGGAGTGAACATGAACACAACTTTGAAAGTGGCGGGGATTGCCGGAAGTCTGCGCGCAGGCTCTTTTTCTCACATGATTATGAATACGCTGGCGGAACAACTGCCCGCAGGCGGCTCGCTGCACAATATCGATATCGGCGCACTGCCGCATTACAACGAAGATCTTGAGCGCCACGCCTTGCCGGAATCCGTGGTGACTGCCCGCGCGACGGTCAGTGAGTCCAACGCGGTATTTATCGTCACGCCGGAGTTTAACCACGGTATGCCGGGCGTGCTGAAAAACACGCTGGACTGGCTCTCACGACCGGCTTTTAACAGCCCGATGCTACACAAATATGTGTTCTTTATGACTCATTCGCCGGGGGCGCTGGGCGGCGTGCGTGCGCAATATCAGCTGCGCGAAACCTTGGCATCCATGCACTGTAACTTTGTGCCGATGGGTGAAATTGCCATCCCGCACATCGGGGAGAAGGTCGAAGATAATCGCCTGATTGACCCGCGCAGCGTCGAGTTTATCCGCCAGCAAATGGCGCGGTTTATCGACAAGGCGCAGGCCGCGTCGGCCCAGTTAAATCAGGCTGGGGGCTAAGTGATGCAGATGCTGCTGGCGCTCGGCGCGGGCCTGTTTGTCGGCCTGCTGTTCTCATGGCTGCGCGTGCCTTTGCCTGCACCGCCCACGCTAACCGGCATTATCGGCGCGTTCGGGGTGTTTATGGGCAGCGTGCTATTTCGGCTAATCGTAAGGTAAAAGGTTAACTCTAGGCCTCTTCCGACTGTTCGCGCATTAAAGACATATAGCGTCGCGGCGGCACGCCCAGCACGCGGGTGAACAGGGTGGTGAAGCTGCTGGCGCTGGAATAGCCCAGCTCCAGCGCGGTGGCGGTGATGGTATGACCGCGAGCCAGCTTATCGATAGAGGTCACCAGGCGCATATGCTCGCGCCAGCGGCGGAAAGTCATCCCCGTCTCGGCGACAAACAGCCGGGAGAGGGTGCGTTCACTGCTGTTCACCCGTGCGGCCAGCGCCTCAATGCTCAAATCCGCCCCCGGTTCCTGATGCAAAATAGCAATCGCCTTGCGCAAGCGTCGGTCCTGCCCGTGAGGCACAAACAGGCCGGGCGTGGCGACGGGACGCACCAGCTGTAATACCATCAGTTCGGCAATCAGCCCCAACGATTGCGCCACGCGCTCCGCATTTTTCTCCTGCTCATCCTCCAGCCTTACCGCCTCGCGGGCCAGTTCACGCAGCAAATCAGAGACCGCCAAAGCCCGACACTCGGCGGGCAGGCGCTGGGCAATCTGCGGCGGGAAGTTAACATTTATCAGCGAGGACGTTTCACTGTAAGACGCGGCGTGCGGCGTCTGTGGTGGCACCCATACGGCAAGTCCCGGCGGGGCCAGCCACCAACCTTTATCCGCCGTGACGCGCATTGTCCCGCCCAGCACCACCGTCAATTGCCCGCTATGGTGTTGATGCGTCGGCACACCGCCACCGGCAGGATGGACAATTAAACGGGCACTAAGAGGTAATGAGGATGGGGTGGTGGGCATAGTGGATTCGGTGGGCTAATGAGTTAGCCAGTAATAATAGCGCGATCAGCAACAAAAACTACCTTGTCCATAAAGGGCACATAGAAGAGGGGAAGTGCCTGCGCCTGATACCTTAATATCAGGCGCGAGGAAGGGCGGGTTAAGCCTGCGGGTCCTGCGTGATGTCGGTGATTTTAGGGCCTTGCGGGTCCTGAGGTTGTGGCTCGGCCACGGCCTGTTTGGTCGGCGGGGTGCTTAGCTCGGAGAAGGCTGGCTTGGAGGTGGCAACCGAGTAACCGACATACTTCTCATCATCCGGCGACGTGGTGACTTCTACCGATGGAATGGTCACGCGGCCAATCAGCGAACGGGCATAGCCGCCCACTTGGTGCTTACCGGCTGGCAGGTGGACTTCCATGCTTTCACCAATCGCCAGTGCACCGGCATCGCTGCCGTCTACGGTGACAAATACTTTGGTGCCATCGTCAGTTTTAGCCGGAACGTGGGTCACGGTGACGCGCGTCGGGCCTGAGGTAAAGTCAGGTGCTGGCTCGGCTGGGGCGTGTTTTGCACAACCGGTAAGCGCAAAAGCAGCCGCAACGGCGGCGAGGGTGAAACGATGAATCATAGCGCGGCATTTTCCTCTAAGGATTTTGTGATCTAAGTAGCAATATACCCGATCGGGAGAAAGAGATGAATGCAGCGACGGGGAACTCGGAGGATTCTATTGTCAGCAATAATAAATGGCGACTTACTGATTTAAGGGGAAAGCCCAACGTTTCAGCCAGACTCCCCTAAGGCTAATTTTCTAAAGCGCTCAGGCCGGGCGCTTCACCGCGATACATTTCACTTCAACCAGTAAGCCCGGATGAGCCAACTCGGTGACGCCGATGCAGGTCCATGCGCATTTCCCGCGAGGGAAAAGACGGTCTTTGACCCGGCGGAAAACGTCCATATGTTGTTTCATATCAACGTGATAAGTTGTCATCTCCACCACGTCGTCGAAGGTGCATCCCGCCTGTTCCAGCACGGTACGCAGGTTCTCCCAGCAGGCAGTGAACTGTGTTTCAGGATCGCTGATCACTTGCAAATCTGCCGTACGGCCAACCTGACCAGCGCAATAAAGGGTATTGCCGACCAGCACCGCTGGGGCGTAACCGGCTCTCTCTGCTAACGCTTGCATCGCCGGGGGCGTGATGATTTGTCTGTCTGACACGACGGAAATCTCCTAATTAGGATAGAAATTTACATGGGCAAATGCCCATCGCCTGAGGATTATCATACCTTTAGCAGAAGGAGATAGGGAGAGAGGCGGATTGTCATAAAGAGCTAAAGTAGCCTGCTAACGAATACCGAAAAGGGGGAAATAACGCCCTTGTTGAAAAGGGCGTTCGGGGCAGTGCACGCTTCGCTAGAACATTTCACCCATATTTAATTGCCCCATCAGCAGGGCGTTGTCGCTGTAATCCACCGGCACGGCGACCACCGCCGGGCCTTGCACGTCCATGGCGGCGCGCAAGGTGCTTTCCAGCGTGTCGGACGACGTGACGGCAAAACCCTTAGCGCCGAAGGCTTCGGCATAGGCTTTAAAGTCTATCGGGCCGAATTTTACGCCGGAAGTGCGCTGGTATTTCTTCTCTTCCTGAATCGCCACCATGTTGTAGCAATCATCCACCCAGATGATGTGCAGCAGATTCACGCCGAGCCGCACCGCGGTTTCCAGCTCCATGCTCGACTGCATAAAGCCGCCATCGCCGGACACCGACACCACTTTGCGGCCGGGTTCTACCAGCGCCGCGCCAATCGCCCACGGCAGCGCCACGCCCATGGTCTGTTGGCCGTTGGAAATCAACACCTGCCGCGCCCGGAAGCTATACAGATAGCGGGCGATCCAGATGTGGAAACTGCCCATATCCACGCACAGGGTGACGTCGCTGTTGACGATGTCCTGCATTGCCCGCACCAAACGAAGAGGATGAATGGCGAACTGGTTCAGGCTGCGGCCTTTCTGCGCCAGCAGTTCGCGCTGCTGGCGGCGGTCATCGAGGATCGAAAGTGTCTCGGTACTGAGGGTAAACTGCTGGTGGACCTGCTCGGTCAGCAAGTCCAGCGTGTCGGCGATGTCGCCCACCAGTTCAACATCCGGCGTGTAGTCGCTGTCCGTCTCGGCAGGCACCACGTCAACATGCACCAGCTCCGCCGTGCCGTTGCTCCACTGCGCCGGTTCATACTCCACCGGGCTGTAGCCGACGGTGATCACCAGATCAGCATTGCGCAGCAGGCGGTCACCGGCCTGATTGTTGAACAAGCCGACGCGTCCGGCAAAACGATGGAAGTGCGCCTGTTCAATCACGCCCGCCGCCTGGTAGGTGCTGGTGACCGGCAGGTCGCTTTTGTTGAGGAAGCGGCGAATGGCTTGTGCATTGCGCGGCTGGCTAGCCATCAGGCCGAGCAGCAGCACCGGCCTTTTGGCTTTCTTCAGGCAGGCGGAGACTTGGCGGATCGCGTCGTGCGGCGCGCTGCCGAGGGTTGGCGAGTGTGCACTCAGCAAGCGGCCCTGCGCCGGTTCATTGATAATGTCCATCGGCAGGCTGATAAAAGAGGCTCCGGGGCGGCCAAATTCGGCGGCGCGAAAGCCGTTCGCCAGCACTTCGGACAGGGCAGATGACGAGGTTACCTCGGCGGCGAACTTGGTCACCGGGCGGAACATCGACACCGTGTCCATGGTCTGGTGGACCTGTTTCACATGGTCGGCACGTTTTACCGCGCCGCCAATGGCCACCAGCGGATCGCCTTCTGAAGTGGCGGTCGCCACGCCGGTGATCAGGTTTGAGCAGCCGGGCCCCGAGGTGACCAGCGCCACGCCTGCTTTGCTGGTCAGGCGGCCGACGGCCCCGGCCATAAAGGCGGCGTTAGCCTCGTGGCGTACCGGAATGGTCACAATAGAGGAGTCGACCAGCGAGTCAAATACCCGGTCAATCTTGGCGCCGGGAATGCCAAACACGTGCTTCACGCCCTGTTGTTCGAGCTGGGCTACCACTAAGTCCGCGCCACATTTCCACGCATTTTTGCTGTCTGAATTTTTCATGATTACTGCTCCTGAGTGGATGTTGTGGATTAGCTTTCAACGGTGCGAATGGCGTCATCGAGGTTTTCGGGGCTGAGATCGGCCTGCATAAAGTCACTGTCCGTTGGGAAGTCGATCAGCAATTTGTCTACCGTGCCGAAGGTTAAAACGCCGCTTTCCAACTGATAATCCAGCACGTGGCCGCCGCTGCTGCGCTCGCGATTAATAAAGTGTTCGTGGTAACCGGCGACGTTAATGCCTTGCATATATTCCGGCGTGAGGAAGCCAATCAGCACCCCTTCGGAATTCTCAATATGGAAGGTCGGCTGGGCCTCAATGGCTTCCAGCATCGGCTTGTACGGACGGTGCTGTTCCGGCACGGTGCGGGTGTCAACGCGGCTAAACACGCCGTCAATGCGCAGGGCGCAGAAGGTGTTATTGCTGGCAATCACTTCATCGATGATCTGGTGAATTTCATCGCGGCTATGGGGCTTGTCGAGGTGATATTCATTAGTCGGGTTGAAGAATGTCATCACGGCAAACGGGGTTTTCTGATCAGGCTGCGCCCGTCGCGCCGTACCGTCGCCGCGCAGCTGGAAGATGTTGCTGTTGAAGGCGATCAGCTCGCCGTCAAGATGGTTGAAAGTGCCGAGGCCGAAATCGCCATGTTTCAGCAGGTCAGCCATGGTGGTGTTGCCTTCATAAACCCCGCTCAGCAGGGCGCTCATCATTGAGGACTGGTAGATAACGCGCTCAGGGTGCTGCTGCTGAAGTTGCAGGGCACTGCGCGTGATATCCGCCACGCAAGAGCAGTCGCTGTGGTCATCGTGGCGGTGAAGTTTGTGGGCTGTCATGGTGTCGCTCCGGTTGAAAATGGTTAGCGTTGTTAACTAAAGGTTGACTCCATTCAGCAGGGAGTTCCAATATGATGGAATGTTCACTTTGAGACGTTTTTGATATGGAACTTCGTCATCTGCGTTATTTCGTGACGGTGGCCGAAGCCGGGAACTTCACCCGCGCGGCCGAGCAACTTGGGATCTCACAGCCGCCGCTTAGCCAGCAAATTCAACGGCTTGAGCATGAAATTGGCGCGCCGCTGTTGCGGCGATTAACACGCAGTATTGAGCTGACCGAGGCGGGGAAGACCCTGTATGACGACGCGGTAAACATCCTCAAGCTGACCGATGTGGCGCTGGAAAGGGCGCGCAGCGTGGCGCGAGGTGTTAGTGGAACGTTACGCATTGGTTTTGCCAGCTCCACGGCGTTTAACCCGCAGGTGTTTGCGCTGCTGCATCGTTTCCGCGACAGCTATCCGGCAATGGAACTGTTGCCGCAGGAGAAGGAGATGTCGGCGCTGATGACCGCGCTGGCCGACGGCGCCATTGACGTGGCCTTTATTCGCCTGCCGTGTGAGCGCAGCAAAGATTTTGCCACGCGGGTGATTGATTTCGAGCAGATGGTGGTGGCCTTGCCGCACGCCCATCCGCTGGCGCAGGGGGGCAATATCAGCCTTGAATCGCTGAAAGATGAAACCCTGATCACCTTCCCACGCGACATCTCGCCGAGCCTGTATGACTCAGTGATTGCCGCCTGCAATGAAGCCGGGTTCACGCCGAAGCTGGGCCAGCAGTCACCTCAGGTGACGTCGGCAATCAGCATGGTTGCGACCGGTTTTGGCTACGCGGTGGTGCCCGCGTCGCTGGGGAAAATCGACGACGAGAATGTCAGCTTCCTGCCGCTGACCGGCCCGTCGCTGACCACGCAGGTGGCGCTGGCGTGGCGACGCAATGACAACGGCAAGGCGGTGCTGCGCTTTCTTAAACTGTTGGAAAACAGATAGTTTATCAGCCCGGCCCGTCGCTGCCGGCGGCGAGCAGCGGCACCACTAAGTCGCTGATTGGCGTGGCAATGCCGTGTTTGCGGCCATAGCGCTGCACCACGCCGTTGCGGATATCCCATTCAAGCTGCCGTCCCGCTTGTCGGTCGGCAAGAATCGACGTGCCCAAGTCGGCAGGGGATTGATGGAATCCCGCGATGATCTGCTGCGGGACGTCATCCCCCAAGTTTGCTCCTTCGGCCCGCGCCACGCTCAGGCATTCGCGCAGGTAAGCCAGCGCCAGCTCGGTAATGTCGCTACGAGAGAACATCCCCGCGCGGCGGCCCGTCAGCACCATCAGCCCGGCGACGGCATTCTGCAACAGCTTGCGCCACGCCACCGAAATGAAATCGGCCTCGACTTCAACTGAACACCTCGTCCCCTCGAGTGCCTGAATAACACGCTGAGCGGCGGGCATGTCGGGCAGGGTGAGGCGCGGCTTGCTGCGCAGCCATACTGACGCGTCGACTTCGCGCTGGGCGGGGAACCACACTACTGAAGGCAGCACTGGCCCTCCGGCAAGATAAGGTGCCAGCAAGTTCTGCTGCTCAACGCCGTTTTGCAGGGCGCAGACCACGGTTTGCGGGCCGCAGAGGGCGGACAACCAGGGGGCTATGGCGTCAATCTGGGTGGTTTTCACCGCCACAAAAACCAGATCGTAAGGCTGACTCAACTGTGGAACATCCACCTTTACCGGCCCCGGCACGCGGATCTCGCCTCCGTCGAAGCGCAGCTCAAGGTGCGGATGGGGCGTGCGGCCATAAATCGCCGGAGTACGCCCGACTTCGTGCATCACGGCGGCGATAGTGGTGCCAATTGCCCCGGGGCCAATCAGCGCAACGCGTGGGGAATCAAAGCTGTTCATGATTATCTTCCTGCCTGTTAGGTGACTGCGGTTTAACGCCTGCCAACATAATAAACATCTTATATGACACTTTCCCATGCCTATTTTGGCCCAATATGACTGCTTTTGGTGACCCCGGTGACTGTCTGAAAAGTGCGGCGAGTCGCACAATGCATCCCACAAATTGCGACGGAAAATGTCTTCTGTCGACCAATGATTAGGATGAAATTTAATGAAAAAGTTATTTGCATGCAGCGCACTGGCGTTATCTATGTCAGCTTCTAGTTTGGCGTTTGCCACCACGGCGGCACAGGCTCCGACTATTCGCACCATGTCCGGCGCGCAGGCGACGACTTCTCTTGAAGCCAACGCCACGGCGCTGATTGTGATCGACTTCCAAAACGAATATTTCAGCGGAAAATGCCGATTCCTGATGGTATGAAAGCCCTAAAAAACACCCAGCGTCTGGTGAAATTCGCCCATGACCACAAAATGCCAGTGTTCTTCGTCCGCCACCTTGGCCCAGCCAATGGCCCGCTGTTCGCCGAAGGCAGTAAATTTGCTGAGTTCCACAAAGACCTGCAACCGACCAGCGTTGACCACGTAATCACCAAAGCCACGCCAAGCTCCTTCGTCGGGACTGACTTGGATAAACAGCTGAAAAAGCTGGGGATCAAGAAGCTGCTGGTCACAGGTTTGATGACCCACATGTGTGTCTCTTCCACGGCGCGCGACGCCGTGCCATTGGACTATGAAGTGATTATTCCAGAAGACGCCACTGCAACCCGTGACCTGGCGACGTGGGATAACAAGGTGGTAGATCACGCAACGCTGCAACGCGCAGCACTGGCGGGCGTAGCTGACGTGTTTGCCGAAATCAAAACTACCGACGCCGTGCTGGAACTGCCGGTTCACTAATTCACACTAAGCCTGCATCCACTATTCCCGCCCGGTGATATCAGCCGTGGCGGGATTTTTATTGGCGACATTCCAACCGCGTTATTCTCCCAGCGTTTTAAATTCCCGGCGATAGAGTGAAGGCGAGGTTTTAAATTGCTGCTGGAAGTGGCGACGCATGGAAAGAGCAGAGCCGAAACCTGATTCTTGCGCGATGCGTTCAACCGGCTGGTCCGTTTTTTCCAGAAAGCGTTGGGCGACGGAAAGGCGCTGGTTTAACAGCCATTGGGTGAAAGTGGTGCCAGTGACCTGCTGAAAACGGCGGGTGAAGCTGCGGCGGCTCATCAAGGCTTTGTCTGCCAGTTGCTCTACGGTCAATGCCTGTTGCAGGTGGGAAGAGGCCCAGTTCAAAGCCTGCATAAAGCGGTCGCCGCCCGCCGTGTTATACACCGGCTGCTCAACAAACTGCGCCTGTCCGCCCTGACGGTGGGGCGGAACCACCAACTGGCGTGCCACCGAGTTGGCAATGTCCGCGCCACACTGCTGGCGAACCAGATGCAGACAGCAGTCAATGCTGGCCGAGGTGCCTGCGGAGGTCACAATGTCGCCGTCATCTACATAAAGTACGTTTTGGTCCACCTTCAGCGACGGGTAGAGACGCATAAAATCGTTCATCCAGTTCCAGTGGGTGGTGGCCGGGCGGCCATCGAGTAACCCCGCCGCTGCCAGAACAAAAGCCCCCATGCATAAGCCGACCACTTTGGCACCGCGCTGGTGGGCGCGAAGCAGGGCATCAATCAGCTCTTGTGGCGGCAAAACCTCCGGCTGACTCCAGCTCGGCACAATCACCATATCCGCCTCTTCCAGCTTATGTAGCCGGTGATCCGCTACGATGGAAAAGCCGGTGTTGGTGCGCAACGGGCCGGACTCTATGCCACAAACAAACAGTTGATACAAAGGCTTACCCTTGGCATCCACTGCCTTTTCAAACACGGCGCAAGGCACGGAGAGGTGGAAAGGGATGATGTCGTTAAATACTACAATTCCGATTTTAATCGCGGACATAAGTCCTCCTGTGCCTGCTGAATCGGCACCAAGCTCGACAGCTAATCAGGTTTTAGGAGGTTCGAGAAAGGTTGTCAACGCCTTTAGGCCCTCGCTGACAATTATCATTTTTGTCCTACACAGAACCCGGCAAAGAGCACTTAAAGCAGATTCTCCGCGGGCTGGCGATGGTGCAGCACGCGGTCAATCAATCCCCATTCGGCCGCCTGCTCGGCGGTCATAAAGTTATCGCGATCCAGCGCTCGCTCGACCTCTTCGGTGGTGCGCCCGCAGTGCTCGGCATAGAGCTTAATCATCAAGCTTTTGGTTCGCTGCATGTTCTGCGCGTGGATGAAAATATCCGTGGCTTGCCCCTGAAATCCGCCCGACGGCTGATGTACCACCACGGAGGCATTAGGCAAGGCAAGGCGATGCCCCGACTCTCCGGCCATCAGCAAGAATGACCCCATCGACCCCGCCGTGCCCATGCACAGCGTGTGAACCGGTGCCTGAATAAAGCGCATGGTGTCGTAAATCGCCAATCCGCTGGTCACTGACCCGCCGGGGGAGTTGATGTAGAGATTAATCGGCCGCTGAGGGTTTTCTGCCTCTAAAAACAGCATTTGCGCGCAGATTAAAATCGCCATGCCGTCATTCACTTCGCCATTGAGAAAGATGATCCTTTCACGCAGCAGACGCGAATAGATGTCGAAAGAGCGCTCGCCGGTGCTGGATTGCTCCACCACCATCGGGATAAGTTGCATCGCGTCTGGCATAAAACCTCCAAAGTTTACATGTGGTTAGGCGGCGCACATCAGCAGGGCGTCGGCATCGTTGGCGGCAATTCTGACATCATCTAGGGTGTGAACAATCTTCAGCACGCTGCCGTCGCCGTGGTCGGGCCGAATCTGAAACAGCACCGTGCTTTCGAGGTACGGCGGCTGGTCGTCGCGCATGCGCAAACGTAGCTCTTGGTTGGGCGTGGCGCTCAGTGGTTCGGCGCTAGCGATCAGGCTATTCGGCAGCCACTGCTGGCGCAAATTGGGGGTGCTGATGGCCCGCCAGACCTTCTCCGGCGGGGCGTCGAGCCGGTATTCCAGCTCAAGCCGTGGGGGCGATTTTTGCGTCATTATTCCATGTCCTTCAACAAGGTTTTAAGACTGCCGATACGCTCAGGCCAGAAGGCGCGGTACTTCGCCAGCCATTGCGCGATAAGGGCGACGCCATCCGGGTCGACGTCGTAATTCACAAATCTACCCTGTTTTTCTTCGCGGATCAGATGGGCGTTACGCAGCACCGCCAGATGCTGCGACATGGCGGACTGGCTGATGGGCAAACCTTCGCGCAGGGCGCTGGCATTCATGCTGCCCGCCACCAGTTTGTCGAAGATGGCGCGGCGGGTGGGGTCCGCCAGCGCTTTAAAGATGTCATTTTCATTCATACAAACACATTAGTAGGTACTTATGTGTTGTGCAAGTTTAGGCCGAGGCTATTTTTCCTTCAGCAAAACACCAGTCATCGAGGCTGTTGAATTGCACCGTCACCATCACGTCTGACGGGCTGATTGCCAGGGCCGCAACTAGCCTGTCGGTCAGCAGCTGGTAGAATTCGGCTTTCTGCGCGCTGCTGCGCGGCTTGCCGCCAAGAATTGAAAACAGCAGAAAACGCGGGGTCCGGCCCTGCGCCAGATAGTGCGGGTCATACACCAGTTCCCCCGGCGCTTTGGGGTCTAGCACCTGAAAACGGTCATTGGCGGGGACGGAAAAGGCATCCACCAGTGTCTGATGCAAAATCGCGGAAACCTGTGTTATTTGTTCCGCGTCGTAGCTGGCTTGGTGAAAGGTAATGCGCGAAATCGGCATAGATTACTCCTGCGGCAGACATTCAAGGGCGGCCACGGCGGCGGGCCATCCGGCGTAGAAAGCCAGATGGGTGAACAGTTCGACAAGCTCTTGGCGCTCGACGCCGTTACTCAACGCGAAATTGATGTGCCAAGGGATCTGCCCGGTGCGGCCAAGGGCGGTGAGCGTCGCCAGCGTGATCAAACTCCGGTCGCGGGGTGTTAAATCCGGGCGTTGCCAGATATCACCAAACAGCACGTCGCGAGTGAGTTCGGACAGTTTTGGGGCAACCCGTTGCAGGGTTTCTCGATTTAAAGGCTGGGACATGGGTAACTCCTGATAAGTGGTGACAGGAGGATTGTTGCTCGGGTATAAGGTTTATAAAATCGAAATATTCGCAATAAAATGTCCATAAAATCGGGAGTGTTATGACGCCTATTACCTCAACGCTGGACCTCGACGCGCTGCGCAGTTTTGTGGTGGGAATTGAGTGCGGCAGCTTTGCTCAGGCCGCCGCGCGCCTGCACCGATCTACCTCGGCGGTGAGCGTACACGTCAAAAAGCTTGAGCAGCAGTGTCAGGCGCAACTGGTGAAAAAGCAGGGGCGTCACTTGGTGCTGACACCCTGCGGTGAGCGGCTGATGGGCTACGCCAAACGACTTTTGGCGGTCAATGATGAAGCCCTGATGTCGCTGCGCGGT
This sequence comes from Ewingella sp. AOP8-B2-18, assembly GCF_052376015.1. Classification (NCBI taxonomy): domain Bacteria; kingdom Pseudomonadati; phylum Pseudomonadota; class Gammaproteobacteria; order Enterobacterales; family Yersiniaceae; genus Ewingella; species Ewingella sp. AOP8-B2-18. Next base: position 839,745 of record NZ_JBQSVB010000001.1, read on the forward strand.
GCGTTATTGCAGGGCAGCGTGCAGCTCGGCTTGCAGGAGGATTTTGGTGAAAGCTTAATTCCGCCGGTGCTCGGGCAGTTTGCCAAAGCCCACGACGGCGTGCAGGTGACGGCGCATATCGCCCGCAATCAGGTGCTGATAGAAGCGACGGAAAGCGGCGAGATGGATTTGGCGCTGATCTGGTGCCAGCAGCCGCCGCACAATGCGTTTATGCCGTTGAAAAGATTGCCGCTGCGCTGGATCTCCACCCCGGATTTCCCCCTCAGCGACTTTATCCAGCGCGGCGATCCGGTGCCGCTGGTGATGTTCGACTCACCGTGCCTGTTTCGCAAATGCACCACCGACGCGCTGGACGCCGCAGGCATTGCCTGGCGGGTGGCCTTTGTCAGCCAGAGCCTGGGCGGGATATGGGCGGCGGTGAATGCGGGATTAGGGATCACCGTGCGCTCGGCCATTGGCGTGCCGCACTCGCTGACGTCAAACCTCAGCGCCCAGCTGCCCGCGCTGCCTTCCATGGGCATCGGCCTGATCCAACGCCAGCCGAAGCCCCCGGCAGTGGTGGAACAACTAAAGCAATTGCTATTACTGGAGCTGGAGCGGCAGCTGTGGGCTAGCTCATTAACCCCGCCGCAACGTTTACCGACAGCCCCAGCACCGCCAGATTAAACACAAATGCCAGCACCGATTGGATCAGCGTAATGCGCCGGACTTCAGTATTACCGGTGGCGACATCGGCAGTCTGGCAGGCCACCGCCAGCGTGAAAGAGAAGTAGAGGAAGTCCCAATATTCCGGCTTGTCGATTTTATCCGGAAATAGCAGCGCCTTGTGGGACTCCGCGCCGCGCCGGTAATAGAGATGGGCGTAATGCATCGAAAAGGCGGTCGGCAGCAGCGACCAGGAGACAATTAGCGTGGTCACGGTAAGAATTAAATGGAAGGATTTCGCCGTGCCGGAGAGCTGTTTCACCGTGCTCAGCTCCATAAAAATCACCAGCATACTCACCAGACAGGTGATGCTGACCAGCGTCAGCACCTGCGTGGCGCTCTCATCCTGCGACTGCGCCACCTCGCGAATTCGCTCGGGCTTAGCGGTCATCATCTGTACCCAAATCAAAATCAGGTAGAGCCACGCCAGCACATTCCAGCTGACCATTAACCGTTCAAAAACAGACAGATGTACCGCAAATAGTGGCAATAAAAAGTAGCATGCCACTCCCGCGATAATGGCGCAGAGCAGGCGCGGGCGGTTATGAACATAGTGCTTGAGGGGGAAGAGGGACATGGCGCGGCAAAACCTCAGGTTAATCAGTTAAGTTAACTGTAGCCGTGAAATGGTTTTCTCACCTTAGGCCCACTCTGGATCGCAAAGATCGAAAAAGATAACAAATTGTTAAAAATCTTCGCGTAGAACAAAATCCAGTCATCTCGCCTGTCATTACCTCTCTCCGCCAAAGTAAAAACTGTCCATTTTTTATCTGCTGCTATTAAACACCATCCCCAATCGCTTTGCGCCAAATGCCCCTGCCTTGTCAGCGCATAAGAAACATGCAAGTCTGCATTTCCTCCTAAAATGAAACGTTGGTTCATCTAGTGAACCGATTGATAATAAAGGAAATTTAATGACGGAATTCAATGTGGCTAGCGTGGATAGCGCGCTGCGTTTGCTTAACCTGCTGGCGGAAAACCCGGGGCTAGGGCTGAGTGCGATCGCCCGCAAAAGCGGCCTCACCAAGTCGCGCACCTATCGCCTATTGTGCACGCTGGAAAACCAGTTTTTTGTCCAACGCTCCGGGGAGCCGGTGACTTACCGGCTGGGGCATCAGCTGCTGGTGCTGGGCGTCAATGCCCGTCGGCAGATTAACCTGACGGAAATCGCCGAGCCGGTGCTCGACCAGCTCAGCCAGCAGTTGAATGAAAACCTGCAAATTCGTCTGCGCGAAGGGAGTGAAATCGTGCAGATCGCCGTGCGCACCTCGCGGCAAGTGCTGCAAGTGCGCAGCGCGGTGGGCAACCGCCGCAAGCTGGGGGCCGGGGCCTCCGGTAAGTTGCTGCTGGCCTATGCGCCGGAAGAGCTGCGGGATGAATTTTTGCAGCAGTCACCGCAGTCGGAGGCTCTCCGCGCCTTATTAGCCGACATTCGTCAGCGGCAGCTCTGCTGTTCACAGGGCGAATTAACCACGGGCGTCTGGGCATTCGCCGTGCCGGTTTTTGATAATCACAATCGCTGCGCGGCCTCCCTCAGTCTTAGCGCCCCCGCCGGTCGGGCGGAACAATATCAGCAGCCGATGATTGAGGCGCTGCATCGCGCCGCGGCGCAGATCTCTCACCAGTTGGGCAGTCCGGCCTATGGCTCGCTGCCGCTGGCCCCACTCCTCGCTTCCTATCATGACAATAAGGCGGAAATTGATGGCTGATCTCTCAAAAGAGGCTGCACCGGCGAACTCGCCAATGCGCCAGATGAATCCAACTTTGGTACTGCTGTTTATCGTGCTGCTGGCAGTGGTGATGACCTGGGTGCTGGACTCCGGGCAGTTTCAGCATGAAGGCAAAAAAGTGCTGCCCGGCACCTATCAGGTGATCGACAAAAGCTTCTCGCTGGGGCAAGTGGTGGGGCTTGGCGCAGCGGACAGCAGCGCGCAGGCCCAGCCCGCCAGCCTGATTGACGGCTTTCTGGCGATCCCGGCTGGCATCATCAAGCAGGCCAGCCTGATTGTCATGGTGCTGTTCATCGGCGGCATGTTTGGCATTTTGAACGAGGCGGGGGCGATCTCGGCGTCGCTCGAAAGGCTGCTCAGCGTCACTAAAGGCAATATCTACCTGCTGGTGCCTTTCCTGATGATTGCCTTCTCGGCGGGTAGCACCTTTATGGGGCTAGCCAAGGAGTATCTGCTGGTGATCCCCATTGTGGTGGCGCTGATGAATCGCCTCGGGCTGCCGAATATTCTGGGGCTGGCTATTGTGGCGATCGCAGTAAAAGTCGGCTATTTGGCGTCGATCACCAACCCTTACGCACTCTCCATCGCCCAGCCGCTGGTCGGCCTGCAAATTTTTAGCGGCCTGAGCATGCGCGTCTTCTCTTACTGCGTGTTTATGTTTTTTGGCGTGCTGTACGTGCTGTGGGCCATTCGCAAACACGGCAAGCTGAAGGACGCCACGGTGGCGTTTTCCGCCACGCGCCTCTCTTCGCGCCACACCCTGATGATGCTGACCCTGACGGTGGGCATCGCTTTCATGGTGTACGCCGCCAACCAGTGGCAGTGGAAAAACGCCCAGTTGGCCTCTTACTATCTGTTTATGAGCATGATTTTCGCTGCGATGAGTGGCTTAGGGGCCAGCGCCTCGGCCGACGCCTTTGTCAGCGGCATGAAGAAAGTGCTGATTGCCGGATTGCTGATTGGGCTGGCGACGGCGGTGGAAATCGTCCTTAGCCAAGGCAAGGTGATGGACACGCTGATTAACGATCTGGTGCAGCTGGTGGGGCAGCACGGCGCCTATGTCTCGGCCTACGGCATGTTTATCTGCCAGCTGCTGCTCGACATCGTGATCCCTTCAACCTCGGGGCAGGCCGCCGTGACCATGCCGATCCTCGGGCCGCTCGGCCAGCTCTCCGGCGTCGCGCCGCAAACGACCGTGCTGGCGTTCTTATTCGGTAATGGGCTGACCAATATGATCACCCCAACTTCCAGCGGGCTGCTGATTTTCCTTGCGTCGGCGCAGGTGGGCTGGACCCAGTGGGCGAAATTTATCCTGCCGCTATTTATCTTTTTCATGCTGTTGAGTATCGCCATGCTGACCTTTGCCGTTTCGATTGGCTATTAATGAAAACAAGGAGCGTTTTGTGAACAGAAGTCAGTCTGAAGTGGTCAGGCAGGGGATGGTGCGTTTGGCCGATTGCCGGGTGGCGATGCGCGACGGCGTGCATCTGTCGACCGATGTCTATCTGCCGGATGCGCCGATTGCGCGCCTGCCAGTGGTTATCGAGCGCACGCCCTATGACAAGCGCGGGCAATCGCGCTCGGAGGTGAATCGCGACGGTACGCAGATATCGCGCGAAGCCATGGCGCTGGCGCTGGTCCGGCGTGGCTACGCGGTGGTGTTTCAGGATTGTCGCGGTCGCTACGGCTCGGAGGGAATATTTACCAAATACACTTCGGAAGGGCCGGACGGCGTCGACACGCTGGCGTGGATCCTCCAGCAGTCTTGGTGTAATGGGCAGATTGGCAGCATGGGGTTATCTTATGCCGCCCACACCCAGATGGCGATGGCCTGCCTCAACCCGCCGGGGCTGAAAACCATGGTGCTGGACTCCGGCGGGTTCAGCAATGCCTATCGCTGTGGTATTCGTCAGGGCGGTGCGTTCGAGCTAAAACAGGCCACTTGGGCCTATAAGCAGGCGAAAGAGAGCCCGGAAGCACAGCAAAATCCACTGATCCTTCAGGCTCTTGAGCAGGAAAATATCCGCGACTGGTTTGCCGCCATGCCGTGGACGCCGGGCCATTCGCCGCTGCGCCACGTGCCGGAGTATGAGGCTTATCTGTTCGAGCAGTGGTCGCAGGGCACCTTCGGGCCATACTGGCAGCAAAACGGTATTTATGCCGAGGGGAGCTATGAGCACATCCCGGATATGCCGGTGCTGTTTATGTCGAGCTGGTATGACGCCTACGTCAGCTCCACGCTGGATAACTTTAATGCATTTTGCCGTGGGAAAACCGCGCCGCAGCGCCTGATCATGGGGCCGTGGCTGCACGGCGATCGAAATGTGACTTATAGCGGCAACGTGGAGTTTGGCGAGGCGGCGGCCTTTGACGCCAATGTGGAGACTGACTGGCTGAGTTGCCGAATCGACTGGTTCGACCGCTGGCTCAAACCGGCTGAAGCCCAGCCGCAGGGCCATCAGGTTACTGTTTTCGCCATGGGCGGCGGCAGTGGCAAGCAAGATGACAATGGGCGACTCATTCACGGCGGCCAGTGGATGCACGATGTGCAATGGCCGCTGGCGGAGAGTCAAAAACAGGTGCTGTATCTGCATGCCGACCACAGCCTGCTGTCGCAGCCGCCGGAGAGCGCGCAGGGCGAATTGCGCTATCAGGCCGACCCACGCCAGCCGGTGCCGACCCTCGGCGGGGCGCTGACCTCCGGCCTGCCGGTGTTTGCGGGGGGCGCTTTCGACCAGCGGGAAACGCCGGAGTTCTTCGGCAGCCGGGGAGACAATCTGCCGCTCAGCGCCCGCTCTGACATTCTGGTGTTTGAAACTGGGCCGCTGACTGAAGACCTGCTGGTGGCGGGGGAGATCCGCGTCCACCTGTGGGTAGCCAGTGACGCGCCAGACACCGATTTCACCGCCAAACTGGTGGATATCTACCCGCCCTCGGAGGACTACCCGCAGGGCTATGCGATGAATATCACCGACGGAATCATTCGCTGCCGTTATCGCAACGGCTGGGAGCAGGAGCAGATGCTGACGCCGGGCGAGGCGGTGGAAGTGGTCATCGAGCCTTTCGCCACTTGTAACCTGTTCCGCGCTGGACATCGCCTGCGACTGGATATCGCCAGCAGCAACTTCCCGCATTTTGACTGCAACCCCAATAGCGGCGAGCCGGAGGGGCAGGCGCGATTAAAACGGGTGGCGACCAATAGCGTATTTGTTGGCGCGGGGAGAGCCTCAAGGCTGGAGCTGACGGTGAAGAAAGTGAATTAAAGCGGGAGGAGAAGCAGGGTGCAGCCGTGGCGGCTGCACCCTGAGAGTTCGCGGGGATTAACGGTAAACCAGACCCACGATTGAAGCAGACAGCAGGCTCACCAGCGTTGCGCCAACCAGCAGGCGGAAGGCGGCGCGAGCTACCATGTTACCCTGAACCTCTTCGATACTTTTTACGGCACCGGCGATGATGCCGACGGTAGAAATGTTAGCGAAGGAGACCAGGAACACCGACAGAATCGCCACGGTGCGGGGTTCCAAATGGGCAATCAGGTCTTTCATCTGCAGCATGGCAACGAATTCGTTAGCCACGATTTTGGTGCCCATAATGCTACCAGCGGTCAGTGAGTCTTGGCTCACAATGCCGGTCAACCACGCCACAGGGTAGAACAGATAGCCAATGATGTCCTGGAAGCTCTTACCGAAGCCGCCGAGGAAGATGGCGTTGACCATCGCCAGCAGGGCGTTAAAGCCAACCAGCATCGCGGCAACGATCATCGCCATTTTGAAACCGGCCATGATGTACTCGCCCAGCATTTCTACGAAGCTGTGTTTCGGCACGTTCAGTTTCGGCATTTGATTATCGGCTTCGTCAGAATACGGGTTAACCACCTGCAACACGGCGAAGGTCGAAAGCATATTCAGGATAAGCGACAGCATCACGTAACGCGGTTCCAACAGGGTCATATAAGAACCCACAATAGACATGGAAACGGTAGAGATAGCGGTTGCCGATAATGTATACATGCGGCGTTCATTAAGGTGCGGAACAATATCTTTAATAGCGATGAAGTTTTCTGATTGCCCGACCAATAAAGAACTCACGGCATTAAAGGATTCCAGACGCGGCATTCCATTAATTTTGGATAAGAGATAGCCGATGCCTTTAATCATTAATGGCAGAATACGTAAATGCTGGAGAATACCAATCAGCGCGGAAATAAAGATGATTGGGCATAATACGAATAAGAAGAAGCTGAACTGGTTGTCATTCACCAGACCGCCAAATACAAAGTCTGTACCGACGCGAGCGTAGCTCATCAAGTTAGTAAACACGCCAGATAGCCCAGAGATCAAGTACACACCGGCCTGGCTGTATAACAGCACCCATGCCAGTGCGATTTCAATCACCAGAATTTGCACTACAAACCGCAATTTAACACCGCGTTTGTTGTAGCTTATCAGCCAGCCGATACCGAATATCATTATAAGGCTCAGAAGGAAATGCAATATATTTGACGCCATAAAGGCTCCAATGAGTGTGAGTGGTGTTTTAAAGCGCGCACTATAGCAGCAACGTCACAAAACTCACCTGATTTTTTCATAATGTTTGTCATGAGCAATCGATTGCGTTCAAAAAAGGAACAAACAGACTCTGTTACTTTAAATAATGCCCTGAAGTGGTGAGAATTTTATTAATTCGCACTATTTTGGTGAGCTGATTTTTATTATAAAGAGCCGCGTTACCCGTATCTCGCTCTTTGCATTACCTGCCAATCTTTATCAAACCCCGGGGAAAATATGTTTACACAAGGACATTTTGTTAACGCTGAGATCCGCATCAAAGAAGAGGTGGATATTAACCTGGCCCTTGCCGCTATTGAGCAATTTTGCGCCGACATGAATAGCGAGGCCGGCTGTTCATTCGCCATGGCATTGCAGGATAAACAGGACTCGCGGCGCATCATTCTCTGGGAACGCTATGAAGATGAAGCCGCGTCGCAGCGCCATTTCGACGAGGCCCATACACAGCGCTTTATCCATTCCGGTCTGACTGAGTTTGTACAGGCCACCCTGTGCCAATTGCCGGTCAAGGAGCCAGTCGCATGAGCCACACGAAAACGTTGAACTGGGGCCTGCTGGGCACCAGCTTTATCTCCGGCATTATGGCCGAAGCCATTGAAAAGCATGACGGCTCGACCCTTTACGCCGTAGCGGGGCGTTCACCCACAGGGCTGGAGGAGTTTTTAAAACAGCACCCGACGCCAACTCAGTATGACAATTACGACGCACTGATTAACGACCCCGCCGTGGACGTGGTGTATATCGGCCTGCCAAACCATATTCACCATGAATATGTGATTAAAGCCGCCAACGCCGGTAAAGCCATTCTGTGTGAAAAATCGCTGTCAGTGACCATGGCGGACACCGACGCCGCCCTTGCCGCTGTGGAAAGCAACGGGGTGTTCTTCCTCGAAGGCTTGATGTACTTAACCCATCCTTTTGCCAGCAAAATTGCCGAAGTGATTGCCAGCGGCGAGCTGGGCGAGGTGCGTTCCATTAACGCCAGCTACTGCGCATCCATTGCCCAGTTTGTCAATCCGGGCAGCAAAGGGGCTATCTACAACCTCGGCTGCTACCCGGCGTCGCTGATTCATCTAGTGATGCAGAGCGCCAGCGCGGATGGCACCTGCCCGACGTGGGAGCTGACGGCCCACGGCCGCCGCAATCTGGGTGACGGCAACATCGGCGAGACGGCGGCAACCATTCAGTTCGCCAACGGCGCGCTGGCGCAGCTGCACTGTGCGGAAGATTACGGTATGTTCTGGGCGTTTTCGGTCGCAGGTAGCAAAGGGCGGATGGAAATCATCTCCAACCCGTGGCTGCCAGAGGCGCAGGCCAACGTGATCAGCGTTTTGCCGTATGAAGGGGAAGAGCAGCGCCATGAGGTGAGCGCCGACGGCGACGCCTTCCACTATCAGGTGCGCGCGGTGTGGCAGGCGCTGCAAAACGGCGAGAAAGCCTTGGCTCGCCCGGCGGTTCGCCCGCAGGACTCCCGCCAAATCATGCAGTTGCTGACCGAGTGGGAAAACAAAACCGTCTGCTGATCGGCAAGAAGAATTATGATTCAGGCGCACTCCGGTGCGCCTTTTTTATGGCTGAAGCTAAATAGCTGTCCGATCGCTGAATTGCTGGCGAAAGCGCGTCGGCGTGGTGCCCAGGCGCTGGCGAAAATGGTGGCGCAGCGTCTCCACCGAGCCAAACCCGGCTTCTTCAGCCACCCGTTCAATGCTGACCGTGCTGCTCTCCAGCAGGGCGCAGGCGTTTTCAATTTTTACGCTGAGCATCCATTCCCCCGGCGTGGTGCCGGTAGCGTCGTGAAAACGGCGCAGGAAAGTGCGGCGGCTCATTCCCGCCTCGGCGGCCAGTTGTTCAATCACCAGCGGCGTGTTCAGTCGGGTGCGCAGGCTGTCTAACAGCGGCGAGAGGGTTTTGCCCGGCAGAATCGACACCGGCTGGCGCAGATATTGGGCCTGATTGCCTTCGCGATGGGTTGAAGTGACCATGCGCTGGGCCGTGCGATTCGCCACCTGCGCGCCATAATCACGGCGAATCAGATACAGACAGAGATCCACGCACGCCGCGCCGCCGGACGAGGTGATCAATCTGCCTTCATCGACATAAATGACGCCGTGCTGTACCTGAACTTGTGGAAACTGCCGCGCCAGCTCCTCGGTGCTGTTCCAGTGGGCGGTGGCTTTTTTACCATCCAGCAGGCCAGTGGCGGCAAGGATAAAGCTCCCCGCACAGATAGAAACAATCCGCGAACCCTGCTGGTAGGCGCGTTGCAGCGCGGCAACCAGCTGCGGGGACGGCGCTTCATGCACGCTGCGCCAGCCGGGGATCACAATGGTTCCGGCGTCTTCCAGCAGCTCCAGCCCGCCGTCTACCGTCAGGCGCACGCCACCCTGCGCGCCAATGGTGGTGTCTTCCACCGAGGCGACGTCCAAATCATAGAGAGGCGTGCCGAGTTGGTCGTCGACGCGGCCAAAGGCCTCTATCGCCGTGCCAAACTCAAAGGTGCACAGGCACTCATAGGCCAGCAGCACCAGTCGGCGGTTAAAGGGAGCATGCGAATTGGAGGGTGTGAAAGCAGTCATGGCGGGCCTTAGATGAATAGTGGCTAAAGTTGGCACAATATTGACGATACATGGCATCCGTGCCAATTACCACCACGCCTACAATCTTCCATACTGGGCCAACTTAACGTTTGGGTAGGAAGAGTATGAGCACGCCAACAAACACTAAAAATACGCTAGCGCTGGTGGCGGTCTGCCTCGCGGCACTGATGTCGGGGCTGGAGATCTCCAGCGTGCCGGTGATTTTACCGGTGCTGGAGCAGCAGATGCACGCCAGCTTTAAAGACCTACAGTGGATCATGAATGCCTACACGCTGGCCTGTACTTCGGTCTTAATGGCGGTGGGCACGCTGGCTGACCGTTTCGGCCGTAAGCGCGTCTTTTTGGTAAGCATCGCGGCCTTTGGAATCACCTCGCTGATGTGCGGGCTGGCGGCCACCGCGCCCTGGCTTATTTTCGGCCGCTTCTTACAAGGGCTGAGCGGCGGGGCGATGCTGACCTGCCTGATTGCCATTCTCTCCACCCAGTTCCCACAGGGCAGAGCGCGCAGCACGGCCTTCGCCGCGTGGGGCGTGGTGTTTGGCTTTGGGCTAGGGTTCGGGCCGATTATCGGCGGCGGGTTGGTGGCACTCTTTAGCTGGCAATGGGTATTTCTGGTACACGTGTTTATCGCCGTTGTGACACTGTTTTTAGCCTTGAACAATGTGGTGGATTCACGGGATCCGCAGGCCAAAAAGCTGGATATTGGCGGGCTTGTGACGTTGTCACTTGCGGTGTTAGGCAGTACCTGGTTGATAACACAGGGAAGTACCCTCGACTGGCAAGGCAGTTTGGCCTATGGGCTGGTGGCGCTGACCCTGCTGAGCGCGCTGCTGTTTGTCTGGATTGAGCAACGCCATCCTCACCCGATGTTTGATTTTTCGGTGTTCCGCATTCGGCCATTTTCCGGCGCACTGATGGGCTCTATTGGCATGAACTTTAGCTTCTGGCCGCTGATGATTTACCTGCCGGTCTACTATCAGGTCGGGCTGGGTTATAGCAGTCTGGCCACCGGCGTGGCGCTGCTGGCCTACACGTTGCCGACGCTGATTATGCCGCCGCTGGCCGAGCGATTAGTGGCGAAGTTCGGCGCGGCGCGCTTTATCCCGCTGGGGTTGTTCACCCTCGGGGCGAGTTTTATGTTGATGAAAATCGCTGCCGCCAACGGCTGGACGCTGCTGCCCGGCGCACTGCTGGCGGGGGCTACGCTGGGGCTGATTAATACGCCGGTGACCAATACCACTACGGGATCGGTACCGGGCAACCGGGCGGGGATGGCCTCGGGGATTGATATCAGCGCGCGGCTTATCACGTTGGCAATAAATATCGCGCTGATGGGCAGCCTGCTGGTGGCGGGGATTGCCGCCAGCCTGCGGGAGAATAGTGCGGTGAATATGGCGTCGGGGGAACTCTACGCGCTGGCCGAGCGAGTGGCGGCGGGGGCGGAATCCGCGACGCTCAACGCGGGCATTCAGCAGGCGCTGATTGACGGCTTCGGCAACCTGCTGCTCTACGGCGCGCTGGGCGTCTGGCTGCTGGCGCTGGCAAGTTATCTGCTGTTCAACGGGCGCAAGGGCTGCCCGCGCGAACTGCCGCAGTCGGTGCCTTAATTCGCCCCTGCCGGAGTGGGTGAAATATGAACCCGATCACAATTACCCGCTCCGGTTATTTTTCCCCCTTGTAACTTTGGATAGTTCGCTAGAGACTCAGGGCTAGAAAACAGGATTGTTACTGTTCATCAGGCAAAACCTAAACTTTCTGCTTCTTCACCCCCGCCGGTGCAAGAGACAGCAAGTTTAGGTTTTTTTTTGGCCTTTACTCAGGTGCTTAGCGATTCGCCTCTGCACGGCGCAACCACATCAGAACGAGATAAGATAATGGAATATAAGGTTTTAGCGGATGAAATCCTCTCAGGAGTGGGTGGACGGGAAAATGTAAAAAGCGTGGTGCACTGCGCCACTCGCTTGCGGTTCAAGCTTAAGGACAGCGGCAAGGCCTGTGCCGAAACCCTGAAACGCAACCCCGGCGTGATTATGGTGGTGGAGAGCGGCGGGCAGTTTCAGGTAGTCATTGGCAATCATGTCGGCGAGGTGTTCGACGCGCTGGCGATGAAAGGGGAAGAGTCTGGCGACGTCGCCAGCAATAACGGCGTGAAAGAGAACATCTTTGCGCGCTTTATTGATGTGATTTCCGGCATTTTCACCCCGTTTATCGGCATTTTGGCCGCATCCGGTATTTTGAAAGGCTTCTTGTCGCTGGCGCTGGCCCTCGGATGGATGAGCAGCGACAGCGGCGGCTACAAGGTGTTGTTCGCCGCCAGTGACGCCTTGTTCTATTTCTTCCCTATTATTCTGGGTTATACCGCCGGGAAGAAGTTTGGCGGCAACCCCTTTATCACGATGGCAATTGGCGGCGCCATGACTCACCCGCTGATGATTGCCGCTTTTGACTCATCGCTGGCGGCCAACAGCGTGGCGCTGGATTTCTTCGGTATCCCACTGACTTTTATCAATTATAGCTCCTCGGTTATCCCAATTATTTTCGCCGCGTGGGCCTCCTGCTGGCTGGAAAAACGCATTAACCCAAGGTTGCCGAGCGCGATTCGCAACTTCTTCACGCCGCTGGTTTGTCTGGTGGTGATCGTGCCGCTGACGTTCCTGTTGATTGGGCCGACGGCCACCTGGGCGAGCCAGCAACTGGCTAACGGATATCAATATATTCATGGCGTTAGCCCGCTGGTTGCCGGTCTTTTCGTCGGCGCGTTCTGGCAGGTTTGCGTGATTTTCGGCCTGCACTGGGGGCTGGTGCCGATGATGATCAACAATCTCAGCGTACTGGGCCAAGACACCCTGATGCCGCTGGTGCTGCCCGCCGTGATGGGGCAAGCCGGGGCCACGCTGGGTGTGCTGCTGCGCACCAAAGATCTTAAACTCAGGGGCATCGCGGGTTCGGCATTTAGCGCCAGTTTGTTCGGGATCACCGAACCGGCGGTGTATGGCGTGACCCTGCCGCTGCGCCGTCCCTTTATCTTTGGCTGCATCGGCGGCGCAATCGGTGCCGCCGTGCTGGGCTTCTACCACAGCACCACATACTCCTTCGGCATGCCCAGCGTGTTCACCTTCGCGCAGATGATCCCCCCGACGGGCTTTGACAGTTCAGTGACGGCGGCACTGGTCGGTGCCGGTTTCGCTTTCGCCTTCGCCGCCGTGGCAACCTGGCTGTTTGGGCTGTCCGCCAAGGCCGCGCCGCCAGCCAAAGAGAGCCGCGAAGCCGCGACTCCGGCTTCACCGGCAACCTCCGTCACATCTTCCCCGGTGCGCAGCAAAGAAGCACTTTTTAGCCCGCTGGCGGGCCACTGTATTGCGCTCAGCGAGGTGAAGGATGCCACTTTTGCCAGCGGCATGTTGGGCAAGGGGACGGCGGTTATTCCACAGACTGGGCGAGTCGTTGCACCCTGCGACGGCACGCTGGTGTCGCTGTTCCGCACGCATCACGCCTTAGGGATTCAGAGCCGCGATGGCGCCGAAATACTCATTCACGTCGGCATTGATACGGTGAAACTCGATGGCCGTTTCTTCACCCCGCGCGTGCAGGTGAATGACGAGGTGAAGCAGGGAGACTTGCTGCTCGAGTTCGATTTACAGGCCATCGCCGACGCGGGATATGACCTGACGACGCCGATAATTATCAGCAACAGCGATGATTATCTGGACGTTATTGCTTCAGCCATCGGCCAGCCGGTGGCGGAGCAAAGCCCACTATTGTCACTTTTACGCTAATCAAAGGAGAGACCAATGACTCAACGTTTTCCAGACGGGTTTTTATGGGGCGGGGCCGTAGCCGCAAATCAGGTGGAAGGAGCCTATTTGGCGGATGGCAAAGGGCTGTCCACCTCGGACCTCCAGCCGCAGGGGATCTTCGGCGAGATAAAGCAGCGCGTGCCGGGTGATTTTGGCATCAAAGACAAGGCCATTGATTTTTACCATCGCTTCCCCGAAGACATCAAAATGTTCGCCGAAATGGGCTTCACCGTGCTGCGCACTTCGATTGCCTGGACGCGTATCTTCCCGCAGGGAGATGAAACGCAGCCCAATGAAGCCGGATTGGCGTTCTACGATCGGCTGTTTGATGAGATGAAAAAGTACGGTATCACGCCGCTTGTGACGTTGTCACACTACGAAATGCCCTATGGTTTGGTGGAAAACTACGGCGGCTGGGGCAACCGTAAGACCATAGATTTCTTCGAAAATTATGCCCGTACGGTGTTCGACCGTTATCAACATAAAGTGAAGCACTGGCTGACATTCAACGAAATTAATATGTCACTGCACGCGCCATTTACCGGCGTCGGGCTGGCGGCGGACAGTAGCAAACAGGCGATCTATCAGGCAATCCACCATCAGCTGGTGGCCAGCGCCCGCGCGGTAAAAGCCTGCCATGAGATTGTTGCAGGCGGCCAAGTCGGCAATATGCTGCTGGGCGGCATGCTGTATCCCCTGAGCTGCAAGCCTGCCGACGTGCTGGAAACCCAGCAGCAGAACCGCGACTGGCTGTTCTTTGGCGATGTGCAGGTGCGCGGTTATTACCCGGCTTACATGAAACGTTTCTTCAAACAGCATCAGATTGAGCTGGACATCACCCCTGAGGATATCGCGACGCTGAAGCATACGGTGGATTTTATCTCCTTCAGTTATTACATGACCGGCTGTGTCACCACCGACCCGCAGCAGAATCAGGCGGCGCGCGCCAATATTCTCAATATGGTGCCCAATCCGCACCTCGCTAGCTCTGAGTGGGGCTGGCAGATTGACCCGGTCGGTCTGCGCTACTTGATGAATGAGTTGTACGATCGTTACCAAAAACCGCTGTTTATCGTCGAAAACGGGCTGGGCGCGCGCGATCAAGTTGAAGCCGACGGCAGCATCAACGACGACTATCGTATTCAATACATCAATGACCATCTGGTGCAGGTGCGCGAAGCCATCGCCGACGGCGTAGAAGTGATGGGCTACACCAGCTGGGGACCTATCGATCTGGTGAGCGCTTCTAAGGCGGAATTCTCCAAACGCTACGGTTTTATTTACGTGGATTGCGACGATCAGGGCAAGGGGACGCTGGAACGCCGCCGCAAGAAAAGCTTCTACTGGTATGCCGATATTATTAAAAACCACGGTGCCACGCTAAAAGCCTAACCCGCGATCCTTATCACATTTGCGCCGCGCTCAGATTGAGAGGATGGCGAAAACTGGTAAAGTTCGGTTCTGGATTGTTACTGCTTTGGCAGGCAAAACCTGATCACTTCTCTGCGGAAGGGGTCAGGTTTTTTGTTTTTCAGGGGAAGGCAATGGAAATCACCAAAATACTCAATAATAACGTGGTGTTAGTGCTCGACCCACAGCATCGGGAACAGGTCGTGATGGGCCGGGGATTGGCGTTTCAGAAGCAGGTTGGCGATCGGGTTGACGATAGCAAAGTGGAAAAAGTCTTTGCGCTGCAAAGCGATCAACTGGTGGCGCGGCTCTCGGAATTGCTGAGCCACATTCCCATGGAGGTGATGACCACCTGCGACCAGATCATCCAGCTTGCCAGCCAGCGATTGGGGAAATTGCAGGAGAATCTCTATGTTGCGCTGACCGATCACTGCTATTTCGCGCTGGAACGGCAGAGGCAGGGCGTGCCTCTGAGCAACGCGCTGCTGTGGGAAACCCGGCGGCTCTACCCGAAGGAGTACGCGCTGGGCGTCGAGGCGTTAGCGATTATTTCCAGTCGGCTGGGCGTCAGGCTGCCGGACGACGAGGCGGGATTTATCGCGCTGCACCTGGTCAACGGGCAGCTGGATGGCGATATGTCGCAGGTGAAACAGATCACCAAGGTGATGCAGGAGATCCTACATCTGGTGAAATATCAGCTAAGGCTGGAGTATGACCAGGAGGCGCTGAGCTACCACCGTTTTGTCACTCACCTGAAGTTTTTCGCCCAGCGAATGTTCAGCCACGCGCAGGTGCCCGACGACGATGTCGCGCTCTATGTCGCGGTTAAAGAGAGCTATCCGCAGGCCTGGGGCTGTGCTGAGAAGATCAGTCTCTTCCTCGCCGCCACCTATCAGCGCGCATTGAGCAAGGAAGAGATGATGTACCTTTCCATCAACATCGAAAGGGTGCGCAAAGAAAGTTGTGGAACCAAAACCGCCGAGTGACAACTCATAAAGCATAAAGGCCCGCCAGCGCGGGCTTTTTTGTCTGGTGACACCAGTAGCGGCCAGAATAAGCCATTATCAATCGGCTATTTTTGCGGCATTTATACCTAGGACTCTTCTTAATAATCCATCCATAAGGCGATTTTCCTCACACTTAGAGATAGGTTTTTTTTGCCTCAAATGCACAATACAGGTAGCATCCACCGCCGTTAATACTCTCAATCCAGCACTCCACAGCAGGGTTGGCTGCTGCTTTCACGTAAGTCAGTTCACCGAGTATTTTCAGTTAGGCTAAAAATAATAGAGCGGAACACACCGCGTAAGCGTCAACATCTGCAACCGTTTGCCTGTTGGGAGAATTCAGGCTGCGGGCATTTTTGGAGAACAGGAAAGAATGCGATTACATAGAAAGTCCGCTGAGGCGAAACAGGCCGCTAAGCGACGTTGGTTGGATTCACACGAAGACGGATATCACAAGAGTATGGGCAATCGTCAGGTTCAGATGATTGCCATTGGTGGTTCTATCGGTACCGGTTTATTCCTAGGTGCAGGTGCGCGCTTACAAATGGCGGGTCCGGCACTGGCAATTGTCTACGCGGTCTGCGGTATTTTCTCTTTCTTCATCCTGCGCGCACTGGGCGAATTGGTTTTACACCGTCCAACCAGCGGCAGCTTCGTTTCCTACGCCCGCGAGTTCTTAGGCGAAAAAGCCTCCTACGTGGCGGGCTGGATGTACTTCCTCAACTGGGCAATGACCGGCATCGTGGATATCACCGCCGTGGCGCTCTATATGCACTATTGGGGCACCTTCGGTGATGTACCTCAGTGGATGTTCGCCCTTGGCGCACTGGCCATCGTTGGCACCATGAACATGATTGGCGTGAAATGGTTCGCCGAAATGGAATTCTGGTTTGCGCTGATCAAAGTGGCGGCCATCGCGCTGTTCCTGATTGTCGGCGTGGTGGTGCTGGGCACCGGCAAAGAAGTGGCGGGCGGCTCAACCGGCCTGCACCTGATCACCGAAAACGGCGGCATCTTCCCGCACGGCTTGCTGCCTGCCTTAGTGCTGGTGCAGGGCGTGGTCTTCGCCTTCGCCGCCATCGAACTGGTCGGCACGGCGGCGGGTGAAACTAAAGATCCTGAAACCATTCTGCCGAAAGCCATTAACAGCGTTATCTGGCGTATCGCGCTGTTCTACGTTGGGTCCGTGGTGCTGTTGGTGCTGCTGCTGCCGTGGAATGCGTATCAGGCAGGCCAAAGCCCGTTCGTGACCTTCTTCAGCAAGCTGGGCGTGCCTTACATCGGCACCATTATGAATATCGTGGTTCTGACCGCAGCGCTGTCGAGCCTCAACTCTGGCCTGTACTCTACTGGTCGTATCCTGCGTTCCCTGTCGATGGGCGGCTCCGCGCCGAAGTTCATGTCTAAAATGAACGCCCAGCAGGTGCCTTACGCTGGGATCCTGGTGACCGTGGCAATCTACATCATCGGCGTGGTGCTTAACTACTACGTGCCGTCGCAGGTGTTTGAAATCGTGCTGAACGTCGCGTCGCTGGGTATTCTTAGCTCTTGGGCATTCATCATCGTTTGCCAGATGAAGCTGCGTAAAGCCATCAAAGAGGGCAAGGCGAAAGAGGTGTCTTTCAGAATGCCTTGGGCGCCGGTGACCTCTTGGCTGACCTTAGCCTTCCTGGCGGGCGTACTGGTGCTGATGGCCTTCGACTACCCGAACGGTACTTACACCGTCGCCACTATTCCGGTACTGATTCTTCTGCTGGTGCTGGGCTGGTTTGGTCTGCGTAACCGCGCCAAAGAAGTCAAAGCCGAGCAGGCCGCGCATGAAGAAGCGCACCATGCCGGCGAAGCGAAAAGCTAATTCCTTTTCCCACTGACCGAGCAAACTCAGGAGCACAGCATCGCGCTGTGCTCTTTTTTTACCTGTAAGTTCAACCAGTAACTAATCCGAAAACCCCCGCCATACCGTGCTTTGCCGTCTTTCTTGACTACACTCTATCTTTCTTAAACCAAAATGGAGGCAATATGCTGAAAATCGTCATGCGAATATTTTCCAGTCCTGAGCAATTTTTAGGGCTGTTTAGTGCGAATGACATTCAGGAAACTATCGAGGAGGGTGAGCGTATTCTGATTGATGAAAACGGCATCGCGTCTGTGAATCCTGCCAACGAGCAGGTGCAGCAGGACTTCACCCGTCACGTCAAAAAGATGAGCGTACTTTAATGGCAACAGCAGTATTTATGGTTTTAATGGTGTGCGGCTACTGGTACACCACGCGCAACGTTTCCACGCGCTTTAAACTCAAACGCACCTTTGGCTGGGATGTCTATTTCCTGGTCGCACTGTACGGCTGCATTTTCGTTTTGCAGGGCGTAATAGTGATTGCGTTGGTTTATCTGCTGCTGTGGGGCATTTCCATTGGTATTAACCATTTGCCGGAGATGCGGGCGATTCCCGAGCACGTGCATTACCACCGCGACTTCATTAACTGGAGTTTCCTGGGTATTCAGGCACCCGTGGTGATTATGCTTTGCGTGTCAGTGATGCTCTGTCTGATCCGCACCACCTGGTCGCCGGGGCTGAGGCTGAACACTGCCGGGCGCAGGCAGCTTTATAAGCAGTTGACCAGCGCCAACGGCGTCGAAGGGATTTTGTATCAGTGCATGGAACAGGGCGACATGGTGTATATCACCCTGAACTCGCATCGGGTATATATCGGCATGGTGCATACCGCGCGCTGTGAAACCTCGTCATCAGATAACGTAGTGGTTATCCCGATGATCAGTGGTTTTCGCGATCGCGACACCCAGCAGTTGGTGGTGGAGCATAACTATGCGGCTTACTACCAGAAGCACTGGATAACCCCGGTGTCTGAGCCGAATAACGCGTTGAATTTCCGCAAGGTGATTTTGCTCAATCAAATTGAGTCACTTTCACTGTTCGACCCGGCGACGGCCTGTGGTTTTGAGAAGTTGGCACCCATCGTGGAGCGCACTTTAGAGGAGAAAGCGCCCGGTGACCGGACGCCAATAATTTAACACCTTTGATTTAACAACAAGCCAGCCTTTATCAGACGAGGGTGAAGCTGAACGTCCCGATGTTTTTGATACCGCCAGTCACCACATCGCCGCGTTTGATTTCACCTACGCCTGCCGGGGTCCCTGTGAAAATCAGGTCGCCGGGTTGCAGTTCAACCGCCTCAGACAGCAGGCTGATCACTTCCGGCACTTTCCAAATCAACTCACTTAGATGGCCGTTCTGGCGCTCTTCGCCGTTCACGCTCAACCAGATAATTCCTTTCACCGGATGCCCCACCTTACTGACCGGCAGCAGCGGGTTAGTCGGCGCAGAGGCGTCAAAGCCTTTGGCTAAATCCCAAGGACGTCCCGCCTTTTTCGCTACGGATTGCAGGTCGCGACGGGTTAAATCGACACCCACCGTGTAGCCCCACACGTGGTCTAGCGCGTTGTCCACGGCGATATTTTTGCCGCCAACGCCAATCGCCACGACTAACTCCACTTCATAATGCAGCAGCTCAGTCTGTGACGGATAAGGCACGTTGCCGCTGGCTGGGATCACCGCATCCGCCGGTTTACTGAAGAAGAAAGGCAGTTCACGATCAGGATCGTGGCCCATTTCGCGGGTGTGCGCGGCATAGTTCTGGCCGACGCAGTAAACGCGGCGTAATGGGAAGCGTGCCTCTTCACCTTCAATCGCCAGAGACGGCGTGGTGGCAGGGGGAAATACGTAATCAGTCATATTGTCTTCCTTCGGTTTATGGCGATGTCTGAGTTGCAGTGTCGCGTAAAACCGCCGGGTTTAAACTGGACAGATCCATGCTGTTTTTGGACAAAAAGAGGATATCGGCGTTAGAAGTCAGTCGGCGACTGGCGGAACTTGCCCGGCGGCACGCCGTGGGCCTGGCGGAAGCGCCGCGAGAAGTAGGCGTCGTCGGTGTAGCCGCACTGGCGGGCTATCTCGGCAATGCTCTCACTGCTAGTGGTGAGCTTCATACGCGCCAGCCGCATCCGCCGCTCCAGCACCAGCTCGGAGAAGGTTTTGCCGATAGTTTTGCGCAGCAGGTGGGTCAAATAGTTAGGAGAAATAAAGGCCGCGGCGGCGGCATCGGTCAGGTTCAGCTGTGGGTCTGCCAGCTGGCGGCGGATATAGCGTAGCGTGCGGTTGAGCGCCGCCTGCTGGCCGCGCTTCTCGGCGTTACGCGCTGCCATCTCTTGCAGCGGCTGCTGATAGCGATAACACACCAGCCCGAGCAATTGCAGCAGGTAGCCGCGCAGGCGCAGATCATCGCCAAACTCCCGCTGGCGGTCGCACTGGCGCATCTTCTCCAGCAGCAAGGTTATCTCGGCAAAGTCCTCTTCGGACATGACAAAGTCGAGATACTCCTGAAAGCGAAACGGCGCTAATTCCGGCACGTCAGCCAGCGGAATGTCGTCTAAATCCAGCGTGTCCATGGCGGTATTGCGCAGCAAAAAGGGCGCAGAAATGTTGATCACCATCGAGCGGCCATCCTCGGGATGAGGAATGAAATGCAGGCGGTGCGGCTGAATAAAAGCAATCGTGCGATAGGTAAAGGGGCGAATGGCGCCGCCGATGTGCTGGACGCTATCCGTGCCGCAGTTGAGCTGGATCTGGAAGTAGTCATGTCGGTGTGGCTGCATCAACGCCGGGCGTTCGGACTGATCGCGGATATAAAAGTCAGGGCGGTCGCTGCGCTGCGACATTCCATAAGTCACGCTGGTGGCGGGGGCTGGCATACTTCACATATCCGAATGACGTTAACGGAATGTTATATTTGCAAAGAGTAAAGCGGATGACCAGCGAATTTGTTCGCCAGCCATCCTGCGGCTGTTAGCGAGTGTAACGGGCGCCCGGCGTGGAGTGGGCGAAGTTGGTCAGCAGGCCAATGCGCGTCGCTTCATGGTCAGTCCACAGCTTTTCATCCTGCAGCGGCGGGATGGTGACTTTCTCTTTAAGGTCAAAGCCGACCAGCGCGGCGTCAACCAAATCAGCCACTTCCATCACCCCTTGCAGGTCGTCCACGTTCTGACCCGCGTGGTCCCAAATCTCAGTTCGCGTCGCGGCTGGCAGCACGGCCTGCACGTACAGACCTTGCTGTTCCAGCTCGCTTTGCAGCGTCTGTGAGAAGGTCAGCACAAAGGATTTCGAGGCGGTATACACCGCTTTATTCAGCTCAGGGGCGAAGGCCATCACCGATGAAATGTTAATGATCGCGCCATCTTTGTGCTTCAGCAGGCCGTCCAGCGCCACGCGGGAAAGACGAGCCACCGAGGTGACATTCAGGCGAATCAGATGATCAATCGACTCAACGTCGGTTGAGCCAAATCCGCCCGGCGTGGTGGAACCCGCGTTATTCACCAGCAGAGAAATCTCCGGGTGTTGGCGGATGAAATCTTCCACGCGCAGCAGGTCGTTATGCTCAGTCAAATCGGCGGCGATGATCTCCACATGAGTGCCCGCCGCGCGCAGCGGCTGCGCTACATTTTCCATGCGTTTGGCATTTCGGGCGACCAGCACCAGGTCATAGCCACGTTTCGCCAGGCGATCGGCGTAAACCGCACCAATGCCGGTGGAAGCGCCGGTGATTAAAGCAACAGGTTTATGTTGAGTAGATTGCGACATTTGGGTGTTCCTTTTCAGTGTTTGGGTTGGTTTAATTATTAAACTAGGTGCATTTGTACGGCAGGTGGTTTTATAATGCAACCAGATTTTTAAGCAGGGCACATTTTGCTACTCGGCCCTGTTTATAGAGAACAGTTTGCAGAGAACAGCTAAGAGAGAACGGCAATGAAAAGAACCCGAATGGATGACAGCGTCTGCCCGGCCACGCGTTCGCTGGATTTGATTGGCGACTGGTGGACCTTGCTTATCGTGCGCGATGCGATGATTGGCTTAACGCGCTTTAGCGAGTTTCAGCGCAGCCTTGGCGCAGCGAAGAACATCCTCAGCACGCGTCTGAAGTCGATGGTGGCTGAAGGGATTTTGCGTATTGAACCCGCCGCCGACGGATCGGCGTATCAGGACTATGTGCTGACGGAGAAGGGTAAAGCGCTCCGCCCGATCATGGTGGCGTTAAGCCAGTGGGGAAGCAAATACCTGTTTGACGAGAACGAACCTTTCACCGAAATGGTAGATAAAGAAACCCGCCAACCTTTGCAAACCATAGAACTGCGTTCACAAGATGGGCGGGTTTTAAGCTATGACGAGATCACGGCCATTCAGCCGCAGAAAAAGTAATCCGCGTTAGCGAGGAATACGCTCGTGCCAGTACTTGGTGAACTCTTCTTCACCATTCAGGCTGACCACCATATCGCCACTGACGATGAAATGGGTCAGGTCGCTGCGCATTTCTAAGGTGATCACGGCTTCAATCTGCCAACCCTCGCGGCCAATTTTCATGGTCTGCGTCAGCAGATAGCGCGCCGACAGCGGGTCAGCATTGCCGACCACCAGCTCACGGCGCAGGTTGTGGTCTACAGTGGTATCAATGTCGTCGAAACGATAAACCCCTTCGCCAAACACGCCGCCTTCGCCATTGGTCACGCTGGTCCACTCATCCGTCAGGAAGTCGTAACTGATCGAACGGTCAACGCGGCCTTGAGTCAGCACGGTTTGCGGCGTCGGCGCGGCGCTTTGCGGCTCTTTGATGGGGCCGTCAATCACCAGCGGCTGGTGGCACACCGGCAGCGAAAGCTGGGCGCTGTGCAGGTCGAGGGTTAGGGTGGCGGCTTCCGGCATTGGCCAAATCATCGGCCAATAGGTGGTGGCCAGCGACACCCGCAGACGATGGCCGACTTCGAAACGATGGGCAATGCCGTCCAACTGTACCGGTACCCGCACTTTCTGCCCCGGCACCAGCGGTACAGATTTATCATGCCCCTGTAAGTGACTCAGATTCAGCCAGCCGTGGGTTACGCGATTGACCGCGCCCTCTGGCGAGACGTCCGACAGCCGCACGTAGAGCATGGCGGCCGGTTTATCACTGCTCAGCTCGACGGTGAACTGCGGGAAGCCGAAGATAGACAGCGGCTCGGCCAGCGGCTGGCCGTCAAAGATTTCGGCATTGCCGTCATCCACCCGCTGGTCCGGCGGCGTTTCACCCAGCACGCCCGCGCCCATCCATTCACCGGCCATCAGGCCGTGGTTCTGCGGCGAGCAGATGGAAATCACGCCGGCTTCTGCGTCCGGGTGAGCATTCAACTGCCCGCGCGTTAGCCAGCGAGGCTCATGAGTCACATTACTGGCAGTGCCCTTATCAAAGCCGACCCACTGGCCTTTGCTTACCGGGCGCTGGGCCGACGGCGGCTGGCTGTCTTGCAGCCAGGCTTGCACCATCGGGCCGTCCATCGCGGCGTTTTGTTCGCCTTTCAGCCAGTGATCCCACCACTGTACCGCCTCTTGCAAGAAGCCAATCGCCGGTTCCGGTGTGCCGTCCTGCGGGTAAATATGCGCCCACGGGCCAATAATGGCGCGGCGCGGCACCTGCAAGTTGTCCATCAGGCGGAACACCGCGTTGCTATAGGCATCTGCCCAACCACCAATGGCTAACACCGGGCATTGAATCGCCGACCAGTCCTCGCAGACGGAACCGTGCTGCCAGTAGCGATCGCGCAGCGGGTGTTCCATCCACAATGCCGGGAAGAACGGCATGTTTTCGAGGCGATTGAGCCACTCGTTGTACCAGCCTTCGCCGACCAGCGCCGGGTCAGAAGGGCGGCTCTGATAAGCCAGCATGATGCCGCCCCACCAGAGGTTGTCATTGAGCAGGCAGCCGCCTTTGTAGTGAATATCATCGGCGTAGCGGTCGTCGGTGGAGCAGACGGTGATCACCGCTTTTAGCGCCGCCGGGCGACGTGCCGCCACCTGCAAGCCGTTAAAGCCGCCCCATGATTTCCCCATCATGCCGACATTGCCGCTACACCACGCCTGCTGGGTGATCCACTCAATCACTTCCAGCGCGTCGTCCTGTTCTTGCATCAGATATTCATCCGCCAGCAGCCCGTCGGACTCGCCGCTGCCGCGCATATCCACGCGCACCACGGCGTAGCCATTACCGGCGAAATAGCCGTGCATCGGCTCGTCGCGGGTGCGGGTTCCGTCTCGTTTACGGTAGGGAATGTATTCCAAAATGGCCGGAACCGGCTGGTCCGCCGCACTGTCCGGCAGCCATAAACGGGCGGCGAGGCGGGTGCCGTCACTCAGTTTGATCCACAGATGCTCGATGGTGGTCACCGAATGCGGGAACTCAGTAATAATGCGTTTTGTGGTCATAGTGCGCCTGTCAAAGATGTCTTGTCGGAAGAAGAGGAGGAACGCAGCGCCAGCACGTCGTCCAACCAGTCGGTGCGCATTTCCGGCACCGAGGTCAGCAGTTTTTCAGTGTACGGGTGCATCGGCGGGCTGAACACCACACGGGTGTCACCGCTGGCAACAATGTTGCCCTGATACATCACCGCCACCTGATGGGCAATGCGCTTCACCGTGCCGAGGTCATGGGTGATAAACAGGTAGGAAAGCCCCAACTGCTCTTGCAGGCGGCGCAGCAGGTTGAGTACCTCTTCGGCCACCAGCGGGTCGAGCGCCGAGGTGGCTTCATCGCAAATAATTAGCTCCGGCTGGGCCGCCAGCGCGCGGGCGATACAGACGCGCTGCTTCTGGCCGCCGGACAGCTCGCCCGGATATCGGTCAATCAGCTTCAGCGGCAGTTCGGTCAGGGTCAGCAGCTCTTCCACCTTGGCTCGCACTTCGCGTTTACTCAGCCCGAAGTAGAACGCCACCGGGCGACCAATCAGCTCAAGAATGGTCTGGCGCGGGTTGAGCGCCACGTCCGGTAGCTGATAGATCATCTGAATGCGGCGCAGCGTCTCTTTCTGCCGCTGTTGGTAGAGCGGCGAGAGGGTGACGCCGTCGAACTCGACGCTGCCTTGGGTATCCGGCAGCAGGCCAACCAGCGCGCGGGCGAGGGTACTTTTGCCGCTACCCGACTCGCCAATCACCGCCAGCGTTTTGCCGCGCGCCAGTTGCAGGTTGACGTCATTGACCACTTTCTTGCCGTTGTAGCCGGTACTCAGCTGTTTGATGGTCAGCAAAGCCGCCAGGGCTTCTGGCTGGGCGGCGGTCACGGTTTCTGCCGCGTGTTCGCGCTCGGCCACTAAGCGGCGGGTGTATTCCTCTTTTGGCGAGCTAAGGATCTGCGCGGTATTGCCAGTTTCCACTTCTTTGCCGTGGCGCAGCACCATGATGCGGTCCGCCAGCTGGGCCACCACGGCGAGGTCATGGGTGATGTACAGCGCAGCGGTATTGAACTCGCGCACCAGCTTGCGCAGCATCACCAGCACTTCAATCTGAGTGGTAACGTCCAGCGCGGTGGTAGGTTCATCCATCACCAGCAAGTCGGGTTTGCAGGACATGGCCATTGCCGCCATGGCGCGCTGCAACTGGCCGCCGGAAAGCTGGTGGGGATAGCGTTTGCCAATATTTTCCGGGTCCGGCAGGTCCAGCGAGCGGAACAGGGTGATGGCCCACTGGCGGCTCTCTTCTTTGCTCATCAATCCGTGGCGAATGGGGCCTTCACACACCTGTTTTTCAATGGTCAGCGCCGGGTTAAAGGCCGCCGCCGCGCTCTGTGCCACATAGGCCACGCGGCGGCCGCGCCACTGGCGTTTGACTCGCGCGGGTTGGGAGACAATGTCGGTGCCATCGACAATCACTTCGCCGCCGCTAATTCGGCAGCCCTGTCGCGCATAGCCCAGCGCGGCTAAGCCAATGGTGGATTTCCCCGCGCCAGATTCGCCAATCAGCCCGAGAATTTCGCCTTTCGCCAGCGTCAGGGAGATGTCCTGCACCAGCGGCGAGCCGTCGAGGGTTTCGATGCGCAGCCCGCGCATTTCGAGGATCAGGTCTTGCTTGTTGTCCGTCATGCTTCTTCTCCGTGCGGCAGGCTGTTGCGGGCCAGTAGCCAGTCAACTACCAAATTGACGCCAATGGTCAGCAGCGCGATGGCCGCAGCCGGGTAGAGCGGCGCGAACTGACCGAAGTTAATCGCCTGCGCGTTGTCGCGCACCATGCTGCCCCAGTCGGCGTAAGGCGGCTGAATGCCCAAGCCGAGGAAGCTCAGTCCGGCGATAAACAGGAAGGTGAAGCAGAAACGCATGCCGAACTCGGCCAGCAGCGGCGGCATGGCGTTGGGCAGGATCTCTTTGGTTAGCACCCAGCGCAGGCCTTCACCGCGCAGACGAGCAGCTTCAACATACTCTTGGCAAACAATGGCTTGCGCCACTAAGCGAGCCAAACGGAAAACCCGGGTGGCGTCGAGCAGAGCGATAGTCAGCACCAGAACCGGAATGGAGGTACCCATCACGGAGAGCACCATCAAGGCGAAAATCAGCACGGGAATCGACATCACGGTATCGACAATGCGCGACAGCACCACGTCCACCCATTTGCCATAAATCGCCGCCGCGAAGCCGCTAATAATGCCAATAATGAATGACGCAATGGTGATGGTCAGCGCGATGGCGATAGTGGTGCGAGCGCCAAACAGAATGCGTGAAAGCATGTCGCGCCCCAGACTGTCGGTGCCGAACGGCGTGGCCGCCGAGGGTAATAGCCAGATGTCACCCACCTGTTCGGTTTCGCTGTGCGGCGCGATCCACGGGGCAAAAATCGCCGCCAGCAGATTGACCGCGATAATCACGATGCCAATCCACGCTGACAGCGGGATGTTGCTGATAAATGAAGCTTTATGCGAATGATTCATGTTGCTCCTGCCTTAGCGCGCGTGGCGTAAACGTGGGTTACACCAAATCGCCAGCAAATCAGCGGTGGTATTGAGGAAGATGTAGGTGCCGCCAAACAGCAGGCCGCAGGCCTGAACCACCGGCAGGTCGCGCTTGGTCACGGCGTCAACCATGTACTGGCCGATACCCGGATAGACAAACACCACTTCCACCAGAATCACCCCCACCACCAGATAGGCAAGGTTAAACGCGACGACGTTAATGATTGGCGCGAGGGCGTTGGGCAGGGCGTGGGACACCACAATCCGCCAGCGCGACACGCCTTTCAGCACCGCGCTCTCAATGTACGGGCTGGACATCACCGCCGTCACCGAGGCGCGGGTCATGCGCAACATGTGGGCCAGCACCACCAGCGTCAGCGTCAGCATCGGCAGAGTGCAGACGTAGAGCCGGTCGACGAACGAGGAGCTGGGGTCGACCATCGCCAGGCTGGGGAACCACGTCAGGCGAATGGCGAAGGCGATCACCAGCACGTAGCCCACGAAGAACTCCGGCACCGAAATGCTGATGAGGGTCAGGGTATTGGCCAGTCGGTCGAAGATTGAGCCGCGCCAAATGGCGGACGCAATCCCCAAACCGACGGCCAGCGGGATGGCGATAATGGCCGCGTAACCGGCCAAAAATAGCGTATTCCCCAGGCGCGGCAGCAGCTCGTTGCCGATAGGTCTGCCATTCGCCAAAGAGTTACCTAAATCACCGTGCAGAATGCCCACCAGCCAGTGCAGATAGCGCAGCACGGCCGGCTCGTCCAACCCCAGTTGCAGGCGCAGCGCCGCCACGGTTTCCGGCGTGGCGCTCTGGCCGAGAATGGCGGTTGCTACATCCCCTGGCAGCATTTCAGTTCCCACAAAAATCAGCAGTGAAACCAGCCAAAGCGTGCCTACCCCAAGCAGCACGCGTTGTAAAATCTTCTTCTTCATCATGCCTCCAGCCAGACGCGCTCGGCCAGACGACCACCCATGAAGTTGAACATCGGATGCGGTTTAATTCCGCCGACTTTTTTGTTGGCGGCGTCAAGATAGTCGCCAAACAGGGGGATCATCGCGCCGCCGCTATCGCGGACAATGCTTTGCAATTCGCCATAGATTTCAGCGCGCTTGCCGTCGTCCAGCAGGGAGCGGGCTTGCAGCAGCAGGGCGTCGAACTTCTCATCTTTCCAGTGGGTGTCGTTCCATTTCGCCGTCGACTGATAGGCGGTGGAGAACATCTGGTCCGCCGTCGGGCGGCCGCCCCAGTACCCCATGCTGAATGGCGCTTTCATCCACACGTCGTCCCAGTAGCTGTCAGCGGGCTGGCGCTTGATGCTGACCTGAATGCCGCTTTTTTGCGCTTCCCCTTGGAACAGGGCGGCGGCATCGAGAGCACCGGCAAAGGCAGCGTCGGAGGAGGATAGCTCTAGCTTGAGGTCAGTTAGCCCGGCCTTTTTCAGATAGAAGGCGGATTTGTCAGGGTCGTAGACACGCTGCTCAAGGCTGTGGTTGAAGAAGCGATCGGTTTTCGGGATGGGGTGGTCGTTGCCGAGTGAACCGTAGCCGCGCAGCACCGTGTCGAGGATCTTCTGCCGGTCAATGCCGTGTTTAATCGCCATGCGCACGTCGTTGTTATTGAACGGCGCGACGCTACAGTCCATCAGGAAGGTGAAGTGCTGGCCGCCGGAGGAGCGCACGATGTTCAGCGCCGGGCTGCGTTTGAGAAAATCGACGGTTTTGAAATCGACGCGGTTAATGGCGTGAACCTGCCCAGAAATCAAGGCGTTGGTGCGCGCGGTTGGGTCATTGATGACGATGACTTCCACGGCATCCACGAAGGCGCGGTCTTTCTTCCAATAGTTAGGGTTGCGTTTAAACAGCGAGCGCACGCCCGGCTCGTATTGGTCAAACACAAAGCCGCCGGTGCCAATCGGGTGTGACCAGTCGGTAAAGCCGTTCGGCACCACCAGCAAGTGATAGTCAGCCAGCAGGTATGGCAGGTCGGCGTTGCCGCTTTCCAGCGTGATCGCAATTTGGTTGTCGCCCTGCTTGGTCAAACCGGTGATTGGCGACAGCTGAGTTTTGATGGCGCTTTTGGTCTTATCACCGCGATGCAGGTTGATGGAGTAAATAATGTCGTCGGCATCGAGTTTCTTGCCGTTATGGAATGTTACCCCGTCTTGCAGAGTGAATATCCATTCGGTTGCGCCCGGTTTGGCTTCCCAACTGGCAAAAAGTTCAGGAATCGCTTTGTTATTTTCATCTATTTCGACTAAACCGTTCATCAGCATATATGCCTGATTTAACGGAACCCAGTCGCTGAATAATGTGGGATCTAAAGAATCGCTGGTGTTACCGCCTGACATTCCCAATTTTAATACGCCACCTTTTTTTGGCTCGGCTGCAAAAGCAGACAGGGGGGAAAGACCATAGGCGGTGGTAATACCCACAGCAGCAGCGCTGGTAATAAAGCCGCGGCGGCTG
Source organism: Ewingella sp. AOP8-B2-18 (assembly GCF_052376015.1). NCBI lineage: Bacteria > Pseudomonadati > Pseudomonadota > Gammaproteobacteria > Enterobacterales > Yersiniaceae > Ewingella > Ewingella sp. AOP8-B2-18. The sequence goes on from NZ_JBQSVB010000001.1 coordinate 868,844, forward strand.
AGTTTTGCATCCTGCATTAATTGCGTCAAAGCGGAATTTTTATCTTTCATCTAATTATCTCCGGGGTGGCGAAAACCTGTTATCTCCAGACTCTTGCGTCTTGTCTCAAGGTTGGCCGCGTTCATTCGCCTGAAACACTTACGCAGGTAAGCTAACCGGGGTTTGTTCGCATGCTGCCTTGATTCAACGCGAAGGGCATAGGGGATAGGCGCAGGTGAAAAAAGGAATAATTTATATTTATTGCTTAGTGATTTATATCAAAACACTCTGATGAATTTGCATGAGAATTTATCATGAGAGTATGCGAAAAATGCGCGGCAGAACACCCTGAAACGTTTTATTTTGCCTGTATCTGAATTCGGCGAAGGGAAATAACCGTTGGACTTCCATACCCTGATTGGCTTAATTGGCGTCTTTTGCTACCTGCTGGCTTATGCGCTAGTTCAAATGCGCAAACTAGCAGTAGATGCTGATATTTATGCCTGGCTTAATATTATTGGCGGTACCTTTGGTCTCTACTCCCTGAGCCATGATTTTAATTTGGCGTCTTGTATTTCCCAGTCTTGCTGGTTGTTGTTTACCTTAATTGGGATGAGAGCGGCGCGGAAACGCCGTTATTTAGAGAAGAATAAAATTCCAGAAATTGAGATTTAAAACGCAGTTAAGAATTTTGGTAAAATTAATGAAAAGTTGGGGTTTGAATTCAAAACATTGCGTTGCCACGCAAACTGGCCTTTAAGGTCAAGGTCGTGCGCTGCCGCCACACCGGCCTTAAGGGGCGCCTATCGCCGCGCCCCTTAAGAATCCCCGGCTCTTTACTGCGCGCTATCGCTCGTTGGGAGGACGTGTTTCAGAGGCTTCCGTTATCCACCGCAAAATGTCGCCGCTTAGGCGGTGCCTTCGCTTCAGGATTACTCGGCCTCTGGCCTCGCCCTTCGGGTCGTTGCTTTGCAACGCTGTCTCGCTTCGCTCGGCTCGAGCCATAGGTCTCGAACCGTTCGCTCAGCGCCATTTTTGACTGCGGTTTTGAGGCATTTCAACCGTACCTTTTCAATGAGGTTTGGATTTGTTTTACGAATTGAATGGAAAGGTTCGGTGTAAATGCCAGTAGGTCGCGTTCAGAAGTGACGCCGAGGGAGTGGTTCGAGACCTATGGCTCGAAGCCCGAACTGAGGGAACCGCCTAAGCGGCGGCACTTCGCGACGATCACCGTGGCTGCTGAAACACGTCCATTCCGACCCTGCGAAGCCTCTGTCTCACAACAGGAAAAAACGCAGGGTTCCAAGGGAGGCGCGTTTACGCCTCCCTTGGTCGGTGTGGGCCGACGCCCACGACCTTGACCTTGACCTTGACCTTAAGGCCAGTTTGCAACATATCGCAAAGTCGCGATTTTAGGTTTACTGGCTTTGCAAAAGCCATTCGATCACCCGTCGAATGACGGGCCTCAAATACCTGTCTTGCGGCGTCAAAATATAACATTTGCCGTCAGCGGCCAGCTTGCCCGGATGGGCATGGACCAGCTGTCCGTTATCGACATAATCCTGCACTAAGCCTTCCCAACCGAGCAAAATTCCGTCGCCGAGAACGGCGGCTTGCACCAGAAACGGGTAGTTGTTGGCTCGCCACGTCTGCCTTGGGGCGAAATGGTGTACGTCCTGTGAGGTAAACCAGTCGCGCCAGCCGGTCCATTCGCGCTGGGGATCGTCTTGAATTAACAGCGTGTGATTGAGTAATTCCGCGGCGTCGGGGTCGGCGGGAAGCTGGCGTAAAAACGCAGGTGAGCACATCGGATAACAGACTTCGTCGAACAGCGGCACGGCGTGATAGCCCGCGGGTGGGGTGCGCAGGTAGAAAATCGCCAGATCAAACTCTGAGGATTTAAGGTCAGAGAAGCTGTCCGAAATCTTCATGCGGATCTGCAAATCCGGCATCAATCGGCGCAGAGCCGAAAGGCGCGATGAGAGCCAAAGGCTGCCCATCGCGCTGGTGCAGGCCAGCGTCACCTGCGGCAGGCCGCTCCAGCCCATCACTTCGGCAGTGGATTGTGAAATATCACCCAACAGCTTTCGCACCTGTTCGGCGTAAATCTCCCCGCGAGGCGTCAACGTCACCTTGCGCTGGCTACGCTGAAACAGCTTGCAGCCCAGCATCTCTTCTAACTGCAAGATTTGCCGACTGATGGCGCTTTGCGTCAGATTTAACTCATCCGCCGCGCGTGAAAAACTGCAATAACGTGCAACACATTCAAAGGCCACCAAGGTGTTTAGGGGTGGTAAAGGTTCAATCTGCACGTCTTTATTCGCTCCAGTAGAGAGGCAGAATCAAAGTTCTGCCATCATTTTAGCAATGGTCTGCCCAATGTGATGCATGGCCTGCTCATAAGCCTCGGTTAGTGGCTGAGCATAGTTGATTCGCAGGCAATTGCGATACTTGCCTGATGCAGAAAATATCGACCCGATCGCAATTTGCACTTTGTGGACTTCCAGCAGCCGGTTGAGCCGCTGAGCGTCGAGGCGCTCATCGAGTTCAATCCACAGCATAAAGCCCCCCTGCGGACGACTGACTCCCACGCCGCACGGGAAGTATTTACTCACCCAGCAGGTCATGGTGCAGAGGTTACGCTGGTACTGATTGCGCATTCTGCGCAGGTGTTGCAGGTAATGCCCCTGTTTGATGAAGTCGGTCAGGGCGATTTGCGGCAGGGTGGAGGTCGCGCCGGTGCTGATAAACTTCATATGTAAGGCACGATTGTGGTAACGCCCCGGAGCCAGCCAGCCGACGCGCAGGCCGGGTGCCAGGGTTTTCGAGAAGGAACTGCACAGCAACACGCGTCCATCTTCATCAAAAGAGGTGATGGTCGCCGGGCGGGGATATTGATAGGCCAAATCGCCATACACGTCATCTTCAATAATGGCGATGTCATAGCACTGTGCCAGCCGTAGCAGCGCCTTTTTCCGCTCGTCGGGCATGTTGTAACCCAGCGGGTTATTACAGTTTGGCGTGAGCTGAATGGCTTTAATCGGCCACTGCTCAAGGGCCATTTCCAATGCTTCAATACTGATGCCGGTCACCGGGTCAGTGGGGATCTCCAGCGCCTTCATGCCGTAGCCTTTGAGAGTCTGCATCGCGCCGTGGAAGCTCGGAGAGTCAACCGCCACGATATCGCCGACGTCGCAAACTGAGCGAATCGCAATGGAGAGGGCTTCGTGGCAGCCGGTGGTGATCAGAATATTGCTGGCGTCCATGTGGCTGCCGCTATCAATCATCAAACGGGCGATTTGCTCACGTAACTCCAGCGCGCCATAAATAGTGTCGTATTTCAGCGCCAGCAGGTTTTCATGCTGTCCGGCACGTGACATAGCACGGTTCAGGGGGCGCAGAGTCGGGGCGGTGACATCCGGCGAACCGCGCCCGAGCTGAATAAAGCCCGGTGTATCTTGCTGGGTTATCTGTTCGAGCACCTGATCCCACTGGCTGATATCCACCGGACGCTGAGTCGGGCGACAGACGGCGGGCAGTGCCGCCTGCGGCCGGGCGGAGGTGACGAAATAGCCTGATTTCGGCCGCGCCTCGACCAGCAGTTTCTCTTCCAGCACCCGATACGCCTGCTGAACTGTACTGATGCTCACGCCATGTTCACTGCTTAGGATACGCACCGACGGCAGGCGCTCCCCGGCAGGATACAGGCCTTGCTCGATGCGTTCGCTCAGCACATTGGCGAGATTTTCATAGCGATTCACTTTTTATTCCCCACTTGTTGAAAATAAAACCAGTACAGATGCGCTTAATCTAGCCCATAAACTGTCATTCATTCCACTGCTGTATGGTTTAAATATCGATTATCTGAATCTGTAATGTATTTCGCGCTCATTGCATTCTATGGCGACAGGGTAAATAGGGGATGTGATGATGAAAAACGTGAATAAAGAACGCCAATACTGTGAGTCTGATTGCGCCGTGGGCGCGGGTCCGGTAGTCAGCAAAGCCATTGACGAGGCACCCGCCAGAGCCGATAGCTGGATGGCCAGATCAGTACAGTTTGTGATGATGTGGAATGAGAAACGCATTCAGCGCAACATTCTGAACGGGCTGACAGATTGCCAGTTGAAAGACATTGGTTTAAGTAAGGCGGATATTGAGAAAGAGCACGGGAGGGTATGGCCGACATGGCCGAAGTGAGAGTAGGGGTGAGATTTGCCGCATTGAGCTTTGAATTAAACCACTCCTCATCCAGCCTTCTCCTCTGAAATGAGAAGGAACAGAACAGAACGCCACCCATAAAAAACCGGTGAGGATCGCTCCTCACCGGCTAGGTATTTGCCCAAAACCCAGACGGGTTTATTTCACCTGCATGCCCGGCTGTGCGCCAGAGTCAGGGCTGAGCAGGAAGATCTCTTTGCCGCCAGGGCCTGCCGCCATCACCATGCCTTCGGACACGCCGAAACGCATTTTGCGCGGGGCAAGGTTGGCGACCATGATGGTCAAACGGCCTTCCAACAGCTTTGGATCTGGGTAAGCGGAGCGAATGCCAGAGAAAATCTGGCGCGATTCGCCGCCCAAATCTAACTGCAGGCGCAGCAGCTTGTCAGAGCCTTCTACGAAATCAGCACTTTTAATCAGCGCAATACGCATATCCACTTTCGCGAAATCATCAAAAGTGATGGTTTCTTGAATCGGCGCGTCAGCCAGCGGGCCGGTGACGGTTTTGGATTTCTCTGCGGCGATATCTTCTTTCGATGCATCCACCATGGCGCTCACTTTATCCAGCTCAATACGATTGAACAGGGCTTTGAACGGGCTGACTTTGTGTGACAGCAGCGGCTGAGCGATGCCGTCCCAGGTCAGTTCAGCATTGAGGAAGGCCTCTGCGCGTTCAGTTAGCGATGGCAGTACTGGTTTTAGATAAGTCATCAGCACGCGGAACAGGTTGATACCCATGGAGCAGATCGATTGCAGGTCGGCATCGCGGCCTTCTTGCTTCGCTACAACCCAAGGCGCCTGCTCGTCAACATAGCGGTTTGCCAAGTCGGCGAGGGCCATAATTTCGCGAATGGCGCGGCTTGACTCACGGCTGGCGTAAGCTTCGGCAATGCTTTCGGCGGCATCAACGAAGGTTTTGTACAGCGCTTCATCAGCCAGTTTGTCAGAGAGAACGCCGTCGAAACGCTTATTAATGAAGCCCGCGTTGCGAGAAGCCAGATTGACCACTTTGTTGACGATGTCAGCATTTACGCGCTGCACGAAATCTTCCAGATTCAGGTCGATATCGTCGATACGCGAAGAGAGTTTGGCGGCGTAGTAATAACGCAGGCAGTCGGCGTCCAGATGGTTCAGATAAGTGCCGGCCTTAATAAAGGTGCCGCGAGACTTAGACATCTTCGCGCCATTAACCGTGACGTAGCCGTGAACGAACAGGTTGGTTGGCTTGCGGAAATCACTGCCTTCCAGCATGGCTGGCCAGAACAGGCTGTGGAAATAAACGATATCTTTACCGATGAAGTGGTACAGCTCGGTGGTGGAATCTTTTTTCCAAAACTCGTCGAAGCTCAGGTCTGGGCGACGATCGCACAGGTTTTTGAAGGAACCCATGTAGCCAATTGGCGCGTCCAGCCAGACGTAGAAGTATTTGCCCGGCGCATTAGGGATTTCAAAGCCGAAGTAAGGGGCGTCGCGGCTGATGTCCCACTGTTGCAGGCCAGACTCGAACCACTCTTGCATCTTGTTCGCCACTTGCTCTTGCAGTGCGCCGGAGCGGGTCCAGGCTTGCAGCATGGCGCTGAATTCAGGCAGGTCGAAGAAGAAGTGCTCGGAATCACGCAGTTCTGGCGTCGCGCCGGAGACCACGGATTTTGGCTCGATAAGCTCTGTCGGACTGTAGGTAGCGCCACAGACTTCGCAGTTATCACCATACTGGTCCGGAGATTTACACTTCGGACAGGTGCCTTTAACGAAACGGTCCGGCAGGAACATGCCTTTTTCCGGGTCGTACAGCTGGGAAATGGTGCGATTCTTGATGAAGCCGTTTTCTTTTAGGCGACCATAGATAAGCTCGGACAACACGCGGTTCTCGTCGCTGTGTGTCGAGTGGTAGTTGTCATAGCTGATACCGAAGCCTGCGAAATCTTTTTGATGCTCCTGGCTCATTTCGGCGATCATCTGCTCCGGTTCAATTCCGAGCTGCTGAGCTTTCAGCATGATCGGCGTACCGTGCGCATCGTCAGCACAAATGAAGTGAACTTCGTGGCCGCGCATTCGCTGGTAACGGACCCAGACGTCAGCCTGGATGTGCTCGAGCATGTGTCCGAGGTGAATAGATCCGTTGGCGTACGGAAGTGCACAGGTTACCAAAATTTTTTTCGCGACTTGAGCCATAGTAAGAGCTTGCTTTCTTTAGTTGAAATCAGGGGTATTGATGTTAACCGAAACGGCCTCCCTGCGTAAACAAGCCGTACACCCTGATCGACAAGAGCCTTGCGCGGTTACTGAATTCAGCGGGTTTTGAGTATATGCTACGTAAAATATCAATGTCGTTTAATAACATGCTTCAAGGAGCCGGGATGACATCTCAATCCCCCGAGGGGCTACGCGCCCTGGTGGCCAGCGTACTGTCCACTTTTACTCATTCCACCCTGCAAAAAGATTTAGTGTCGATCAAAGCCGTGCACCACTGCGCGTTGATGGACGGCGTGCTGCATCTCGATTTAACCCTGCCTTTCGTCTGGCAGAGCGGCTTTGATGCGCTGAAAGAGCAAACCAGCGCTGAACTGCTGCGCGTGACAGGAGCGAAAGCGATTGAATGGCGGCTTCGTCATGACGTCGCCACGCTGCGCCGCGCCAACGATCAGCCGGGCATCAAAGGTGTGCGTAACATTATTGCTGTCAGCTCCGGCAAGGGCGGGGTGGGGAAATCCACCACGGCGGTAAACGTCGCGCTGGCGCTGGCGGCCGAAGGCGGCAAAGTGGGCATCCTCGATGCGGATATTTATGGCCCGTCGGTGCCCAACATGCTGGGTACCGAGTCCGAACGCCCAACCTCGCCTGACGGCGTGCATATGGCACCGATCATGGCTCACGGGCTGGCGACTAATTCCATTGGTTATCTGGTGACGGATGACAATGCCATGGTATGGCGCGGCCCGATGGCCAGCAAAGCACTGATGCAGATGTTGCAAGATACCCTGTGGCCGGATTTGGATTATCTGGTGATTGATCTGCCGCCGGGCACTGGCGACATCCAGCTGACCCTGTCGCAGAATATCCCTGTAACGGGCGCCGTGGTGGTGACCACGCCGCAGGACATTGCGCTGCTCGACGCCATGAAAGGCATTGTGATGTTCGAGAAAGTGAAAGTGCCGGTGCTGGGCATTATCGAAAACATGAGCATGCACATTTGTAGCCAGTGCGGGCATCATGAGCCCATTTTCGGCACCGGTGGTGCAGAAAAGCTGGCAGAGAAATATCGCTGCGAACTCTTGGCCCAAATGCCGCTGCACATTTCACTGCGCGAAGACTTGGATCGCGGCGAGCCGACGGTGGTCTCCAACCCGCAGAGCGAATTTACCTTAATGTATCGCCAATTAGCTGCGCGCATCGCTGCTCAGCTCTATTGGCGAGGGGATGCTATCCCGACAGAAATCGCCTTCCGGGCGGTTTAACGTCCAAAGTCTGCTAATAATTGCCCGATGCCAGAGTTTACCGTCCTAAATGCTGGCATCGGCAAGGTGTTGTACCTATAATTGGCGGGATCAAAGCACCGTCCCCGTGCTTGCCCTTCAAACTTCCAAATCAGGTCTTTAATTTTATGTCTGACAAGCACCATCAGTGTGTCATCGTAGGTATCGCTGGCGCATCTGCCTCTGGAAAAAGCCTCATTGCCAGTACCTTATATCGTGAACTTCGTGATCAGGTGGGTGATGAACACATCGGGGTTATTCCAGAAGATTGCTACTATAAAGACCAAAGCCACATGACCATGGAGGAGCGGGTTAAAACCAACTATGACCATCCCAGCGCCATGGACCACAATTTATTGTTCCAACACCTGCAGAGTCTAAAGGCAGGGCATGCTATTGAGTTGCCGAGCTACAGCTTTATCGAACACACCCGACTGGGTGAGACGGTGACCCTGAAGCCCAAGAAAGTGATCATCTTAGAAGGCATACTGCTGCTGACCGACGTCCGTTTACGTCAAGAGATGAACTTCTCGATTTTCGTCGACACGCCGCTGGACATCTGCCTGATGCGCCGTATGAAGCGCGACGTCAACGAGCGTGGTCGTTCGATGGATTCCGTCATGGCGCAGTATCAGAAAACGGTTCGCCCAATGTTCCTGCAATTCATTGAACCTTCTAAACAATATGCAGATATCATCGTCCCTCGTGGCGGTAAAAACCGAATTGCGATTGATATTCTTAAAGCGAAAATTAGTCAGTTCTTCAATTAATGGCCAAGGTTTCACCAGACCATTTTCAGCAGTAACAACACGGAGAGAGAAACGATGAGACTGTGCGATCGAGACATCGAAGCCTGGCTGGACAGCGGAAAGTTAGCGATTTCCCCGCGCCCTCCCATCGAACGCATCAACGGGGCAACGGTTGATGTCCGGCTGGGGAATGGATTCCGCGTCTTTTTAGGGCATAACGCCGGTTTTATCGATCTTAGTGGCCCGAAAGATGAAGTCAGCGCCGCGCTGGATAAAGTCATGAGTGACGAAATCGTTTTGCCAGAAGGCGAGGCGTTTTTCCTGCATCCCGGCGAGCTGGCGCTGGCCGTGACTTTCGAAACCGTTTCTATTCCCGATGACTTAGTTGGCTGGTTGGATGGACGTTCTTCACTTGCTCGACTAGGGTTGATGGTTCACGTAACGGCTCATCGTATCGATCCGGGCTGGAAAGGCCGAATCGTGCTGGAGTTCTATAATTCAGGTAAGTTGCCTCTGGCACTGCGTCCGGGCATGCTCATCGGCGCGCTGAGCTTCGAGCCGCTTTCTGGCCCCGCTGCTCGTCCTTATAACAGCCGCCAGGATGCCAAATATCGCGACCAGCAGAGTGCAGTTGCAAGCCGTATCGACAAAGACTGATTCAGGTCTTTACCCGAGTTGCTGTGGGTAAAAGGGCAAGAGGAAGGCATGAGAAGACTACTGACAACGCTGGTTATATTGCTGGTGGTGATTATTGCAGGAATGACCTCGCTGGTATTTTTAATTAATCCCAACGATTTCCGCCAGTACATGGTAGACCGTGTCGAGCAGAAAAGTGGTTATCAACTGGCGATTCGCGGTGATTTACGCTGGCACGTTTGGCCTCAGTTAAGCATTATCGCCGGCCAAACGTCGCTGACTGCGCCGGGTGCGAAAGCGCCGGTCGTCACGGCCGAAAACATGCGTCTTGATGTCAAACTCTGGCCTTTGCTTTCCCATCAGTTAGCCGTGCGCGAAGTGATGTTGAAAAACGCGGTGGTGCGATTAACACCGGACAGCGAAGCCGACGTACCGGATGCTCCTGTAGCCCCGACATCAACGGTTCAGCCTCCTTCTGAATTAGAAGCTGGCTGGAAATTTGATATTGATAAAATCAGCGTGGCGGACAGCCTGCTGATTTGGCAGCGCGGTGAAAACGACCAAATTAATGTGCGCGACATTAATATGCAGCTTGAGCAAAATGCGCACCGTCAGGCTACTCTTGAGCTTTCCAGCCGCATTAATCGTAATCAGCGCGATCTCGCCTTCTCCATGTCTGCCGACCTGGATATGCAAAAGTATCCGCAAGAGTTCTCCGCCGATATTAATAAGTTTAGCTATCAGCTGAGTGGCGCGGATATTCCGGCGAAAGGTTTGCAGGGTTCGGGAACCATGCAGGCAAACTATCATCGCGACACGCAGCGCCTGACCCTCAGCCAGCTAGCATTGACGGCCAATGATAATCAGTTGAGCGGCAACGCGGCGGCGACCCTGTCCGATACCGGCGATTATCAGGTTAACCTGGATGCCGCCAAGCTGGACCTTGACGCTTTATCAGGCTGGCAGCCGAAAACGCCGGATCAAACGTCTCAGGCGGCTCGCGCCGTGACTTCTGCGCCGGTTATCGCGCGCAATGTTAGCGACCAGCCGAATAACTTCAGTATTCTCAACAGCTTTAACGCAAATGTCGCGCTGAAGGTGGCCGATCTCACTTATCGCGGCCTGAAAATTCAAGACTTCCAGCTGTTGGCTACCAATCAGCAGGGTAAAGTTAATCTGCAAACCCTGAGTGGCAAAATGGCATCGGGCGATTTCTCTCTGCCAGGCAGTATGGATGTCACCGGCAAGCTGGCGAAAATCAACCTGCAGCCGATTGTGAATAACATCGAACTGGGTCAGTTGCTGGTCGCTTACGACCTACCTGAAGCGCTCACGGGGAAATTCACCCTGCGCGGCGCGGTCAATGGCAGCGGTTTATCGTCGTATGATTTCAGCCATAACTGGGCGGGTAAAATGCATATGTCGATGGACGATGCGCGCCTTAACGGCATGAATATTCAGCAATTAGTGCAACAAGCCATTGCCCGTAACAACAACAGCGTGCAGGGCCTGGAACGCTATGACCATTACACGCAGATACAGTCGCTGCAGGCAGAGGGTGTGCTGAGCAAGGGGACGCTGACGCTATCCAATCTGATGGCTGAGTCTGAAATGTTAAATGCCAAAGGCGATGGCAAGATTAACTTTGCTGATAAGCAGTGTGATTTGACGCTCGGTGTGCGGGTCACTGGCGGCTGGAAAGGTAACAATAATCTTATTCAGCGTTTGCAAAATACCGACGTGCCTTTGCGAGTCTATGGCCCCTGGTCGCAGTTGAACTATCAGCTGCAGGTAGACCAGATCCTGCGCAACCAGTTACAAGATGAAGCCAAAAGCGCTATCCAAAATTGGATTGATAAAAACAAGAACGCCAAAGAAAACAAAGAGCTGAAATCCATTATCAATAAGTAATTGAAGGGATATTAAGCCAGCAAAACGTGAAAGGGCCTCATGATGAGGCCCTTTTTGTATTTAAAATTCGCAGGAATTAGACCTCGTAATCATCACTATTGGGTGGAGCAAGGGGTGTAACCCTAACTTTTAAAATGCGATGACTATTCACTTCCAGAATTTTAAACTGATAATCACCAATAGTCAGTTTGGCACCCTCCTGTGGAACCACTTGAGCGTGTTCCATCAGCAATCCGGCCAGTGTGTGGTAATCGCGCTTTTCTTCCATAGAGAGGGGAATGTGCATCACTACGTCTTCTAATGGCATGGAACCACTCACCACCCAACTGCCGTCTTCGCGTTGCTCAATATCATCATCTGCGTCTGCGGTTTCATGGTTCTCCGGCAGATTACCGGCAATGGTTTCCATCACGTCAGTCAGCGTCACCACACCCTCAACGGAACCAAATTCATCGACAACAAAGGCAAAGTGGGTTTTCGCCAGGCGGAACTGTTCTAACGCTTTTAGCAGGGAGAGTTGCTCGGGGAAGATGAGCGGCTGGCGAATCAGCGCCTTCAGGTCTAACTCGTTGTGCAGCAACTGCTGCTTAAGCAGGTCAATAACATGCACCACGCCAAGAGGTTCGTCGGTGGAACTGTCTTCAGTGACCAGAATGCGGGTGTGCTGATTGTCGGCTATTTGCTGGGTTAATACGTCGACGGGGTCATTCAACTCGAGGTTATCAACGTCGTGGCGGGAGGTCATGATACTGCTGACGCTGCGCTGGGCGAGCCCAAGAACGCGCTCAATCATATGGCGTTCTTGCTGATTAAATATTTCGTTGCCCTCGGTATCTGAAATCATGTTGGAAGAGTGCGTGTCGAGTTCTGCTTCTTCATGCTTACCGCGCAACACCCGCAGTACGGTATCAGCCGTCCTTTCTCGCAAAGAGCGGCTGGATGAGAGAAATCGTCGCCGGTTGAACTGCGCCAGTTGATTCAGGGCCTCAATCATCACCGAGAAGCCAATCGCCGCGTAGAGATAGCCTTTCGGGATATAGAATCCGAAGCCCTCGGCAACCAGACTAAAACCAATCATCAGCAGGAAGCTCAGGCACAGGATGACGATAGTAGGGTGAGCATTGACAAAACGGGTTAGAGGCCGGCTGGCGAGCAGCATCAGCAGGATGGCGATACACACCGCCGCCATCATCACGGCCAGGTTATCAACCATGCCGACGGCGGTGATCACCGAGTCGAGGGAGAATATCGCGTCGAGTACCACAATTTGTGCGACGACTGCCCAGAACTTCGCCCCGGAACGCTGCGCGCTATGCTCTTCATCCTTGCCTTCTAGCCGTTCGTTAAGCTCCATCGTGGCTTTGAACAGCAAAAAAATCCCTCCCAGCAGCATGATGATGTCGCGAGCGCTAAACGAATGAGAGAACAGGGTGACCAAGGGGCGGGTGAGGGTAGCCAGCCAAGAGATGGACGCCAGCAGCAGTAAACGCATTACCAGCGCCAGCAGCAGGCCCGTCACGCGCGCCCTGTCACGCTGCCGCTTAGGCAGTTTATCCGCCAGAATGGCAATAAATATCAGGTTATCAATGCCTAAAACAATTTCCAGAATGACCAGTGTAGCGAGCCCGGCCCAAATTGACGGATCGACGATCCATTCCATAGCTATTTTTTACCTTTAGGTTTAATGACGTGAGTTACATGTGAATGATGGGTGGCATGGCGTGAAAACTCAACTTTTCCCAACCTGCGGAGTAGGGCGAGTATCATCCATCAGGTTACTGCAGAGGCAGAGTACGTTGATATAAGGTTTATGAATGACTCATAAATCATCAAGAATCGGTTAGAAAAAACGCGAACGAGGGAAACATTCTTAAAATTCAGCGTTTCGCTTACCGTTTGGGAAAGCTTACTGGTATCGTATCACCAAGTTAAAAATCGGTGTTTATTAGCTTTATGTGCTCCCCCGTTAAGGTTTGAAGGTCTATACTAGTGGGATCATGTGGAACGACACAGAATTGCTAAACGGTTTCAGTGCAGTGAGCTAGGTGAGTGTTAATATTCTGACTGGCTGAACTTCCAAACTATTGGTTTCAAGGAGTATCCTTTACAATGTTAAAAGCTGTTATCCCTGTTGCCGGTCTTGGCACACGCATGCTGCCAGCAACCAAAGCGATTCCAAAAGAGATGTTGCCGATCGTAGACAAGCCTCTTATCCAGTACATTGTGAACGAATGTGCCGCTGCGGGTATTAAAGAAATCATCTTGGTTACACATTCTTCCAAGAATGCGATCGAAAACCACTTCGATACCTCTTTTGAATTGGAGAGCATGCTCGAGTCGCGCGTTAAGCGCCAGCTGCTAGAAGAAGTTCAGTCAATCTGCCCGAAAGGCGTGACTATCATGAACGTGCGTCAGGGGCAGTCAAAAGGCCTGGGCCACGCTGTGTTGTGCGCAAAACCACTGATCGGCAATTCTCCTTTCGCCGTCATTCTGCCAGACGTTCTGATGGATGACTCAACCAGCGATCTGCGTAAAGACAACCTTGCAGCCATGCTGCGTCGCTTCGAAGAAACCGGTAACAGCCAGGTTATGGTTGAAGAAGTGCCGGAAGAAGATGTGTCTAAATACGGTATCGTTGACTGTAACGGCGTTGAAGTTGAGCCAGGCGAAAGCGCACCAATGACCGCAATCGTCGAAAAACCCGATCAGAAAGATGCCCCATCTAATCTGGCAGTAGTAGGGCGTTACGTCTTCTCCGAAGATCTGTGGCCACTGCTGGCAGTCACCCCTTATGGCGCGGGCAACGAAATTCAGCTGACCGACGCTATCGCATTGCTGATGAAGAAGAAAACGGTAGAAGCTTTCACCATGACTGGCCGTTCACACGACTGTGGCGACAAGCTGGGTTATATGAAAGCCTTCGTAGAGTATGGCATCCGCCATCCTTCACAGGGCGCAGCATTTGAGACTTGGTTGAAAGAGTTTACCGCTAAGTAATCACAGGTCTCACATAATATTCAAAGCACCATATACATGGTGCTTTTTCATTCAGTATCTATGATTATTTTCACTAAAAGATACGTCTACTCATAGCCTAATTGTGTGATATTTAGGATAATTGCGACTTGCTATAAGTGATGTTAAGGGTAAAATTCTCAACGATTTACTTACCCAGCAGCACGTGAAAGTTCAGGATTTTATTAACAACAATAAGTGCATTGGTAGCTTAAGAGCCAAGGGCGGTAGCGTGCCTAAGACTTTACATTCCTTAACTAGCAATCAAACTGTCTGAAAATTCCTCAAAGTTTCTAGAACCTACCCATGAGTAAGAATGATTCAATAAATAGGCCACGTTTTGGTCGTCAACGATCATATTAGCGATGTCTAGATGGCCTATTTATTAAATTTTATTCTGATAGAAAAAATTGAGTATTTAATAAAAGTGAGACAGCACCGCTGCTCTATTTTCACTACACAATATTGTGCATCAATACTGAACTTGCACTAATAGCATTCAAAAGGGCTCAGGGTGAAAATTCTTATAACAGGCGCGACAGGATTCGTCGGAAGCAATCTTTTCAAAACTTTAGAAGCCAGAAACCATCATGTTGTCGGTACTACCCGCTGGGGGCCGGAGGGTGAATCTTCAAACCTGATCAATGTTGGTGAGATTTCGGAAAAAACGGATTGGTCTGCAGTACTACAAGGTTGTGATACGGTTGTTCATACCGCCGGACGTGCACATATTCTTGATGATCGTGCCGAAGATAAGCTCGCTGAATTCCGTAGAGTAAACTGTGCTGCAACCTTGAAGCTTGCGCATGATGCACAGAAAGCCGGGGTTAAACATTTCATCTTTATTAGTTCGATTGGTGTAAATGGCAATAAAACTGAAGGTAAACCCTTTAATGAACTATCAACACCTCAGCCGACTTCAGACTATGCTATCTCAAAATTAGAAGCAGAGCAGGCTCTTCAGTCACAGTTTGCTAATAGTACAATGTCTATTACGATCATTCGACCAGCATTAATTTGTGGCGAAAATGCTCCCGGAAATATCCGTCGACTTCTAAAAATTGTTGAAAGCGGCTTACCTCTACCTTTCAAAGGGCTTAAAAATAAGCGCGGCATGGTATCACTGGACAACGTGGTTAGCTTTATTATCGCTTGTATTGAAAATGAATTAGCTAAGAATGAACTCTTTGTTCTTGCTGATAAAGATGCCCCAAGTACTGAGGAAATAGTTAAAAGCTTTTCTCTAGGTATGAATAAGCCTTCTCGTGTTATCTGGTTTCCTTCAAGTATATTAGGTGTATTACTCGCCTTAGTTGGCAAGAAAAGTCTTTATGAACAACTTTATGGTTCTCTTGAAATTGATGCCAGTAAAAGCACTCGTTTACTAAATTGGCAAGCTCCAGTAACGATTTTTGAAACAATGGAAAGAACAGCTAAATATTATAGCAAGGGAAACAAATAATGTTTGAAATAATCATTGCCATTGCGACCTTTATTTTGTCGTTTGCACTTACTTGGGGATTGCGAGTTTATGCATTAAAGAATAACGTGATTGATGTTCCTAATCAGCGCAGTTCGCATTCCACTCCAACACCACGCGGTGGTGGTGTAGCAATTGTTATTAGTTTCCTTATAGGTTTATTAGTATTAAAAGTTATTGATGCTATTTCCTTAACTCAGCTAGCATCACTTTTCATCGCTGGGCTGATTATTGCGATCGTCGGTTTTCTCGACGACCATGGTCATATAGCTGCCCGCTGGCGTTTGTTAATGCATTTCCTTGCAGGTGCGTTTGGGCTGTTTTTCCTGGGACAATTCCCCTCTATCGATCTGTTTGGTTATACGCTTAATGCTGGTTGGGCTGGAATGGTCTTTGGATTAGTCTATCTGGCTTGGATGCTAAACCTCTATAATTTCATGGATGGCATTAATGGATTAGCAAGCATGGAGGCGATAACATTTTCCTTATCATCATGTGCTCTGCTTATTTTAGCTGTGCCTGAAGCATTAAAAACAAGCCAATTTACCATGCTATTGCTGTTAGGCTTTGCAGCATTAGGGTTCATTTTCTGGAACTTCCCTAAAGCAAAAATTTTTATGGGGGATGCAGGTAGTGGCTTTTTGGGAATAACTATCGGTCTCATTGTTCTCCATGTTGCCACGTTAAACAGTAATTTGTTTCTAGCAGAGATTACATTATTAGGAATATTTATTGTTGATGCTACTGTGACTCTTTTACGCCGTTTATTCGCTGGGAAAAAAGTTTATGAAGCCCATGCTAGTCATACTTACCAAATTCTAGCCAGAAAATATGGAAGCCATAAAACAGTTACTTTAGCTGCATTGATTATCAACCTCCTATGGCTCGCACCTATTGCAATGTTTATTGCCACTGGCTCAATGACTGGTGTGATTGGCATTTTGATCGCATGGTTGCCGTTGGTAGTTGTTGCATACTTATGTGGGGCAGGAGTTAAGGACCGGGTAAATGCGTGATGATAGTTAATTCACTCCTTATCCTTGGTGCTGGTGGGCACGGTCGTTCAATTTATGAAATGGCTATTTCTTTAGATTTGTTTACTCATGTGGCTTTTCTAGATGATGGCGCTCATTCTGCGGAGCAAGCGCTAGAAAAACATATTATTGGCCGAATAGATAAACTTTGTGAATTTGCGCCGAAGTATACTCATGCTGTCGTGGGGATCGGCAACAATAGTGTTCGTGAAACATTGCAAAGTAAGGCAATGGATGCTGGATTGATTATTTCAACCCTTATACACCCCAGAGCTATGGTGAGCCCGTCAGCGCAAATAGAAATGGGTACAGTTATTCTGGCCGGCGCTATTATTGGAGCGAATGTAAAAATCGGAAAGGGCGTCATTGTTAATTGTCAGACAGTTGTTGATCACGATGGCGTACTCGAAGATTTTTCCCATCTAGGCGTGGGGGTCAGTTTGGCAGGAAATAGTCTTATTGGTAGAAGTGCTTTTGTACAGGCTGGTTCAAGTGGTGGATATAATTGCCATATTGAACCCTATGCCAAATGTGCTCCTGGAACAGTTTTAGAAACTAGAGCTTGATGCTCTGATAATCTACTCGGTTTAAAACTATGCTTACGTTCTTACTTTCGTTACCAAGGCCGGTGAAAAGGATTATTACACTGGCTATTGATGTAGTGCTGTTGTTGTGCGCCTTCTGGTTTGCATTTTGGGTGCGTATTGATTCAATGACGCCAGTATCAAGTTTGCCGCATTGGATTTTAATCCTTTCTATTGTTTTTGTTACGCTAATATTCTTTATCAAACTTGGGCTATATCGTGCGGTCATTCGATATATTACAGCTAAGATATTGGTTGCCGTAGCGATTGGCATGATAGCCTCATCTATGCTGCTAATTATATCTGCGTTCTACACCAATTTATTCTTACCGCGTACTGTTCCAATCATTTATTTTGCCTTTGGGCTATTGATGATCACCGGTTCCCGTCTGACTCTAAGGATGTTAATTAACCGTGGACTGACATTGGGCACAAAAATCATCATCTATGGTGCGGGTGCTTCAGGAAGACAGCTGTTACCAGCTTTGAGTCAGGCATCCGAATATTACCCCGTTGCCTTTGTCGATGATAATCCGCGCCTTCAGGGGACCGTAATGCATGGCGTAACGGTTTACTCACCTAAGAAAATGGCATGGTTAGTCGAGAAATATGAAGTCAAAAAAATCCTTCTCGCTATGCCGAGTGCAAGCCGGGCGCGTAAAAATGAAGTTATCAAGCAATTAGAAGGTCTACCTTGTGAGGTATTGTCCATCCCTGGGATGGTTGATCTGGTTGAAGGTAAAGCAAGTATCGATACTCTACGTAAAGTATCCATTACCGACTTACTTGGGCGTGATCCTGTTGACCCAGTTCCAGAACTTATTGCGCGTAATATCCTTGATAAATCGGTAATGGTAACCGGTGCTGGTGGTTCGATTGGCTCCGAGTTGTGTCGTCAGATTCTACGCAATTCACCTCAAGCTTTAGTGCTTTATGAAGTATCTGAATATTCTCTTTATGCAATTGAACGCGAGCTTGCTGAGATTATTAAATCTCAGAATCTAAGAACTACGCTCTATCCTATCCTTGGTAATGTTCAAGACCAAGAGCATTTAGAACGAGTATTGCGTAGCTTCAAAACTGAAACTATTTACCATGCTGCAGCATATAAGCACGTGCCATTGGTGGAATATAACGTTACTGATGGTGTGCGCAATAACGTATTTGGTACGCTCGCTTGTGCTCAGGCTGCTATAGCCTGTAACGTCCCAAAATTCGTGCTGATATCAACGGACAAAGCCGTACGACCAACGAATACAATGGGGGCAACAAAACGCTTAGCTGAATTGGTTCTTCAAGGCTTATCCTCATCGCAGAACACGACCTGCTTTAGCATGGTACGTTTTGGCAATGTTCTAGGATCATCTGGTTCAGTAGTGCCGCTTTTTGAAAAGCAAATAAGTGCTGGCGGTCCTATCACTCTAACTCATCCAGATATAATTCGTTATTTCATGACTATTCCTGAGGCAGCACAGTTAGTTATTCAGGCTGGGGCTATGGGTAATGGCGGCGACGTTTTTGTTCTAGATATGGGGGAACCGGTAAAAATTATCGATCTCGCACATAGAATGGTTACGCTGAGCGGCCTCAAACTCCGTGATGCTGAACACCCTACAGGCGACATTGAAATTAAGACGACGGGTTTACGACCTGGTGAGAAGCTTTTTGAAGAGTTGCTCATTGGGGAAAATGTAATGAATACCCTCCACCCGCGCATCTTGACTGCGAACGAAGTGATGATGCCTTGGGCTGAATTGACTGATTTCCTACAGCAATTAAATGATGCATGTAGCCGTTTTGATCAGCAACGCATTCGCGAGCTATTACTTGCGGCTCCAACAGGGTTTACACCCACCGATGAAATTTGTGATGTCATGTGGATTAATTCAAATTCTTGATTATTAATTAAAATTAAGAGATGATCGTTTGAAGGTAATTTTATGAAACTAATATTCGCATTGAATTAACAGTTTACACTATTACTTACCAAACCATCTGGCATTGATATTATTTAGTGAGTTCACTTAATAGTAAATGATAACTATATTTAAGAGAGATTATTAATGTGAAAATTCTCGTTACTGGTGGTGCGGGGTTTATTGGCTCTGCAGTTATCCGCCACATTATCGAAAATACGAATGACAGCGTTGTTAATGTAGATAAGCTGACCTATGCTGGTAATCTTGAATCCCTGGCTGAAGTATCATTGAATGAACGTTACTCGTTCCTCCAGGCAGATATTTGTGATAAAGAAGCTATTGATAATATCTTCAATCAGCATCGACCAGATGCTGTAATGCACTTGGCTGCAGAAAGTCATGTCGACCGTTCAATTACAGGCCCCGCAGAATTCATAGGTACTAATATTTTTGGTACTTATACTTTATTGGAATCTGCTCGAGCATATTGGTCCAAGCTTGATGAGTCACGTAAAAAACTATTCCGTTTCCACCATATTTCTACGGATGAAGTCTATGGTGATTTGCCACATCCGGATGAATGGAAAGAGCAGGGTGAGTTGCCACTCTTTACGGAAAGTACAGCGTATGCACCTAGTAGCCCGTATTCTGCGTCCAAAGCATCAAGTGATCATCTTGTTCGGGCGTGGCAACGTACCTATGGACTCCCGTGCATAGTGACGAACTGTTCCAATAACTATGGACCCTATCATTTCCCAGAAAAGTTGATTCCTTTGGTAATTCTGAATGCGCTTGAAGGAAAACAACTGCCAATCTACGGAAAGGGGGATCAAATTAGGGATTGGCTCTATGTTGAAGATCACGCTCGAGCACTCTATACCGTCGTAACGCAGGGAAAAATTGGAGAGACTTATAATATTGGTGGCCATAATGAGAAGAAGAACCTTGATGTTGTACTAACAATATGTGCCTTACTTGATGAGATTATTCCCAAAACGGAATCCTACCGAGAACAAATTACTTTTGTTGCCGACCGCCCGGGTCATGACCGGCGTTATGCTATTGATTCGAGTAAGATTAATAGAGAATTAAATTGGAAACCGGTAGAAACATTTGAATCCGGTATAAGAAAAACCATCCTCTGGTATCTCACAAATCAACGATGGTGCAAAAGAGTGCAGGATGGCAGTTATCAACGTGAACGTTTAGGACTGGAATAAAAATATGAAAGGTATCATTCTTGCTGGTGGGTCTGGAACCCGCTTATATCCAGTTACTATGGGGGTATCGAAACAGTTACTTCCTATCTACGATAAACCTATGATCTATTATCCTCTATCAGTATTAATGTTGGCGGGGATAAGAGAAATTCTCATTATAACGACTCCTGAAGACCAAGCATCATTTCAACGTTTGTTAGGTGGTGGGGAACGTTTTGGTATTAACTTAGAGTATGCAGTCCAGCCTACTCCAGATGGTTTAGCACAAGCGTTCATTATTGGTGAGAAATTTATCGGCTCTGATTCGGTTTGTTTGGTTTTAGGGGATAATATCTTTTTTGGTCAAGGATTCAGCGGAAAACTGCGCTCTGTTGCAGAAAGGACTGATGGTGCTACCATTTTCGGCTACCATGTAGTTGATCCTGAACGTTTTGGCGTTGTTGATTTTGATTCAGATTTTAACGCGCTATCTATTGAGGAAAAACCGAAATGTCCAAAATCGAATTGGGCAGTTACAGGACTTTATTTCTACGATAATAATGTAATAGAAATAGCTAAAAATATTAAACCTTCTGAACGAGGCGAACTTGAGATAACAGCAGTGAATGAAGAATATCTTAAAAGGTCAAAGCTTCAAGTTGAATTACTTGGCCGTGGATTTGCTTGGCTAGATACTGGCACTCACGATAGTCTGATTGAGGCTGGAAGTTTCGTTGAAACCGTGCAAAAACGTCAGGGCATGATGGTAGCTTGCCCGGAAGAAATAGCTTGGCGCAATGGTTGGCTAAGTGATGAAGAATTGATAGCCCACGGGGAAATGTTCAAAAAAAATAGTTATGGGCAATATCTTCTAAAGTTAATTCACTAAAAATATTTATATTTAGCCATTGACATATTTTATGGCAGTGGTTTGTAGATACAAGTTGCAACTTATCTTATTAAAAATTCAGGAAATATTATGAATATTATCGAGACACCATTATCTGATTGCTTAATCCTTGAGCCAAAAGTTTTTGGTGATTCTCGAGGTTTCTTCCTCGAGGCCTGGCACGAAAAAAAATATAAAGAAGCTGGAATTAAGGAAGATTTTGTTCAGGATAATCGGTCTCGATCAGCTAAGAGTGTTCTCCGTGGTTTGCATTTTCAGAAAACAAAACCACAAGGAAAACTAGTAAGCGTCATTAGCGGTGCGGTATATGATGTTGCTGTTGATTTGCGTTTCGACTCGGCGACTTTCGGTCAATACGTTGGAGTTGTATTAACCGGAGAAAAGAATAACCAATTATATGTTCCTCCTGGTTTTGCTCATGGTTTTTGTGTTTTAAGTGAATATGCAGATTTTCACTATAAATGCACTGATTTCTATGACCCATCTGATGAGGGCGGAATTATGTGGAACGATACCGAACTGAGTATTGATTGGCCTGTAGAGTATCCTCTCTTGTCTGACAAAGATCAAAAACAGATGACGCTAAAACAATACCGGGATATGAAATGAGCGCTAAATATACAGTAATCGGGGGTAATGGATTCATCGGTGGCGAGATTGTTAATTTGCTTAAAGAAAACGGTGAAAATGTTAATGTCCCAGTTCGTGATTGCGAAAAAATTTTTAATAGTGATTTGGGCATTGTTATTTTTGCTGCGGGGAATGGTGACTGCGTTCAGCGACCATTTGATGTTTTTAATTCAAACACTCGAATTCTAGCGGATATATTAGAGAGGGCTGAATTTACGCAGTTAGTTTATATTTCTTCAACACGTGTTTATATGGCGCAAGAGTCTTCTAGCGAAAATTCAAATGTTACTATTTGTAATAATGATAAAAGACGACTTTTCAATCTCACCAAGCTTGTTTCTGAAGAGCTTTGTCTTCGCAGTGAAAAAAATACAGTAATTGTAAGACCTAGTAATGTCTATGGCACAGCAATAAACAGCAAGTTGTTTCTGCCTTCAATAACACGTGATGCAGTAAATAAAAAAACAGTGAATATGTATGTTACGCCGTCGTATTCCAAAGATTACGTTTCAGTTAAAGATGTTGCTGAGGTAATATACAAAATCAGCTTCGGTTGCCGACAGAAAATATATAATATAGCATCAGGAATTAACACTACGGCTCAGGAAATTGCAGACCTTTTGCAATTATATTCACATTGTAATGTTGTCTGGCACCCTGGTTGTATGGACGATCACTTCCCAATTACAGATATCTCTTCGATAAAGGATGAGTTTGGATTTGAACCGAGAAATTTATCTGATGATATTTACTCAATGATTATGTCACTAAAAAATTGTTGAAATATATCATGTCCAAATTTAGCATAATTATTAACTCATTTTCAACTCTGATTGTGCGTGGTACAACATTAGGAATTCGTGTTTTAGCATTTATCCTCCTAGCTAAAATAGCAGATCAAAATATATTTGGTATGCTTGCATTTCTAATGGCTTGCACTGAAATATTTCGTATTATTGCCGATATGGGGCTGGATAATTACACAATTAAAAATATTAGTCAGTCTAAAAACGATAGAGATATTGATAGAATTCTTTCTACAGCAGCCATACAAAAAATGGTATCAGCATTACTTATCTTTATACTCTATTTTTCTATTTTTAAGTTTAGTAATCCCGAATGGTCATCTTTATATATATCGTTATTTGGATTGATGGCTGTTAGTCCAATGTTTCTTAATTTTTCGGTGAATTATTATTTAGCAACACAGAAACTAGAAAAAATTCTACCGACTATTATTATAATGACTCTTATAATTATAACTGTATTTATGTTTTTCTGGTTTCAAAAAGAAGTCTTACTGGCTTTAACAAGTGTTGTAGTCGGAGAATTCACCACGGCTTCTATCCTCTCCTGGAAAATAGTCAGGAGACACGAGATTTTTTGGGTTTCATTTAAGAAGATTTTTAAAAATTTAAAATCCCATTATGCCATTGGCATAGCTATGTTGGTTGCCATTTTATATTCACGTCTAGATATAATTTTCATTAAATACTTCTTTGCAAATTTAAATATGGCAATGTATGGGTTTGCACAACGTATAACAGAGCCAGCTCTTTTTATTGTTGGTGCATTCTCAGCAAATTCTTATAGTTTGTTATCGCGATATTATTTAGACGGGATGGCTTTATTTTCTTCGAGAATAAAAAAAGTAGTAGTGATGTTCTTTTGTATCGGTGCATTCATTGTTATTTGCACTGCTATAACTGCCTGGTATATTGTGTCTAATTATTACCTTAATTATATAGCGATACTCCCTGTTATATATATGCTATGTGCCGCTATTATATTTAAATCAATAAACTTGTCATTGACCTCAACTATTCTGGCGATGGGAGACTTTAAAATCATGACCTACGTCAGTTTTATTAACTTACTATTGTCTGTGATTTTCATATACTCTTTTTTATATTACTTTGGTCTTTATGGCGCAGCGTTAGGTGTTATTGTTGTTGAGTCTATTAACAGCATGATCCAAGGTGTATATGTCTACATGCGTTTAAGGTATAAAAAGAATGTTCATTAAAACTTTAGCTATCAAAAGCTTTATGATAGCTTCAACAACCCTTGCATTGTTCTTGAAAGCAACTTATAAATTTTTCAGTAAACGTAAACTTTCCGAAAAAAAAACAATTTGTGTCATACGTCTCGATAAAACGGTCGGTGACACAGTAATGAACAGTTCTTTTCTAAAAGCACTAAGAGACCTAAATCCTGAAGCAAGAATTATTCTTATTGTCCATAAAAATAGTTTGGCATTAGTTCAGTCTTCATGTGTTGTGGATGAAATAAAAACTTATAATCCTGGTAATTCTTTAAAATATAGTTTGCTTAATCGTCTTTATAAAACATGTCTATTTGTTTGGCGAGAGTTTGATTGTATTCCTGATATATCAATAGTCCCGCGTTTTGATGAAGATCATAATGCAGCTTTTATATCTTTATTCTCCCTTGCACCAGTTCGTGTTACTTGGTCTGAAAAAGTAACACTTCGTAAATCAGTTCTGAATTACAGTTTTGATAAATTGTCGACCAAAATCATCTACAGTGATAAAGTTGAACATGAAGTAATGCGTGGAATCGAAGTACTGAATGCTATTCATGGAGATACTATAACACCAGTTCCTGAGTTAGATATTTGGCTTTCTACACATGAAATAGAAGATGCAAGAAAGAAATTTAATTTGAACGAATTAAATAAAAAATACATATGCTTGGGAATTTCATCAGGTCATTCAATACTCAAACAATGGCCTCTTGAGTATTTCAAAGATTTGGCAGTAAGACTCTATGCTGATGATAATAATTCGGTATTTGTTCTTTTAGGAGCTAAGGGCGATATTGTTCAAGGGCGAGAATTTGTTGAGCTTTGTAATTACAAAGTGCCTATCCTAAATTTGATATCTCAAACAACATTACGTGAAACTGGAGCAGTACTTAATTCTTGCAAGTTATATGTTGGGAATGATTCTGGTAATTTGCATCTTGCTGCAGCTGCGAATATTCCGACTATTGGGTTATACGGTTCTAGTTGCGCGCATCGTTTTTCGCCTTGGGGAATTTTGTCCGAATTTGTTGCTGTCGAAAAAGAATGCGGGCCATGCCGTCAGGGGCATATCATCGATCGATGTAGTGCTTGTATTTATGATAAGCCAATATGTATGTATGAATTGAGTGTGGATATAGCATATTCTAAAATAATGAGCTTAAGTAAATGATTTAGTTATCGTGTATTACTTTTTTGATGTCCCTACTGGTTATTTTGTTCAACTTGGTGAATATCCGACATTATAAATCTTTCCAAATTGATGCATTTTTATGTCTCTCTATTGTTTTTATATATTATTGGATCGTGCCTGCACTAGCTGTGCTAGGTGTTTTAGACTTGAGCGATCCAGCACTCAATGTTGTTAATGAATATATTTCTGACGTCGATTTGACAAGGATGTTTTATTATTGCTTCATTAGTATGTCTTATTATACTATTTTTTTTTCGGAATTTTAACGATAAAAAACGATGGGATTAATCTTGATTTTCGTTATTCGTTATTCGTCATTTTCTCAGAGTGAATATAGTATAAAGTTGCGTAATTTTTTTTATTTCACTAAGTTTAACGCTGGTTATTGTTAGCGCGATACCTATAAGAGAACAGTTCTTTAAAGTATATTCCGCTGATCTATTTGAGGGATATAATGATGGGGTGATGTTAAGCGCAATACCCCGTGGACGTTTTACAGCAGCGACAGTAATGCTGTTGGTGACAACATTCTGCTATCTCGCGCGTTATACAAATACTCTCAAGGCATTTATTTTGCATCCAATATTTTTAGTGTATTTAATTTCTGCAACTTTCGCACTAAGCCTTGGAGGCCGTTTGTATTTCATTTCAGTTTTTTTCTGTAATGGTTTACCTTTCGCTATTCCGTAACGCGAATGTTACTTTTAAGCAGGCAATACTTTTGGGCGTTGTTGCTATTGCTTCTTTTACATCTTATGGGGTCATACGAGCTGGAGGATCTTTTGCTACTAATGCGGCTATAACGAATTTATTGCAAGAGCCATGGTTGACATCTTTATTATTATCTTTCCTATCATATGACAGCAGTATAATGATAGGTCAGTTTAATCTGTTTTTTCATAGTTTTTTTGAATTTAATTCCATCTTCATTACTGCCGGACAAACTGGCGTTGCTTGCAGATCCGCGCGATTATGGATATCAGTACAGTATGCCTCTTAGTGGATTGCATTTATATGTTTCTGCTGTATTGAAATTAGGTATGTTTCTAATGATCGCTGCTTCAAACTTTCTTGGGATTTATATGGCATGGATGCAAAATAAAAGTTATGGAAGTATTACCTCAAGTGTTATTTTTTCTTTAATATGCGGATGATTGGCTTTTAGTTCCTATCGTGACCCATGGGTTGTTTATTTAGATATAATTTTTTTTGATTTTTCAATTGTTGTGCCATTGCTTTTAAGCTTTTTGGCTAGAGGGAATAGAATATGCAGAAGATAAGGTTGGATTTAAAAAGGTTTTTTAAAATATACGGAGTAAATAAAAATCCTAGTTTTTTTCAATTAATCAAATATAGTGTCCACCCTCGCTTTAATTGCGTTTTTAATTATAGGTTGGCTATCTTCCTTAAAAGGAAGAAAATTCCAATTATTCCTAAGATTATTCTGCTTCTAAATCAATTCTTATATGGAATAGAATTTTCTATGAATACGAAAATTGGAGGAGGATTATTTATCCCTCATTCTTTTGGAATCGTTATTGGTGCTGATGAGATTGGGGATAATGCTACTATTTATCAGAACGTTACTCTGGGTGCAAAAAATATTGATGTTCCTTTTCATAAGGAAAACCGTCCAGTTATCGGAAATGACGTTACTATCGCAACAGGTAGTGTTGTACTAGGGAGAA
The DNA here is from genome assembly GCF_052376015.1 of Ewingella sp. AOP8-B2-18. NCBI lineage: Bacteria > Pseudomonadati > Pseudomonadota > Gammaproteobacteria > Enterobacterales > Yersiniaceae > Ewingella > Ewingella sp. AOP8-B2-18. The sequence goes on from NZ_JBQSVB010000001.1 coordinate 895,511, forward strand.
TATTTGTTGGTAACAAGGTCATTGTTGCCGCTAACTCTGTTGTGCTTCATTCTGTTCCTGATAGAGTTGTTGTTGCTGGCGCACCAGCTAAGGTTTTAAAAGAGAACAACTAATATGAACACCTTATTAATTTGCCCGAAATTTTTTGGCTATGAAAAAGATATCTACGGGGCTTTGGTTTCTCAAAACCATAATGTTACATACATCGATGAAAAACCTTATAATAACAACTTTTTTAAAGTATTGGTTCGCTTATTTGGAAAAAGTACATTTGTAAAGTGGTTAATAAAAAGACACATAGCTACCTCCTTAAAAAAAATGCCTAAGGAAATTGATTGTATTATTGTTGTTAAGGGCGAGTCGCTCTCACTTGAAAATGTTAAATTTTTAAAAACTGTCTTCCCTAGAGCAAGATTAATCTTTTACGCATGGGATTCTATTAATAACTATCCACATGTTATTGATTACTTGCCGTTGTTTGATAACTGCTTCACATTCGATGATAGAGACATTATTGAATACCCTTTCTTTACACATCTTCCTCTTTTTTATTCTAAGGATTTTGAGAATAAGACTGCTATAACAGCGTTGACGGATAAACCAAAAGTGGTTTTTGCTGGAACAGTCCACAGCGATCGTTATAAATTGTTAGGTGAAATTTACAAAAACTATAAGCATGCTTTCGATTTTGAATTTTTTTTATACTTTCCATCTAGACTTTTATTATTTAAATTTATTAAAGATAATTTTTGGGAGATTATTACGTATAGGGTGTTTGGGTTTTCCCTAAGATCTAAAGAAAAAAAAGAGATTGCTGAATTTTTTCTCAATTCTACGGCCATCTTGGATATACAGCATCCTAAACAACATGGCTTGACTATGCGGACTATCGAAATATTGCCACTTCAGCGGAAAATCATTACCACTAACCCTGAGATACAGCGTTATGATTTCTTTTTACCTGAAAATATTATGGTTATTGACAGACAACGACCAGTGTTAACTGAAGAATTTCTTATGGCTCCATACCAAGCGATCAATCCTGACGTCTTACATCAGTACAGCGTTGAGGGCTGGGTTAAGAAGTTATTAGCTAATAAACAATCGACTCATTGAATATTATCAATAAATCTTAGGCCTCAATCTTTTATATGATTAGTCTTTTCTCTTGAAATAGAGGGAGTTAGCATTTTTCGAGCTATTAACAACTTGGAACAAGATTGTTATGGCTGCAATAGGTTTCCCCTCTCGAAAACTCATGTACAATGCTGGTGTTCATTTGTATAGCCCAGCTTGTATAAACTCACTAATTACATGGGTTTAGACCACAAACTGAGCAATCAACTATTTCAGACAGGAGTTGCTAATGTCCAAACAACAGATCGGCGTTGTCGGTATGGCGGTAATGGGCCGTAACCTCGCGCTTAACATTGAAAGCCGTGGTTATTCCGTTTCAATTTTTAACCGTTCAGGCGACAAAACTGATGAAGTGATCGCTGAAAACCCGGGTAAAAATTTAGTTCCGCATTACAGCGTCGAAGAGTTTGTTGACTCGTTGGAAAAACCGCGTCGTATCCTGCTGATGGTGAAAGCGGGCGAAGCAACAGACAAAACCATTGCTTCATTGACTCCGCACCTTGATAAGGGCGACATCCTGATCGATGGCGGCAACACCTATTACAAAGACACGATTCGCCGTAACCGTGAACTGTCTGAGCAAGGTTTCAACTTCATCGGTACCGGCGTTTCCGGCGGTGAAGAGGGCGCATTGAAAGGTCCTTCCATCATGCCTGGTGGTCAAAAAGAAGCTTACGCGCTTGTTGCCCCAATCCTCGAGCAAATCGCTGCTCGTGCTGAAGATGGCGACGCTTGTGTTGCTTACATCGGTGCTGATGGTGCGGGTCACTATGTGAAGATGGTTCACAATGGCATCGAATATGGCGACATGCAGCTGATCGCTGAAGCTTATTCTCTGTTGAAACAGTCACTAGGCCTAACTAACGAAGAGCTGGCTAGCACCTTCGTTGAGTGGAACAAAGGCGAGCTCAGCAGCTACCTGATCGATATCACCAAAGACATCTTCACCAAGAAAGACGAAGAAGGTAAATATCTGGTGGATGTGATTCTGGACGAAGCCGCTAACAAAGGTACCGGTAAGTGGACCAGCCAGAGCTCTCTGGATCTGGGTGAACCACTGACTCTTATCACTGAATCTGTATTCGCTCGTTATTTGTCTTCCCTGAAAGATCAGCGCGTTGCGGCATCCAAAGTACTGACTGGCCCAACCGTTAAACCTTTCGCTGGCGAGAAAGCAGAGTTTATCGAGAAAATCCGTCGTGCTCTGTACCTGGGTAAAATCGTCTCTTACGCTCAAGGCTTCTCACAGCTGAAAGCGGCTTCTGACGAAAATAACTGGGATCTGAACTACGGCGAAATCGCTAAGATCTTCCGCGCTGGTTGTATCATCCGCGCTCAGTTCTTGCAGAAAATCACTGATGCTTACGCAGAAAACGCGTCAATTGCTAACTTGCTGTTGGCTCCGTACTTCAAAAACATTGCTGACGAATACCAGCAAGCGCTGCGTGACGTAGTCTCATATGCTGTTCAGAACGGCATCCCGACTCCGACATTCTCTGCTGCGATCAACTACTATGACAGCTACCGTTCTGCGGTTCTGCCAGCTAACCTGATCCAGGCACAGCGTGACTACTTCGGTGCACATACTTATAAACGCACTGATAAAGACGGCGTGTTCCACACCGAGTGGTTGGATTAATCTCTTTCAATTTAAATGCTAAAAAATAAGACGACACCTAAGGTGTCGTCTTTTATTACATATAGGACCACATAGTTAAAAATAAATTTTAATTATGCTTGAAATATGGACATTCTCTGGTTTTTCAATTTTTTTTCAATCGCATATGTGAATCAATATTGGGTACGGACTTGCTTTTGCTATGCAATTAAAATCCCCAATTAAATTTTTCACAATATATATATTTATCTAGGATGCCCATGAATCAAGATAAAAATAATGTAACTCATAGTCACATTAGCGTTCCACATGAATCGATCGATTTAATTGAGATTGTTAGACAACTAAAACGTGGTAAATGGGTTATCATTGCCTTTGTTATTGCGACTACTTTATTAGCTGCCATTTATTTGTTTACAGCTAAAGAAAAATGGACTTCTAATGCAATTGTGACATATCCTGACTCAGGGCAGATTGCAAGTTATACCAACGCGATGGGTTTGTTATATAGTCAGAACCCTGGTAATGCCCCTTCGGTTGCTGAAGTACAACAGCGTTTCTTTGGCCGTTTTAATTCTGCTACAGCTGCTTTATCTGAACAGTTGAATAATCAGGCATCTCCTGAAAAATTGGACATAGCACCTGCATCTAAAGATCAACCTGTACCGATTAAAATAAGTTATACGGCGAGTACTGCCGGAGAAGCTCAAAAGACGCTTACAACTTATATTCAACAAATTAATAAGCGTGTGGTTAATGAACTTAACGATGACTTGCAGACAAGTATTGATTCGAAAATAGATGGTTTGCATGAAGACTTAGCAGCGCAGGAAAAGGTTGCACAAGAGAAAAAAGATAAACGTCTTGATGTGCTTAATCAGGCATTAATTATTGCTGAACAGTCAAATATTAAAACTCCTGTCGTTCAACAGGCTGAAAGTTTATCTGAAGACACGCTATTCGTATTAGGTAGTAATGCGTTGTCAGCAACAATTAAAAATGAGTCAACTCGCCCTCTACCTCTTGATGGCTCATACTTTGCTACACGTCAATCACTTTTGGCGTTAACTGAGTTGAAATCAAAGTCAAGCGTAACTTATTCAATTCGATACATCATGAAACCTGATTTGCCTTATTATCGCGACAGTCCTAAGAAGGTATTGGTTATTGTGCTTGGTGTATTAATGGGGCTTATCTTGGGCTCTGTAATTGTGCTCTTGCGCAATACTATTAATAACTTATCTCGTCCAACTTGAAGTTTTTAATAAAATAAAAAGGCCGGTTTATTTAATAAACCGGCCTTTTTTTTATTTAAAAATCACTTAATTACTTCTTATGCCTTTGACGCAAATTCTCAATCACCGTGCTCAGGTTCAAATCTTGATCCTGTAATAGCACTAACAAGTGGTACACCAAATCAGACGCTTCGTTAGTGAGTTCGAAACGGTCATTGACCGTGGCGGCGAGGGCGGTTTCGACGCCTTCTTCACCGACTTTTTGCGCGATGCGCTTAGTGCCGCTGGCGTAGAGTTTGGCGGTATACGAACTCTCTGGGTCGGCGTTTTTGCGCGAAGCCAATAGTTCTTCCAGTTGGAAGAGGAATCCCCAGTCGGTTGCGGCAGGATGGAAGCAGCTATTGTAACCTTTGTGACAAGTCGGGCCGATAGGGTTGACCAGCGCCAGTAGGGTGTCGTTGTCACAGTCGGGATAGATGCTGACCAGATTGAGGAAGTTGCCCGAACTTTCGCCTTTGGTCCACAAACGCTGTTTGGTTCGAGAATAGAAAGTGACTTTGCCAGAAGCCTGAGTTTCGGTCAGGGCTTCCTGGTTCATATATCCCATCATCAATACTTCACCGGATACCGCGTGTTGGACAACAACAGGCATCAGATTATCGACTTTTTCCCAGTCTAGCTGGGCAATCTGCTCTTCACTTAAACGCGCATTATTCAAATTTTCATTACTCACAAGCGGATCTCCACGCCATTTTCGGCCAGATAGCTCTTCAGCTCGCCGATATTAATTATTTGTTTGTGGAACACGGATGCCGCCAGTGAGCCATCAACGTTGGCTTGTAAAAATGCATCGAGGAAGTGCTTCGGCGTGCCCGCGCCGCCTGACGCGATCAGAGGAACGCGGCAAACGTCGCGAATCAACTGCAACTGCTGCAAATCATAGCCATTGCGTACGCCATCCTGATTCATCATATTCAGCACAATTTCGCCCGCGCCGCGTTGCTGAACTTCTTTCACCCAATCTTGGGTCTGCCAGGTGGTGACTTTGGTGCGCGCCTCGTCGCCGGTAAACTGGTGAACCTGATAGCTGCCGGTTTCAGCGTCATGCCAAGTGTCGATGCCAACTACGATGCACTGCACGCCAAAGCGATCCGCCAGTCGGGTGATCAGCGTCGGGTCGGCCAGTGCAGGGGAGTTGATGGAAATCTTATCCGCGCCAAACTGTAAAATCTGCGCCGCGTCTTCCGCACTTTTAATCCCGCCCGCCACGCAGAAAGGAATGTCGATCACTTCCGCCACGCGAGATACCCAGCTTTTATCCACCACGCGCCCGTCGGAAGAGGCGGTAATATCATAAAACACTAATTCGTCGGCACCTTCTTCCGCATAGCGTTTTGCCAGCGGCACGATGTCGCCGATGATTTCGTGATTGCGGAACTGCACGCCTTTGACTACCTGACCGTTTTTAACATCCAGGCAGGAGATTATCCGTTTTGCCAGCATGAAATTGCCTCCGTCACGCTAAATTTGCCTTCGAGAAGTGCGCGCCCGACAATCACGCCTGTTACGCCACTATCGCGCAGTTCGGCGATATCATCCAAATTACCAATGCCGCCTGATGCCTGAAATGCCACTTGCGGATAACGCGCCGTGACTTCGCGATACAGCTCTACGTTTGAGCCGGCGAGGGTGCCGTCGCGGGAGATATCCGTGCACAGCACGTGCTTGAGGCCGAAAGGTAGATACTGCTCGATCACTTGTTCTAAGGTGGCGTTCGAGTTCTCCTGCCAGCCGCTAATGGCCACGCTTTTCGTGCCGTGCTCATCAATACGCACGTCCAGCGCCAAAACCAGCGCGTCAGCGCCAAAACGGCTAAACCAGCCTTGAACTGTCTCAGGGTCTTTTACCGCCGTTGAGCCGACAACCACGCGGGTTGCGCCCGCAGATAACAGCGCTTCGACATCCTGCTCGGTGCGAATGCCGCCGCCGACTTGCACGGGCACGCTAACGCCAGCCAGCAGTTTTTTTAGCAGCGGGATTTGGCGGGCCGCCGGGTCTTTCGCGCCGGTCAAATCCACTAAGTGCAGCACTTCGGCACCCTGTTGCTGATAATCATGCAGTCGTGGCAGCGGGTCGCTGCCGTAATCACGTTGCTGACCATAATCGCCCTGATGCAAACGCACCACGCTGCCGTCAATTAAATCTAAAGCGGGAATAATCATGGTGCTTACATCTCCAGAAAATTTTTCAACAGCTGTGCGCCTGCTGCACCGGAACGCTCGGGGTGGAACTGCACGCCGAAGAAATTATCTTTTTGCACGGCAGCGGTGAAGGCTTCGCCGTAAAGCGTCTGCGCGATGGTGTTTTCGCAGATTGGCATCGCATAGCCGTGGACGAAATAGAAGTACGCGTTCTCGTCGATCCCGCGGAACAAGTGGCTGTCAGCGTTAGCAATCACCTGGTTCCAGCCCATGTGCGGCAAAGGCAAGCCTAAGTCCTGCATGCGTTGCACCGGCGTATCGATAATCCCCAGAGTTGCCACGCCGCCGCTCTCATCACTGCCCGAACCAAGCAGCTGCATACCTAGGCAAATGCCCAGCACGGGCTGAGTACAAGCCTTGATTAAGTCGATTAACTCGCGCTGCTCAAGCTGATCCATGGCAGCCTGAACCGTGCCGACGCCGGGTAAAAAAAGCTTATCGGCATGTAGAACAATTTCCGGATCGCGGCTGACCTGCGGCTCATAACCCAGACGCTGGACCGCATATTTCACTGAAGAGAGGTTGGCACAGCCGGTATCAAGGATAACGACATTCATCAAAGCACTCCTTTCGAGCTCGGCAGGGTGTTGCCGTCAACGCGGATCGCCTGGCGCAGTGTGCGGCCAAAGGCTTTGAACAGGCTTTCCACGCGGTGGTGATCGTTTTTGCCCTTAGTGCGCAGGTGCAGGGTACAGGCCATGGCGTAAGAAAGTGAGCGGAAGAAGTGCTCCACCATCTCGGTACTAAGATCGCCTACGCGCTGATAGTTGAACTCCGCTTTGTATTCGAGGTGCGGGCGGCCAGAGATGTCCAGCGCGCAGCGAGCCAAACACTCGTCCATCGGCAACACGAAGCCGAAACGGCCAATGCCGCGTTTATCGCCCAGTGCCTTGTTCAAGGCTTCGCCTAGCGCCAGCGCTGTATCTTCAACCGTGTGGTGGTCGTCTATGTACAAATCACCTTTCACTTCAATATTCATGCGGAAGCCGCCGTGGGTGGCAATTTGGTCCAACATGTGATCGAAGAAGCCGACGCCGGTGCGAATTTTGCTGTCGCCTTCGCGATCCAGCCAGACATCTACGTCAATGGCGGTTTCGCGCGTCACGCGGTTAACCTGTGCGTGGCGGTCGCGCTTGGTCAGCTGTTCAGCAATCGCTGGCCAGTTGAGCGTATCGCGCTGGTAACGTAAGCCAGCAATGCCCATATTGGCCGCCAGCTGCAGGTCCGTATCACGGTCGCCAATCACATAGCTGTTAACGACGTCCATCACGCCGCTGTCCAGATAACCCTTCACCAACTCGGTTTTCGGCTTACGGCACGCGCAGTGGTCAGCAGGCAAGTGCGGGCAAATCAGCACTTCGTCAAACACAATGCCTTGTGAAGTGAGGATCTGCATCATCAGGTTGTGAGGCGGGTCGAAGGTTTCTTGTGGGAAGCTCGCCGTACCTAAACCATCCTGATTGGTGATCATCACCAGTTTGAAGCCTGCGCCTTGCAGGGCCAGCAGAGCGGGGATCACTCCCGGTTCCAGCGCCAACTTATCCAGACGGTCTACCTGAAAATCTTCAGGCGGCTCGGAAATCAGCGTACCATCGCGGTCAATGAATAAGATCTTTTGTACTAACGGGCTCTGGCTCACATAGGCTCCTTGCTTGGGGCAAATTTATTATTAGTGGTTACTGCCGTCTGGCCTGCACCGGGCAGTGAGCGCAGTGCGTCGATGACTCGCTGGCACTCGGCACGGGTGCCTACGGTAATGCGTAAGCAGCCGGAAAGACCCGGTTGTTTATTCTGATCACGTAAGATAATGCCCTGATCCCACAGTGTTTTAAAGACCTGGCTGGAAGCAGTGAAGCGAGCCAACACGTAGTTGGTTTCGCTGGTAAATACCTGTTCTACGCAGTCGCACTGATTTAATTGGTCGATCAGCCAGCCACGGGTTTTACTGATCTCTGATACCCGCGCACGCATAACCGCCAAGCCTTCATCACTCAGCGCCTGCGCGGCAATGTCGGCAACCGGCGTTGCCAGTGGATAAGGGGCGATCACTTTCATTAATAGAGCAATCAGTTCACTGCTGGCTAAGGTGAAGCCACAGCGCAGTCCGGCCAGAGCAAAGGCTTTGGAGAGGGTGCGCAGCACGGCGAGGTGCGGATACTCTTGCAGCCAGCCGGCGACCGAGGCCTGCGGGCAGAACTCAATATACGCTTCATCTATAGCAACAATCGCCTTGCCGCGCGTGAATTCCAGCACGGCTCGCAAATCATAGGGATTGATCAGGTTGCCGGTCGGGTTGTTTGGGCTACAGATATAGACCAGCTTTACGCCGTCGAGCGCCGCCTCTATGACAGGCAGGTTCAGCGACCAGTCTTCATTGGCGTCAACCGTGCGACCTTCCACGCCGATAGTCTCGGCGCTGACGCTGTACATGCCGTAAGTAGGCGGGCAATAAAGGATGGCGTCTTTGCCCGGCTCGCAGAACGCGCGGATCAGCAACTCAATGCCTTCGTCGGCGCCACGGCTGACGATTACCTGACTGGCATCCAGACCGGCGTAGGCCGCGTAGCGCTCAACCACCAGCTTCGGCTGGCATTCTGGGTAGCGGTTGAAAGTCTGCGCGGTGAGTTCGAACTGCGGAGCAAGCGGGTATTCATTGGCATTTAACCAGACATCGCCATTGCCACCCAGACGACGAGCTGACTGATAAGGCGTCAGCTCGCGAACGTTTTTACGGGCCAGCGCCTGAACGCTGAGATTGCTTTTATCACTCATTGTCCTTGCTCCTTCAGCGCATTGACGCGCAGAGTTACGGCATTTTTGTGAGCAGTCAGTTGTTCAGCCTGCGCCAGCGTCTCGATGGTGGTCGCCAGACCCAGCAAGCCCTGCGGCGTAAGCTGTTGTACCGTCATGCGTTTCTGGAAATCCGCCAGCCCGAGGCTTGAGTAAGTGGCGGTATACCCATAGGTCGGCAGCACGTGGTTGGTGCCCGAGGCGTAGTCTCCGGCAGATTCCGGTGACCAGTCACCGAGAAACACCGAGCCCGCGCTGGTGATGCTGTCTACCAAGGCTTCCGGCTCACGGGTTTGTAAAATCAGATGCTCCGGGCCGTAGGCGTTACTGATTTCAATACACTGTGCTAAGTCTTTCGCCACGATTAGGCGGCTGCTTTCCAGCGCCTGGCGGGCAATTTCTTTGCGCGAAAGCAGGGCAAGCTGACGCTCTACGGCTTCGGCCACGGCTTTTGCCATCTCCAGACTAGGCGTCAGCAGCACCACCTGTGAATCCGGGCCGTGTTCTGCTTGCGACAACAGGTCAGAAGCCACGAAGTCAGGCGTTGCGCCACTGTCGGCAATCACCAGCACTTCGGACGGTCCGGCTGGCATATCAATCGCCGCGCCATTGAGGCTTTGGCTAACCTGACGCTTGGCTTCGGTGACGTAGGCATTGCCCGGCCCGAAGATTTTAGCCACTTTCGGCACGCTTTCTGTCCCGAAGGCCAGAGCGGCGATGGCCTGCGCGCCGCCGAGTTGGTAAACCTCACTGACGCCACACAGCTTGGCGGCATATAAGATTTCATCGGCAATCGGTGGCGGTGAGCACAGCGTCACACGCTGACAGCCCGCAATCGCGGCAGGCGTCGCTAACATTAATACCGTCGATACCAACGGCGCAGAGCCGCCAGGAATATACAGACCCACCGACTGAATCGGGCGGGTCAGCTGCTGGCAGCGCACCCCGGGCTGGGTTTCAATATCGACCACCGCCAGCTTTTGCGCTTCATGGAAGGTGGTGATATTGCGTACCGCGTGCGCCATCGCCTGTTTCACGTCGTCGCCAAGGCGAGCCGAGGCGTCTTCGATTTGCCGGGCGGTGACGCGAATGTCGGCGACATCGGTTTTATCGAATTTGGCGCAATACTCGCGTAAGGCGCTGTCGCCTTCGTTGCGAACGCGGCTAAGGATCTCGCTGACTGACTCGGTGATTCGGTCAGAGGCGGAGATTGCCGGACGAGTCAGCAAATCGCGACGCTGCTCTTCGCTACATTGCTGCCAGTCAATAGGGGTACTGAACGCGGTTGGCTGCATGGTCTTACTCCATCATTTTTTCGATTGGTAAGACCAGAATGGAGCTGGCGCCGAGGGCTTTCAGCTTTTCCATGGTTTCCCAGAACAGGGTTTCACTGCTGACCATGTGCATCGCCACGCGCTGCTGGTCGCCCGCCAGAGGCAGAATAGTAGGGCGCTCGGCACCTGGCAGCAGGCTGATGATTTCGTCCAGACGCTCGCTTGGCGCGTGCAACATAATGTATTTGGATTCGCGAGCCTGAATCACGCCCTGAATACGGGTCATCAGGCGGTCGATCAGCAGCTGTTTCTCTTGCGGCATTTCGCCGTCGCGCTGAATCAGACAGGCTTTCGAACGGTAAATGACTTCCACTTCGCGCAGGCCGTTGGCTTCTAAGGTTGCGCCGGTAGAGACCAAGTCACAAATGGCGTCGGCCAGACCGGCGCGCGGTGCCACTTCGACAGAGCCGTTCAGCAGGCAGGATTTGAACTCTACGCCTTGCTTGTCGAGGTACTGTTTAAGGATGTGTGGGTAAGAGGTGGCGATACGGGCATTTTGCAGGCTTTGCGGGCCGGTGTAGTCGCAGTCCAGTGGGGTGGCCAATGAGAGGCGGCAGCCGCCGAAGTCCAGACGACGTAGGGTGAAGTAACGCGGGTCTTCGCCCTGTGCGCGGCGGTTCAGCAGCTCTTCTTCCAGCACGTTTTCGCCGATAATGCCTAAGTCCACCACGCCGTCCATCACCAGCCCTGGGATATCGTCATCGCGCACGCGCAGGATATCGATCGGCATATTCTCTGCGAAAGCGATCAGGCGTTGCTCTTGCAGGTTAATTTTGATCCCACAGCGTGCCAGCAGTTCGCGTGAATCGTCGCTCAGGCGACCTGACTTCTGCATTGCTATCCGTAAACGTGATTTATCCAACATAAAAACCTCGACCTTATAAGTATTTAATTTTGTTGTGTTTGCTTAATTCTTTTTACCCCAAAATAATTCGAGTAACAGGAAGGCGGCAATTGAGCGAATCCCGATGAGCTTACTGAAGTAAGTGATTCGGGTGAGTAAAAGCAGCCAACGCACCTGTAACTTGAATTATGAAGGGGAGGGGCAAAAAAAAACCCTCGGAAGTTGATCTTCCGAGGGCTCTCTTTAGGTTCTGCGCCACTGGAAGATCTAAACAGTCTCCCAGCACCAAACGCCTGAAAGACTAGTCAGGGTGATGGTGATGATGGTGGTTGAACAGAACGTTAGTCATGAGTCTTTCTCTTATTGGTGGTGCTTAGTGTTTTAACTGCGTCGTCAATGCCATTAAAGGTATCATTCACAGCGCGTATCAATTCTTGTGTCAATAAAACTAAACTATGAGGTAGCCGCGACGCAACCTTTTTTTAGGAAGATAAATTTTTCTTATCACCGGCGCTACTTTCATCTAAAACGTGAATGATCGCGTAGGAGAACCAGTCTGTAACATTTATAAGAAAAAGCTGACAGCTTCCGACATTGCCTGAACGAATGAACAGGCATAAATTGTTAAACTAAGTGGGATGAGAACTTTTCGGCCTTGATCATGCAGGAACGCATGGCGCGAACAGAATGGAGTAATAAATGAAAAAAGTCGCAATAGTGGGGTTGGGGTGGTTAGGTATGCCACTCGCAATGTCTCTGGCCATGAAGGGGTATGAGGTTGTCGGCAGTAAGACCACGCCGGACGGCGTCGACGCCGCGCGCATGTGTGGTATCAACTGTTTCCCTCTGGTCTTTAAGCCGGAGATGGAGTGTGAAGCGGCCGATCTGGATGTACTATTAAATGTCGACGCGCTGATCATCACCTTGCCGGCGCGCCGGACGGTGGAGGGCAGTGAGCTCTATTTTCAGGCGGTTCAGCAGCTGGTGGACAGCGCGCTGGCGTACAATGTTGGCCGCATCATCTTTACTAGCTCGACATCTGTCTATGGTGATGGCACGGGAACCATGCGTGAGAACTCACCGCTGCGTCCGGTAACGCCAAGCGGCAGAGTGCTTGAGGAGCTGGAAAACTGGTTCCATCGCTTGCCTAATACCTCGGTTGATGTACTTAGACTGGCGGGGCTGGTGGGCGCGGATCGTCATCCGGGACGCTTCCTTGCCGGCAAGACCGACGTACAGGGCGGGGACGATGGCGTCAACTTGGTCCATCAGGATGATGTTATTCAGGCCATCACTCTTCTGCTCGGCTTGCCGAAGGGCGGACATACTTATAATTTGTGCGCGCCGGTGCATACCCAAAAACGTCATTTCTATCCTGCCTTTGCTCGCCAGCTTGGGCTTACGGAACCGCAGTTTGCTGAAGTTGCTGAAGGGCAGCCGAGCGGCAAGCTGATCGACGGCAGCCTCATCTGCAAAGAGTTGGGTTTCGAGTATCAATACCCAGATCCTGAAATGATGCCGGTTAGCTAATCTGCCGCAAGCTAATCAATCGGAAAACCCTCTTAAAAGCAGAGGGTTTTTTTTGGGTTTATAAATAAAGAAAACCGATTAATAAGAGTAAATAGGGTGATAAAACTTAGCTGTTAACGTTTTCAGTTGAGCTTTTAATTATTTTTTGATCGATATTGGAGGGTTTTAATAACTCTTTAGATGACAAATTGGTGATGGATATTTTAATTCTTCTTTACTATTACTCTGCGAAATAAATTTTCACCGCCCTTGGCTACGCTTCTGCTAGCACTTTTTGGACCTAAAACCCCATGCCTTATGATGCCTTAATAATAAAAATCCTAAGACTGGTCTGAGCTTTTACTCTTTGCTGGCATAAACCACCTTATGTATTCGGCGCTAAAGTTTTTGTTTTCGGTGCCGATACCTCTCTTGCCCCTACATTGGGCCACTCACTTTACCGCCACTTCTGTATCCTCCCTGAGGGCAGAAGGTTTTCTGCTGCAAAAATTATTTGTTACACACCTTGACTTTATACGCTTATAAAGCCGTACTTACTGACGCAATCCCCTCGTTTATCCCAGATTTACCCTGAAAAACCTTCCTAAACAGCACTCAATCTAGCCATTTTTGAATAAAAAGTTATTTTTCAGTCAATCTGGATTTATTGCTAATTCAGGTCTTAAATGTAGATTATAAATCTAAATAAAATGTGTTAATCATGTTTTTGTATGGTTAATTTCGCTTTAATTAGAAGTTGTACAAAATGATCTAAAAATGAATGAAAAAACGGGGCTGAGAAGGGATTTTAAGATGCATTTTTACTTTTGGTTAAATTTTGAGCTGATTTTTTACCCAAATCACTCTTTTTGGATAAAAATAAGTTTTATTTTTGTGATCTGCATCACACTTTATCCAAAATTCGCTGAGGCCTAGATTGTATGTGCTAATGATTCGGGGTTACATTTGCGTCGTATTAAGATTAATCCTAATAATGTATGTAAAAGCGTTTCACTGAATGACACGCAATCACAGCAACGGACCCTGCCGAAAAGCTACAACTGATAAATTATTAAATTTAATTAGCCGTGAAATTGTCACATTTATAGTTTACATCAGGAACTACTTTGTATTGGCGGTGAATATAAAACCGCGAGATAAACCTGTTTTGTCCTCGCAAACATTTCTTTGAAAAAATGAAATGTGATGTTCATCGTCCAATGAGCCAATTGTTTTGATAGTAAAAAAATACTCTGTCGGACTAAAAAACCAAGCAGTGATTATATCTATCAACCAGTTATGAATTCATAGCTGACGGTATGGGGTAAACAAGCATGTCAGAATTGCTTAAACATATTTATGACATCAATCTGTCATATTTGCTGTTAGCACAGCGGTTAATAAACGACGAAAAGGCTTCCGCGATGTTCCGGTTGGGGATCGACGATGTCATGGCTGACGCGTTAGCTGGCCTGACTTTGCCGCAAATGGTGAAGTTAGCTGAAACGAATCAGTTGCTGTGCCAGTTTCGTTTCGACGACAGCAAGACGATTGAGCGTTTGACGCAAGAGTCGCGAGTGGATGATTTACAGCAAATCCACACAGGTATTCTGTTGTCTAGCCATTTGCTGAAAGGGCTTTCAGCTAAAGACAGCAGCGCCTCTAAGAAAAGGGCATAACTATGTCCCTGATAAAAGCACCATCGACACCGAGAGAGGCTTCGGCCAAACCCGTCGAAAAAAGTATTGTTCAGGAAGCGCGGGATATTCAGTTAGCGATGGAATTGATTTCGCTGGGTGCCCGTTTACAGATGCTGGAAAGCGAAACGCAGCTTAGCCGTGGTCGGTTAATTAAACTCTACAAAGAGCTGCGTGGTAGCCCTCCACCGAAAGGGATGTTGCCGTTCTCCACCGATTGGTTCATGACGTGGGAACAAAACATTCACTCCTCGATGTTCTACAACGCCTACACCTTCCTGATGAAGAGCGGGCATTGCAATGGCGTTGAGGCGGTTATCAAGGCATATCGTCTGTATCTGGAGCAGTGTCCAGAGCAGCCGGGTGAAGCGCCGATTTTGGCCCTGACCCGTGCGTGGACATTGGTTCGATTTGTTGACAGCGGCATGCTGCAACTCTCTTCTTGCAACTGCTGCGATGGTTCTTTTATTACCCATGCACATCAGCCACGTCACGGTTTTGTGTGCAGTCTTTGCCAACCACCTTCACGAGCAGTAAAAAAACGTAAACTTTCCCCGGAAGCTGCCGATAGTACATCTCAAGAGCTGGACGAAAAGGTCAAGCGCGCAGTTTGAGATGATGTGGGCAGCAGAGTGCGACAGGTAACGTGATGATAAAGAGTGGTGAAATGCCACTCTTTACAATACCTCCCCAACATCCCCGATCGTTTTTTATTGTCTCCTGACGATACAAAAACCTCAATTCTCTCCTCAAGCGCGCTTTCCCTGGTCTGGCCTATACCCAAAAGCCACATCGAATTAAGGAATTATCGTGCTAGTACTCATCGGTTACATCGTGGTCCTGGGCTCAGTCTTTGGCGGCTTCATGCTGGTTGGCGGCGAGCTGGGCGCGCTTTATCAGCCCGCAGAACTGCTGATCATCGGCGGCGCCGGTATTGGTGCGTTTCTGGTTGGTAACAACGGCAAAGCCATCAAATCAACGCTTCGCGCACTGCCGAAACTGTTCCGCGCATCGCGTTACAGCAAGGCGCTGTATATGGATCTGATGGCGCTGCTCTATCGTTTACTCGCCAAATCGCGCCAACAGGGGATGCTATCGCTGGAAAACGACATCGATAATCCGCAGGAAAGCGACATTTTCACTAATTATCCGCGCATTCTTGCCGATAAACATTTGGTGGAATTTCTCACGGACTATTTACGCCTGATGGTCAGCGGCAACATGAATGCTTTTGAAATCGAAGCGTTGATGGATGAAGAGATTGAAACCTACGAGCAAGAGAGCGAAGTGCCCGCCAACAGTCTAGCGCTGGTGGGAGATTCACTCCCAGCGTTCGGCATCGTGGCCGCGGTCATGGGGATTGTTCATACCCTGGCCGCCGCAGACCGTCCGGCGGCTGAGTTGGGTGCTTTGATTGCCCACGCGATGGTCGGCACCTTCCTTGGTATTTTGCTGGCCTACGGCTTTGTCTCCCCGCTGGCAGCAGTGTTGCGTCAGAAATGTGCTGAGAACACCAAGATGATGCAGTGCATCAAAGTGACTTTGCTTTCAAGCCTGAATGGCTATGCGCCGCAGATTGCCGTCGAGTTTGGTCGTAAAACGCTTTACACCTCCGAGCGTCCTTCATTCGTCGAACTCGAAGATCACGTTCGTCAGGTCAAATCGCCTAACAAGCAAGCGGAAGAAGAAAACGTATGAAGCATCAGAGTCATCCCATCGTTGTGGTGCGCAGGAAAAAGGCCAAGCACGGCGGCGGGCATCACGGCGGGTCGTGGAAGATTGCTTATGCCGACTTTATGACGGCGATGATGGCATTCTTCCTGGTGATGTGGCTTATCTCCATTTCCAGCCCGAAAGAGCTGGTGCAGATTGCTGAATACTTCCGTACGCCATTGGCCGTGGCCATTACCAATGGTCCGCGCAGCAGTGACGCCACCAGCCCGATTCCGGGCGGCGGGGATGACCCAACCCAGCAGGATGGCGAAGTGCATAAGATGATCCAGTCGCAGGGCGACCAGCGTGAAATCGGTGATTTGCAGCGCCTGCAAGAGAAGCTAGAGCAGATGCTGATTTCCGATCCGCGTCTGAAAGATTTGCGCCCGCACCTGATGATTAACCTCACGGAGCAGGGGCTGCGTATCCAGATTATCGATAGCCAGAACCGCCCGATGTTCCAACTGGGCAGCGCCACGGTAGAGCCTTATATGCGCTATATCTTGCGGGCGATTGCTCCGGTGCTGGATGATTTTCCCAACAAGATAAGCCTCGCCGGTCATACCGATGATATGCCGTACGCCATGGGCGAACGCGGCTACAGCAACTGGGAACTGTCGACCGATCGCGCCAACGCCTCGCGCCGTGAATTAACCGCCGGTGGCCTGAGCGAAGGCAAAGTGCTGCGCGTGATGGGCATGGGTTCCACCATGCAGCTGAAAGACCATCCGTCCGGCGACGCGATTAACCGTCGCATCAGTATTTTAGTGCTGAATAAACATGCCGAAGAGGCCATCGAGCGCGAAAACAGCGAGGGTGAAGCCGTCACCATTAGCGACGCGGGCGAATTGAAAAAGATGGTTCCGGGCAGTGACACTCAGGCTCCGGCCCCGTTTGAGCCACCAAGCGCCAAGGCGTCATCGGCTTTCGCGCCGCACCTGACATCCAAGGAACCGCCAACAGAATCAACAACACCACCAACATCAGGGCAATCTTTACCGACGCAGCCCTCACAAGAACAACAACAACCCAAGAGTGAGACGGTGACTCCGGAAAGTTCTTCTTCGTCTAACAGACCAACCACGGCGATCCCTGCCGCGGCGGACGTTACGGCGCAACCGGCATCATCGGCAAGCCGCGATTCACAGCAGAGGTGATCACGTGAGCATGGATATTAGTGATTTTTACCAAACGTTTTTCGATGAAGCAGACGAACTGCTGGCGGATATGGAGCAACACCTGTTGCTGCTTGACCCCCAGACGCCTGATATCGAGCAGCTCAACGCGATTTTCCGCGCGGCGCACTCGATTAAAGGCGGGGCCGCCACCTTTGGATTCTCAGTTCTGCAGGAAACCACCCATTTATTGGAAAACCTGCTCGACGGTGCACGACGCGCAGAAATGAGCCTGAGCACTGACATCATCAACCTGTTTTTGGAAACGAAAGACATTATGCAGGAGCAACTGGACGCCTATAAATCCTCTCAGGACCCTGATGCTGAAAGCTTCGAATACATCTGCGCCGCGCTGCGCCAACTGGCGCTTGAAGCTCAAGCACAGCTGCAGGGCGCACCGACGGTCGATCTTCACGTTGTGACGGAGTCAGCGGCGGTGAACTCTGCGCCGACGGCGGCCTCGAGCGGCGGTTTACGCATTCTGCTTTCTGGCTTGAAAGAGGCCGAAGTGCCGCTGATGCTGGAAGAGCTGGGCAATCTTGGCGAGGTGCAGGACGCCGTACAGACAGCGAATAGCGTCGAAGCGACCCTCAACACCACGCTGAGCGAAGACGACATCAGCGCCGTGCTTTGCTTTGTTATCGAACCTGAACAAATCAGCTTTAGCCAGCCCGCCGCCAATGACGTCGAGCCGGCCGTTGCTGAACCACAGGCCGTGGCCGCGCAACCTGTCGCGCCAATTGAGGAAGCCGCGCCGCGCGCTGCGCCCGCTCTGGCTGTCGTGCCTGACTCGGCGCCACCGGCGAAAGCGCGCGCGCCAAAAGCCGCTGAATCAACCAGCATCCGCGTGGCGGTTGAGAAGGTGGATCAGCTGATTAACTTAGTCGGCGAATTGGTCATAACACAGTCTATGCTGGCCCAGCGTTCTGACCTGCTGGACCCGGTGGCCCACAGCGATTTGCTCAACAGTATGGGGCAGTTGGAGCGCAACGCGCGTGACCTGCAAGAGTCGGTGATGTCCATTCGTATGATGCCGATGGAGTACGTTTTCAGTCGCTTCCCGCGTCTTGTCCGTGACCTTGCCAGCAAGCTGAACAAGCAGATTGAATTGACGCTGCTCGGCAGTTCGACCGAGCTGGACAAGAGCCTGATCGAAAGAATCATCGACCCATTAACCCACCTGGTGCGTAACAGTCTGGACCACGGCGTGGAGTCTCCCGACGTGCGTATCGCCAACGGCAAGCATCCGACGGGCAATCTGACCCTTTCCGCAGAACATCAGGGCGGGAATATCTGCATTGAAGTGGTAGATGACGGTGCGGGTCTGAACCGCGAGAAGATTTTGGCCAAAGCCGCGTCGCAGGGGATGAACGTCAACGACAATATGAGTGATGAAGAAGTCGGGATGCTTATCTTCGCGCCAGGTTTCTCGACTGCGGAAAAAGTGACTGACGTTTCAGGCCGTGGCGTGGGCATGGACGTGGTGAAACGAAATATCCAGGAGATGGGCGGTCACGTTGAAATCCATTCTCAACAGGGTAAAGGCACCACCATCCGCATTCTTCTGCCGCTGACGCTGGCGATTCTGGACGGTATGTCCGTCAAAGTCGGCGAAGAGGTGTTTATCCTGCCATTAAACGCGGTGATGGAATCTCTGCAACCTTTGGCTGAAGACTTACATCCGCTGGCCGGTGGCGAGCGCGTTCTGCAAGTGCGTGGCGAATATCTGCCGCTGGTCGAGTTGTACAACGTGTTTGACGTGACCGGGGCGAAAACCGAGGCGACGCAGGCCATCGTGGTGATCCTGCAAAGTGCCGGACGCCGCTACGCGCTGCTGGTGGATCAGTTGATCGGTCAGCATCAAGTGGTGGTGAAAAACCTCGAGAGTAACTATCGCAAAGTACCGGGGATTTCCGCCGCGACCATTTTGGGCGACGGCAGCGTGGCGCTGATTGTTGATGTATCAGCCCTGCAGGCGCTTAACCGTGACAAACGTGCCGTCGACTCGGCCGTTGCATAAAAATTTAAAACGAAAAAGCCCTCACTGGTGACGCCGGTGAGGCTCAATTTTAGCCGAACGATGAAGGGTGAATAACATGGCCGGACTTGCAACCGTGACAAAAATGGCAGGTGAAACGGTAGGACAGGAATTCCTGATTTTTACGCTGGGTGATGAAGAATACGGTATCGATATTCTCAAAGTGCAGGAGATCCGTGGTTACGATCAGGTAACCCGTATCGCCAACACGCCAGCATTCATCAAGGGCGTCACCAACCTGCGCGGCGTCATCGTTCCAATTATCGACCTGCGGGTTAAGTTCGCCCAGCAGAACGTTGAATATAATGAAAACACCGTGGTTATCGTGCTGAACTTCGAAAACCGGGTAGTGGGTATTGTGGTTGACGGCGTGTCTGACGTGCTGTCGCTGACTCAGGAGCAAATTCGCCCTGCGCCAGAGTTCGCGGTGACGCTTTCTACCGAATACTTAACGGGCCTTGGTTCACTGGGCGATCGGATGTTGATTTTGGTCGACATCGAGAAGTTGCTGAGCAGCGAAGAAATGGCACTGGTAGAAAGTGTGGCAAAAGCTTGATTTAGCTTGGTTTTATCTCTCCTCTTTCATGAGGGGAGGTCAGGTGGGGTGTGGGGTTTGCCGCATTGAGTGTTGAGTTAAACCACTCCTCATCCCAGCCTTCTCCTCTGAGAAGAGAAGGAGTAAACCTAACTCGAATTTACTTTAACCCGCTGACTTTTATGCAATACCCCCTCCCAGCCTCCCCCTTGCCAGGGGGAGGAGCACAATAGCACTCCACTGAAACAGCAAGGTTTTGACCTTGACCGTGAACTCGTTTTAAGCGGTTTTACAAAACCGCTCTCAAGTTATACATCGCCCTGCCGATAACCCTCTGTAGATGAATTAATGGAAAAAGGCACAACATGATGTTTAAGCGTATGAAAGTGGTCACGGCCATCGTTGTCTTACTGGTGGTCTTTGGGGCGTTACAGTTGGTTTCTGGTGGGCTGTTCTTCAAATCGCTTAAAACCGATAAAGATAACTTCGCCACTTCGCAGCAAATTCGTGTGCAACAGGCTGAGTTAAATGCCAGTTGGATTTATCTTCTGCAAACCCGTAACACACTCAACCGCGCGGGCATTCGCTTTATGCTCGATGCCAACCAAATGGGGAGTGGGGCGACAGTTAAAGAGCTTATCGACGTCGCGCAAAAGGATTTGAAAGTTGCCGGCGAGCACTACGCCAAATATCAAAAAATTCCTAGCGATGCGAGCCAAAATCCGGCATTAGCGGCTGATATTAAAAAGAATTATGACGTTCTTAACGGCGCGCTGAGCGAGCTGATTGACCTTATCGGCTTGGGACGCATCAATGACTTCTTCGAACAGCCGACCCAGCAATATCAGGACGGATTTGAGAAAGCATTCGTCAACTATATCGACCAAAACGACAAACTGTATAACCACGCGGTTAACGTCAGCGAAAACTCCTTTAGCAGCTCACTTTGGGTGCTGGGTGTGATCCTGACGGTGCTGGTGCTGTTTATCGGCCTGGCGTGGTTCGGCGTGCAGCGCGTGTTGGTTCACCCACTGCGTTCACTGGTGGAAAGCATTCAGCACATTGCTCGCGGCGACTTGACGCAGGAAGTGACGGTGGAAAGCCGTAACGAAATTGGTCTGCTGGCTGAAAGCATCAAAGACATGCAAAGCGAGTTGATCCGCACGGTGTCTGGCGTGCGTCAGGGCGCGGACGCTATCTATAGCGGCGCCAGTGAAATCTCTGCGGGTAACAACGATCTCTCTTCACGCACCGAACAGCAGGCGTCTTCTTTGGAAGAAACGGCCGCCAGCATGGAGCAACTGACCGCGACGGTGAAACAAAACGCCGAAAACGCGCGCCAGGCGAGCCAGCTTGCACTAAGTGCCTCCAAAACGGCGCAGAAGGGCGGCAAAGTGGTGTCTAACGTGGTGCAAACCATGAGCGATATCGCCGCTAGTTCGAAGAAAATTACCGACATTACCGGCGTTATCGACGGTATTGCTTTCCAGACAAACATTCTTGCACTGAACGCGGCGGTTGAAGCTGCCCGCGCCGGTGAGCAAGGCCGCGGATTTGCCGTGGTTGCTGGGGAAGTGCGCAGTCTGGCGCAGCGCAGCGCTCAGGCGGCGAAAGAGATTAAAGGCCTGATTGATGACTCGGTAAGCCGCATTAATACCGGTTCCGTTCTGGCCGAAAGCGCCGGTGAAACCATGAGTGATATGGTCAGCGCCGTCACCCGCGTGACCGACATTATGGGCGAAATCACCTCTGCTTCTGATGAACAGAGCCGTGGCATCGAGCAAGTGGCGCAGGCCATTACCGAAATGGACCGCGTAACCCAGCAGAACGCCGCGTTGGTTGAAGAATCAGCCTCGGCCTCCGCGGCGTTAGAAGAGCAGGCAAGCCTGTTGACGCAGTCCGTGGCGGTATTCAGCCTTGGCCAGCATCAGGTGAATGTCGTTCGCCCGACCACTACCTCGGCTCGTCAACCTTTGCTAACGCCAAATCTTTCTTCCTCGCCAGCTGGCAAAGGTGCCGCTAGCAACAACCTGACTGAAAACTGGGAAACCTTCTAAGCAGTAAGTCATTGAGCATTTAACAGTAGCAATAGCATGACAGGGGCGGTTTCCGCCTCTGATGCGTCGGTAATGAGAGTAGGGAAAGCCATTTGGGCAACAGCAACAGAATCTGTCGTTTAAGGAGTCCGCATTATGAGTGCTCCTAATTCAAACCATGTTCCGGATAACGCGTCAATTATGGCGCAAATGATCCAACGGCTACCGCTGTCGGACATCCATTTTCGCCGTATCAGTGAGCTTATCTATCAGCGCGCCGGTATCGTTCTGGCGGATCACAAAAGAGAGATGGTTTACAACCGACTGGTTCGTCGATTGCGAATTCTAGGAATTAATGATTTTGGCCAGTATCTGGCGATGCTGGAAAGTGATGCGAATAGCGCCGAATGGCAGGCATTTATTAATGCTTTAACCACCAACCTGACGGCTTTTTTTCGCGAAGCTCATCATTTTCCTATTCTCGCTGAACATGCTCGCTCTCGGCCGAACAATTACAGCGTCTGGAGTACCGCCGCCTCAACCGGGGAAGAGCCTTACTCCATCGCCATGACCCTGAGTGAAGCACTGGGGCCAAGAATGGCCAGTTGCAGCATTCATGCCAGCGACATTGATACGCAGGTATTAGAGAAGGCCGTTGCTGGCGTCTACCGTCAGGAAGAGTTGCGCACGCTCAGTGCCCAGCAGATGCAAAAGTTCTTCCTGAAAGGCACAGGCCCGCACAGTGGGTTGGTGCGCGTTCGCCCGGAGCTGGCGCAAATGGTGGCTTTTCAGCAGATCAACTTGCTGGCTGGCCATTGGCAGCTTAATGGGCCATTTGATGCGATTTTTTGTCGGAACGTGATGATCTACTTCGACAAACAGACGCAGGAAAAAATCTTACGCCGATTTGTTCCGTTACTAAAACCGGGCGGCCTGATGTTTGCCGGACATTCCGAAAACTTCAGCCAGATTAGCCGGGAATTTTATTTGCGTGGCCAAACTGTTTACGGTCTCGCCAAGGAGAGGTAATGAATAAAATCAGAGTGTTGAGTGTCGATGACTCGGCGTTGATGCGGCAGTTGATGACCGAAATTATCAACAGTCATCCGGATATGGAAATGGTGGCAACCGCGCCTGATCCGCTGGTTGCGCGCGACCTGATAAAAAAATTCAATCCGCAGGTTTTGACGCTTGACGTCGAAATGCCGCGCATGGACGGACTGGATTTTCTCGAAAAATTGATGCGCCTGCGCCCGATGCCGGTGGTGATGGTTTCTTCTTTAACCGGGCAGGGGTCGGAAATTACCTTACGGGCGCTGGAGCTGGGGGCCATTGATTTTGTCACCAAGCCGCAGTTGGGGATCCGAGAAGGCATGCTGGCCTATAGCGAACTGATTGCCGACAAGATCCGCACGGCGTCAAAGGCGCGGCTGAATAAGAACGTCAATGCTGATATGCCGCGCATGCTGAGCCATACGCCGCTGCTCAGTAGTGAGAAGTTAATTGCCATTGGCTCATCTACCGGCGGGACCGAGGCGATTCGCCACGTGTTACAGCCGTTGCCGCCGACCTGCCCGGCACTGATGATCACTCAGCATATGCCGCCTGGGTTTACCCGCTCTTTTGCTGACCGGCTGAACAAGCTTTGCCAAATCACGGTGAAAGAGGCGGAAGACGGCGAGCGTGTGCTGCCGGGACATGCTTACATCGCGCCGGGGGACAGGCATATGGAGCTGACCCGCAGCGGGGCAAACTATCAGGTTAAGTTAAACGACGGCCCGGCGGTGAATCGCCATCGTCCGTCGGTTGACGTGTTATTCCGTTCGGTGGCGCAATTCGCCGGACGCAATGCTGTTGGGGTGATCCTGACAGGAATGGGCAATGACGGCGCTGCCGGCATGCTGGAGATGCACCGCGCCGGGGCCTATACCCTGGCACAAAACGAAGCCAGTTGTGTGGTGTTCGGGATGCCCCGCGAGGCGATCGCCTCCGGTGGGGTCAACGAGGTGGTGGATCTCAGCCAAATAAGCCAGCGCATGCTGGCACAAATATCAGCCGGACAGGCTTTACGTATTTAATTTTTCATCCCGCTAGGGTGATGAAGCAGCACAATTTAGGAGCACTAAAACATGGCCGATCCAAATCTGCGTTTTCTGGTGGTAGATGACTTTTCAACTATGCGCCGCATCGTACGCAACCTGCTGAAAGAACTTGGTTTCCAGAATGTGGAAGAAGCCGAGGATGGCGTTGATGCACTGAACAAATTGCGTGCCGGTGGTTTCGACTTCGTGGTGTCTGACTGGAACATGCCAAACATGGACGGTCTTGATCTGCTGAAAACTATCCGCGCCGACGCCGCATTGGCAAAAATGCCGGTGCTAATGGTCACCGCAGAAGCCAAGAAAGAGAACATTGTGGCAGCCGCTCAGGCTGGCGCCAGTGGCTATGTCGTTAAGCCATTTACTGCCGCGACTCTGGAAGAGAAGCTCGGCAAAATTTTTGAAAAACTAGGCATGTAGGAGCAGATATGGCTGACTTACTTCCTCCAGGAATGACAATGCCTGCAAACGATGCAGCAACCGCGGGCGATATTATCGCCCGGATTGGGCAACTGACACGCATGTTGCGCGACAGTATGCGCGAATTGGGGCTTGATCAAGCCATCGCCCAGGCAGCGGAAGCCATTCCTGATGCTCGCGATCGTCTGGATTACGTTGTCACCATGACCGCTCAGGCGGCAGAACGTGCTTTAAACTGTGTTGAAGCGGCGCAACCGCGCCAAAACAAACTTGAATCTGCGGCGAAGAAACTGGATGCGCGCTGGGACGAGTGGTTCGAAAACCCAATCGAGCTGTCCGATGCTCGTGAGCTGGTGACGGATACCCGCAGCTATCTGAAAGAAGTTCCTGAGCACACCAGTTTTACCAATGCGCAGTTGTTGGAAATCATGATGGCGCAGGACTTCCAGGACTTAACCGGGCAAGTTATCAAACGCATGATGACCGTGGTCCAAGAGATTGAGAATCAGCTGCTGTCCGTGCTGATGGATAACATTCCTGAGCAGAACATTAAAGCCAAGCGTGAAAACGACAGTCTGTTGAATGGCCCGCAACTCAATACAGAAGGCGTCGGCGTGGTGGCTTCCCAAGAACAAGTTGATGACTTGTTGGACAGTTTGGGCTTCTAAATCCACGCCTTCCTCTCTTATCTCTACCTCCCTTATTCCATCCGTTTGTATTCTGGGCAAACGGATGGAGTCAGTAATAGCGATCTTTAGCGCAGCTTAATCATTTTTTCTCAAAAAATAGTTACCCGGCTTATTAGAATAAATCTAAACCAATGATCCTTTTTTCTTAGTTAATTCTAAGCGAGAAATAATTGCCTCTACTGTTTAATTTCTAAGAATTTCATTCTCATGAGTTTCTTATGCACGATGCTTGGAATATATAACCGAGAAATATCCCAATTAAAGGCATTTAATGTATGTGGTTTTATTAGCAAATACGCTTTCCAAAGTATTGCTCCATTAAAATGCTGTCGTTATACTGCGCCGCATCAAGAGGTTATTAGCGTTATCAATAACTCTTCTTGTTATCTTTGAACATATTTCCTCATTTTAATTAACAGAGGAAAAAAAGGATATTGGTTATTGTTAACCAATAAATGTAGCAGTAACAATTGACTATATATAAGGAAATTACCCATGAAAAAGATGACTATGTCACAAGCAGCTACCATCGTTGGCGGTACTTTTAAAAGCTATTGCAACAACACCTATGAGCAGAGTATGGGCCCTAACGGTAAAGTCGCATGCTATTCTGTAAAAACCTGTACTGATAAGCACGGTGTTATCAACAAGAAAATGACCGTTAGCTCGGGTTCAAACTGTTTAGCAAACTGATGAGTCGATAAGTTGATTTAGTCAGTTGGGTACATTGTTAGTTATAACTTTGTACCCATTTTTTTAATTATCTCACTATACTCAAGGATTGAGTGGACCATGCGTAAAAAAATAATCTCCGTTACCTTATATACGATTTTCATTGCGGTCATTTCTGCCTTGATCACTACGGCCTATTTTCACCAGTTTGTTTTAAATAAAAACGAACAATCCTCTCAAGATTTATTAACATCGCTCAGTACAGATAACGTCACCAACAGCATCATTGAAGATGGGCAGGATATTATTGAAATCCTCTCTTATGGTTGCCATTACTGTGCATCGAATGAAGAAAATATCCAACAGCTTGAAAAACGACTGCCTGCGGGGAAAAAGCTGGTGCGTTTGCATGTAAGCTATGACGACCAGTCCGGATTGGGGCGCTATGCCGCAGTATTTGCCACCCTTGATGCCATGGGCGTAGAAGCCAAATATCGTGATAGCGCTTATCAGGCAGTCAATAAAGATAATATTGATTTAGGTGATGTCGCACAGCTAACAGCCTGGCTTAAAAGCAACAAAATCAGTCTGGCGGAATACAACAAAGCGCGCCAATCACCTGTCGTGAAAGAGAAGCTGGCGTATATGACCCAGTTGACCCGCGATTATAATATCACCGTCACACCGACTTTTATCGTTGCTAAGAAGTGGGTAGCGATTCAGGATCGTTCATTCCCTGAATTTGCTGACCAGTTATTATCCTTGCTGAATACAGACCGTCCGCTGGAGCAGTAATGAAACTCCTGCTGTTGCGATGCTTATTAGCCTGGATGAATCTTGCCACTTATTTTCGGCGAGTGGGTGATCTCTTTCCGCGTATTGGGACGCGAATTAGCTATTTTTTACTGCGGTATATTCGCTATCGCTGGCTTTTCATTTTACCGCACATGAGTCGAACGTTAGGCATGACCGGACGTGGGCTCAGGCTGCGGGCCGAGGTTGCGCGGGCGAATAAAGCGTCCTTGCTGCAAGACAGTAAACCCCTTGATTATATCTGGTTAACCCAGCGCCGCGAGTGGCTGGTGAAAGCCGCGACCTATGGGCGTAATGCTCAGGTTCTTCAAGAGATTGCTGCCTGCACCGTGCAACTTAATGCAGTGGTTGAACCCTTACATCGACAGGGACAGCCAGTGATGCTGGCTCCGCTCCATATGGTGTCGGACATTCTGGCGACCATGGTGGCAGCCGGGGTTTATCCTGGTAAAGCCACAGTGATTGCCTCCTTTGGCGAGCAGGTTCATTCACCTGAAGAGCTGACACTAGGCGGGTTGAACCTTGATTACTGTTCGATTCATGACCAGAGCAATGTTATCGCCGGAAACTTACTCTCTTCTGTGATGGGCGCGGCGCAGGGTGATCGTAATATTATATTGTTCCCCGATATTACCCCTGAATTCACTCTTGGCGCTTACCAAGGGCAAACCTCTAAATTGGCGTGCCAATTATTTCAACGCCCGGCCAAATTACATAATGGCATTGTGAGGTTGTCACGTGCGATATCCGCCCAGGTGGTGTTTTATCATCTCTATTATGAAGGGGGCGTGAAGATAAAGATTTATCCGCCGATGCAGGCCAGGCAATTAAAACAGCAGATGCCAGAAATTATTGAACAGTCGATTAGAGAGCATGCCGATGATTGGATGTTATGGCATGCACATTCACTCTACTTTATTAATGAGTAACATCCGAGATCCCATTACTGCGCATTAATTTAACAGGACGTTAAAACAGTCAATTATGGATAATATTATTCCGAAATTAATTTTTCAGGGCGAAACCAACGAGTGCGGCTTAGCCTGCATCAGTATGCTTGCTGAAACGCAGGGGAACAGCATCTCTCTGGAAGAGCTTCGCGAGCGTTTTCCCGCTTCGGCTCACGGCACTGCCTTGTCGACGCTATGTGAAATTTTATCCGAATTGGCTATTCCGGCCTATCCGGTGGTGTTCGAGCGGCAAGAGCTCGCTGAGATCCCACTCCCCGCCATTCTCCATTATGGGGCTAGCCACTATGTGCTGCTGGCCTATCGGCAGGGCAACTATGTTTGTGTGATGAATCCCGGCATAGGTGAACAGTTGCTGCCTGTGGAGGCCCTTAAGGCAGAAATCAGTGGCTACGCGTTGGTGATTGACTCAGAGACGCCGCCTGACCCACAGGCCGTTGCCGCCGTGCAGCGCAATCGCCGTTTTCGCCTGCTGGAGTGCATGAGCCTCAAACAAACGGCGGCCATTCGCGGTATCTACGGCCTGATGGTGCTGGCATTTCTGGTGTCGCTAACGCTCTTCATCATGCCAATCATGGTGAGTAGCGCCATCAATACGGTGTTTTCATCAGCGGGTAACGCTGATTTTCCCTATTTCTATTTCCTGCTCGCCTTTATTGTCTCGACCCTGCTGGCCTATGTGGTTAGAAGTGTCACAGAGCGATTTATTAAGCGTTTTGTTGTCTTGCAAAGCGTGGCGGGCTTTTCACGGTTACTCAGCAACACTTTAAGCTTTTTTGATAAGCGCAGCCCAGGCGAAATCTACAGTCGCTTCTCCAGTTGGCAGTTGGCCGCGGCGCAGAAAATCGAGCTTGATAACGGCCTGCGAACTGACTGGATCGTGGGTGCCATTGCCTTCGGCGTGATGTGTTATATGAGTCCACTGCTGGCGATGGTGTCGGCGGTGGGGGTGACATTGATGGGGCTGGTGAGCGTCTGGGCGATTTATCGCGACCGGTTTTACACGCAGCAATTGCAGGTCAAAAGCGCCGAACAGAGTGATTTCTTACTGGAAACCATTCAGGGTTTTTCCACTATAAAGTCGGCGGGTATCAGTGCTCAGCGCCAGCAAGTTTTCGCCACCTACGCATCATCGCTATTCATCTGCCAGCAAAAACAAAAGATGTACGAGCAGGTGAAAAGCAGTCTGTATCAGTTTATCGGTAGTCTGGAAATGGTGCTGTTTATGCTGCTGGCGCTTCCTTTGCTGAAAAACAATGTTATCTCGCTGGGAGAGTTTTTTGCCTATAGCTTTGTGCGCCAAATTTTTACTAATTACATCACGCAAATCTTCTTTTCAGTGCTGCAAAAAAACCAGCTCCATGTCATCGATACCCGCGCGAATGATTTGTTCCCCCATGGCGCAAGCAAGGTGGAGCCTGAGAGCCAGCGTGCTGCCCCGGCGGTTCACTTTCACCAGTGCCTGAGCTATCGACAGATCAATTTTGCTTATGATGCCGCCAAGCCTCTCTTGCAGCAGCTGTCATTTAGCGTCCAGCGTGGTGAAAAAATTGCCATTGTCGGCGAGTCAGGGGCTGGTAAAAGCACCTTGCTGAAAATTATTACCGGGCTGGTTAGCCCTCAGTCGGGGGAAATATTGGCTGATGGTGATGCATTAGACAGTCAGCAATTGCAGAAACTGTTTTTCTTGCAGAGCCAGGAGGACATCTTGTTTAGCGCCTCGGTGCTGGAAAATATCACGCTGTTTGATAACCACGTTGATGGTGAAAAACAGAGCCGCATTGATAAATCGCTGATGGGATTGAAGTTGCACGAGGTAATTGAGCAGCTTCCGGGCAAACAGCACGCGCTGATCCGCGAAAGTCATGCCGCGCTCTCTTTGGGACAGCGCCAGCGCCTGTTGCTAGCCAGAGCCATGTACAGCAATTGCCCAGTCTTAGTGCTGGATGAGCCCACGGCCAATCTCGATGATGAGACGGCTTACCGGGTCATGGCCTATTTAATCGAGCACTGCCGCGAATTTAACAAATCGCTGATCACCGTCACCCACAGCGAATCGACCTTAGCGCTGTTTGACAAGGTCTACCGCATGTCTTCCGGCCATATTGCTCAACTGAGTCAAGAGGCCACGCCAGCATGAAAAGAGCTATCGCTTTAATGAAAAACAAGCCCGGCAAAGCGGCGGCGGTAGTGACTGTCGTCATTGTCATGCTGATTGTTGGCGCGTGGCTGCGTCAGGCAAGCGCCATCGGCGACACCTCGATTGCCACGGTCGCGGTGAGCCGCGGTGATATTGAGAAAACGGTGCTGGCGACCGGTACCCTCAAACCCTCTCTGCAAGTCAACGTGGGGGCGCAGGTCAATGGGCAATTGACCAAGGTTCATGTCCGCCAAGGGGAGAGAGTACAGAAAGGCCAACTGCTGGCTGAAATCGACCCGACGTTGCAGCTTAGCGAATTGCGCAAGTCTCAGGCAGAGCTGGCAAGCGCCGAGGCGCAAAAAAGGGCGGCGGTGGTCACCCTTGAGCAATATCAGTTGGAACTCAATCGCCAGTTGCGCCTCGACAGAGAAGGGGCGGGGACGCGCAGCACCCTCGAACAAGCACAGGCCAAGGTGGCCACTCAAAAGGCGCAAATTGATGTCAATCAGGCTGGGATAGTGCAAGCGCAGATGTCACTAGAAACGGCACAAGCCAATCTGGGCTTTACCCGTATTGGCGCGCCCATCGATGGTGTCGTCTTGGGGATTGTTACCCAAGAGGGGCAGACCATCGTTTCTTCGCAAAGTGCACCAACCATTTTGGTTCTCGCTGACGTCAGCACTATGTCGGTCCACACCCGCATTTCCGAGACGGACATTCTAAAAGTAAAAGTCGGCCAGCCGCTGTGGTTTTACGTGCTCGCCGAACCGCAACGGCGCTATGACAGCCAGATGCAGGCGATTCAAGACGCGCCGACTCAGGCATTGCAAGACAGCAATGGCGAAAGCTCATTCGATGATCAACCCTCCGCAGTCTATTACAACGGAATGTTCAACGTCGCCAACCCACAGGGCGTGCTGCGCACCTCGATGACTGCGCAGGTGTTTATCGTTGTGGAGCAGGCGAAGAACGCACTGCGCCTGCCGGTGACCGCCCTCGGGCCGCAACAGGGTAAAAATCGCTATCAAGTGCAAGTGCTTAAAGATGGCCGCGCTGAGTCAAGATTGATTAACGTTGGCATCAACGATCGCCAGTTCGTGGAAGTGCTTGAAGGGCTGCAAGAAGGTGAGTCGGTGGTGACGGCGGCTGAAGCTATGACGGAGAGTGAAAATGGCTGATTCGACAGCGCTGATCGAACTCAAGCATATCTCCCGCAGCTTTGTCTCTGGCAGTGAGCAGGTGGAGGTATTGAAGAATATCTCCTTGAATATTCATCGTGGCGAGATGGTCGCCATCATTGGCGCATCCGGTTCGGGAAAGTCGACGCTAATGAACATTATTGGTTGTCTCGACAAGCCGACTCAGGGCGAAATGCACATCATGAGCGTCCCCACCGGCTCCGCCAGCAGCGCCGAGTTGGCGCAGCTGCGCAGCCAGTTTATCGGTTTTATTTTCCAGCGTTATCACCTGATACCTTACTTAACCGCGCAGGAAAATGTTTCTATTCCGGCGTTATACACCGCCATGCCCGCCGCAGAGCGCGAACTCAGATCACAGCATTTATTAACCCGTCTGGGCCTTGCCGGGCGCATGTTGCATTGCCCGTCACAGCTTTCTGGTGGCCAACAGCAGCGCGTGAGTATTGCCCGCGCATTGATGAATGGCGCGAATATTATTCTGGCCGATGAGCCGACCGGGGCGCTCGATAGCACCAGCGGGCAGGAGCTTATGGCCATTTTACACGGCCTGCACCATGCAGGGCACACGCTGATTATCGTTACCCATGACCGTAGCATTGCCCGCCAGTGCCAACGGATTATTGAAATTAGCGATGGCGAAATTGTGGCGGACGGCGCGAACCCAGAGTGGCAAAAGGCTCCGATCAACACCGCCTTGCCCGTGGCCGTCGACACCGGCCGATCTCCCGCGTGGCGAGATGTAAAAGAGTCTATCCGCATGGCGTGGCGTTCGCTGCTTGGCCATCGCGGCAGAGCGTTTTTATCAATGCTCGGGATCATCATTGGTATCTCCTCCGTAGTCTCTTCAGTGGCGGTAGGAGAAGGGGCGAGACAGAGCATCCTTAGCGAAATCAGCCAGTTGGGCAGCAGCACTCTGGAAATACTTCCCGGATTGAGCTGGGAACAAATGCGTCCGGAGTTTCAATGGGCGCTGAAAATCAGTGATGTAGAACTGTTGCAGCGCCAGCCCTATGTCGACAGCCTTTCACCCGTGGTCAGCAAGTCAGTAATGGCGGTGCGCGGTGGCAGGCAGGTTTCAACTTCCCTGTCTGGCGTTAGTGAGGGGTATTTTGACGTGCTGGGGGCCGTTTTCAGCGCGGGCAGTCGCTTTACTCGGCAAGACGTGGACGAGCGCGAGCCGGTGATCGTCATCGATACCAATATCAAAAACACCCTTTTTCCTCACTCCGAAGAGCCTATTGGGCAAATTATCCAACTGGCCGGTGTGCCTTTTCGAGTGATTGGCGTTGCCAATAAGCCCGGCCCGAAATATGCCGGGGACCTATTGCAAGCCTGGATGCCCTATACCTCGCTGCTACAGCGAATGTCGGGAGATAAGCCGCTGGCGTCAATCACCCTGCGGGTTGCCGAGGGCTATGCCATTGCTAACGTGCAGGAGAAAGTTGAGAAACTGCTGGAGCGTGAACACGGTCAACGCGACTTTTTCACCATGACCAATGACCAAATGACCAAAGCGATACAAAGCGCCTCCGACTCGATGACGCTGCTGATCACCGCCATTGCCGGTATTTCGCTGCTGGTGGGCGGAGTGGGGGTCATGAATATCATGCTGGTGTCGGTGACTGAGCGGACGCATGAAATCGGCATTCGTTTGTCCGTCGGCGCGCGCCCGGGCGACATCATGCGGCAATTTATAATCGAAGCCATGGTCATTTGCTCGCTAGGCGGCGCTATCGGCATTGTCGGGTCTGGCATTGCCGGTCTGATTTTCGCCCAGATCACGGATGCCTTCACCCTGGTCTTTACCTGGCCACCGATTGTCATGGCCTGCGCCTTTTCCGCTTTGATTGGCTTGGGATTTGGTTTTGTCCCGGCTCGCAACGCGGCCCGTCTACACCCAACGGAGGCACTGGCTCGCGAATGAGAAAAATACTTGGTTTGCTCATGCTGCTCTGCCTGTCGGGATGTGGACCCGCGCTCAAAAGTGACTATCAACGCCCGACGTTATCCGTCCCCGAACAGTGGCGCGCAAGCGAGAATACCGGCTCAACCGGCGCATCCTTCCTTAGCCACAGCGCCCATTGGTGGGACAATTTTCAGGACCCGCAGCTCTCCCGGGCCATTAACGCCATGTTGGAGAGCAATAACGATTTGGCTCTGGCAACTTTGGCGCTTCAGCAAGCCCAACTGACCGCAGGCCTGCGAAAGACCAATATGACGCCAGATTTCACCGCGTCGCTGGGGGCCAGCAATAGCAAAAATATCAGCACCTCGGCCCACGCTGATGAGAATTACAACGGCGCATTAAACGCTTCCTATGAGTTAGATTTGTGGGGGAGGCTGGCACGCAGCCGGGATCAGGCCGAATGGTTGGCTAAGGCATCAGAGCAAGACCGGCAGGCCACGGCGCTGACGCTGATTGGCACGCTGTCGCAGCTGTATTGGCAGTTGGGTAGTCTCAACCAGCAAATTATTAACGGCCAGCAAGGCCTTAATATCGCCGAAAGCTCTCAGCGTTTGGCCATGTCACGCTTTAACGCCGGGGAGGTCAGCCGTTTAGACGTGGTGCAGGCGGAACAGGCAGTGCTCAACCGCCGCTTGAACCAGCGTGACCTCGAGCGGCAGCGCGAAGAAGCGCGCAACGCGATGGCGATCCTGTTTAACCGTGGTCCTCATCAGAGACAGGCGGAGCCAGCAACGTTAAATATTCATCAGTCGGTCGCGGTCGTAGAGCATTTGCCGTTGGAGGTCATCGCCAAGCGCCCGGACGTGCAGGTCGCGGAGTGGAACCTTCGGGCAGCCCTCGCGGGGTCAGACGTGGCACGCCTCGATTTTTATCCCAAACTGACCTTAAGTGCTGGACTCGGGGCCGGAGCCACGGCCTTTCAGCAGTGGTTCAGTAATCCGGTGCGCACGCTGGGAAGCACGCTTTCCCTGCCGTTCATTGAATGGAATAGGGTGCAGCTGACCATTGAGCAGTCAAAGCTTGAGGTACAACGGGCAGCTATTCAATTTCGCAGCAAGGTGTATAGCGCTCTGAGTGACGTGGATAACGCCATGTCGCAGCGCGTGACCTATCAACAGCAGAAACAGAGCCAATTGATTGATTTGCAACTTAGCCAGCAGCGGCTGCAACTGGCAAACAGCCAGTATCGCGCGGGTGCGGTTTCCTATCAGACATTGCTTGATGCACAGGACAGTTTGCTAAACAGCGAAAATACGCTGATGCAAACGCAATACAACTATCTCTATGCCACGATGAAACTCTGGCTGGCGTTGGGCGGAGTTTGATTTAACCGCCAGAAATTTAAAGGAATGCAAGATGAATAAGGATATTGCTGGCGCGGGGAATTCTCCACGCCGTGTAGTGATCACAGGTTACGGCGCGGTGACGCCAATGGGAGCAAATGCCACTGAAAGCTGGGACGCTATCATGAATTACCGCCTCGGCTACCGTTACTACGACAGGTCGGCGGCGGGGATTAAATCACGCTTTTTCGGCCTGATTGATAATGAGCCGCCGCTTAAGTCGGTGCCCGCCGCGATCCGTCGCCGGCTGCCGCGCTTTGCACATCTGGCCTTACTCTCCGCGCAACAGGCCATGCAGATGGCCTTTGGTGAAAAGCGCCCTGAGCAGTTCTACGATTTGCTTGAGTGCGGCGCAATCATAGGCTCAGGCTGGGCTGGGCAGGATGAAACGCAGGTGCAGCATGAAGATTACCTGCGCAACAATATGGGTTCACCCTTTGGTTGCTTCTTTTCGATGCCCAGTTCAGCAACGGCGGCGGTCAGTTTGTTGTGGGGCTTGAGGGGATATCAAAACTCGCCGGTGGCGGCTTGTGCCACTGGCACCATCGCCATTGG
Organism: Ewingella sp. AOP8-B2-18; assembly: GCF_052376015.1. Classification (NCBI taxonomy): domain Bacteria; kingdom Pseudomonadati; phylum Pseudomonadota; class Gammaproteobacteria; order Enterobacterales; family Yersiniaceae; genus Ewingella; species Ewingella sp. AOP8-B2-18. The sequence continues at coordinate 930,297 of NZ_JBQSVB010000001.1, forward strand.
TGATGCTTTCGAACTGATTCGAGCCGGGCGCGCCAAGATGATGCTGGCCGGGGCGGGTGAGTCGCTGCGTTCTGACTCGTCGACCTGGAATATCGATATTCTCGGGGCGCTATGCCGCGAGCCGCAGGACATCACTAAGGCCTGTTGCCCGTTTAGCTCCGAGCGGAACGGCTTCGTCTTGAGCGAGGGGGCAGCCGTGCTCTGTCTGGAAGATCGCCAAAGCGCCCTGGCGCGCGGAGCAAGGATCCTTGGCGAGATTAAAGGTTATGGCAATTACTCTGATGCCTTTGATTTCACAGCCCCTGCGGAAGACAAAATTGCTCGCGTAGAAACGATTCGCCGCGCATTGGCGCAGGCCGGGATAACTCCCGATGACATTGATTATATCAATGCGCACGGAACCTCAACCCCGCTGAATGACCTAAACGAAACACAGGCCATCAAACAGGCTCTCGGCGAACAGGCCGCCTATAGTACCCCCTGTTCCAGCACTAAATCCTATTCCGGACACCTTATTGCCGCGGCAGGCAGCTTTGAAAGTATCGTCTGTTTGCAGGTGCTTGAGCATCAAATCATGCCCGCGACTCATCATATGCAGACTGCCGATCCCCATTGTGACCTTGATTACATCGTCGAAGGGCACCGTCGCGGCGACGTGAAAAATACGCTGAATCTTAGTTTTGGATTTGGTGGAGCAAACGCCGCCCTGATCATAGGTAAGGGGGAGTAATGTCAATGCAGTACCAATTGCAAGATGCCGAGCAGTGGGCGGCATTTTCCGGCGATAACAATCCTATTCACTTTAATTTAGCTGCAGCCCGCCAATTGGGGCTGGATGTGTTATGCATCCATGGCATGCGCGCCATGCTGGATATCAAAGCGAGTCTGGGGATTCAGGCACCCGTTGTCATGCCACAGGATCAAAGCCTGCTGTTTAGCTGTCGTTTGGATAAGCCGGTTTTTTATCAGCAAGCCCACCTGCTGGAGACCGAGCAACTCTCACGCAACGGCCAGATCCAACTGCGTAGCACCCTGCGTAATGCGCTAAGCCAGGAGGGGTGTATCAATGCCAAACTGGTCGCAGCACCTGACCTGACTAAAGGCCCGGAGGCCGAGGATGGCCAGATCTCAACGCTGGAAATGCTCACATCGTCGCGGCAATTGTCTGCAATGACCGGGCAGAGTCTCAACTCATGGAATGTGCTAGACGCTCTGCTGTTTAAGCAGCTTATTCACTCGCCAGAGACCATGTGCCGCGTTCGTGATGTGTTGCCAGAGCTGGATTGTACAGATTTGATGGCAGTATTTAGTCAAATGCAGATGGTGCAAACTCATCACGAAACGCATTTCTCTCCCAGTCTGTTAGCGCATGATGACATAACCGTTTTCGCCGAACCCCTGAGCTTCTCTATTTTACCTGCGCTAATGGTTGGTAAAAGCCATAGCGGGTTTATTTTGCGAGTAGCTATCCAAGCTTTTGTGGATAGGAAAGCGTTGATAAGAAGCTCCATTACATTGAAAGCGACAACTTTTGGCGCTGAATAAAACACCTAAAACATAGCTTTTAAGGGAATTAAAATGATTGATTACAATGAAGTTTATAACAAAGTTTGCGCCATGCTGTGTGAAGCAAAAGACCTCGAAATGGAGTCCATTTCTCCAGACATGCCCCTTTCACAGCTCAAGTTAGACAGTTTGGATTATGTTGAACTGATGCTTCTGGCCAACAAAGAGTTCAGCGTTACGATAGAAACGGACGTTTTCGCTGACCAACCTGATCTCACTCTACGTGAGCTTTGCGAATTCATTAGTGAGAAGGGTGAATAGCCAATGCTGGACAAATGGATCTTGGTCACCGGCGGAAGCCGCGGTATTGGCCGGGCGACGGTTCTCGAGCTGGCGAAAGAGTGGAATGTTGTGTTCACCTGGCAGAGTGCTGAACAGCAAAGCCAATCACTTCTGGCATTGTGCGAGTCATTACCTGGGCAGGTTGAAGGGATTCGCTGTGACGGTCGGAATGAGGCGGCGGTAAATGACACGGCTTCTCAGCTTATTCAACGCCTTGGCGCTCCCTATGGCATCATTCACAACGCGGGCGTTACGCTTGATGCATTGCATATGTTTCAGACATCCGACAACTGGCGACAGGTGATGGATACCAATCTTAATGCCGTGTTCAATTGGAACAAGGCCTTGCTTCCCGCGATGATTGCGCAAAGGGAGGGGGCGATAGTCATGATGTCGTCAGTATCAGGCATTAAAGGCAATATTGGGCAGACGGCCTACAGTGCCAGCAAAGCGGCCATGATCGGCTTGAGCCGCTCTCTCGCAGTAGAGTTAGGCAGGTTTGGCATTCGGGTCAATAGCTTATTACCTGGCTTTATTGATAGTGAAATGCTGCACTCTCTACCCAAAGAGAAAATGACAGCCATTCGCAGCCTCATTCCGATGAGAAGATTGGGGCAACCTGAAGACATTGCCAATGCCGTATCATGGCTGGTCGGCGAGGGTGCCCGTTACATGACAGGCCAGACGTTAGTTATTGACGGCGGCCTTACCGCCTGACACCTCTCTCCAGTACTGACTTATCAACGTTAAATGAACATCAAGGGCACCTTTACTCTTGATGTTCAATTTGATGCATTTGTTTTCCCACTCCCTCTTCCTCTCTTTCACAACACTCTCATCCTGTTTTGTTAATTTTTCTCCAATCTCGGTCAGTAGTATAAACAGAAGCTAAACATTAGAAATATCTTACCCAGTTCCTTTTAAAGTAAAGGCTTCGCTTAGCCATACCTCTACGTGTTTAATTGTTAACTACAAGGCTGTTATCGTTGCCTTTTATTAGTGAGTTAGTTAACTCGTCTGGCTTAATGTGACAGTGGATTTGAGTGTTTACAGGTATCTTGACGTCAGGGGCTAATATAAATACTAGGCTTTAATTCAAATAATTCATTTTAAACTGAAATGACACATTTGGCTTTATATGCTAACCAAACATTGCTTATGGAGCATGCGTTCAAAATTTCTATATTTCTTGGAATAAAAAGTTAGTGCTTTCATATCAGGCGTTCATATAAAAGCAAAGACTAATTGTAGCGTAAGAAAATACTTAGATTTAAATGGAGGCAAAAGTTCGAATTTTTAAAGCAAGCTACTGATTTGTAATGGTTAATTTAAAGTTTTTTATTATAATGGACTGTCTATTGACAGTTTTTTTTAGCGGAACTAAAGTAGAGCCACTTTGCTTCGGAATGAATTGTTGAGCATTTACTGTAATGACTTAGCCGTTTATTTAAGAGGTGGAACCTCTAAAGAACAAAGTAATGGAATGGCAGATGGTTTTGTCAAAAACAATGCGAACGCCAATGACGGCGTCCTCTATGCATATGTTCAAAGGAAATTTGAAATGAAAAAAAATATTACTGGTCTTGCTTTGTTGGTTGCTTCTGTAATCTCTTCTTCAGCTTTCGCTATTGACGGTACTATAAATTTTAAGGGCGACGTTATTAGTAACCCATGTACTGTTAGTGCAGCATCCAAAAATCTGGATGTTCAACTGGGTAAAATTGGTACTACAGCGTTTCCAACATCTGGATCTTTATCTGCTGCTCAAAAATTCACCTTGGTATTAACAGGTTGCCCTTCAACAGTGACCAGTGCCAAAGTGCGTTTTGATGGTACGCAAGTGGCGGGTGATAATACCGTATTAGCCGTTGCTACTGGTACAGGTAAAGCGACTGGCGTCGGTATTAAAATTTATGACAAAGATGATAACCCGATTAGTTTGTATCAAGATTCAGCGGCCTATACTTTAAAGACTACTGCTAATAACCTTGATTTCAAGGCACGTTATGTCTCTCTCTCTAGTACCGTCACCGCTGGTGCAGCAGAAGGTGCAGCCCAATTTACAATTATATATCAATAAATCTCAGTCATTAAACACAATGGTTTAGAAGCGATTTGATATATCAGATCAGGGGTAGATATTGCCCTTGATCTATTTAAGATATTTTATTGGGTAAACATCATGGAAAGATGGCGAGTTACGGTTATCACAGCATTTTTGCTGCTCATAACCACATCGGTACAAGCAGGGATTGTCATTGGCGGCACACGTCTTATTTACGAAGGTAATAAGAAAGAAGCATCAATCACTGTAAATAATCCTGACAAGGTTCCTTTCCTTA